>NZ_FTOI01000019.1 GCF_900156725.1 Kaistella chaponensis | reverse complement strand
TTCGCTACTCTTTTTTTGAGTGGTGCAAATGTAAAAACTATATCAACATCTCGCAAATTTTTAACCATATTTTACCAATATTTCCAATACTTAAATCATAATATACTGGCCCATAATCCTATACACAATATAAAAGTTATCCACTTTTTCGGAATTATGCACCAAAGTAAAAAACAAAGCTTAAAAACTAAGCATTTTTGAACATTTTATCAATTTCATATTTGGAGCAAACACCATGAAATATCAAAAATTTTCAAAATAGATGATCAAATTTAAAAATAGAAACTTTAATAAGAACCTTTCGACCCTCAATTATCAGGGGACAAATGCCACTTTAAATAATAGGTCGTTGAATAGATTCATTAATATTTAAATTGATTACTCTTAAATATTACTGAATGATCAACTTTAATACTCCCAAATGACTTCTTTATTAAAAAGGCAATCATTACTTATATATATAGATGTAAAAAAGTATCGATCAGTAAAACATGATTAACTTTAAGAATAAAAATACTTTTAGAGTACTCAAATAAAAACCTTTCTTACACATTGCAAGAAAGGTTATATATCATGAACTAGAGATTCAGAAGATCTATAAAAATCAAATTGTTAAACTCCTTAATTTTTTAAATACAAAATATCCACATAAACATCCAACAGTATCTGCTATTAGATCTAAAAATTCTAAAGACCTACCCCAATGCATTTCATCCTGAAGAATTTCTGTAAGCAAACCATAAATAATCATGATCTGAAAAAAATACAGAAATTTAATCTTTGGAATTGCCGCCATAAAACAAAAACCAAGCATTGCGAAAATGCTGAGATGTAAAAGCTTATCAATTCCCTCGAACATAAAAGGAAATTCATTATTCTCTAAGCCAGGACGCAAAAGCATATAAGTAATAAATGCCCAGTAAATGGGCAAAATCTTACGAAATAATTTTGATATCTTATCCAAGAGATTCTTGGTATTGTTCCGCTGAAAGAAGTTCTGTAGTATCTGCAGAATCGCCGATATCCAATTTTATGATCCAGCCTTTTCCGTATGGATCGCTGTTCAGCAACTCAGGTTGATCTTCTAAATCTGCATTAAACTCTATTACAGTACCCGCTAAAGGTGAAAAAAGGTCAGAAACTGTTTTCACGGCTTCTACACTTCCGAAAACATCTCCTGAAGAAAGTTCATCATCAACAGAATCAACATCTACGAAAACAATGTCGCCCAACTCACTTTGTGCGAAATCTGTAATTCCGATTGTTGCGATGTGTCCATCAATCATCACCCATTCGTGATCCTTCGTGTACTTTAATTCTGACGGTGTATTCATTTTTATAATATTTTATTTTTCAAAATTAATTAAAATTCTCCGACCGTCAAACGTTTCTACGCATTATTTAAATTTCTGAATCCTTCTTTATATAACTGGAATACTAAAACTGATAAATAAAACTGAAATGGCAAAATCGCTCTAGACGCCAATCATTTGTTTTTCGCCATTTTAGTATCTTTGTTTTCTTGAAAAAATTTCAGAATAAAGGATCTTAATTGACCTCCTTTATATACCAACCAAAAAATAAATAATGAATTTAGAAAATAAGTTAGCCAAAAGTCAAACAGCATTTGAGAATTGGAAAACCGTTCCCTTCACAGAAAAGCAAAAACTTTTGCAGAAGCTAGCAAGTCTTTTAGAAAAAGACGCCGAAAAATTTGGGAAGATCATTACACAGGAAATGAACAAACCTATCACGCAATCGATCTCCGAAGTTCAAAAGTGTGCTTTAATGACCCGTTATTACGCAGAAGCAGAAAACATTTTAAAACCAGAAAAAATCAAAACCGAATTTCGAGTTTCTGAAATTCATTCTGTTCCAAAAGGAGTCATTTTGGGTGTGATGCCGTGGAATTTCCCTTTCTGGCAAGCTCTACGATTTGCAGTTCCAGTGATTTTGGCCGGAAATACTGTTGTTTTGAAACATGCTTCCATTTGTTTTGGAAGTGGAAATATGATCGAGAAGTTATTTTTGAAAGCTGGTTTTCCGAAAGAAGTTTTTCAAAACTTAGAAATTGGACATGAAGACGTAAAAAAAGTTCTAGAAAATCCTATTATTAAAGGTGTAAGCTTAACCGGAAGTGAAAAATCCGGCGCTGAAGTCGCTTCTATCGCAGGAAAAAACATTAAAAAATCTTTGCTGGAACTGGGCGGAAGTGATGCTTTCATCGTTTTAGATGATGCCGATTTTAAAAAAGCTGCAGCAAGCGGTGCAAAAGCGCGTCTTCAAAATTGCGGACAAGCCTGCAACGCCGGAAAAAGATTCATCATTCAGAAAAATATTGAAAAGGAATTTTTACCAATGTTCATTAAGGAATATCAAAAATATATTCCCGGAAATCCTCTGAAAAAAGAAACCTTGATTGGCGGAATGGCTCGTCCGGATTTGGCAGATGAACTAGAGAAACAGTATAAAAAAGCACTCAAATTCGGGGCAGAAATTATTTTGCCACTCGAAAGAATTTCTAAAAATGAATTTATCCCAGGATTAATCAAAGTAAAAGCAGGAAATCCGATTCTTCAAGATGAACTTTTCGGACCGCTCGGAATGGTGATGATTGCAAAAAATGACAAAGAGGCCCTGAAACTTGCGAATGATATTCCTTTCGGTTTGTCGAATTCGGTTTGGACGAAAGATAAAAAAAGACAACAATTATTTATCGATCACTTAGAATCCGGAACGGTAAGTTTGAATAAAGAATCGAGTTCTGATCCGAGATTGCCTTTTGGCGGCGCAAAATCTTCGGGTTACGGAACAGAATTATCGCTGCATGCTTTGAAAGAATTTGTTAATATGAAGACGATCGTAGGGAACTGAAATTGATTTTTTTTCAGATCCATTCATTTTTGAAATTAATCCGGATCGTTTAATATTTCATATTTATACCCCATCAAAAAGCAGGTTTTAGTTTTTAAAACCTGCTTTTTAATGGGGCTTCTTTTCTTTAAAAATTATAAAATTCACCCAAAATTTTTCCTCAAATTTTGCTCCGTACCTTTTGAAGTACAAATGAGATTCAACGCAAAAAGTTATCTGAACATTAAAATCTAAAGACCTTCATCTAAATTTTGTGCTTTTAGTGGTTCGACGATTTCTAATAGTTTCTTGAAAACGTCTTGTGAAATTCCGCTCATCCGAATTACGTCCTAACTTTGTTGAGAAGCTTTCCGCTTTTCCGGAGTACGTCCTAACTTCGTTGGGAAGCTTTCCGCTGTTCCGAAGTACTTCCTGACTTCGTTGGGAAGCTTTCCGCTGTTCCGGATTGCGTCCTGACTTCGTTGGGAAGCTTTCCGCTGTTCCGGATTACGTACTAACTTCGTTGGGAAGCATTTTTACTCGCTTTCCTGAACTTCTACTTTCAACTGCGCTTTATATAAAGTCGCATAATAGCCGTTTTTGTCAAGCAACTCGAGGTGTTTTCCTTCCTCTACAATTTTGCCATGTTCCATGACGATAATTTTATCGGCTTTTTCAATGGTTGAAAGTCGGTGCGCGATAATGATGGAAGTTCGGTTTTTCGTAATTTTCTCCGTCGCCCTTTGAATAAGTTTTTCGCTTTCATGATCGATGGAGGAAGTCGCTTCATCGAGAATCAAAATTTTCGGATCCGATAAATAAGCTCTTAAGAACGACAACAACTGTCTTTGACCCAAAGAAATCGAGGAACCTCTCTCTCTCACTACATAGTCATAACCGCCGGGAAGACTTTCGATAAAGGCATCAACTTCGATATCTTTTGCTACATTCTTTATTTTTTCTAATGTCACCGTTTCGTCACCAAAAGCAAGATTTTCGAAAATACTGCCGTGAAACAAAAACACATCTTGTAAAACAACTCCGATATGACTTCGAAGATTGTAGAGTTCGTACTCCTTTAATTCTACATCATCCAACAAAATTTTACCTGAATTGATGTCGTACAATCTTGTGATTAAACTGATAATGGTCGATTTTCCGGCTCCAGTTGCCCCAACAATTGCCACGGTTTCTCCGGGGTTTACTTTAAAACTGATTCCCTTTAAAACCTCCTGTTTATCATCATACGCAAAATGCACATTTTTAAATTCTATTTTTCCATCAAAATGATTTTTCGAAATTTTACCTTCATTGGGAAGCGCAAAATCTTCATCCATCACGCCCAAAACTCTTTCTGCGCCAACAATTCCCCTCTGAATATTATTGAACCGATCTGCAATTTGTCTTAAAGGGCGAATCAACATCGAAATATATTGAATAAAAGCGATCACCGCTCCAGCTTTGATGGTGATAAAACCTCCATAAAAAAGGATAAACCCAATAAATAAGGACGAAATTAATTCAACAACCGGGAAAAAAAGGGAGAAAATAAAAACGGTTCGAAGGAGCGCCGATTTCAAGGTAATATTGATCTCATCGAATTTCTGAAACTCCGCTTTTTGTCGGTTAAAAACCTGGATCAGCGACATTCCCGAAAGTCGTTCCTGTACAAAAGAGTTTTGATTCGAAGTCCACGATCGCTCATCTGTAAAGGCTTTCTTCAATTTTTTCTGAAAAAATCTCGTAATCAAAACCATTAGCGGAAGAATTCCCAAAGAAATATAACTTAAATGGACATCAACTTGAAACATCATGACCAATACGAAAACGATTCTTAGAATGTCTCCAAAAACCATCAAGAATCCATCCGTGTAAACGGTTGCAATGGTTTCTACGTCTCCAACTGCTCTTGTTACCAATTGGCCGATCGCGGTTTTATCAAAAAAAGAAGTGCGGAAATAAATCAGTTTATGGTACAATCTTTCCCGGATGTCGCGGATTACATTTTGGGAAATAAAATTAGAAAAATAGACCAGGAAAAAATTCAAAATCGTTTCCCCAAAAACCAAGGCCACCAAGATGTAAATATGCTTCATCATCAACTCCTTGTCTCGAAGCTGAATGATATCTGTATCCACGATCAACATCGTTAAGTACGGTCGATAGGTAGAAACGGTGGCGAGAAGTAGAGAAATAATTAAAGTGACAATAAACCAGGACCGAAATTTCATTCCGATTACAAATAGCCGTTTAATAATATCCCAAGTCGATTGCTGCTTCATAAATTGTAAAAATCTCTGCAAAAATAAGGAATTTTGACTCGCTGAAAAATTTAATGAACGATGTTTAAGGAATTACAACGCACATCAACCACAAAAGTCACAAAAGCGAAAGGAACTAGAAAGCGTATTAAAGTAAAAACAAGAACAATCTCCCTTTTTTTATCTTTAAAAAGTAGTAAATAACTTCAGCGTGATCGAACTTTTGTGACTTTTGTGGTTCAATAAAAACTCAAAAAATCAAACACTCAAAACTCATAACCCACATCAACCACAAAAGTCACAAAAGCGGAAGGAATTTTAAAGCGTCTTAAAGTAAAAATAAGAACATTGTCCCTTTTTTTATCTTTAAAAAGTAGTAAATAACTTAAACGTGCTCGAACTTTTGTGACTTTTGTGGTTCAATAAATACTCAAAAACCCAAAACCCCAAAAACTCAAACACTCAAACACTCCAAACTAATAACCAAATCAACCACAAAAGTCACAAAAGCTGAAGGAACTTTAAAGCGTCTTAAAGTAAAAATAAGAACAGTATCCCTTTTCTTATCTTTAAAAAGTAGTAAATAACTTAAACGTGATCGAACTTTTGTGACTTTTGTGGTTCAAAAAATACTCAAAAAATCAAACACTCAAATACTCAAAAACTCTAAAACCCAAAAACTCAAACACTCCAAACTAATAACCCACATCAACCACAAAAGTCACAAAAGCGGAAGGAACTAGAAAGCGTATTAAAGTAAAAACAAGAACAATCTCCCTTTTTTTATCTTTAAAAAAATAGTAAATAACTTAAACGTGATCGAACTTTTGTGACTTTTGTGGTTCAACAAATACTCAAAAACCCAAAACCCAAATCAACCACAAAAGTCACAAAAGCGGAAGGAACTATAAAGCGTCTTAAAGTAAAAATAAGAACAGTGTCCCTTTTTTTATCTTTAAAAAAATAGTAAATAACTTAAACGTGCTCGAACTTTTGTGACTTTTGTGGTTCAACAAATACTCTAAAACCCAAAACCCAAATCAACCACAAAAGTCACAAAAGCGGAAGGAACTATAAAGCGTCTTAAAGTAAAAATAAGAATAGTGTCCCTTTTTTTATCTTTAAAAAGTAGTAAAAAACTTAAACGTGATCGAACTTTTGTGACTTTTGTGGTTCAACAAATACTCAAAAACCCAAAACCCAAATCAACCACAAAAGTCACAAAAGCGGACGGAACTTTAAAGCGTATTAAAGTAAAAATAAGAACAGTGTCCCTTTTTTTATCTTTAAAAAATAGTAAAAAACTTCAGCATGATCGAACTTTTGTGACTTTTGTGGTTCAATAAATACTCAAAAACCCAAAATCTCAAACACTCAAAAACTCAAAACTCATAACCCACATCAACCAGAAACAAACCTTGTGCAGGTGCAGAAGTTCCCGCAGAATTTCGGTTTTTATCTTCGATGATTGTTCGCAAATCTGAAGGTGCAATTTTTCCGTTTCCAATTTCAACCATGGTTCCTACAATCGCTCGAACCATATTTCTCAAAAAACGGTCTGCAGAAATCATGAATTTAATTTCGGTTCCATTTTGTTCCCAAAACGCTTTGTAAATTTTGCAGTTATTGGTTTTATTCTCGGTGTGTAATTTAGAAAAACTCGTGAAATCTTCGTATTCAAAAAGGATTTTGCAGGCTTCATTCATCAAATCAATATTCAAATCCCGTTTCCAGATTTGCCAGGAAGAATCCTGTGTAAAAGGATTTTTATCCAGAGAAATATAATATTCGTACGTTCGAAAAGTGGCATGAAAACGGGCATGAAAATCGTCTTTCACCGAAAAAACGCGCTTGATTGAAATATCAGTGGGCAAAAAACTGTTGAGTTGGTAAACCAGATTTTCGCCGAGATCTTTTTCCGTGTCGAAATGGGCGAAAATTTTCTTCGCATGAACGCCGGTGTCGGTTCTTCCCGCTCCAGTTGTTTTAATTTCTTCGCGTAAAATGGTGGACAAAGCGTTCTCCAAAACTTCCTGTACAGAAATTTGGTTCGGCTGGATTTGATATCCAAAATAATTTTTACCGGAATAAGAAAACTCAATAAAATACCTCATCGGCTGCAAATTTACTGAAATTTTAGGAGCAGAAAAACTGGATTTTCTCAGAAAGTTCGGTCCCGTTTTCCACTGTATCTTTTTTGTTATTGCGAACAAAAGGAAGCATTCCGTAGAAAATGCACGCCATCGCAATCACAAAAAAGGATGCCGTTTCAACCGGGGCTAAAAGTTCTTGAGGTTTTTTATATATTTGATTTAAAGTAAAGGCCAGTTTTATAAGACCAATCTCCCCGAAATCGGGTGGATCTGTCTGACGAAGTAGGAAGTATAAACAAGTTAGCCGTCATTCTAAAAGCAGAGCGCCACACAAAACAAGGATTTGAAAAAAATATTTAACCATTTAATTTTTAGAATTCAACAAGGTTTCAGAATATTGAATTTGAATCCTAAAATAAGTCTTCCTATTTTAATTGTTACAGGTGTTTTGATTGCTGTAAAACTACCTTCAAACTATTATTATCCTGCAATTTTCTTTGGTTTAACCTTGATTTTTCACATAAATAGAAAAGACATCCCATTTCTAAAAAAAGTCTTTGTGAAGAATTGGAGAATGATCATTTATATTGAATCAGCAATCATTTACGCATTGTTATTATTAGGAAATATAAATTACATCCTTGATAATTTTGGGTCTTCGTTGTTTTTTGTATTGATTTTATTTTCATTTTTATTCCCAAAAACAAAACCAGATTTTTCTCTTAAATGGAATTTTATTCCAGAATCTTTATTTGAATGGCGGAGTTTTTTGAGGAAAAATACTTGGTTTGCAATTATAGGCTATGTAATTATTATTTTATCTGCTTATCAAACTGCATTATTAATTTTTGTGGGCATTTTTATATTAGACTTCTTTTCAAACATTTATGAACATAATGAAAGCAAGGAAATGTTGGAAATATATTTTAAGAAGCATTCCTTTGAAGAAAAATTAAAATCAAATGTTTATTTTTTCAACCTTCTACTTTTGCCAACATATTTAGGATTTCTAATCTTAAATTCTAAAGATAGTATTTACTTAATCTATTACATTGTATTTATGAATCTTTATTTTTTGCTAATTTTGACAAGAAAATACAAAGTCTATAACCATAAAGAAAAAACAAATTATTTTAATATGGGTGTGTTTTTAGAATACTTTTTTTGCAGTATCACTGTGATTCCCGCTATTTTTGTATTGAGAGAAAATATAAGAACATCCAAAAAAAACATTAAACTGTATGTTGGAAGTTAGAAATTTAAATGTAAGCTTTAAAAACCAAAAAGTTTTGCAAGATTTCAATTTAAATATTGAAAATGGAGAAATAGTTGGAATATTAGGTAAAAATGGAGCGGGAAAAACAACTTTCTTTGAGTCGCTATATCGAAGTGTGAAATTTTCAGGAGAAGTTATTTTAGAAAACCAGCATTTAAAAAGAGAACAAATTTCCTACTTAGAAACCGAAAATTATTTCTATCCTTACATCACAGGAAAAGAATACCTTTCATATTTTAAAGAAATTAATAATTCTAAATATATCGAGCTAATTGAAAAATTTAATCTTCCGTTAAACAAATTTGTCCAATATTATTCGAGCGGAATGCAAAAAAAATTAGCACTTATTGGAATGCTACTATTAGACAAGCCTATCAATATTTTAGACGAGCCATTTAATGGAGTTGATTTTGAGGGTGTTCATATTCTATATGATATAATTGGAAATTTAAAATCCGAAAATAAAATTGTAATTGTAAGTTCGCACATCATTGAAACTCTATTTCATACTTGCGACAAAATTGCAATTTTACAAAATGGTCAAATTGAAAAAATTTACGAAAAATCTGAATATGAACAACTGCAAAATTTCAAATTCTGAAAAAGAACGAGAAATAAACAAACTATTTCTTCAAGCGGAATCAAGTTTCATCGAAGATTTCAGCTATTAGTTCAATTTTCAGCAAGTAGAAAGTTTTCGTGTTTTTAACCCGCCATCAGAAATATCCAACCGTTTCCGCCAATTTTCGTTGACCAAAGTTTCAAAAGACAAACTTTTGTATATTTGAAGAAAGTTTGAAATGACAACCAAAGAACACATATTAAAAACACTAAAATCTAATAAGCTTAGACTTTCGAAATTCGGTATTCGAAATGTTGGCTTGTTTGGGTCTTATATTCGCAATGAGCAATCGAGCGAAAGTGATATTGATTTGTTAATTGATTTCGAACCAGAAAAAGAAAACTTTGACAACTATATGGCGGCTTATGATTTATTTGAAAAAATCTTCAAAAACGAAAAAATTGAAGTTGTCACCAAGAATGGCTTGAGTCCTTATATTGGTCCGAAAATCTTAAATGAAGTTCAATATGTCTAAAGAGCCAAAAGAATATCTTAGACATCTTCACGACGAATGTTAATACATCATTTCTGTTAGCGAAAACTTATTGTTTGAAGATTTTATGGAAGATGAAACTTTGAAAAGAGCAGTTGTAAGAAGTTTGGAAATTATTGGAGAAGCTACAAAGAAAATTCCTGCTGACTTCAAAGTGAAATGGGATACTATTCCATGGAAAAATATGGCTGGAATGCGTGATCGATTAATACATGATTATATCGGAGTTAATTACGCCATTGTTTGGGATGTCCTGAAAAACAAGATTCCTGATATGAATAAGCAAATTTCTGAATTCCTAAATAGAGAATAAAAACTAGCGGTAACATCCGTTTCTCGCACTTGCGAACTTTGTGGTGAGTTCAAGTTTACGTTTCGTAAGAAATTTTATCTTTAACAGAAAATAATTCGTTCTGAAGTACGCAACTTCTTGTAGCTGCAAAACCTTACAGCATCAAAAAAAATCAACTTATTCCCTTCACTTCATTCAAAAAAAAAACAGGAAATTTACGCCATGAAAATTCTCCTCCTCTCCGACTCTCATTCTTATATCGACGACCGAATTTTAGAGTATGCAAAAAATGCAGATGAAATTTGGCATTGCGGAGATTTCGGAAATTTGGATGTCATTGAAAAACTGGAGAAACTCAAACCTTTACGCGGCGTTTACGGAAACATCGACGGAACGGAAATCCGAAAAATATTTCCCGAAGTTTTAAGATTCAAATGTGAAGAAGTAGAAGTTTTGATGATTCACATTGGCGGTTATCCGGGAAAATATACGCCTTTAGCCAAAAAAGAAATCGAAGAAAAAACACCGAAACTCTTTATTTCCGGACATTCACATATTCTTAAAGCCATGTATGATCAAAAAAAACAACTGCTTCACCTCAATCCTGGTGCGATCGGAAAAGTTGGATGGCATCAAATGAGAACCATGATGCGTTTTGAAATCATTGGTGATCAAATCGAAAATTTAGAAATTGTAGAATTGGGCAAAAAGTGAACTAATGAATAAACATCGAGAAACCGCACTTTTCAAAAAATCACAGGAAATTTATGATATCCTAAAGATTATCACGGATTTAATACCCGAAGACAATAAACCTTTACAGTTTACAAAGCTGCACATGCTGGAAAATATTTACACGATTCAGGCAAAAATTGTGGGTGCCGAATCTGTAAATCTTTGGGATTTAAAAATGGAAAACGCCGCAATTATCAGAAAATGCGGACGAGAGTTAATGGTACTTTATCACAGTTTGCAAATGCACGGTTTTGAAGAAGCAAATTATTACAAAATTGTCCGGGAAGAAATTGAAGAATTCCGTGTACTTTTCCGTGATTGGGTTTTAACTTTTAATTCTAAACATTTCATCGTTGATGAGTGGGGACTTTTTAATCCACCTGGAATTTCACAAGATTACGTTCAAAGAGATGATGAATTAAATTTTCTGGATGAGGAAGATGACGATGAATTTTAAAGAAAATTTCATTTATTTCTTCTTCAAACCATCATAAATATGATGAATTAATCCATCGGCAACAGAAATCTTCGGCACAAAAATTTTGTCGATATCGCTCCAGCTCATAATGTTATTATAGATTTCCAAGGCGGGAACCAAAACATCTGCACGATCTTCGCGTAAATTAAACTGCGTCATTCTTTCCGCCACGGTTAATCCGTTCATTTCCTTGTAATATTTTTTCAGAAATGCGGTCGACATTGGTTTTCCATCTTTTGTTTTGCTCATGGAAAAAATCTTGTTGATATTTCCACCAGAACCAATCGCCAAAATTGGATGATTGCTGTTGATGTTTTTTCGGATTTCTTCTTTCATTTCCTTCCACTGATCGTCTTTAACCAAACCATTCAGCAATCGAATGGTTCCAATATTAAACGATTTTTCATACTTCTTTTTTCCATTTTCGAAAAAATTGAGTTCTGTAGAACCGCCTCCAACATCAATATATAAGTATGCGAAATTTTTATCGAGTCCCTCTGCAATATGATTTTCGAAAACCAGCGACGCTTCTTCATCACCAGAAATAATTTCAATATCAATTCCAGAATTTTTCTGGACTTCTTTGATGATTTCCGGACCATTTTTGGCGTCACGCATTGCACTCGTCGCGCAGGCTCGATAATGTTCCACCTTGTAAATTTTCATTAAATCACTGAAAATTCGCATGGAATCTAAAACCATTGTTTTTCGTTCGGGTCCGATTTCTCCTTTCGTAAAAACATCCATTCCCAAACGGAGTGGAATTCTCAAAAGATTGAGTTTGGTAAATTCTGGCTTGCCTTTTTTGGTTTCGGTAACTTCATTGATCAGTAATCTCGCGGCGTTACTCCCAATATCGATGGCTGCAATTCTCATTTTTTCTAAAATTTTTTGGAAATTTTCACAAAATTCAAGGAAGAATTTCTTCTTTAAAGATAGGAAGAATCAAAAGAAAAAGGCAACAAATCACGAACTGATTTTGTTTTATAAATTGCTCCATCCAGTGAGGCAAAATAAATTTCTATAGGATCTAATTGTTTGGCTTCATATTCCAGAATTGATTGTCGGCACGCTCCACATGGTGGAATCGGCACGGAAGTTAAAGCTTCACGAGGTGCACCAATAACAAAAAGCTTCTTGATTTTCACATCAGGGAAATTGGCCCCGATCCAAAAAATGGTGGTTCGTTCTGCACACAATCCCGACGGATAAGCCGCATTTTCTTGGTTACTCCCAGAAATAATTTCGCCGTTTTCTAATAAAATTGCGCAACCTACTGTAAAATTGGAGTAAGGTGCGTATGCAATCTTGCGAAATTTTTGGGCAGTGTCGAATAGTTTTTTTTCAGTTTCGTCAAGATGATCGTAACTCTCAAAGGCTTCAAAACTGGTGGTATATTCTTTTTGCATGGATTAAAAATAGGGAGGTAAAGGTACTTAATTTTTCTGAAAAAATGTTTTGGCGTAAATTTAGAATAGCTTTAGAAAGGATTTTCTATTAATTAGAAAAAATTTAAACTTAAAATAACTAAAAAATAGGTGAAATCACGGTAAACTTTATCGGAGACTTATAGTAATTTTACTCTTGCAATTTTGAAGTCATTTTGAATTTTGAGATCCAAAAATGAACCTTATGAAAAATTTAAACAAAAACATTCGTGACCTACCCCAAGAAGATCATCCCCATTCGGAATCTGTTTTAGAGGATTTCTTTATCCATTCTTTAAAGGAAATGTATTATACAGAATGCGAAATAGACAAAGAATTCGCGCTTATCACAAATCAAATCATCTCTCTCAACTTAAAGAAAATTCTCGAAAATCATTATGCCATTCTCCTTAAGCATAAAATACGCCTGGAAAAAATCTTCCGCTTAAAAGATGAAATCATCGATGTTAAAAACTGTATTACTTTCAATGCCTTGCTATCAGAAGGGAAAAAGCAACTTGCGGTTTTTACAAATGATCCTGTAAATTGGGAAATTGCCCTTATTCTTGTTGCTCAAAAACTGGCGCATTATAAAATAGCTTCTTATGGTGGTCTTGCCCATCTTGCAATTAAACTGAACTACCATAAAGCTGCAACATTATTAGCAGTGAGTGCGCAGGAAGAAGAGGAATTTATTGCCAATCATTTAAATCGCATCTTCGACGCTTTTCTAGCCTCTCATGTAGAAGAATATAAAAATTAGGCACGCCAAATTCCGTCAAGAACCTTTCAAGCTCCTTTTCATTGCGGAGTTCTACTATTTACTTTTTCAACGACCTTTCGAAATCTCATTATCGAAGGCTATTTTTTTAAAAAACCTATCATAAGAATGTAATTCTTATGTCCCATTTTCAGAAAATACAAATCATTTTCGATGCTGCTTCACGCACTTAATCCCAAGATTTCTCTCCTTTTTTCAATAGCTACATTTACCACTAAGAGGAATTACACTTCTAAAAAACCCGATTAAATAAAGCGATTACAAAGATATAATCAGGGCGAAAGTCCGTTCGTTGCGACCATCATCGGATGATTACTTTAATACAGTTTTATAAAAAGACAATTGATTTCTTCCCTTTCCACCGATCTCTTTTTAAATAAAATCCACCACTCATCACCTATTTCATGTAAGCAAGAATAGAATTGTTGCACAATAATCCCACTTCTAAAAATTGATATAATAAATGAAAAATACCCAAACCTGCTGTTCGCTTTGTGTACATTTGCAGCCTTAATCAAAATAAAGACTTATGATTTTATATTCTCCAATTCAATTGAGAAATCTCGAAATTAAAAACCGTTGGGTGATGTCGCCAATGTGCATGTATTCCAGCAATGATGGTGTCGCCACCGATTTTCACTATGTTCATTACGGAAGTCGTGCGCAAGGTGGAACCGGATTACTCATCGTAGAAGCAACCGGCGTGGTTCCCGAAGGTCGCATTACCAACAAATGTATGGGACTTTGGAACGATGAACAGGGAAAAGCTTTGAAAAAAATTGTGGATTTCGTGCATGAAAATTCCGACAGCAAGATCGGAATTCAATTGGCTCACGCCGGAAGAAAAGCTTCGACGTGGAATGGAAAACAATTGCCGCTGGAAGAAGGTTGGGAAACCGTTGCACCTTCAAAAATACCCTATTCCGAGGAAGAAAGAATTCCGCATGAATTAACGATTGAAGAAATTAAAAAACTCGTTCAGGATTTTCAGGATGCTGCGAAAAGAGCTTTGGAAGCAGGTTTCGATCTTATTGAAATTCACGCGGCGCACGGATATTTGGTTCACCAGTTTTTGTCGCCTTTGTCGAATGTACGAACCGATGAATACGGTGGAAGTTTCGAAAACAGAATTCGATTCTTGGTAGAAATTGTGGAAGCAGTGAATGAATTGCTCGATGACAATCACCCGCTTTTTGTAAGAATTTCCGGTACCGAATATGCAGAAAACGGTTGGAATATCGAAGAAAGCGTACAATTAGCAGAAATATTAAAGAATAAAAACGTTGATCTCATCGATGTTTCAAGTGGTGGAAATATTCACGGTGCTAAAATTACTTTGTTTGATGGATATCAGGTTCCACTTGCGGCCAAAATCAAATCAAAAACTGGAATTAAAACCGGCGCTGTAGGACTAATAAAGAGCGCAAAGCAAGCCGAGGAAATCTTACAAAACAATCAGGCTGATCTCATTTTTGTAGCTCGTGAACTTCTGAGGAATCCTTACCTTCCGGTTCGCGGCTCATTCAAAAATAACGACGATTGCTTTTTCCCGCACCAATATGACAGAGCAAAAAATTAGAATTTTGCATCCACTAAAAAAGCCATTTCAATTGAGATGGCTTTTTTTTATTCTTTTTCCGATGTTTTAATGAAAGCAAGCGTATAATTGCTTTTCAATTTTCCCGAAAGTTTGTTGCAGAGGTGCGACAACCTTTCGGGCACATCTGAAAGTCTGTTTCTAGGCAGCGACAAGCTTTCCGGAAGAGCGGAAAGTTTGTTTCTAGGCAGCGACAAACTTTCCGCTCAATTTATTGCAAAAAGTGCTCTTTGCTTATGAATATTCAAATTTTCGAATGACTTCCAGCGTTTTATCGATCTCAGTTTCTTTAATGGCATCTGAAATAAACCAGGTTTCATAGCCACTTGGTGGCAAATAAATTCCTTTTTCTAACAATTGATGGAAGAAATTATTGAACAAAGCGTGATTGGCATCTGCTGCTTCTTTGAAATTAGAAACCGCATTCACATGAAAAAACAAACTCATCATGGAACCTTTTCTATTAATTCGGTGCGGAATCGACTTCGCGTTTAATATTTTCCCAATTTCGAAATCTAAAGTTTCGGTGGTTTTAGCAAGATTTGCGTAAAAGTTTTCGTCTTTTTTAATGAGTTGCAAAGTCGTCAAACCTGCACGCATCGCCAAAGGATTTCCGCTCAAGGTTCCGGCTTGGTACACCGCACCCTTTGGCGCAAGATGATCCATGATTTCATTTCGTCCGGCAAAAGCACCGACCGGAAGTCCACCACCAATCACTTTTCCGAAGGTTACAAGATCTGCCTTCACGCCGTACAATTCCTGCGCGCCTCCAAAAGCCAAACGAAATCCGGTCATCACCTCATCGAAAATGAGAAGCGCTCCGTTTTCGTCGCACAATGTTCTTAATTTTTGAAGGAAATTGTTCTCAGGCAAAACACAACCCATATTTCCGGCAACCGGTTCGATGATGATGGCGGCAATTTCACCTTGATTGTGTCGGAATAAATCTTCCACCTGTTCAAAATCATTGTAGGTTGCAGTCAAAGTATCCTGCGCAGTTCCAGGAGTTACGCCGGGAGAACTGGGATTTCCGAATGTCGCCATTCCACTTCCAGCTTTAATGAGAAAAGAATCGGAATGACCATGGTAACATCCTTCGAATTTGATGAATTTGTTTCTTCCCGTAAAACCTCGAGCCAAACGAATCGCGCTCATACAGGCTTCAGTTCCGGAAGAAACCATTCTGATCTGGTCGATGTTCGGCACATTTTCTACGATATATTTTGCGATTTCGGTTTCCAATTCGGTGGGAGTTCCATAAGAAAAACCGTTCTCCGCCTGCTTTTTAATGGCTTCTAAAACTTCAGGATGCGTATGTCCGAGAATTGCGGGACCCCAGGAATTGATGTATTCGATGTATTGATTATCGTCAACATCGGTCATATAAGCACCTTTTGCAGATTTCATGAAAATAGGAACGCCGCCTACAGATTTAAAAGCACGAACGGGAGAATTGACGCCGCCCGGAATATAATGATAAGCTTCGTCGAATAACGCTGAACTTCTTTGGTATAACATATTTTTGGTTGATGGTTGGTTGTTGGTTGATGGTTTTTGGAACTAATTAGGATCTTGGTTTTTTGCTTTGAAGATAAATGAGTTGTCCGGATTTTGGTTGTTGACCTTCATCCATTCTGTTCTTCGCATATAATTTTTTGAGTTTAATTCCGAATTTCTGGGAAATATCATGCATGGATTCGCCGACTTGCGCTTTGTAAGTAGCTACATTTCCGGCGGAAGATTTACTTTCTAAAAATAAAATATCGTTTCTTTTTAGTTGGGTTCCGTCTAATTCATTCCATTTGCTGAGGCGACTTTCGCTGATCCCGAATTTTTTCGACACGTCAGCTAATTCTAAATCCTCTTGAATAATTACAAATTTCAATCCTTCATTCGGGTGACTTTTAATTAAAATAGCATTTAAAATTTCTGCTTTCGAAACAATCTTCTCTACATTTTTTTGCTGTTTTGCATAGGAAACTTGCTCGTAAGGAACTTTCACCGTTACTGGCGATGATGTAGATCTGCTTTGATCCAACTTCGCCATAAAAACACCGTCGTTTTTCAGGTCTGGATACATTTTCAAAATCGTGTAAAGAACCTCTTTGGAATTGGTTTTATCAAATTCCTGAAGATTATTTTTTTCAATTTTATCAATTAAAATGTAGGCGTATTTAGGATTTGTTGCATAACCGGCTTTCTTCAAACCATGCGCCCAAGATTTATAATCCATCATATCCAGGGAAAAAAGTTTGGTATAGTACGGTCGATATGCCAAAAATTTGGAGTGATCTTCATACGAATCTCGGGGATCATCGTAAACGCGGAAACATTCGTTGGGTGCATCATCGGTATGTTTCATGGTTTTTCCGGTCCAGTCTTCTTTGCATTTGATGCCGAAATGATTATTTCCTTGTTGCGCCAATCTGCTTTGTCCACCACCGGTTTCCAAAAGTCCTTGTGCTAAAGTGATCGAAGCTGGGATTTTGTATTTCTCCATTTCTTCCACGGCGAAAGGTGCGAATCTTTGGATATATTGCTCATCAGTTTTCCAAGTCTGCGCATGAAATTTTGATAGCATAAGGAGTGTAAAAGCAAAAAATATTTTGTTCATAAATTAATTACATTTTGGTTGGACCCATTTTAATTTTTAACCGCATTCCGATAATTATCGGAAGATGCAAAAGTTTTATTGGAATAAGTCATTCAAATGTTTGCAAAATCTGCATGAAATCTTATTTTTTTTTAAACTACAATCTTTTGTGACTTTATGGTAAAAAATTAATTAATGGTCTATTTTGTTTTTTCAATCGTTCATTCGCTCCGAAAATCCCCTGTAAACCTCCCGTGTGGAAAGCTAAAATTTTGCTTCCGTCTGGAAAATAATTGTTGTCGATCAGTTCAAAAATCTTCTTCATCATCTTTCCGGTGTAAATGGGATCCAGTTGAATTCCGTATTTTTCTTTGAAGACATTGATAAAACGGATATTTTCGTCGCTTATTTTACCGTAACCTCCGTCGTGAGCTTCAATAAGTTTACAATTATTCCTTTTTGAAAGTTCTACAACTCTATTATATAAGGAGTCATCATCAACTACTTTGAAACCCAAAACCTGTTGATTTTCTTCTGCAAACTTAGAAATTCCGGCGACTGTTCCACCGGTTCCAACTGCAGTGCAAAGATAATCAAAACTTTTCGTTTCAGAATTGAGCATATATTGAATCCCTTCTACGGCGCGATCATTGGTTCCGCCTTCGGGAATGATTAAGGCTTCGGGAAATTCTTTCTGTAAAATTTGGGTTAAAGATTCTTTATTTCTGTACGCTTCTCTCGTCACGAATCGAAATTCCATTCCGTTTTCATGGGCGAGTTTTAAGGTTGGGTTTTCCTGAAATTTATTTTGAAGTTCTTCGCCCCGAATTATTCCTAATACTTTCAATTGAAATTTCTTTCCTAGAGCAGCAGTTGCCGCAATATGATTGGAAAAAGCCCCACCAAAAGTAATGATGAAAGGGTTTTCTGGTTTTGGTTCCAAATAAGAATTGATATTATAAAAGAGTTTCCAGTATTTATTCCCGGAAATATGGGGATGAATAAGGTCTTCTCTTTTCAGAAAAAGCCGGATGTTTTTTTCTAAAGGAATTTCGATAATGGGAATTGAAATTTCGGGAATTTTCATTGGGACAAAGTTGAACGAAATATTGGAACAATACAAAAACTTATACAACAAAATGCAAATGTCGTACAAGTTTATTACATTTGTACGTATAAATTATTTTATGGATTCTAAACTCACGCTTAAACTCAATGAGAAAGTTATTGATCGTGCAAAAAAATACGCTTCCAATAAAAAACTGAGTTTATCTCGATTGATTGAAAACTATCTGGACTCGATTACGCAAGAAGAGAATGAGGATTTTGAGATTTCTCCTTTCGTGAAAAGTATTTCGAGCGGAAAAAGCATTCCGGCCGATGTAGATTGGAAAACTTTAAGAGAAGATTACACTGATCATTTAGACCAAAAACATCAGTAAAAAATGCAAAAGATATTTTTAGATACGAATATCGTTATTGATTTTCTCGGAGAAAGAGCGAATTTTTATCAACCTGCAGCGAAAATATTGACTTTAGCTGATCAAAAGAAAATTGAGATTTACACTTCTACTACATCAATTTCCAATACTTATTATCTCCTTTCGAGGTTTGAAAATACTAAAATTGCATTGGAAAAAATTAGAAAATTTAAGGTACTCTGCTCCATTTCTATGATGGATGATGAAGTTATTGAAAAAGCGATCAATTCTAATTTCAAAGATTTTGAGGATGCGATGCAGTATTTCAGTGCGCTTGCTTCTAATTGTGATTTGATTGTTACAAGAAATGAAAAAGATTTTAAAAACGCACTTATTCCGGTACTGAATGGGGAAAGTTATTTGGAGACGCTGAAAAAAAATCATTAGAAAAAAAATTTAATTTCAAACGGAATCTGCGCCCCGACTTGATTTCTATGACACCGCCAAACTATTTTGGTAATTATTTTCATATTTTTTTCCAGATTTGAGTACTGCAAAAATGAGATGGATTATTTTATT
>NZ_FTOI01000012.1 GCF_900156725.1 Kaistella chaponensis | reverse complement strand
TTTTAATGAAAGGAAGAGCATTTAATTCTGAATCAAGCCTTGAGTTTTACTCTGAGCGGAACATAGTTTAATTAAATGCTTTTCTCTTTCTAAATTTAATAATTTTATCGATTACAAATCTAAAGGAACGGAGCTCTTTATTATTGGTGACTGAGCTTGTCGAAGTCAGCGATAATAAAAGCGGGAGTGGAAGACGGAAATGTCTGCCAAAAAATAATAATAAATAAACATTCGACGTAGACAAATTGCTGCCCAAATAAAAAATAAACCTTCGGAGAAATCTGGAGGTTTATTCTTTTTTCTTGGCTTCTTCCCAAAGTTCATCCATTTTTTCCAACGTTAAATCTGCCAAATTCAGATTTTTCTCTAAAGCTAGATTTTCCATTTGTTGAAAGCGATTGATGAATTTATTATTGGTTCTTTCTAAAGCAGTGTCGGGATTAATGCCAGAAATTCGAGCATAATTGACGAGCGAAAAGAAAACGTCGCCCAATTCCTGTTCTTTTTTGTCCAGATCTGTTTCAGCATGAAACTCCGCGAGTTCTTCGTCTACCTTTTTCCACGCGTCTTCGGCATTTGCAAATTCGAAACCGATTCCTTTTACTTTATCCTGAATTCTATAGGCTTTTATGAGACTTGGTGTTCCTTTCGTAACGCCGGAAAGTACAGATTTATTCCCTTCTTTCAATTTCAGTTTTTCCCAATTCTGTTTAACTTCTTCCTCATCTTTCACCTCAACATCGCCATAAATATGTGGATGACGGAAAATCAATTTCTCATTTAAGGAATTGATAACATCGGCAATATCGAAACTGCCTTTTTCGGAGCCTATTTTCGCATAAAAAATAAGATGGAGTAAAACATCTCCCAATTCTTTTTTGATTTCCTGCATATCCTCTTCGAGCAAAGCATCAGAAAGTTCATACACTTCTTCTAAAGTTAAATGACGCAAAGATTGCAACGTTTGCTTTTGATCCCACGGACATTTTTCCCGCAGATCATCCATTATATCAAGAAGTTGCGAAAATGCTTCGAGTTTTTGTTCTTTGGTGTTCATAGGTGTTGGAAGAGTGAAGTTAGAAGTTAGAAGCTAGATGCTAGAAGCTAGAAGCTAGAAGCTAGAAGCTAAAATACGTTATTAATATAAAAAAACTTGTCAAAGTTGCATTAAAACAAACCCTTATCTATAAAAGTCCGAAGGACTGAAATGATTATAATAACCGAAAACTCAACTGACAAAACCGCGTAGCGGTGAAATTGCTAACTCAAACGTAAAATGAAAAACCTTGTCAAAGTTTTAAACTTCGACAAGGTTAATAATTAAAGTTTAAAGAAAAATTAATTAAATCCCGAAAGATTTAAAATTTTATCCCATTTTTCTATGGGTACTTTTCGGCGCTGATTTCGCAGAAGATTTTGCCGCTTTTACTTTCGGTGCTGCTACTTTTTCTTTTTTCGGAGCCGCTTTTTTAGAATCACTTATTTCTGTTTTTACCTCATTTTCAGCTGGTTGCTCTGCATCAACTTCAGATTTTACGAAGCTTTCTGGCGTAATATATCCTGCTTTGTGAAGAATATTATACCACTGTGCTAGTTTTTTGATATCTGATACATAAACTCTTTCATGATCGTAATCTGGTAAAGATGCTTTCATCAGTTCTCTCAATTCCGCATCCGTTGATTTATGAGAAATTGTTTCTTTGTACTCCGTATTTTTAGCTACATTTTCGAAAACATCAAACAAAGGAACTTCCTGATCAAAGGTGAACATTGCGATATTATCAAGTAAACTTACCTGTGAAGAGTTTCCGATGCTCACTTTCTTTTTGGTTAAAACGTCTTCGATGATGAAACCATTTTTCAGCTGCGAAATTAATTTGTAAAGACCTGGTTTCCCAGAAATCGAAATTATTTTTTCTAACTTCATATTCTTAATTTTTTTTGTAATTTTATTTAATTGTTCTTCAAATTCCTATTTCGGAAATCTCATTTTATAATTGACAGCAACTTCTCCCTGCGATATTTTCATCAGTTTTCCTTTGACCAATTTTTTCTTTAAAGAACTTAGATGATCGGTAAAAAGAATTCCTTCGATGTGATCATATTCGTGTTGAATAACCCGCGCTCTCATGTCGGAAAAAGTATCGGTATGTTTAACGAAATTTTCATCATAATATTCGATAACAATCGTTTCATGCCGTTTCACATCTTCGCGAACATCGGGGATCGAGAGACAACCTTCGTTGAATTTCCATTCTTCGCCAGTTTCTTCCAGAATTTTTGCATTGATCAGAACTTTTCTGAAATCTTTCAGTTCATCTGCAATATCTTCATAATCTTCGTCTTCGGCAAGCGGTGATAGATCGACGATAAAAAGGCGAATATCTAAACCGATTTGCGGCGCCGCCAAACCAATCCCATGCGCAGATTCCATGGTATCAAACATGTTTGCTACCAATTCCTGAAGTCCAGGATAATTTTTGTCAATTTCATGACAGTGTTTTCTTAAAACTGCATCTCCAAATGCACGTATTGGTAATATCATTTCTGTTTCTGTTCTAAAAAATTTTGCAATATGATGGTTGCACTTACTTTATCGATTAAACCTTTTTCTTCGCGTTTTTTCTTGCTTTTACCACTTTGCGAAATGGCGAAGGAAGCCATTTTCGAGGTAAACCGCTCATCAAACCGCGCCACTTCTACGGTTGGAAATTCTGATTTAAACTTTTCTATAAATTTCAAAATACTCACTTCCACCTCGTTTAAATTTCCTTTCAAATCTGTGGGAAGTCCGATCACAATTTGTTCTATTTTGTTTTCACTGAAGTATTTTTTTAAAAATAAAAAAATATCTTTTGTGGGCACGGTTTCCAAACCACTCGCAATGATTTGCATATCATCGGTGACTGCAATTCCGCACCGTGCTTTTCCATAATCAATCGCTAATATTTGTGACATCGAGTGCAAATTTACAAATATTTGTCTGTGTTCACAAAATTTTAAAAATCTTGCGTAAAATGTCTTCATTTAAAGACCAATCACCCAGAAAATTTAGGCATTTTACCATGAAACATTTCTATTTTTTTGTCCTTTAAGGTTTTAATGATGTAGCAATATAGCCACGCTAAAAATTATAAATTAGGATATAAAATGTTTTATTTTATCACTTTTCGGCGGACAAATGTTTAAATAATGCCTTTTTTTATTTAATTTTATTGTTTCAAAATGTATAAAGGATGAAAACATTAATTCTCGTTCGCCACGCAAAAAGTGATTGGCCCGAAGAAACAGCAGATTTCGACCGACCTCTCGCAGAAAAAGGACAGCATGACGCCGAGAAAATGTCCCGTTTTTTAAAAGAAAACAATATCAAAATCGATCAATTTATTTCGAGCCCGGCTTTGCGTGCCTTGAGTACGTGCGAAATTTTCAATGAGGTGTACCAAATAAAAATTGAGACCGATCGAAAACTTTACAACGCCTCAGAAAAAAACTTTGAATCTGTGATTTTTGACTTAAGCGATGACTTGAATTCTGTTGCGATGTTTTCTCATAATAATGGAATTTCTAATTTCGCAAACTCCATGTCGGAAGAACTTTTTATGTTTCCAACTTGCGGTGTTGCCGGTTTCGAAATCGATTGTGATTCTTGGTCTGAATTTGAAAATGCCAAAAAGAAACCGCTCTTTTTTTATGAACCAAAGAAGATTTAGTTTAAGTTCACCCATAAAAAAAACCTCATCAAAGATACTTTTTGGTGAGGTTTTTTTGTGGGTTTGTAGAACAATTAATTCTTTCTCTTCAAATCTAAATCTTCAAAATCGAAACTGAAATCGGTAACATCAGAAATTGGTTTTAATTTCATTCCCGTTGCTTTTCCATTTTCGTCTAAGTTAAAATTCACAAAAACATCGGCATCATAACTTCTGTCGTCCCATTTTGCAATCATCACATTTGAGGAATAAGGCAACAACTCCCCTTTTAATCTTGGAGAATTTTTACAGATGATGCGAAATGCTTTTCCATCATTTAAAATCGTTACCTCACCAAACCAAGGATCAATATAAGTTCCAAGAATTTGTTCGCCTTTAATTTGACCGTTTTTATCTTTTTTAAAGGCTTCAGATTTTGCAAAAATTTCTTTTTTTCTTTGGTCGAAATCCGCATTTATTTTGCTCATTCTGTCGCCGTATGTTTTGAGCCAGTTTTTTTGTGGCATTCCCAAATACGAATCTTTCACGGTATTGGTAATGGAACTGAAAGCTGCTCCACTTTGTTGATTGGTCAAAACGATAATCCCTAACTTCATATCAGGAATCAGCGTGAATTGAGTAACAGTTCCGATTAAACCACCGGTGTGATAGACTTGTTTGTGGCCTTTAACATCCGTCAGAAACCAACCCAATCCATATCCTCCAAAATTAGAATCGTATGAATTTTTCAAGGCAACCAGCGTAGAAATTTGCAGGTTCCAAAGTTGCTGAATCTGTTGATCGCTCACTAATTTTTTTCCGCCTTTGGTCGTAAAACCATTCATCAGAAAATCAGCCCAAGTTGCCATATCTTTAATGTTACTGATGATTCCACCCGCTGCATTTGCTGTTTCATTCCAATCGTGAGGAACGGCAATTACCTTTCCGTCTACTGGAGCATGAGCCGAGATGATATTCGAAACATTCGCGGCTTTAGCTCTGTTATAACTTCCAAAACTTGCAGTCATTCCCACCGGTTTTAAAATTCGCTGCTCTATAAAATCAGCCCACGACAAGCCGGAAACGCGATGAATTACTTCACCCGCAACGATGAACATAATATTGTTGTAGTCTAAAGTGGTGCGAAACGAATGTTCGGGTTTCAAATACCTTACATTATGAACAATATCTTTAACAGAAAAACTTCCACCTTCAGGAAAAAACATGAGATCACCTTGTCCTAAACCGAGTCCTGCACGATGTGTGATGAGATCTTTGATGGTTACTTCCTGTGAAACGTATGCATCATTCATCTGAAATTCAGGGATATATTGAGAAACTTTATCATCGAAATTCAATTTCCCTTCATCGACCAACATTGCTAAAGCTGTTGCGGTAAAACCTTTGGAGTTAGACGCGATGCCGACCAAAGTTTCATCGGTCATTTTCTGATTTGTTGTTAAAGAGCTTACCCCAAAACCTTTGGAATAAACAACTTTTCCGTCTTTTACAATTCCCACAGAAATTCCCGGTACATCGAAAGTTTTTAACGTATTTTGAATAAGTTCGTCTAATTTATTTTCTTCAATCTGAGAAAAAGCCGCGCAGGAAAACAGAAGAAATAGAAATGTGAATTTTGTTTTCATTAAATTTTTGGTTTGCACGAAGATAGAAATTTTTTATAATTGTTGTGTTATTAAGGCTTTTGTAGATTCAAAATCGACGCGAAGATTGCGATGATCTCATTAGCAAAAATGGAAGATGCTGTAAATTTTAGCGCAAAAGTAAGGCTGTAGAATCCTTAGAACTTGTAATATTTGGGATGCAACACCAATATTTTTCCGCTGCACGACCACATTTAATACTTTTAACCTTGCAATAATCTCCGAAAATTCATCGAAAACCTTAACTTTGTACTAAAGTAAAAGTACATGGAAACTAAGAAAGAATTTTTTCTCGAGTGTTACAAACTCGGCATCATTAAGTTTGGAAGATTTACCTTAAAATCGGGTATTGAAAGTCCATTTTATGTAGATTTAAGACCACTTGCATCAGATCCTAAAATTTTGAAAAAACTTGCCAATTATCTTTTGGATATGCTTCCACTGGATAATTTTGATTTGATTTGCGGCGTACCTTATGCGGCACTTCCTATGGCAACTGCGATGTCTTTAGAAAGTTATTTGCCTTTGATCATCAAACGCAAAGAAGCGAAACAATATGGCACCAAAAAAATGCTCGAAGGCATCTTTACAAAAGGTCAGAACTGCTTATTGGTCGAAGATGTGATTACTTCCGGAACTTCTTTGTTAGAAACAATTCCTGAAATCGAGAATGAAGGAATTTCAGTTTCCGATATTGTAGTGGTTTTAGATCGGCAACAAGGTGGAAAAGAAATCTTGGAAAGCAAAGGATTCCGCGTTCATACCCTGTTTACAATTTCTGAAGTGTGCGAAATGTTGAAAGAAGAAGGTCACTTAACCGATGATGAAGTAGAAAGAATCAATGATTTTCTTAGTGGTAATGTTGTACGATTTGAAGAAGAAAAACGCTTGTCATACGAAGAAAAATTAGAGATTTGTGACCATACTGTGGCACAAAAACTCTTACAAATTGCTTTAGAAAAAAAATCAAATCTCATCGTTTCTGCAGACGTAACAACTACGAAAGAATTACTAGAACTCGCAGAAAAAGTAGGACCGCACATCGTTGCATTAAAAACACACATCGATATTTTGTTGGATTTCGATGCTGATCAAACCATTTTACCTTTAAAAGATTTAGCACAAAAATATAATTTCCTTATCATGGAAGACCGCAAATTTGCAGACATCGGGAACACTCAGGAGTTGCAGTTTGCTTACGGAACCTACAAAATTTCTAATTGGGCAGATTTGGTTACGGCGCAAGTTATTGCAGGCTATGAATCGCTCGACTGTTTTAGAAATGTAGGTGTAGTCGCGATTATTGGAATGTCGTCTCACGGAAATTTAACAGATCAAAATTATCGGGATGAAGCCACGAAAATTGCTTTATCACATCCAAATGTTTTTGGTGGTGTTTCGCAAAATAAAATTCCAAACGAGCTGCTTCTCTTTACACCAGGAGTAAACCTCGCTCATACAGGAGACGGAAAAGGACAGCAATACAACACGCCGGAACATGCCTTTACAAAGCTGGAAAGCGATTTTATTATTGTTGGCCGTGGAATTTATAAAGCCGATGATGCTGAACAATCTGCCTTAACTTATAAAATTGCTGGTTGGAATGCTTACGAAGCAAGTTTGTAGAAACAATTAGAATTTCCATTAAAAAATGCGCAATCAGCTGAATCTGCCCGTGTTTTTTTAATGATTTTCTTTAAAGACTTCGGAAGGTTCATTCTGATAAACAATGATAAACCATTTGTACGAATGGTCAGATTGGGCCTATCGAAAACTATTCAGATTTTGACGCTTCGCAAGTGTAAATCGCTCCATTAAAACCATTAC
Organism: Kaistella chaponensis; assembly: GCF_900156725.1. GTDB lineage: Bacteria > Bacteroidota > Bacteroidia > Flavobacteriales > Weeksellaceae > Kaistella > Kaistella chaponensis. Next base: position 72,544 of record NZ_FTOI01000012.1, on the reverse strand, counting down.
AATTTGTCTAACCTCATTTTACTTATTCTGTGTATATTTCTAGGGATTTTTCTCCGGAAAACAAAGCTATTCCCAGAAAACGGACATTTAGCACTGAATTCTTTTGTCATCAACATTTCACTTTCGGCACTATCGCTTTATTATATACCGAAAATCGTTCTCAATTTTCAAGTGATTTTTCCGGTCATGGTTCCGTGGCTGAATATCATTTTAGCCGTACTCTTTTTTACTTTTTTAGGCAAAAAAATGAAATGGTCTCAAACATTGATTGGCGCCTTGATTTTATGTGCAGGATTCGGAAACACTTCTTTTGTGGGAATTCCCGTTATTCAATCAGTCTATGGCGAAAGTGGCTTGAAAACAGTGATTCTCGTCGATCAGCCGGGTTCATTTGTGGCGCTTTCTACTTTAGGAATTACCATCGCCAACTTCTACTCAGGCGAAAAAAATTCGGTCTCCGATATTCTGAAAAAGATCATAAAATTCCCACCATTTATTGCTTTTTCGGTGGCTTTAATCCTAAATTTAGTGAACGTTCAGGTTCCATTAGTAATTGATGAAGTGTTTGCGAAGTTAGGAGCAACCACCGTTCCATTGGCTTTGGTTTCGGTTGGTAGTCAATTGAAATGGGAAAAATTAGACAAAGAATCACAACCATTATTTTGGGGTCTTTTATTTAAACTCCTCCTATTTCCAGCGGTAATTTTCATCTTGTATTTTATCGTTCTGAAACAAAAAGGTGAAATGATTGAAATTGCCTTGTTAGAAGCTGCAATGGCTCCCATGATTACCGCTGCAATTATTGCATCTGCTCATCAACTAGAACCCAAACTCTGTAATTTAATGATTGGCGTTGGAGTTCCACTTTCTCTTTTAACGCTTTCTCTTTGGTATTTGGTGATGAAATATTCGGGATTATAGGCGATATAAAATTCAAAAACGAAGACAGAATTTCGATTCTTATCCTATATCAATGTTTAAAGATTTCGAGATTTGTACCTTTGAATACAAAAATAAAAAAGAGATGAAAGTAGATATTTGGAGTGACATTCGTTGCCCGTTTTGTTACGTAGGTAAAAAAAATTTCGAAAAAGCTTTGCACCAATTCCCTCAAAGTGAAAAAATTGAGGTTACATGGCACAGTTTCCAACTCGATCCTCACCTGAAAACACAGCCTGATAAAAATTCTCTTGACTATTTTTCCGAAATAAAAGGCGTTTCTGAAAAACAGGCAAAAGAAATGTACGCGCACGTTTACAAAGCAGGAAAAGAAGCAGGAATCGAATTTAATTTTGACCATCAAAAAGTGGCTAATTCTTATCGAGCACATCTTTTGCTCCAATTAGCGGCCTCAAAAAATGTGGCAAATGAAGCCGAAGAAGCATTGTTTAAGGCTCAGTTGATCGAGGGAAAAAACATCGACGATGAAGCGACATTAATAGAAATTGGAAAATCCGTGTCTTTAAACGAAGAAGACATTAAAAATGCTCTGATTTCCGAGGAATTCGCAGCGCAGGTTTCCCGAGATATGTTATTGGCTCAACAAATGCAGATCAGTGGCGTTCCGTTTTTTGTGATCAATGATAAATACGGAGTTTCTGGTGCGCAACCAACACCGGTTTTTTCTGAAGTTTTAGAAAAATCCTGGGAAGAATTTTCTGGCGGTGATCATGGTTTAAAAATTATTCACAGCGGAGAAAGTTGTACCGTAGATGGAAATTGCGATTGATAAGTGATTAAAAACATTTTAAAACTTCTGGAATTTAACTTCAGAAGTTTTTCTTTTTTAGACTATGGAATTGTAATTGCATGATTCACCACAAATAATAATGATGAGCAGAGGATTTGTAAAAGAAGATGATCAGGAAGAAGTTCCTTTGGTTCCACCCAGAGCTGATTTACCGGCAGGAACAGAAAATTTTGTCACCCAAAATGGCATGGATGCGTTATTGGAAGAAAAAGAAGATTTACTGCGTCACCAAGAAAGTTTAGACTTGTCTCACGAAAAAGAATATCGAATTTCTTTCAATCATATCAATGCAAAACTTCAGCTGTTAAACGAAAGAATTACCAGTGCAAAAATCATCGATCAGAAAAAACTTCCGGAGGATGAAATTCATTTTGGCACAACGGTCACTTTTCAAAACATAGAAACCAACATTAACCAAACTTTTCAATTGGTTGGTGTAGATGAAGCGAACATTTCGAAAGGAAAATTGGCTTTTACTACGCCTTTAGCAAAAGCTTTGCTCCACAAAAAAGTAGGCGAAAAAGCGATATTGAAGTTAGGCGAAAAGGAAAATATTTTTGAAATCGTAAAGATTATTAATCATTAAAGATTCAATTTTGCTTCCATTTTTTTTGAGGAATTCTAAATCGATCACTTATTTTTTTGGGGTACGGCAAATCTTTTAATTGAAGTTGGTGCGAAAATATATTTCGCAGTCACCGTTTTCCGCGCATTTAAATCCAGTTCATACCATGGTGAAATAGTAGAATTTAGGGGGTTTTTTAAAATATGTATATCTTGTGCAGGCATAAAACTTTCCGCCAAAAGATAAAGTTTTTTACCAGAACTGTTGACTGCAACACCAACGATAATTACCGAATGACCCGGACTTCCTGGTTTTATGAGAAAATCACCTGTTTTAATCTGCGAATTCTGAAAAACAGAAACCGATTCTCTGTCCAGCGAAATGGTTCCTGCATATCTGAAAATGACATTGAGATAATTTCGAAAGTTTTCATAGGAATCGTCAACTTTCCGGGTTTGGTAAAAAGTGACACGGTTTTTTATTTCTCTGGTACGAACTCCTTTTTTAAAATCGCTCCAAGAGAAAAACTGGCCGCTTGTAAATTCGAAACCTATTTCTTCAAATCGCTTCTGCGACCACAAATATTCTGCGTATAACCGAATCCACGCATCTGCACACTGCTGCAAATCTTTGTCGCCCACATCAATTTTCAGGATCGCAACATGATTGCTCTGTTTTTCAATGGGAACTGAACTGAAGTTTCGAACGGGGAAATTCGGCGGATAAAGAGGGAAATTCGCCAAATAATCCCCGAAACTTCCCGGCATTTCTTTAGCCCATAAAAAGCCTTTTGGCGGCGCAAACCGAGTTCGGATGGTGGATTTTCTTTGGTCAATTATTAAGGGTTCTGTGGTTTCGATCACTTGGGAAAAAGCAGTCTGAACACTTAGAACCGTAAAAAAAAAGACAATATGATAAAATCGAATCAATCTGGAATGTTTAACCAAAATTAACGATATTTTTGAAATAAAATAAATTATTAATTGTTTCAATAAAACATCATTATATTTGAGCGTTGTTAGAAAAATGAAAAGATTTTTGTTGCGGTTTTTGCTAATTTTTAATTTTGTTGTGGTTTCTGCGCAGCAAGATTCCATTTACATTAATGCTAAAGTTTCTGAATCGAAAAGACAAGTCACCGTCAACCAAGAAATTACCTATTTCAACACCACTTCCACGGATATTTCTCAAATTAAATTACTCAACTGGATTGCCGCTTATCAAAACAGAGACACCAAACTCGTAAAGCGACAACTCGAAGACCGAGAAAACGATCTGTATTTTGCAAAATCCGCTGATCTAGGATCGTTGGAAAATTTAGAAATAAAAATCGGAGAAAAAGCACTGTCAATCAATGACATTTCTGCGGAAAACATCTACATTATGTTTCCGAACACAATCAAACCTGGAGAAAAAGTACACCTTTCTCTTCAATATCAATTAAACTTGCCCGACCAAAAGTTTACAGGATATGGCAGCAATGGAAAAAAAATAGCCCTGAAATATTTTTTCCTGGTTCCGGATGCTTTTGAAAATCTTCAGGAAACGCCGAAAAATTTTATTGATATTGAAGAAAATCAAAGTCCCGGAGTTTACTGGAAAGTCATCTTTGAGGTTCCCGCCAATTATTATTCTCAAAGTAATTTAACAGAAATTGCACCCAATTATTTTGAAGGAACACTCAACACCGATCCCGAATTTGTAGTTTCGGACCGTAATTTTACGCAGATTTCACCTACAGTTGATGGTGAAAAAATCGATATTACGTTTGGATATGCTTTAACAAAAAAGGAGAAACAAAACCTCGAATTCTATCTTCCCTTACAGCTCAATTTCATAAAAAATAAGATCGGTTTTCTTCCTCTGAAAATATTCATCAGTGAAAAATTCCGGAAAAGCGAAAATTTCACGGGTTTAGAAGATGTGAAATTCTGGAAATTCCGATATCCCCTTTTTTCGGAATCACAAAGAAATGATCTTGATTATTTTAGCATTATTTCTAAAAACGTCATCCAACAATCACTTATTTTCGAGAAAAAACAAGACCATTGGTTAATGAATGGTTTGAAAACTTATCTCGAAATTCAATACATCGAGCGCTATTATAAGGATGAAAAACTTTTGGGCCAGTTACCAGAAAACGTCAATATTTTTGGGTTTAAACCTTTACAATTATTTTATGCGTCGAAACTGAAGCTTTCTGAAAGGTATGGTTTGGCGTACCTCTATATTCTTACCAAAAATCTGGATCAGAAAATCGCAGAACCTTTTGAAGATTTGAGTAATTACAATGCAGTTGCAATCAGTCATTTGGAAATGGGAAGTTTATTTTCTTTTATCGCAGCAAAAATGGGACAAGAGAAATTCGATGATTTTATCGCGCAGTATTTTCGTGATCATGCTCATCAACAGATTGATAAGACCAAATTTTTAAAGGATCTTGCTTTAGCTTCTGGGTCTTCTTCTGATTTTTTAGACGATTTTCTTCAAAGAAAAAACCGCGTCAACTTTACATTAAAAAGATTTAATAAAACGGGAGATAATTTTGAGGTTAAAATCTCAAAAAATACGGCACAGAAAATTCCTTTAAAAATAGAAACCATTACAAAAACCGGAGAAAAAAAGGAATTCTGGTTTGATACCAACGACTCGCAAACCGATGTTGTTTACACCATTCCACAATCGAATGCAGCAAAAATCGTGGTGAACAACGAGTATATATTTCCGGAAAAGAATTTTCGCGACAATTATCTTTATACAAAAGGAATTTACTCGAATATGAAGAAGATCAAACTGAAGCTGTTTCAGGACATTCCTAATCCGGAATTCAATGAAATTTATCTGAATCCAAGGTTGAATTTCAATATTTATGATAAAATTTTGCTTGGACTCAATTTTAAAAACTCTTCCTTATTTGAACGGAAATTCAATTATTCCTTGACGCCTTATTTCAGTTCTGGAACCGGAAAAATGACGGGTTCTGGTGCCATTTCTTACTCTGTTCAACCAGCCGAAAGTGTGGTCCGAACTTTAGACGTGGGTGTTTCCGGCTCCTATTTTCACTACGATTACGACTTATCTTTCCAAAAATTTGGCGTTTTTGCCAACCTGAATTTCGCAAAAAATCCGAGGAGTGATGTTGGTAGAAGTTTGGGGGTTTCTTACAATTTTTATGAGAAAGATTTAAATCCGAAAATTCTTGCAGAAAACGAATACCAAAAGTATAACTTGTGGAGCATTGGTTATGGATACTCTGATCGGCAAATGATTCACGAAAAATATGCGAGTGTAAACCTGCAGTTGATGGAGGATTTCCAGAAAATTTCGGCGGAAGCTTTTTACCGATGGGAATACGCAAAAGACAAGAAATTGAGTGTGCGCATGTTTGGCGGATATTTCCTCACGAACACCACCAAAAATAACCTTTTTGATTACGGCATTTCAAAAGTTTCCAATTATTCATTTTCTTATGGACTTTTGGGTCAAAGTGCAACCACGGGTTTGCTTTCGCAGCAACTTATCTTAGCGGAAGGCGGTTTTAAATCCTACGTTGGAAAAACGACCAATCAATGGATTACTTCTCTCAATGTTGATGCTCATGTTTGGCGTTGGTTCAATGTTTATGCAGATGCAGGACTTTACAAAAGCAGATTACAGCCGACACAATTCATTTGGGATTCGGGTGTGAAAGTAAAGGTAATTCCTGATTTTCTGGAGGTCTATTTCCCGGTGCAAAGTTCGTTGGGTTTCGAACCTTCGTTTAAAGATTACGGGCAAAGAATCAGGTTTACTTTGGTCTTAAATTTCAGTGCAATCACCAATTATTTTAGTAGAGGTTGGTTTTGACCCTGGATTTCGGCGATTCTTGGTACTTTAGAACATAAAAAAACCGCTTCTGAGAAGCGGTTTGTAAGATTATAAAAGAATCTTAGTTTTTGATAATTTTCTGAGAAACTTTCTGTCCATTTACATCAGCAGAAATGATATACATTCCTTTTGGTAACGAAGAAACATCTAAGTTCGTATTTTCTGAAACTACAGCAGTTTTAACAACTTGACCGTTTGCAGAAATAATTTGTACGTTAGCTTTAGCTCCAAAAACAATGGTTTTATTTACGTTTGAGTTTTTCACTAAGGTAATTTTTGTACTGTTTACATCAGAAACAGCCAAAGCAGTAGAATTTTGTGGAGTTGGTGTAGCTGCTTGAAAATCAGTTGCGTTATTATTTGTATCAGCTAATGCTATTCTTTGAGCAGACAAAACAGTACCTAAAGCTGGTGCAGCTCCACTACCCTCAAATAATGTAGAACTTCCATATCCAACAAAATCTAAAACATTTGCAGCTGTAACTCCATCTACTCTCGTATTATTACTTGCTAAAGCAATTCTACCATTAACACCTGCCATTGCTAAACCACCTGGATAAGTATTTCCGTTAGTTAAACTTACATTGTTTGTTGCAACAAAATCAGCCGGCGCAGGTAAATCTGCACCTAAGATAACATTACTTCCGCTTGCAATTTGCAATAACTCAACTAAGTATTTTTGACCTGGTTGTAAAGTAAAATCTGGTATAGCAACATAACTGTTAAACGTACTACTGGCTCCAGAAGCAGAATATTGTAAAGTTGCACCTGATAAAGATTGAGCAGAAGACCCAATGTTTACTAATTCAACAAAATCATTCTTATATGAAGGTGTACCAGTTGTTGCTCCTCCTCCACTATAAACTTCATTGATTACGATTTGCGCATTAATAGTAGCAATCGCTGTAAGACCTAAAATTGTAAAGATTTTTTTCATTGTTTTGAATATTAATTGTTTGTATTAAATTTTGGATGACAAATTTACATAATTCTGTTAGCATACAAGCCAAATGAAAGATAAAATTTTGTTAATATTAGCAAAAAAGGGTTACTGAAAAATCAATAACCCTTTATAGTAATGAGTTATCAATCAATTACTTTTTGATAATTTTTTGGGAAACTCCTTTACCAGCAACATTTCCTGTTACGATATAAATTCCTGCAGGCAAAGAAGAAACTTCTAAAGAAGAATTTTCGTTTACAGAAGCAGTTTTTACTACTTGTCCGTTTGCGTTAATTACTTGAACATCAGATTTTGCAGCAAATAAAATAGTGTTAGAAACTACAGTGTTTTTTACCAAGTTTGCTTTAGTAGCGTTAGTGTTTCCTGTACCCAAAACGATTAAAGTTCCTGCAAGTTTTACATCATCAATTCTCCACTCTGTAGCATTGGTTCCTGTAAATCTAATGCTTAAAGTCTCCGTTGTAGGAATTGTTCCTGTTGGGCTAATTACTGCCCAATTTGCAGTTCCAGAACCTGTAGGTCTTGTGTAAGATAAAAGCGTCCAAGTAGCACCATCTTCACTTACTTCAATTTTCAACTCGTTGTTTGCAGCACTTGCACCTTTTCTTTGTCCTAAAGATAAAGTAATGTTTTCGTATTCAGAAGTATCAACTCCTGAGATCAAAAAAGTTTCGTTATTGGCATTTACCATAACGTTTGCTCCTGCAGAAGCTCCTGCATAACCTGATGATGCGCTTGATGCCCTTACATCTGCAGTTCCCGAAAATGTAACCGGTGCAGCATTTTGAAAAGTGTTTGCAGCGATTTCAGTTGTTGCTGTTGCAGTTCCCATGTTTTCAGTAAAGAAAGTAGTTTGAGCATTTACAGTTGCAGCTAAAATTACTGCCGAGAATAATGAATAGAATTTCTTCATTTTTTTAAATATTTAATGATTAATAAATTATGGGGCAAAACTACAATCTTTTTTGCTAAATTCATAATTATAGTGTTAATTAAATGTTACGAATGCAATTACAATTTTAAGTGCACTTTTTCGTTACTTTTACACTTCTTTTATCCGACGAAAATCTTGACCAGAAAAATACTCTTTCTCCTCCCATTTTTTTTAGCATTGCAAATCGTAAATGCCCAGATTTTCACTTGGAAAAACCCAAATATTCCGCAAGATTCTACAAAACGAGATTCTATTATTGCAGCGAAAATTAATACTGATTTTTTTGCAAAAGACACGCTCGATTTTATTAGAACCCAAAATAAAATAATCGTTGATGAAGGTGTTCTCGTAAAAAATCCTCGATCTAAAATCTTAGGCGATCTTAATTCTAAAGGTTCCATTATTCGCGGGATCACTTTCGGAAATAATCAGGGACAAAGTGTACAAAGCTCCATGGATTTACAAATTTCGGGTAAACTTTCCAATGATGTTTCCGTTTTGGCTTCCATTTCAGATCATAATTTGCCCATTCAAGCAGATGGATATACCCAAACTTTAGAAGAATTCGATAAGATTTACCTGCAACTGAATATCAAAGACAAATCGATTTTACGGGCAGGACATTTGGATGTACAAGACGATCAAACCTATTTCGGTCGTTATCAGCGCCGAAGTATGGGTTTACAGTTTCAAACCAATTTCGGAAACGAAAATAAAACTTTTGTCGATGTCTCCGCGGGAGTCGCAAGGAGCGAATTTCACAGAATCCGTTTTCAGGGAATAGAAGGAAATCAGGGACCATACCGATTGAGCGGGAAAAATGGGGAACAGTTTATTACCATTATTTCTGGTTCCGAACAGGTTTTTATTGATGGGATTTTAATGAAACGTGGCGAAAATCAAGATTATGTCATCAATTATAATACTGGTGAAATTACTTTTACGAGTTTTCGCCCAATTTTTAAACAAAATTTCATCACCATTTCTTACAATTATGCGAACCGAAATTACACGCGGTTTCTTATCACAGGTGGAATTCGACATGAACGAGAAAAAATTAAATTCGGACTTCATTGGTTTCTCGAAAACGACAATAAAAACGCACCGCTTTCTTTAAATTTAAGCAAAGAAGATGAACAGATTCTTGCCAATGCAGGAAATAATACCGAACTCATGTACGCTCCTTCCGGAACAGTTACCGATTACGATGTAAATAAAATTCTGTATCAACTCATCGCAAACCCCGCCGGAAATTTTTACGAATATTCCAATGACCAAACCCAGACTTTATACCAAGTCGCGTTTACTTATTTCGGGCAAAACTTAGGGGATTATCGCGTAAAACAAACAACCAATAATGGACGGGTCTTTGAATACGTAGGAAATAACATGGGAGATTACCGCGCGGTTCGAAAATTGCCGGCACCGCAACAAACACAGGTTTTTTCTGCCAATTCCGAGTTTTTATTAAAAGACGGAAAAATTGGGACCGACTTCTCCTTGAGTAATTATGATATTAATCTATTTTCTTCCAGAGATTCTAACCAAAATATAGGTTACGCAGCACGAATTTTCGGCAATAAAACATTTACCAAAAACAACTGGAAAGGAACGCCAAGTTTCGAATTTCAGCACCTCAATTCGCAGTTTCATATTTTGGACAGGATTAATGATGTCGAATTTTCCCGAGATTTCAATTTAACACAAGAATTCAATCAGATTACGCAAAACCGCTTGATTTTCAGCTTCCTCAACACCTGGAAAAACCAATCTTTTTTCAATTATAAAATCAATTATCTGGATGAAAAAAATTCGTATCGAGGAATTAAAAATGATCTCGATTTTGGCTTCATTAAAGGAAAATTCAAAACCAAAGGAAACTTTTCTTATCTCGACACCAAAGCAACATTTCAAAACACCAAATTTGTTAGAAGCGGCATTATTTCAGAATACACCACCAAAAAAGGAAGTTGGGCAATCGGTGGAAATCTGGAGCACAACGTAAAAACTTTCAATGCAACACAACTTCTGGATGTGAGCAGTTTCAGCTGGAAAGAAGCATTTCTTCAGAAAAAAATTGGCGATTCGACCCGGACAAAATTAGCAGCCAAAGTGTATTTGCGCCAAAACGATTCGGTGCGCAATAATTCCTTAGAAAACATGAACCATATTTTGGGAATTGTGGTCGAAAGCCAAATCATTAAAACTGAAAAAACCACCTTGAATGCGCTCATTCATTACCGTAAATTTTCTTATCAAAACCAAGATATTTCTACGAAATTCAACCAAGATTTTGTCGTTGGAAACGTTTTGTACAATCAGCAATTATTCAGAAACGGAATGCGTTTGCAAGCTTTCTATGAACTTGGAAACGGGCAAGAAGCGCAACGTGAATTTCAATATATTAAAGTTACAGACGGACAAGGAATCTATAAATGGACCGATTACAACGGCGACGGAATTCAACAAATTGATGAATTTGAAATCGCAGAATATGTAGATTTAGCGCAGTACATCAGAGTTTATACGAACACGGTGAATTATATTCCTTCCAACAAAAATAAACTTCAACTGGCTTTATTTGTGAATCCCTCGGTTGTTCTAAATTCAGAAAACAAATTTCTAAAACGATGGAATTTTAATATTTCCCTAAATTCTCAGAACTCATTTTACAAAAAAGATCAGGTTTTCGTTTTGAATCCTTTTGAAAAAAATCAAGATCAAATTTTGAAAAACCAAAATTTGCTTGCTTCTGTACAATTTAATCCGACCGACAAATCCGGTTGGAACGGGAATTATCGTTTCATCGCAAATGACAATTTGATCAACGCCAATTTCAGCAATGAAGAAAGATCACAAAGGTCTAATTTTCTGAATGTTGGATATTGGTTTAATAAAGATTTCCGCATTGATTGGGAAAATTCATTACACCACATCGAAAACGCTTCGCAATTGTTTAAAACCCGGGATTATATTTTGAACAATTTCGAAACCAAACCAAAAGCAACCTACAAATTTACCGAGATGCTTCAAGCAGAATTCTCCTCAGCTTTTCGGCAAAAAGCGCGGAAAGATGGCGAAGAACTGTTGAAAACGCTAGATTTAACAGGAAGTTTGCAGTGGGATTGGAAAAAAACTTCGCTTCGAGGGAATTTTTCTTTCATCAATAATGATTTCACGGGAAATAATTTCTCCATCGTCGGAAATCAAATGCTCGATGGTTTGAAGCCCGGAAAAAATCAGGTTTGGTCGGTATTTTTGCAACAGGCTGTGAATTCTTTTATCCAACTCAACGTAAATTACGAAGGCAGAAATTCTGGGGAAAGAACAATTCATATTGGATCGATGCAGGTTAAGGCGAGTTTTTAATCCTCATACATCACATATTTTGCTCTGATTTTCTGGAATTTTTCCAAATCCTTTTTCCAGGAATTTTTAATTTCAGATGCTGATTTTCCGGCAATGATTTGCTTTCTCAATTCATCTGAACCAGCCAACTTATCAAAAAACAAATTCTTCAAAAAGAAATCTTGAGCCGGATTTTTATAATTTTTATAAGCATTCAGCAACCAAGAAATATTGAGTTCTCGCAGCTCTAAATTCTTTCCAGAAAGATTTTCACCGTAACATAATTGACCATTTAAGAAAGGATCTTTTGCTCCAAAATTGGGTTTCGGTGTAAATTGATAAGGTAGATTTTTCGTCCACGGACTCCCATAAATCTGAAAAGGCAAATCTGTTCCACGACCGACAGAAACTTGCGTTCCTTCAAAAAAACACAAACTCGGATAAAGATTGATGGCTTTATCATTTGGTAAATTTGGCGAGGGTTTATCCGAAACTCCATACCGCTGTTTTTTATGATAATTCTGCATCGGAATCAATGTGTATTTTGCTTGAACACCATTTTTCAGCCACTTTTCGCCATTCACCATTTTTCCGTATTCGCCGATTGTCAATCCATAAATCACCGGAATTTCATGCATTCCGATAAAACTTTTCCATTGCTCCTTTAAAACGGGTCCATCTATGAATCCATCTTGTGGATTCGGACGGTCTAGAACCAAAACTTCAACATTATTTTCCGCCGCAGCTTCCATCACATAAGTTAAAGTCGAAATATAAGTGTAAAATCGAACACCAACATCCTGAATATCAAAAAGCACCAAATCAATTCCTTTTAATTGTTCCGCTTTGGGTTTTTTATTATCGCCATAAAGAGAAATTATTGAAATTCCTGTTTTCGTATCTACTCCATTTTTCACGTGTTCACCAGCATCTGCATCGCCTCTAAAACCGTGTTCTGGTGCGAAAATTGTTTTGATTTTAATATTATTTTTAACCAAAAAATCCACGAGAAAAGTTTTGTCTTGTAAAAGTCCCGTTTGATTGGTGACCATCGCAATGGTTTTATTTTTGAGCAAAGGAAGATACAATTCCGACCGATCTGCACCGGTTTTGAAACAGTTTTTTCCCATATTCTGCGCGGAAATCATTTGGTAAAACCCAAAATAAATTAGCACAACTAGAAGTAAATCTTTAATTTTGACCTTTAAATTCATCTGCTTGAAATTTCCATTATATTTTTCCAAAAAAATAGCTTTTTCCAAAGATAACAAAAATAATCTCTCACGGATTATCGTATTTATTGGGCGGCTTTCTGTGGCTTTAGGTGTCATCGTTTCGCTCATCACGGTTTGTACAGGATTGGGTTCAAAGAAAGCAATCAAAGAAAGAATGGCCGATTTTTCAGGACATATTTCCATAAAATCAAAGCAATCGAATAGTTCTTACAATTCTTCGATTCTTAATACCGATGGTTTTCAATTGAACAAAATTAAAGCACTTCCCGATGTTGCTTCCATCCAAAAATATGTTTCTGTAAGCGGAATTCTTCGCAATGAGCATAATTTTGCCGGAATTATTTTCAAAGGAATTGGCAAAGATTTCGATTCGGAAAGATTTAAGAAATTTATAGTTGCGGGGAAAACTCCGGTCGTGACAGAAAAGGGGTTCAATAATGGCATCTGTATTTCCCAAAAAATCGCCAATGATCTCCATCTAAAAGTAAAAGACAGCATCGTCGCTATTTTTTCTAAAGAAAATCAAAGCCCACTTTATCGAAAATTTGAAGTGGTCGGGATTTATAAAACCGATATCAAAATGATCGATGATCTCTTTATTATCGGCGGAATTAATCATGCCCGTAAAATTCAGGGTATGAAAAATAATGAGGTTGGCGGAATTGATGTATTCCTAAAAAACATCAATGATATCGATGAAGATGCCCCCAAAATCGATGAACTTGCGGGTTATAAAAATTACACCACAAAAGCAACCGCTGAATATCCACAGATCATGGATTTCATTGCGATTTTCGACACCAATATTGCCTTGATTATCATTATTATGATGGTGGTTGTTATCATTAATATTGTGATGGTACTTTTAATTTTAATAATTGAAAGAACGAATTCTATTGGAATGTTGAAAACTTTGGGAGCGAGCAACGGACAGATTCGCGCCATTTTCATTAATTATACGTTATTGATCATGGTTCCTGGTTTGGTTTTTGGGAATATAATTGGTCTTGGTTTTTTACTGCTGCAAAAGTATTTTGGGATTATTAAACTGAATCCGGAAAATTATTATTTGAGTGTGGTACCTGTAGATTTAAACATCATTTATATTCTTACCATATCTTTGGGAATCCTACTCGTTTCGGGTATTTCCCTTATTTTACCAAGTTATTTGATCAGTAAGATCTCTCCTGTTAAGGCCATCAAATACAATTAATTTTTAAAATTATACCTTTGCAAATTCGTAATTACAAGAGGAAAAATTACGATATCTTCAATGCATTAAATAAACACACTACTCTTTAAAAATCTTTATGAAATACGCACAAAATATCCTTGAGACGATCGGAAATACCCCATTAGTAAAACTCAACAAAGTTTTGGGTGAAGATTTTCCCGCTTTGGTTTTAGCTAAAGTAGAAACCTTCAACCCAGGAAATTCTGTAAAAGACAGAATGGCTTTAAAAATGATTGAAGATGCTGAAAAAGACGGGAGATTAAAACCTGGCGGAACCATTATCGAAGGAACTTCTGGGAATACAGGAATGGGATTGGCTCTTGCCGCAATTGTAAAAGGATATCGATGTATTTTCGTTACCAATGCCAAACAATCCAAAGAAAAATGTGATATTTTAAGAGCAGTTGGTGCAGAAGTAATTGTTTGTCCGACCGATGTGAAACCAACCGATCCGCGTTCTTATTATTCCGTTTCTAAAAGATTAGCGGCCGAAACCGAAAACGGATGGTACGTAAATCAATACGATAATTTATCGAACAGAACGGCACATTACGAATCTACAGCGCCAGAAATTTGGGAGCAAACCGAGGGGAATCTAACCCATTTTGTAGTCGGCGCAGGAACAGGCGGTACCATTACAGGATGCGGTATGTATTTTAAAGAAAAAAATCCCAATATCAAAGTGATCGGAGTCGACACTTATGGGTCGATCCTCAAAGAGTTCCACGAAACGGGTGAACTTCATCTCGATCGCGCATATACGTACATTACAGAAGGAATTGGTGAAGATATTATTCCCGAAAATTTTGACATGTCGATTATTGATCATTTCGAAAAAGTAACCGATAAAGACGGCGCCATTTACGCCAGAAAATTAGCCAAAGAAGAAGGAATTTTTTGTGGATATTCTGCAGGAAGTGCGATGGCTGCTTTGGTACAGATGAAAGATCAGTTTACCAAAGATGATGTTATTGTTGTTTTGTTGCACGATCACGGTTCCAGATACGTCGGGAAAATTTACAACGACGAGTGGATGAAAGAACAAGGTTGGTTGTAAAATTCTAACCAAATATAAAAAGTCGGATTATTGTCCGACTTTTTTTATGAAAATGATTGAAATTTAAAAAATTACAAAATTTCAGTTAACTTTTTGGTAAGATTTCGACGGGAAAATTGCTCAATATTTTGAGTTCGAGCACTTGAATCACCGCTTTTCCATTCTTCGAATTTTTCTAAAATAAAGTGTTTTATAGTTTCTAAATCATCATAGGAAAAATGCTTTCCTGCATTGGTTTCTTCTAAAATTTTCTTTACGTCGCTCTCTTTCGGACCGAAAGAAATAATTTGATTTCCGGTGGCTAAATATTCAAAGATTTTTCCAGGAATAATTCCTTTTGAAATTTCTTCGGGGAAATTGGTCATTAGAAGCAGATCAGAATTCTGCATCTCAGTATTTGCTTCTGAATGAGAAACATATCCTAAATTTTTAATTGATTTTTTTAAGTCTGAATTCTCGAATTTTTCTAAAATCTTCTCATCAATTCTACCCACGAATTTCAGTTCAAAATCATTTTTAAAGGCTTCATTTTCTTGAATTAATTCATTGAGCACATTCCACAAAATTTCGGGATTTCGAAGCTGCTCCAAAACGCCGATATAACTTAAAATAAATTTTGTTGAGTTATTGGGTTTTTGAGTTGTTGTGTCGTTCGTATTTTCAGACGGCTTTACAGCTTCACGATTCATCGACTTTACCTCAGAATCAAAACCATTTGTAATACAAAATGCGTTCGCTCCTTTTTGTCTAAAATTTTCAGCATCGGAAAAGCTTGTCGCCAAAGTAATATCTGCTTTTTCAAAAACTTGTTGTTCCAAATTTCTGTGTTTTTGATCTGCAGATTTCGTTAGTTTCAAATGTTTGTAGTAGGAAATTTCCGTCCAAGGATCGCGGAAATCGGCAATCCATTTTAAATGGGGAAATTCCTTTTTCAATTCCAATCCAATCAAATGCATTGAATGCGGCGGTCCAGTTGTAACAAAGGCGTCAAAGTGATTTTCCTTCAAATATTTTTTCAGAAATTTTGCTGAAGGTTGTACCCAAAAAACTCTTGCATCAGGAATAAAAAAATTTCCGCGGACCCAAATTGAAAGTTTGGATTTCCAGGATTGATTATTTCCCACATCAAATTGTCCGGCTTTGAATTTCTTGTTGTCTTTGCCAAAGAATTCTGCGATTTGATAAGGCTCCCAAATTTTAGTTTTAATGATTTCTACCTCATCGGAAACTTCCTTTGATAAACTTTCATCAACAATCGGATAACTAGGATTTTCGGGAATAAAAACGGTGGGTTTCCAACCAAATTCTGGTAAATATTTTACAAATTTCAACCACCGCTGAACTCCTGGTCCACCGGAAGGCGGCCAATAATAGGTGATGATGAGTATTTTTTTTGGTTGATTCATACTTAACCGTAAAAGAGACAAAAATTTATATGATGTTAATTATTACATGCTTTTTTTTTAACCGCAAAAGAGACAAAAGTTTATATGCTTTCTAAGTAAATCAAAAGATTGCAAAATGTAAATTCACTTTTTAATATTAAATTATTTTTTAACCGCAAAAGAGACAAAAGTTTATATACTTTTTTAGTTAATCAAAAGATTGCAAAATGTAAATTCTGTTTTTAATATTAAATTATTTTTTAACCGCAAAAAAGACAAAAGATTATATGTTTTCTTATGTTAATCAAAAGATAGCAAAATGTTTAATAAAAATTCATTTTTTTATATTTAACCGCAAAAGAGACAAAAGTTTATATGCTTTTTAAGTTAATCAAAAGAAAGCAAAAATAAATCATAGAGGAATTTAGTTTTGCTTTCTTTTGATTTACTTTTATACGATCATTTCTTTTGTTTCTTTTGCTGTTTATAGTTTAATCTAATTGATCAAAATATTTGTTAATGAAGGTTTCTTGTCCATTATGATATAAGTTTTTGACATTAAAATTCACTAAAATTCCTTTCGGGACCTTTAATAAATTCATATAATTTATAACTTGAAATTTATGCAGATCCAAAGTTTGAGAAACTGACTTTATTTCTAAAACAATCAAATCTTCAATCAGAAAATCGCATTTGAAATCGCAATTCAAATTTTGTTCTTTATAGATTACAGAAATTTTAAATTCAGATTTAAATGGAATATTTCTTATTTCAAATTCTTTTTCTAAAGCTTTTTGGTAAACAATTTCAGCCAAACCGGCTCCCAAAATTTTATGAACTTCAATACAAGCTCCATTAATTCTATAAGTCAGATCTGTAATGTATTTTTGTGTTACCATCTTGGTGAAATTTTGCTCCTTTTGAAACACTTATTCAACCACAATTTCTTTTGTCTCTTTTGCGGTTTTCCATAACCATAAAATTCCGCCCAAACTTAATAGCAAAAACAACCCGAAACAAATCATCGAAATCAATTTTCCTTTTGCAATAACTTCTGGTGCGAAAATCATTTTCAAAGTATGATTTCCCGCCGGAACATGAACTGCGCGCAACAAATAATCGGCTTTGATGTAAGGAACTTCTTTGTTATCAATGAACATTTTCCATCCTTTTGGATAATAAATTTCCGATAAAACAGCCAGTTGTGGCGTTTTCGATTGGCTTTTAAATTCGAGTTCGTTGGGTTGATATTTGGTTAAGTTTAAAAATGCGGTGGAATCTGCTGCAATCTGTTTTCCTTCAAAATATTTCTGATCATCTTGAGAAATAATTGCAATTTTCTTTGTATCAACTTCCCCAATTTGCTTAATTTCTTCGTTAGGAGTTTTTACAAATTTTAGGTCAGAAACAAACCACGCATTTCCATTGCTTTGCGGATTTGTAACTGCTTCTGGATTTTCTGCATCGCCAAAAATCATGTATTTTGTATTGAGCATATTCAAAATTCGTGGCACTTTCACAGAATCCATTTTTCCAAAATACTCATTAATAAGATCATCATAACGGCGTAATTTTACCGCATGATAACCCCCAATTGAGGCTTTGAAATAAGAAGTGTTCGTTTCGCTGAATGTTCCCAAAACTTGGTTGTAAATTCGGTAATGCGTTTTGTCTTTTTCGGCAATGGTTTCTAAAGTTTTATTGATGTTTGCATTGGCTAGAAGCGATTGTAAGTTTTTATTATCGCCCACTTTCTGCATCAACAACTCGGAGTTTTCTGTTTGAAAAGGATTTTCGGTAAAGGTTTTATCAATGAAATTATCATTATTCAAATACCTTTTGTTCACGCTCCACAAATCGAATAAACTCACCAATCCAAGAATGATAATTGCGATATTCTGACCGATTTTTTTCTTTAAACTTAAGAACAAAACAGCGGCTGCAATTCCAACATAAACGATGGCTTTAATCGCATCAATTCTAAACATTTTGAATCGTTCATCAACCAAAAAATCTAATAAATATGGTGGAAGATAGGTTTTCTCTGAAGCGGTATAAAAACCTAAAATCGATTTCCCGAAGATGATTAATAAAAAAGTAATTCCTAAAACAGCTGCACTTACATTGATTAAAATCTTCTTTTTGTATGCTTCTGTCAAAATATTTTCAGCCGAAGTTTCCGTTGTTTCATTCGAATTAAAAAAGCGATAAAGTCCAAGAATCGCAATTAAAGGGAACAATAATTCGACCACGACCAAAATAGAACTTGGCGCGCGAAATTTGTTGTAAAAAGGCACGAAATCAATAAAGAAATCTGATAATGCCATAAAATTACTTCCCCAAGCTAAAAATATGGTCAGAATTGAAGCTCCTAAAATCCAATATCTGTATTTTTTCCAACCAAAGAAAAATCCTAAAATCGCCAGAAAACATACGATTGCTCCTTGATAAGCTGGTCCGGAAGTTCCGGGTTGTTCTCCCCAATAAGTTAATGAACCGAACCCTTTCGAAATCTGATCCATTTCTTCTTGTGAAGAAACATTGCTTTTGACCATTTCCTGAACGTTCTCCATCATTTTCTCGGAACCTTCTTCATTACTTGAACCGCCCATTAATCTTGGAATAAACAGGTTTAATGTTTCCATTTTACCGTAACTCCACATCAAAATACTTTCATTATCCATTCCTGATTTTTCGGAAGAATGGGTATCGTTGTCTAAAATCTGTTTTCCACGAACGGTTTCTGTGATATATTCAGAATTCGCCATAATTCTTTGGGAATTCATACCAACTCCGAGAACAAAAGCCAAAGCTAAAATTCCGGTAGAAATCCCAAAATGTTTCCAATCGGTTTTGCCTTGAAACGCGCGAATCAATTCAGACAAGAATAAAAAACCGAGTGCAATAAAGAGATAATAAGTCATTTGCGGATGATTCGCAGCCACTTGCAATCCCATAAAAAGTGCGGTTACGATAAAACCAACCACATATTTTTTGCGGATATAAACCAAAAGAATTCCCGCCAAAAGTGGCGCAAAATAAGCAACTGTTTGTATTTTTCCGTTATGTCCTGCTGCTAAAGCAATATAAAAATAGGTTGAAAGTCCGAAAAAAGTAGCGCCCAAAAGTGCATATTTCCAATTTTTAACGACGACCATTCCGAGAAGAAAAAAACCTGAAAAAAGAAGAAAAATATAATTCGCGGGTTTTGGTAAAAAATTGAGAATTTCATCAATTTTTTTAATGATATCGCCTTTAAATTGTGCTCCCATTTGGTAAGTCGGCATTCCTCCAAACATCGAATCACTCCAATATGTTTCTTCCCCATTTTGAGCTCGGTAATCCAACAATTCTTTCGCACCACCTTTGTATTGTACAATATCATGCTGGAAAAGTTGTTTCCCACTGAGAACAGGATTTGCATAAACCAATGCTAAAATCACAAAAGCCAAAATGCTTGCGATGATAAAAATGAATTTTTTATTTTTTGACATATCAAATTGTAATCGATAAAAAACCTTTCGAATTTTAAAAATCGAAAGGTTTTTGATTGTTATTTCTTCTGGTTGTTTTCTTTAATTTCTTCGTAATCTACCGTTTCTGCATCCCAATTGATCCTTGAATCTAAATTTTTTTTAGATTGAGCCGCACTGGTTTTTCCTTCATCATTTGGTTTGGGAAATTTGTAAAAGGATGCAAAAAACATCCGTTTCAAAATATTCCAAAGAAAAAAAATAATAATAGTTGCTATTATTAATTCAAAAATAAATTTCATAAAATTGAAAATTAGTTACCTATAGAGCGTTAAAAATACTCTTTGTTCCTGAGTTTTTATCTATTATTTCCCTGGATTTACAATTACCGTGGAGTTAGAAACACTTTTCATCGTTTGCGTTTGTTTTCCATCAGAAAGTGTTTCTGATTGCGAAGTCTTCACTGCGATATTTTGATTTTTCACCCAACCGGTTTTTTGATCCAAAGTTATTGTTCCGTTCTGTGTCAAGTCAGAACTTATGCTTCTGGTAACGCCTTGTTGCGTTTTTTTATCAGATTTATGAGGAATTCCGCCAGAAACTGAAATCGTAACGATTCCATTGTCTACACTTTTTATGGCATAATTGGTAGAAAGTTTTATTTTTCCGTCGGGTGTTGCGTTTTCAGTTTGAGTCCATTTTTCACCAACTTTCACGCCTTTTGCAGGAATCAAGTTTAAATTTTTGGTGAATTGATCTTTCAGAATTTTTTCGTTAAAACCTCCTTTGAAACTTTGCAGAAATGCTTCTTTTTGTTTCGGATCTTTAATGACACTTCCCATGGAACTTCCGATTTTCGTATAAACAGGCTCAAAACCAGTAATTGAAATCACTTTCCCAGCTTCTGTCATTTTCATATTCAGCTTATTTCCGACCAAACCTTTGTTTATTTTCCACATCATTTTGAGCTGATCTTCTTTCGGTTCTGCCAATTTCGTGTCAATAACTATTGATTTTCCATTGGCATTTTGAGCATTTCTTTTCCCTACTAAATTGATGGTGATGTCGTAAATTCCATTTGCAAAATCATTCACGGTAAACGCCATTTCATCGGTTGTTTCACTCGTTCCACTTTGGGTTTTTCCATCAGGTGCAGTCATTGTTTGCACATCTTTTTGAAACGTGGTCAAAGGATATGTTTTTCCTTTTTCTAACTTAAAACTTTGTTTGTAAACTCCCAACGAATCATTGATTGCAAATGTTTCAGCGCTCACCTCAGCAACCTTTGTAGAATCGGTCACAGGAACTTCTACGGTGATCGTTTTACCCGTTGCAGGATCAACTTTAGTAACAGTTTTGGTTTCTTTTTTACAAGAAATTAAGGCTATGGAAAGAATTGCAATTGCAGTGAATTTTTTCATTAAATAATTTTTCTTTTTTTCTTAGGTAATAAATTTCCTTAAAATATCAATTTTTGGGGAAACGAAGGACAAATTTAAGGTAATTATTTCTCATGGTTTCAAACATTATAATTATTTTAACAGACTTTGGCTCATTTGAAATGATGTAAATCCAAAATTGGAAAAACAAAAAAGTCGGCGTTTAAACCGACTTCAAAAAACTGCATTTGATTATTATTTTTCAGCAAGCGCTTCTAATGCATTCAAACCGCTATCGTATGATTTTCCCATTTGAGAATCCATGAAAAGCTTCATCAGATTCATCGGATAATCCAACTCGCAATCCATGGTCCAGGTTACTTTTGTCGCATTTCCTTCCGGAATTAAAATAAGATCTGAAGTGGCTTCACTTTCGAAAGGTTTGTAGAAAATCATTTTGGTCGATTGCTTTTGATTCGGAACAAGCGCCGTAATTTCCTGACAACCACTTCCCGATTCCTCATTTCCTTCCCAACAGTATTTGTCGCCAACTTGCCCGGAATTTCCAGAATATTTGACTTTTATGGTAGGATCAAGCTTCATCCACGGATTCCATTCGTTAATCGATTTGGTATTGTTAAGGTGCGCGTAAACTTTATCCAACGGAGCATTGATTACGATGGATTTTTCAAAATGGTAAGATTTACCCATCACAAACATGGTAATAACAGCAACCGCAACTATTCCTAAAAGGATTAATAAGATTTTTTTCATGGTAGTACTATTTTAAATTTTTGATTAAATTTAACAAAAATTAATGAACAAAATCACAACAACTTAAATGATTAAATATCTTTCCCTATTCATTCTTTTATTTTCGTCAAATATATTTTTTTCGCAAAAGGTAAATCCAATTATTTTCATAGAATTGGGAACTGGTTATGCCAATGATTTCACGAATAAAGGCGGCTTAAATCAATTTGGAGAACTCAATTTTGAAACGAATAAAAATTTGTTTTCAGTGCGATATTCTGAATTGTACCAATTTGGTTTAGATATTTTATTAATTACTCCTATCACTCCTATTCCAGTGATTGCATTAGAAGTAGAATATAATGAAATTGCGTTTCTGTATGGAAGAAGATATACCAAGAATAATTTTGCATACAGTTTTTCCGGCGGAATTTCTACCAATAAATACATACAGGGCTTCAAAAATGAAAACAATGAATGGTTTCAGGAAAAAAAGAATTTTATCGGATTTCCATTTGAGTTTAATGTAAAATGGTTCAAAAACAATAAAAGCAAATATAAAATTTACGAAATAATTCCTGTAGGAAAAGAAACTGGTTTAGGAAATAGTATTGGTTTTAAATTGCTCGGAAATATTTCACAACATTCCTTCATTGGCGTCGGAATAGTCATGGGAATAGGTTATCACAAAGAATATTAATACTTTTGCTTACACAATAAATCAATAAAAATGTCCAATATTTTAACAGAAATCTTCACAACACAATATCAATCTGCACCTTTCACCGAAATTAAAGAAGCAGATTTTCTTCCTGCCTTTCAGGAATTGATCAAAACTTCGGAAAAAGAGATCGACGAAATTGTAGAAAATAAAGAAGAAGCCACTTTCGAAAATGTAATCGAAGCTTTGGCTTTTTCTGGTGAACAACTGGAAATTGTTTCGAGTATATTTTTCAATTTAAATTCTGCAGAAACCAATGACGAAATTCAGAAAATCGCACAGGAAGTTTCCCCTATTTTAACGGAATATTCTGCGAAAATTTCTCAAAATGAAAAGCTTTTCGAAAAAATTAAAAAAGTCTTTGATGAAAAAGAAAAATACAATCTGAACGAAGAACAGGAAATGCTTTTAAATGAAACTTACAAAGGTTTTGTAAGAAGCGGCGCACTTTTAAATGAGGCTCAAAAGGAACAGTTTAAAAATATCAGCATCGAACTTTCTAAGAAGTCTTTAAAATTCGGGGAAAATGTTTTGGCAGAAACCAATCATTATTTCAAACACCTTACCGATGAAAAAGATTTGGCCGGAATTCCAGAGGCAATTTTGCAACAATACCGTGAAGAAGCCAAAGAAAGAAATCTGGATGGATTTGTCGTGACTTTGCAATATCCGAGTTTTTTACCATTGATGACTTATGCCGAAAACAGAGAACTTCGAAAAGAATTGGCTTTGGCAAACGGAAGAAAATCTTTCCAAAATAATGAGTTTGACAATCAGAATTTGATCAAAGAAATCATTCAACTGAAACAAGAAAAAGCCCAACTTCTCGGCTATAAAACTTACGCTGATTACGTTTTGGAAGAAAGAATGGCAAAAGATCCCGCGAAAGTAAAAACTTTTTTGAATGAACTTTTGGAAAAAGCAAAACCTTACGCAGAAAAAGAAATCGAAGAACTAAAATCTTTAGCAAAAGCAGACGGAATCGAAGATATGCAAAGCTATGACCATACTTTTTACGCCGAAAAATTGCGCAAACAGAAATTCGATATCGATGATGAAGAACTGAAACCTTATTTCCAATTGGAGAAAGTTCAGGAAGCCGTTTTCGGTTTAGCAAAAACACTTTTCGGTTTAGAATTTAAAGAAACTTCGGAGATCCAAAAATACCACGAAGAAGTGAAAACTTACGAAGTGTGGGAAGTTGGAGGACAGAAGTCCAAAGTTTCCAGCGAATTGAAAGCTTCCGACACCCAACTTCCGACTTCCGACTTCAAAGCAATTCTTTACGCCGATTATTTCCCAAGAAAAGGAAAAAGAGCCGGAGCTTGGATGACGAGTTTTAAAAATCAGTTCCGAAAAAATGGTGAAAATCACCGTCCACATATTTCGGTGGTTTGTAATTTCTCTAAGCCGATAACAATCGGCTCAAGTTCAGACACGCCAAGTTTATTGACTTTCCAGGAAGTGACGACACTTTTCCATGAATTTGGTCACGCTTTACACGGCATTTTAGCGAATACGACCTATCCAAATCTTTCCGGAACTTCTGTGAAATGGGATTTTGTAGAACTTCCGTCCCAGTTTTTAGAAAATTACTGTTACGAACCGGAATTCCTGAAAACTTTCGCAAAACATTACAAAACGGGCGAAATTTTACCGGATGAGAAAATTCAGAAAATTTCAGATTCCAAGAATTTTATGGAAGGTTATCAAACCATGAGACAAATCGGTTTCGGACTTTTAGATATCGCATATCACACGGATTCTGAAAAAGTGGGCGATGTAA
Source organism: Kaistella chaponensis (assembly GCF_900156725.1). Taxonomy (GTDB): domain Bacteria; phylum Bacteroidota; class Bacteroidia; order Flavobacteriales; family Weeksellaceae; genus Kaistella; species Kaistella chaponensis. The sequence continues at coordinate 48,093 of NZ_FTOI01000012.1, read as the reverse complement.
AAACCTTTGAAGTAGAAGAAACAAAAGCGACCAATTTGTATCCAAGCAATCCGGAAACTATTATGAGTACGAGTTTTTCTCACATCTTCCAAGGAGGTTATTCTGCGGGATATTATTCTTACAAATGGGCAGAAGTTTTGGATGCGGATGCTTTTCAATATTTTAAAGAAAACGGAATTTTCAATCCAGAAATTGCCGCGAAATATAAGATCTTGCTTTCTTCTGGCGGAACAAAAGATCCGATGGAACTGTACAAAAATTTCCGGGGAAGCGAACCGAAAGTGGAAAGTTTGTTGAAACGAGCATTTGGATAAAATGAGCGATAACAATAACGAAATTCCCGCCATTCGATTACTGCGAAATGCGGATGGAGAAAGCTTTTTTGAAATAGGTAAAGTACGGACTCAGCTAAAAATAAAATCGGAAGAATTCTGGTTTGCGAATACAATCGATTCTTGGCAAATTGGCGCTCATGCCGCGCCACGAAAACAATTTGTCATTACTTTGAGCGGGAAATTAAAATTTACGACGAGTGATGAACGCACTTTTATTATAGAACCCGGAATTGTTTTGCTAGCGGAAGATATCGACGGTGAAGGTCACCAATGGGAAATGATCGAAGGGTATGAAAACTGGCATCGAATCTACATTCCACTCGTTGAAGATTCTGAATCTTATTTTATTAAAGATTAAATTAAAAAGAAAATACTGATTATTTTTTCGGAGCAGAATTTCTCGCTTTTGCCAACATCGGAATGGAAATAATTCCCATCACAATCATAATCACCAATTGCATGGTATGAGAAATAAAGGCGTAAGAAAGCCCGACTTCGCCCCCTTCTTCCGGGTTTTTTCCCATGGAAAGAAAAAGCGCCATAATGCCGAATTTTAAAGCCAAATGAAATGCGCCAATTCCGCCCGAAGCTGGAACCATCATTCCCAAAGTTCCGACCACGATGATGAAAAACCCATCTGCAATGGTGAAATCTGAGGTTTCAGGAAGTGCAAAACACACCAAATATGCCGCTAAATAGTAGGAAACCCAAATAGCGAGCGACAACAAGATAAATTTTCCTTTTTGCTTTAATTTAAAAATAGAAGTTAAACCATGAAGAATACCTTTTGCAAAATTAATGACCTTCTGATAAATAGGAAATTGCTGCAACTTTCTTCTTAAAACAAAAAACAGAATTCCCAAAAGGGCCGAAATTCCTACAATAACAAACCATTTTGCATTGGAAGCTGGTTCAGTAGTTTTGCTTTTTTCTGCGGTTACATATTGATAAAAAGATAAAATTGCATCGTATTTGAAGATTAAAGTCAAACCTAAAAATCCCATCATACAAATTAAATCCACTACTCTTTCTAAAATGATCGTTCCGAAAGATTTCTCAACGGGAACATTTTCCACACCATAAAGAGCAGTAGAACGGGCCAATTCTCCACTTCTCGGAATGGTTAAATTCATCAGATATCCGAATGAGATCGTCCACAACGCATTGGAATTGGAGATTTTGTAACCCATCGGTTCCAGCAATAAATTCCAGCGAACTGCGCGAAACCAATACGCCAAAAGTCCAAATACCGCCGCAACAAAAACCCAAAAATAATTGGCTTTTGCAAAATACCCTGCAATTTTTTTAAATTCCATTCCCTTCAATGCAAACCACATAAAAAGTGCTGCAATTCCGAGGGAAATAGCGATGGTTAAAAAGGTTTTAAGAGGACTGGATTTTTTAGAATTTTCCAAAGAAAAAATTTAGATCAGGAATTAAGTGAGAAGATTCGTTTTTTCGTCTGGAAAAATAATTTTGGGCTGAAAAGTTTTCGCTTCTTCTGGAGTCATTTGCGCGTATGATATAATGATGATGATATCACCTTTCTGAACTCTTCGTGCAGCAGGACCATTCAAACATACTTCGCCGGATTTTCTTTTACCTTTTATTGCATAGGTATCGAATCTTTCACCGTTATTAACATTAACGATATAAACTCTTTCCCCAACTAAAATTCCGGAGGCTTCCAAAAGATCTTCATCAATCGTAATGCTTCCAATATAATTAAGGTCCGATTCCGTAACACGAACCCTGTGGATTTTTGATTTAAAAACTTCAATTAACATGGCGCAAATTTAACGATTTTAATCAAAAGTAACATAAATATTTTTTTTTGTTGAATGTTCTGGTATCAACCAAAAATACGTTCATCTCGACCTATTTTAAGATTAATATTCAGTACATTTTAGATGATGTAAAACGCAATGCCTAATTAAACAATTCACAATTTCAAATAGAGAAACAAATTATAGACAATTATCCGACCACCAAAGGTTTTGGCACAATTTTAGTATTCAAAAACCTCGCAAATTGGCAATTCTTTCAATTTAGTAGTTTTTGTTAATTTAGAGAAATAAATAGATTTCTTGTTAAATTTTTGTAAAAAATTTGCGCAATATGAAAAATGTTTTATATTTGCTTTAACAATGACACTAACTTAAACAAATAATAATTATGAACAAATCAGAATTAATCGATGCTATCGCAAAAGATGCGAACATTACAAAAGTTGCTGCAAAAGCTGCTTTAGAATCTTTCATTTCTAACGTTACCTCTACTTTGAAACAAAAAGATGGTAAAGTTTCATTAGTTGGATTCGGTACCTTCTCTGTAGCTGATAGAGCTGCAAGACAAGGAATCAACCCTGCAACAAAAAAGCCAATTCAAATTGCTGCAAAAAAAGTTGCTAAATTTAAAGCTGGTGCTGATTTATCAGGAGCAGTTATGGAAGGTATGGCTAAAAAGAAAAAATAATCAATAGATTAACATACAAAATTAAATCCCGAGTAATCGGGATTTTTTTTGTTCTATAAATTGAAAATTGCTCATATTAAGGAGCCAATCGCGAAATCTTCCATTCATAATCTGCCTGAAGTTCATAGATAATCCTGTCATGAAGCCTATTCGGACGACCTTGCCAAAATTCGATTTCATAAGGTTTTGCGATATAACCACCCCATTTTTTCGGCCGTGGAATTTCTTTGTTCTGATATTCTATTTCCAGATCCATCAGTTTCTTTTCCAAAAAGTCACGGTCAGGAATGATTTGACTTTGCGGAGAAACTGCGGCTCCAAGTTGACTTCCTTTGGGTCGGGAATGAAAATAACCGTCGCTTAAATTCTCTGCAATTTTTTCTAAATTGGCTTTGATGATAATTTGTCTCTCTAAAGTTGGCCAAAAAAAATGAAGACACGCTTTATGATTGTCCTCAATTGCTTTCCCTTTCCTACTTTCGTAATTGGTATAAAAAACAAAACCTTCCCAAGTATAAGACTTTAGTAAAACCATTCTCGTTCTAGGACAACCATCATTTTCTAGGGTAGAAATAGCCATCGCATTGGCTTCGGAAATAGCAGAATTTTCCTCTGCTTCCAAAAACCAATCCCGAAACTGCTCCATCGGATTTTCTTTAATTTGATTTTCAAGAAGTTGGGATTTATCGTAAACTTTTCTTTTGTCGTGCAGGTTTTCCATAAAATTTTTTATTACTTTTGAAAAGAGGTTTTTCTTTTTGACCCTATATTTCAAATGAATCATTCTTACAAAGGTAAAATTTTAATTTCCACTCCGGATCTTTCGGTAAATATTTTTTCGCGGTCGGTAGTTTTGATTATAGACCATGATGACAATGGCGCTTTTGGTTTGATCCTTAATAAGAAGAATTCTAAATTTAAAAATGAATTGGATCCTAAATTTGGATCCCACATCGAACTTTACAAAGGTGGACCTGTAGAAAAACATAAATTTTTCTTTCTGACTAAAGGAATGAAAATCAATGAAAATTTCAATGAAAGTAGCGACGAATTTTTTGTCACAGATGATTTAGAACAAGTGGTTAAAGGCCTTTCTGAGGAGACCATCAAGATGGAAGAAATTAAGATTTTTTACGGATATTCTGGGTGGGGAAGCAAGCAACTCGATGAGGAAGTAAAGCGAAAAATGTGGACCGTTGTTGATACTTATAACCTGGATTATACGTTGCCAAATGATCAAACACTTTGGAAAAACATCATGCAAAACTTAGGTGGGGAATATTTACTGTGGGCAAATACACCCGAAGACATTTCTATGAATTAACCTTCAAAATTTAACAAAACTTTAATACTGCACGGTATAATTTTACGATTCAAAGGTCGTTATCTCTATATCAATAATTAGAAAACCCGGTAAAGGACTTGAAAAGGTTGTTTCCCGGGTTTGTCAATTTTAGGCGAAACTCAATTTCCACTGGTTCATCAATTCTGAAAACCGCGCTGTTTCAAACGTTTTATTTCTAATTTTAGTTACTGCAAAGATTCCCCTTTCATCCGAAATCATGAGAATTTCTTCGGCTTTCTGGGATTCAAAAGCAATCATTTCTGCTTCTTGAATTTCTGCGAGATTGTTCTTATGAATGAAAGTCACGAAGTTTTCCATAAGCGGAGAAATATAAGCACCTTCAGTGGTTTTAGGTATTTTTATAATCTTTCCTTCCAAAAACAAAAGATTCCCGTAAATACTCCGTGCAATCCGTTTGTTGGGGTTGAGTAGAATTACATCATCTAAATCATTTTCTTTTGCGTAAATCTCTGCGTAAATATTCTCTGGCGAATGCGTTCTGATCGTATTGAGAAAATTGGTATTCACATTTACCTCTTTGATCAGATCCATCTCATTGTTGCCTTGAACCGCCAAAATATCTTCAAATTCTTGTACCTCAAAATAAAAAGAAACACCAGATTTTTCCAACATCTGATCATCAGTATTGCGATAGACCAAAACCTGGATGATTCCATCCGTAATCCCTTGCTGAATAACTTTCTGCTCAAAAAGATTTTGAAAGAATTCCAATGTATAAGAAAGTGGAATATTCATGCGCATTTTCCGCATTGAAGCCATGAGAAAGAAATAGCATTCTTCAGCCATGATCAATTGATTATTGCTTACAAAAAAGGAAACCTTCACGGCATCACCCAAAAGGAAAGCCCGGTTTATCGGTTGAAAATGCTCTGAAATTTCGCTATGTTTTTCCAAAATTATTCTGAATTTAGAGTAAAAAAATAATGAACGAGAAAATCGTTCATCATATTATATTAGTAAAAAATATCTTAGGTTGCTCCTAATTTAAGTCTTAGATTTTCAATTAAATTCTCCCAATACAACTGGTTTTCCACCTCATCACCTGGTTCACAAAAATCGGTTACAATCAGTGCCAAATCATCAGTAATATCATCAATTACAATGGTCATTTCAAAATAATTCTTGCTTCCTTCATCCTCTTCCCAACGGTAGCGGACAAAACTTTCTGGTTTGTAACGAATAAGCGTCGCTTTTTCACCTGGACCACCGTTCCAGCTGAAGAAAAAATCATCTCCTTTTTCGATCACGTCGTCGGCAAACCATTCAGATAATCCTTCTGCACTTGCCATATACTCGTATAAAATCTCCGACTGACAGTGCATTGGAAATTCGTATTGCACTTTCGTTTTCGCCATAAAGCATCCTATTTTTAATGTGTCGCAATATATAAATTAATTTCTGATTTACGCAACATATTTTATCAAAAACAGGAAATTTTCACAAGCCAGAAAACCAAATTTTCTACAAAAACCCGTCTTGCTGTACGCTCTATCCCCGATTCCAACCACAGGTACTGAAAGCATGATATTTATCATCGCTGGAAACCACTTTCATCGCTAGCAAAAGAAAGTGCGTTTTTGTTTGTCGAATTTTTTTTAATGTTCGTTTAAAACTTCAAGAATGATTGTACAACCTTCCCGGATTTCTTCTAAAGATAAAGTCAATGGTGGTGAAATTCTAAGGTATTCATTTCGGTATAATTGCCAGAAAACAACAAGACCTTTTTCCATGCAGCGTTTTGCGACTTCTAAAGTGTATTCGGGTGAACCCAAATTAACCGCCAACATCAACCCTTTCCCATTGATGTTTTTGATTTTTGGATGGACCAAAAGTTCGCGGAACAGCTTTTCTTTTTCGGCAACTTCATTCATCAAACCACTTTCTAATACTTCTTTTAAAGTAGCATAACTCGCTGCAGCGATCAAAGGATTACCGCCAAATGTGGTGATGTGTCCTAGCTTTGGCGAATGAGAAAGCGCATGCATGATTTCTCGGGAACTCATAAAAGCACCCACCGGAACGCCGCCTCCCATTCCTTTTCCCATCACCAAAATATCGGGAACGATATCGAAATGCTCGAAGGCAAAGAGTTTTCCGGTTCTTCCGAAACCGGGTTGTATTTCATCTAATATTAAAAGTGCGCCTACTTCTTCGCACCGTTTTTTTAATTTCTTAAGATAATCATCGGCAGGAACCAGAAATCCTGCAGCTCCCTGTATGGTTTCTAAAAGAACGCAGGCGGTTTTCTCGGTGATTTTTTCTAAGTCTTTTTCATCATTAAACCCAATAAAACTTACCATTGGCAAGAGCGGTCGAAATTCCCGCTTATGATATTCGTTCCCAGAAACCGACAAAGCTCCGTGGGTATTGCCGTGATAAGAATGATGAAAAGAGACGATTTCTTCTCGCCCAGTGTATCTTTTTGCCAACTTTAAAGCACCATCAATTGCTTCTGCACCAGAGTTTACCAGATAGGTAACTTCTAAAGGTTCAGGAGTAGCTTTTGCAAGAAGTTTGCAGAGTTCTACGGGCATTTCCTGTGCGTATTCGCCGTAAACCATCACGTGCAGGTATTTTTCAGCTTGCGTTTTGATGGCTTCTACAATTTTTGGGTGCGAATGTCCTAATGTATTGGCAGAAACGCCGGCAACGAAATCGAGATATTTTCTGCCGTCTTTGCCATAAATATAACTTCCGACCGCTTTTTCGACTTCGAAACCTGCGGCGAATTGGGTGGTTTGAGCTTGATATTTAAAAAAATCTTTTTGCATAAAAAGAAAACTTTGTTAAAGATTTAAAACAGAGACAAAGGTCGTAAAACATTTTGCGATATTAAAAAAAAACCATCTCTCAGCAGTTTTTAATTTTAATGACTTATAAAAATTTAGTTTTTTGAAAATAAAAAATCTCAAAAAACCAGTATTCTTTTCCATTAAAAATAATAGCTTCTCCTGATTTTTGATAGGCATTTCACTTCATTTTATACACTTATCATCTTAATCGGACTTTCAAATTTTAATGCTTTTAAGCTCTAATTTTCAATCAATTTTAGCCTCTTCGTTATCGCCCATCAATAGAGCGTTTCAAAAAGACACGTACGTTTTCCTCAAAACGTAAGGACGTTTTCACTAAAACGTAAGGACGTTTTCATTAAAACGTAAGGACGTTTTTGAAAAAATAAATGAATTTTATAAAAAAAGGGTTAAAACACTCTTTTCTTGTATTCATATTCTATCTAATTTTACTTCAGTTAATCTTAAAAAATTTATACCATGCCAATTACATTTAGTGCGGTACTTAGAAGAAATCCGCAAAGACCAACCGAACCGCTTAAGTATTATGCGAATATTATAGGCGAAGGCAAAACTACGCTTTCCGACCTTGCGAAGCACGCAGCTTCTACTTCTACAGTCTCCAAAGCAGACATACTCGCCGTACTGGAGAGTACGTTTACAAAGATTGCTGATGATGTAGCCGACGGACGAATTGTGTATGTAGGCGAATACTTCACCTTGCAAGCTGGTGGATCCAGCACAGGTGTTGCCACTGCCGCGGAAGTAAACGCTACCACGATCAAAAGTGTAAGAACGATATTTCGCCCAGGGAAAATGATCAAAGACGCCCTGAAACTTGCGGAATTTCATAAGAAAAGTTGATCCATTAATACGTAAACAATTGTAAAAAGCACCGTAATGCGGTGCTTTTTTGGTCTTTTAAATTCGTTGAAATCATTATTTCCTCACCCTTTTCGGCTTCTTGGCTTCTTCTTTTGCTTTGGCATCATCGATTGATTTCTGTGCAGCATTGAACAGCGCATCATCGGCTTCATAAACTGTAGCTTCATAACCGGGAGAATCGAGGAATATATCTTTCCACGTCTTCAATCGGTCTTTTGTATTCCAGTTGAAGTCGGGGAAGAAGCGTTTCTCTCGTGAGATCTGACTCATCGGATAGATGTCGGTATTTGCACCGATGTTGCAGGAGATGATTTGTACCTTGCGATCTTCAAACAATGCTTCGATGGTTCCGCAAGTTGAAAGGGCAACACCGATTCTTTCTACTTCTTTCGTCTTTTCATTTTGATCATCGGCGTAGGTGATTGCCTGTGCGTTTCCGATGACTTTGGCGAGATTGATTTCGTTTTGTTTATAGTACACGTTCATCAACTTTCCTTTCACTTGGTTGAATTCATCTTTCATATTCAATGAATCAGCTTTACTGATGGCGAAAGCGTTGCCAATGACACGCAAGGAATCGATGAACTCGTTTTCGGTATCGAAATACGCTTCTATTTTGTCGCCAGTAATCTGTTTCTCTCCACTCCAGGCAATTGGTTTGCCATCGAGGTGCATAATTCCGTCGGTTTCATTGAAGCTTAGCGAGTCGGCTCGTACTTGAATGTTGCTTTTGAACATGCGAGATTTTTTATAGGCACGCAGGAAACTTTTCTTTTTTAAAGGATTTTGATCATCAATTTTCTGATAAGCCAAAATTCTTTCAGCGGAGAAATACATAGAATCTTTCTCTAAAATCTTTACAGCGTAAGGCTTTTCGGTCATCATGGCAGAATCTTTCTTTTCATAGATTTCGCCGTATCCTCCTTTCATGTAGCGCTTTTCTTGTGGATCGCGCAGCGTCACATTTCCTTTCCCTTTACCAAATCCTGTGATCTGATTGAAGTACAGATCGTCTCCTGTAAGGATTTTGCCGTTATAATTAATGCGGGAATTCTTCTTGAGATAGACTTCTTTAGAATTCATGTTATACGTTCCTTTCTCGGTATAGATAAGGTTGGATGGATTTTTCTTATTGGTAATGGTGGTCGGTCCGTTGAAAGTTGCCGTATTGGTGTTTTGATTCTGAATAATATTTACGCCATCTACGGTATATTCTGGGTTGTCTATTTTCACGTTTCCGGTAAAATCGATCAATCGGTTTGCTAAATCGTAGTTCGCCGCTTTGGTGTACATCACATTTCCATCTTTGGCAATGGTACCTCCGGTGTTGAAATAAGCGTTGTTTGAAAGGCGATCGTAGTAAAGTGTTTCTGTTTTGATGGTTTGTCCGGGGTCTGTAAGCACCACATTCTTTCGAGCAATTCCTTTCTGTGTATTACCATCATACTCCATTTCACCGGAGGTAATGACAGAACCATCTGCATTTTGGAGCTTTACATTTCCGAGGGCTTTTACAAAATTCTGTTCTCTATAAAAGATCACTTCATCAGCAGTGAGCGTAGAACCTTGATGGAAAAACTGCACATTCCCGGAGAAAAACGGGTTGTCGTCGTATTTACCTTTTACAATTCCGAAAGTATCGGCATGAATTAATTTTACTTTTTCGCCTTGTTCGGTGGTATTGGTCTTTTGATTAAAGAATACATCTTTCACAGCGGGCACTTTGGGTTCCGTGGGAATCTGCGCAAAAAGATTGGCACTGAGAAGGATAAAAAAAACGAAAAAATGTTTCATTAATTCTTTTTGGTTCCGTAAAAATAAAGGGAGTGTGAAGCAATGTCGACGCCAAAAGTGCTTTCAATGGCATCTTTAATACCCTGAATTCTCGGGTCGCAAAACTCGATGATTTCTTCGATTTCCTTATCGGATCCTTTTTTATAGATCACGAGATGATCATGTTGTTTATCGAAATAAGATTTTTCGTAAGAGGAAGAGGAAAGCGTTTTTTCGCCAAACTGGTGTTTTCTGATCAATCCTGCATCCAGAAAAATCTCTATCGTGTTGTAGATGGTTGCTTTGGAAACGTGGTATTTCTTCTGCATCATCAAAAGATAGAGATCATCAACGTTGAAATGATGTTCCATCGAATAGATTTCTTCGAGAATCGTGTATCGTTCAGGAGTGTTTCTAAAACCTTTATCCATCAGATATTGTCTTAGAACTTCCTTAATTGTTGCGATATTGAGCTCTTTATGATTGGCTTCCATTAAAAATGATTAGGTACAAATTTATCGAATTTTTTATTAATGATTTTTACGCCATTATATTTGAATTCTACTATTTTTCAGAATTGTAATGTCTGAAATCTACCAGTTGTATTTTATTGGTAATAACCTTTTGATCCAATATAGGTGCAGATTCTACGACTACATTGTGCGAAGAAACTCCCCACGCTTTGAAGTCATCGCTGCCGATATATTTCACAAAATTATAAAGATTGAGTATAATCTTCTCCTTCACGGTCAACAAAGTATCGTTGATATAGGTGTTGTCGATGATGACGTATTTTAAATCTGGTGGAATATTATGCGCTCTCAAAGAAGGGTGGCTGCTTCGGGAAGGAATAGTGCCTTCTTCCATCATGTCTGCAAGAACATCATCAAAATAATCATTGATTCTTCTATCGATTTTAAATCCGAGCAGGAAATTAATCCGGTAAATGGTTCCGGGCATAATTTCATCAATATTGTATTTGAAAGTAAAAGGATCCTCCTGATTCACGATATTTAAAATAAAATAATGATCAGCTCTCTTCGGCTGTTTGCGAAGAATGGAATAAATAATCTTGGCTTCTACCTCATCTTCTCGTTTGGCACGACTCAAAAAGGCAAGATTGGTCGCATATTTGGGGATGGTTTCATCGAGTTTTAAATCTTTGATGATCCCCACATATTTCTCAAGTTTTACAAATTTGATAAATTTGGTTTTGATTAATCTTCCGTTGTACCACGCATACATACACACGCCGATAAATCCTGCTAAGACTACAGTGATCCAACCGCCTTCGTGAAACTTAATCACATTGGCGCTGAAAAAACCAAGTTCTATTGCCAAATAAACCAAAGCAAACGCTAGAATAAACAATTTATTGACGCGTTTTTTAAATAACCAGAACACGAGCAATATTGTGGTCATCAACATGGTGATGGTGATTGACAAACCATAAGCAGCTTCCATTTTACTGGATTCTTCAAAATGCATCACTACGATCAAGCAAAGAACGAGAAGTCCCCAATTGATTTTAGGAATATACATTTGACCTTTCACCCCAGATGGATAATCGATTTCCTGATTGGGCCAGAAATTGAGAGACATCGCTTCAGAAAAAATCGTAAAAGAACCTGTGATCAAAGCCTGGCTTGCAATAATTGCAGCCGCAGTGGCGATAACGATTCCGGGAATAAGCATCCATTCAGGCATTACTCCGAAAAAAGGATTAATTCCATTGGTGTGAACTGCATCATAATTTTTTAAAACCCAAGCTCCTTGACCAAGGTAATTTAAAATCAGCATGACTTTTACAAAAGCCCAACTTACTCTAATGTTTTTTGCACCACAATGACCTAGATCCGAATATAATGCTTCAGCACCGGTTGTACATAAAAAAACGGCACCTAAAATGACGATCGCACTTGGCGACTCTACAATTAATTTATAAGCGTAATAAGGATTGAATGATTTTAGGATGGTAAAATCATCAACTAAATGAGAGACTCCTAAAGCTCCCAAAATAAGAAACCAAATAACCATAACAGGACCAAACAATTTGCCAATAGAATTGGTCCCAAACTGCTGAACGGTAAAAATTACGATTAATATTACTGCCGTGATCGCGACTACTGGTGTTTCGGGATTATATATTTTCAGACCTTCAATTGCAGAAATAACCGTTAAAGAAGGGGTTATCACACCATCTGCAACCAATGCAGCCGCGCCAATCATCGCAATAAGATAGAGCCAGCCTTTTTTAAGATTTTTGATGAGAGAGAAAAGCGCCAGAATTCCGCCTTCACCTTTGTTATCGGCACGCAACGCAATAATTACATACTTCACTGTTGTTTGCAGAGTAAGAGTCCAGATGATACAAGAAAGCGCACCTTCTATATATTCATCGAAGGGCATATTTCCACCATTTGTTCTAGCATTCACAATGGCTTTCATTACATAAAGAGGAGATGTTCCGATATCCCCAAATACGATTCCTAGAGAAACTAAAACGCCAATTGCGGTAAGCTTTTTGGTATTAATATGTTGACCTCCTTCAACTAATTCTGACATTCAATAAATATTTAGTTTGCAAATTTAGATTAAATACTTTTTATGCCAATATATTTTTTAGCAGAAAGTTTTTGTTATAGAAAAAAAAGCATCTTTTAGGAAAACTTAAACTTGATGTTTGATCATGCATTAAAAAAAATATTTCAACACATTAACCATACGAAAGGTTTGGTGTAATGTTGCTCATAAAAAAAAGCTCCCATTTTCGGGAGCTTCTATTTATGATTTGATATACATTGCGTTTTTTATTTCTTCTTTCACTTTCTCCAGTTTCGGGAACCATTCTGCAAAAAGAGCAGATGAATAGGGAGCCGGAGCATCTGGAGTAGTAATTCTTTTAATTGGCGCATCGAGATAATCGAATGCTTTTTGCTGTACCATATAAGTAATTTCCGAAGAAATAGATCCAAATGGCCAAGCTTCTTCTAAAATAACCAAGCGATTCGTTTTCTTCACCGATTCGATTACGGTATCAAAATCTAAAGGACGAACGGTACGGAGATCGATTACTTCTACAGAAATCCCTTCTTTTTCCATATCTTCTGCTGCCTGCATCGCCAATTTCATAATTTTTCCGAAAGAAACTAAAGTCACATCTTTTCCTTCTTTCTTAATGTCTGCTTTTCCAATTGGAAGATAATATTCTTCTTCTGGAATTTCCATTTTGTCCCCATACATTTGTTCAGATTCCATGAAAATTACGGGATCGTTGTCTTGAATGGCGCTTTTTAACAATCCTTTTGCATCATAAGGATTTGAAGGTACAATCACTTTTAGACCTGGAATATTGGCAAACCAACTTTCTAAAGCTTGCGAGTGTGTTGCTCCCAACTGACCTGCAGAAGCAGTAGGACCTCGGAAAACAATTGGGCAGTTCCATTGACCACCACTCATTTGACGAATTTTTGCAGCGTTATTGATAATTTGATCAATTCCTACCAAACAAAAATTAAAAGTCATATATTCTACGATCGGTCTGTTTCCATTCATGGCAGAACCGACTGCGATTCCTGTAAAACCGAGTTCTGCAATGGGAGTGTCGATTATTCGTTTTGCACCGAATTCATCTAACATTCCTTTAGAAGCTTTGTAGGCACCATTGTATTCTGCTACTTCTTCGCCCATCAAATAAATGGATTCGTCTTTTCGCATTTCCTCACTCATTGCCTGTGCAATCACTTCTCTAAAAGTAAATTCTTTCATAATAGATTGAAAAATTAAAGTGCAAAAGTAAAGATTTTTTAGCAAACCACTAAGATATGCACACAAAAAAAAGCAACTCTTTCGAATTGCTTTAATAATGTTGTGTTTTGGATTATTTTACCAGTTCCCAAGTTTGAGTTTTACCTATGAATGAGAAGGATTTCAAGCTTCCTTTTACATTCAATTTATCACCACTTCTGGTAATTTTACATCCATATTCTTTTCCACCTTTTGGGTTTACAATTGTTCCTCCAGAAAATTCACTACCACTTTTTTTCAGCCCACGAATAATTTCTAAACCTAAAATTGGCTTATTTTTTCTGTCGTCTGTACAATCTACACAAGTATTGTGTTCCGGTTTAATGAGCAACTGGATGATTCTTCCGTAATACTTACCGTCGCTTTTTTTCGTAATTTCTACGATCGATTTTGGTTTACCGGTTTCATCATCGATGGTCTTCCATTTTCCTTCGATTTGGGCATAAGAAAGTGTTGCAAACATAAGCGCAACAAAAGAGAAAACTATTTTTTTCATTTTTAAAATTATTTTAATTATTAGTTGGATAAAAGTAACTAAAAAAAGTTAAATACCAAATTTTTAATTATTCTAAGCATACTTTATAAAATTGTTACTCCAAACTCAGAAATGAAAACATTTTTGAAGCAATAATCCTAATTTAGTTTTCTATTGATAACGCGATCCATATAATCTTGGTACCAAGCTTTGCTTTTCAATTTGCCCAATGTGATTTCTGGGGTATTCACTTTTCCGAGTAGATTATTCTCATAGCCTAAATCTTTGAAGTTATAAATCCCTGTAAAATCTTTTCCATCAAATAAATAAATATAATTTCCGATGATAAACTGCTCTACTCCACTGGAATTCACAATAATAGATTCTTCTTGCTTGTTCGAAACCAAACTTTTCCCCCAACTTCTAATTTTTTTGTTATAGCCCATTAAATCGGCTAAAGTTGGGTAAATATCCATCTGTTGCGCTGGACTCGTAATTTCGCCCTTCAGATTGTATTTTGGATTTGGGGAATAAAATAAAATAGGAATCGCAAAACGACTCATGGCTTTTTCGTATTCAGGATAACCTACTTGGTTCGTATGATCGGCAACCATTACAAAGATCGTATTGTTGTACCACTGCATTTTCTTCGCGGTTTCGAAGAATTTTTTCAATGCAAAATCGGTATAACCAATCGGCTCATGAATTTCTAATGGACCTTTCCTGAATTTTCCTTGATATTTTTCCGGAACTTTAAAGGGATGATGAGAGGAAACAGAGAAAAGCGTTGCCATAAACGGGGATTTCTTTCGGTTCAAAGTATGGGCGAAATACTGAAAAAAAGGTTCATCCCAGATTCCCCACATTCCATCGAAATCGGCATCATTGTTATATTCGGTCTTCCCATAATAATTTTTGAAACCCAATATATTTCCGAAACCCAAAAATCCCATTGAACCATTCGGAGCGCCATGAAAAAAGGAAGTATCATAACCCATTTCATTCGAAACCGAAACGATCGACTGAATTTTTTGGTTGGAATACGGTGAACTTGTAAAGGCATCTTTCAGACTCGGAATTCCGGCCAGAACCGAACTCATCCCGTGAATGGATTGTCTTCCGTTCGCAAAAGCATTCGTTGCAATCAAGCTCTGTGTCGCCAAACTATCAAAAAAAGGAGTGTAGGAAACGAAATTTTCAATGTCGGTATTTTTATTAAACGCACCAGAATATTCTTTCGCAAAACTTTCGAGAATAAAAATAACAATATTCGGTTTTGGCGCTGCATTTTCCCGAACATATAATTTATAAGGTTTAATGTTTTGATCAACGAACTTTTGATCTACAAAGTGAACTTCTTTAAAATTATTGGTATCAATGGTTCGGAAAAAGGAAAAAACACTATTTAAAACCACATTGGCCTGCAAAGGATTTTTCACATGGCGGTTTGCATCGACCAAATTAATGGGCCGCGTGGAATGCTTGAAATCGCCTCGAATCCCACCGACAACCAAAGTTGCGATGATACATAAACTCACTACGGAAGAGCCAAAATAAATCCATTTTTTTTCAGGTTTGAATTCTTTTACCTTTTCTTTTTTATACAGAAAAATCCAAAGCATAATCAACACCGCAAACCAAAAAATAACGAATGGATGTTCTAAAATCGAAACGATAAATATTTTACCGATATTGTTTTCATTTTTTGCCACATTCAGTGCAGCAGTAGTTAATCTCGCCTGCGAAAATTTGTAATAAATAAAATCGCCGAAATTCATACCGTACGCAATTCCATTGGTAATGAAATAAAGGTAGAAGAGAAATTTCTGGTAATATTTTTTGGTGTTAATGACAATAGGAATCAAACTCAACAATATAAAGAGCGAGTTTACGTACAAAATTGCTGTCGTATCAAACGCAAATCCATGGTAGGAGATATTGATATAATCAGCTACAGAATCTATTCTGATGAGATCTTTGTTAAAAAACCAAAATAAAAACCGCGCGATCTGATAGAAAAAAAACGCCAAAAAAATTCGGTAAAAAAGGACAAAGAGTTCTTGTAATCTTATTTCTTTCATGAAATTGAATCAAAATTAGGCTGCAAATTTACATTAAATTCACCTTTCGTTATTATTTCGTTTTTTAAAGAATAATGGTAACATCAATTTTAATAAAAACCTTACTTTTGCTCTTATGAACTTTATTAAAAATAATCTCGCAAACGCTTTTACGCTTGCCAATTTATTTTCGGGAAGCATTGGAGTAATTCAATTATTGAATGGGAATTATAAGATCACCGCTATTTGTATTATTCTGTCCCTAATTTTAGATTTTTTCGATGGATTTATTGCAAGAGCGCTGAAATCGAACTCAAATTTGGGTGCGCAACTGGATTCACTTGCAGATATGGTGAGTTTTGGTTTGTTGCCGGGAATTGTGATGTATAAAGCGTTAGAACCTTTCGGAACTCAACTTTTCGGAATGGAATTGCCTTTTGAAATAAAATATTTCGGACTTTTTATCACTCTATTTTCTTGCTTACGATTAGCGATTTTCAATTTGGATGAAGAGCAAACTTATTATTTTAAAGGATTAAATACACCTTCAAACACCATTTTAATTTTCGGATTGTATTATTTTGTACAAGAAAAAAACATTTCTATTAATGAATTTTCCGAAGCACCGGTTGTTTTAATCTTCTTTACTATTATAAGTTCTTGGCTTTTAATTTCACCCATTAAAATGATTGCCATGAAATTCAAATCCATGAAATTAGAGGACAATTACCCGAAAATTGCATTGTTAATTGGCGCTGTATTGATATTAATCTTGTTTAAAACCATTGGAATTCCGCTGGTAATTTTATATTATATTTTAATTTCAATCGTTTTTCAAAGACAATTGAAGTAAAATTTTGAAATGATCACATTTTCAAATTATCGCATTTTCAAACCATCACATTAAAAAAAATGAATTTAAAACTCCATAAACCGCTTTGTGTATTCGATTTAGAAACAACAGGAGTCAATGTTGCAAAAGACCGAATCGTAGAAATTTCTATTTTAAAAGTAAATCCAGATGCATCGCGCGAAAGTAAAACTTGGCTCGTAAATCCGGAAATGTTGATTCCGAAAGAATCTACCGCAGTTCACGGAATTACCGATGAAAAGGTAAAAGACGCGCCAACTTTCAAACAAATTGCAGCAAAGGTTTTAGAAATGATTTCAGGTGCAGATTTAGGCGGTTTTAATTCGAACCGTTTTGATGTTCCGCTTTTGGCAGAAGAACTTTTACGAGCTGGAATCGATTTTGATTTAAGCAAATTCAAACTCGTAGATGCGCAAACGATTTTCCATAAAATGGAACCTCGGAATTTGACTGCAGCTTATCAGTTTTACTGCAAAAAAGGGTTAGAAAACGCGCATTCCGCTGAAGCCGATGTTTTGGCAACCTTTGAAGTTTTAGATGCTCAAGTTGGGCATTACGATGAACTTCCCAATGACATTGCAGGTTTGAGTGAATTTTCTTTTCACAACAAATTCGCAGATTTAGCCGGATTTATCGCTTTTGATGACGAAGAAAAAGAAATTTTCAGTTTCGGAAAATACAAAGGTCAACGAGTGAAAGAAGTTTTTCAGAAAGATTTGGGATATTATGGCTGGATTCAAAATGCAGATTTCCCTTTGTACACGAAGAAGATTTTGACCGGAATTCAGCTCAGAAGTAAATTTTAGAATGATCAATTCCTAAAAAATTTCAAACTTATGGCAACTCTTGTTCAATTTAAATATTACACCAACAGTCTTGAAGCCAATCGCGACAAGCAGATTTTGAAGAATAATGGTTTGGAAAGTTTTATTGCCAACGAGCAGACGATCCAATCAGACTGGCTTTTATCGCAAGCTTTGGGCGGAATTCAACTGCAGGTTTTTGATGATGAAAAAGAAAAAGCAATAGAAATTATAAATAATTTCTTAGAAAACGAACATACCAGTTTAGAAGTTGAACATACCATTTTGAATCCTGAATTTGATTTTACCTGTCCGAAATGCGGATCAAATCATCTTTATCGCGATGAAAATCCAGGCGGATTATTTGGAGTTTCGCTTCTGGTATTAGGATTTCCCCTCAAAGCACCAAGTCATCTTTATCATTGTTATTATTGCAATAATGAATTTCAGGCTTAAAGATTAACACTACAAATAACTCCATCATCTACATTTTTTTTTGATATGAAAATAATTTGCATCGGCAGAAATTACGCAGAGCACGCCAAAGAATTGGGCAATGAAATCCCAAAAAACCCCGTTATTTTTATGAAACCTGATACTGCGGTTTTAAAAAAAGGGAGCGATTTTTATATTCCTGAATTTTCAAATGACATTCATTACGAATTGGAAGTGGTTTTGAAAATTTCGAAAGGCGGAAAATATATTCAAGCAGAAAATGCCGATAAATACTACGACGAAATTGGTTTAGGAATCGATTTTACCGCTCGAGATCTTCAAAGCAAGTTGAAAGAAAAAGGACTTCCGTGGGAGTTGGCAAAAGGTTTTGATGGAAGTGCGGTTTTATCTGAATTCTACAAAAAAGAAAATTTCGACCTGAAAAATCTGAGTTTCTCTTTAATTAAAAACAAAGAAAAAGTTCAGGACGGAAATACTTCAATGATGCTTTTTTCGCCAGAGAAAATCATCGAATTTGTTTCTCAGTATTTCACCTTGCGAGTTGGTGATCTCATTTTCACTGGAACGCCAAAAGGCGTTGGGAAAGTAGAAGAACATGATATTTTAGAAGCATTTCTGGATGATAAAAAACTGTTTGATTTAAGGATTCAATAAGTCTTAAAAAAACATAGGTCATTGTTGATAAATGTCACAGTCTTTTTTATTACGGGAAAAAAAACGTAACTTTAATCAATAAAATTAAATAAGATGATCAATATTATTTTACCCGTAGATTTCGGTGATTCTACAGATGCTCTTATTAACGGAGCCATAAAATTCGCAAAAGAAATTGGAGGAAAACTTTCGTTAATCCACGTTGCACCTGCAGATATTGGTTTTGCAATAGGTGATATGGGATTTCAATATTTTCCGGAAGTTGAACAGAATGAAATAAAACAAGAGCTTCAAAGCCTTAATAACCTAGAACAACGTATCCTTGCAGAAGATGTTGATTGTGACCACTTGCTGAAACAGGGAGTTGCAGGAGACATCATATTAGAGTATGCAAAGGAAAAAAATGCGGCATATATGGTGATGGGTTCTCACGGCAGAAGTGGCATCTATGATGTATTTGTAGGGAGTTTAACCAAAGAATTAACGCGCCGTGCAACGATACCGGTTTTGGTAATTCCTATTCACTAAGAACATTAAAAATTTAGCAAAATAAAATCCCGAAATTATAGCAATTTCGGGATTTTTATAATAAAAATAAGTATCAATTATTTAGAGTTCCTTTTTGTGAATTTTTGGGTCGTAATATGGGAAATGACCTTCTGTTGGTGAAAAATATTCTTTGTCTTTATCTCCGCCCAAAGTAGACATCAAAACATAACACCAATAGCAAAATAATGCTGTTGCAACGAAGAATAGAATCCAGTTTACAAAATTGGCTGCGAAGTCGAAAAAACCGAAAGACCATTTGAAAAACCTGCTTATTAATAGAAATATTGATGTCATTATTTTCCTTTTTTAAATTAACTTTGCACAAATTTATAAAAAATGTTTCGATTACTTTCAAAAGAAAGCAATATTTTTTCGATACCTGTTTACATTGGCGTTCTACTGATCATCGTAATTGGATTTAATTTTCTCGACTTCAACACTTTAGATGTTTTTTCGGCTGTAATTACTTTTGCTGGGATTGCTTTGGGATATTTCTGTTTTAATGCAATTGCACTGAATTACCAGTCGCATCTGCCTTTATTTCTTTACACGGTCATTATTTTCTCCTTATATCTTGGTGATTTAGATATTGGCATTGCAGTTTCGCTTTTTACGAATTCGATTATTCTGTTGCTGTTAACCAATGTGGATATGGTCGTGCGTAAAAATTCTTACATTTTAGTGGGTGCAATTTTAGCGATCAATTTTATTTTTCTGCCCACAACTTGGCCGATGACATTTTTTGTAATTCTGCATATCATTGGGACTTCAGATAAGGTTGGTTTGCATTTCTTCCGCTTACTATTTGGGATGTTTCTTATTGGAATGTCCTATTTCGGAATTGCTTATTTTCTAGGAATGAATTCTTGGAATCCTGTTTATTTTCCTTTTGGTGAATTCAAAATTTCTGAACATATTTCCTATTTGATTTGGCTTCTTCCGATTGCTTTACTGTTAATTCACGCTGTGATGGATCATTTCAGAAATTTCAATAAAAAAAGTCCGACAAGTAAGTTTAAATACACTTTTTTATTGATTTTTTCTTTGGCACAACTAATTACAATCGTCCTGTACATGGGAAATCAATATGAATACTTACTTTTGCTTGCACTTCCTACTTCCATCATATTAAGTAGAATGCTTAAGTTTTTACCTCGATACTGGATGAAAGAAACGGGACTTTGGTTGATTATTTTTTCCCTTATCCTTTTCAAACTCACCAACTATTTCAAATTTAATATTTAATAACCATGATTCAAATTGAAGATAAATTAATTTCTGAAGATGTATTTTCTGAAGAATTTGTATGTAACCTCAGTAAATGCAAAGGTGCGTGTTGCGTAGCAGGCGATGTTGGTGCACCTTTGGATAAAGCCGAAACAGAAATCCTCGATCGAATTTTTGAGCAGGTAAAGCCTTATCTGCGTCCGGAAGGAGTGAAAGCTTTGGAAGAACAAGGAACATGGGCGATTGACCCGCAAGATGGCGATTATGTAACACCAATGGTGAACGGAGCAGAATGTGCGTATGTAATTTTTGATGAAAAAGGAGTTACGAAATGTGGCATCGAAAAAGCTTATGAAGACGGCGCTGTAGATTGGCAAAAACCAATTTCCTGCCATCTTTATCCGATTCGCGTAGATGAATACAGAACTTTTACGGCTTTCAATTATCACCAATGGGAAATTTGCAACGATGCGTGTATTTTGGGTAAAGAATTGAAAGTTCCGATTTATAAATTCTTGAAAACACCATTAATCCGAAAATACGGCGAAGATTTCTACAATACACTTTGCGATGCCGCAGATGAATGGAAAATTGAATATGGTTCCTAAATTTCTAGGTAGAAATACCACGAATATTTGTCAAAGTGCTCATTAAAAAAAAAAAATCCGTCTCATTGCTGAGACGGATTTCTTATTGATGACTGAAAAATTACTTTTTCAATTCTTCTAAAAACTCATCGTGAGAGATTGTAGTTTCTTTTTTAGTCGCTTTTTCTAAGATCACATCTTTCAACTTAGCCATTCCAACTTCTGAAGAAATTTGACGAACCTGCTCTTGATCTTTCAACATTTCAACAGCATATTTCTGTACTTCCTCATCACCTAAATGGTGAATTCCGTAGATCGCCAATTGGTTTCTTACCAACTGTTCTGCTTGTGCTAAAACATCGGAATATTCCAATTTGATTTCGTTGTCGTTCATCAATTTACCTTCCAAAATTTGGTATTTCAATTGATTCTTCTCCGCTTCTAGAATTTCTTTAGCTTGATTTTCATCATTAATGTTTTCATTGCTGTGCAATAACCATTTTACTAAAAATGCTTCTGGAAGTTTCACCTCTTCTTTTTCGTTGATCTGCTCCAACACTTTGTTTACGAAATGTACATCTGCATTTTGCTGGAAATACTCATCCAACTCAGTTTTCACTTTTGCTTTTAGTTCTTCTTCAGATTTCACAGTGTCTTTACCGTACACTTTATCAAACAAATCTTGGTTCAATTCTGCCAAGTTCAAACCGAAGAAATCTTTTACTTTCACTTCGATTTCGTTGTGATGCAAATGCTCTACTTCTTCTTTGCTGAAACTCAATTCTTTTGCCAATTCTTCGTTTGCAACTAAATCAGCTTTTGAAACTTTCACTGACTCATCCATTTTCAAAGCTTTTACCAAGTTGAAAGCTTCTTTTTTGGTTGCATCGATCGTGATGTTTTTTGGTGCATGATGGTGTTCTCCTTCTGCTCCTTCTTCTACAACTTGGCTGATTTCTAAAGCAATCGTAGAATCATCAGCAATTGCATCTTGAGGAACCTGCTCTGCGAAACGCTTCTGCATGTTCTCGATACTTAATCCGATTTCTTTGTCGGAAGCTTCTACTTTGTAGTGAGGTGCTTCATATTTAGAAAGATCAATTGTGAATTCTGGTTCATAACCAATTTCAAAAGCAACCGTTAATTGTTCTGCATTGTGATCTAATTGCTCTACAGGTTGTGGAACAGGTTGACCAACCAATCTGAAATTATTATCATTGATATAACCGTTCAACGCTTCAGAAACCTGTTTGTTGATTTCTTCAAAAGCGATACCTGCTTCATACTGTTTTCTCACCATGCTCAAAGGCACTTTTCCCTTTCTAAATCCAGGAACTTGTGCATTTTTTGCGTAGTTGAGCAACTGTTTTTCAACTTTTTCTTTGTAATCTGATTTATCTAATGTAACTGTAAGCAATGCACTTACTTCGTCATGATTTGTAGCTGTAACGTTCATTATAATTAATTGAATTTTTAGGTTGCAAAAATAGGAATTTTTTTTAGGTTTTAAGAGTTTTCAATTGCTAAAAAACGTTAAAAATCAATTACTAATGCTAAAAGTCGCCATCGCATCGGTTTCACCACCTTCTACACTTCCGAATGCGCTTCCGTTTAACGATTCATTTACGGAGGTGGCATCATGAATAAGGGTTAAAATTAAAGAAGGCGAAACTGAGTTTTGTGCCTTTACAACATTCCATTTTGTAATTAATCCCACTTTTTTTCCGTCGCTTCTGGTAGAAGATTCATCATCTTCTCGAGTTACATTAATTTGAGAACCTTGAAAATCATAAATGAGAAAATGCTCGTCTTTCGCTGCTTTTATACTTTCTGTTTCGTCTTCATTCCCATTTTTAAAAATGGCAGTTACGGTATAATTTGCACCATCTGTTAATTTTATGATGGGATTTGTGGCAGAGTTTAAGGTATAATTATACGTTTGAGAAATACCACTTGCATCATTTTTCACATTCAGAATAATGTTTGAAATATCTTCCTGCGAAAGTACATCTGCGTCTTCATCTGCTCTCGAGCAACTTATTGAAATTACAGCAAGGAAAATAAAGACGATATATTTAAAGTTTTTAATTGAAGTCATTTTTTATTTTTTTAGAATTTATACTTTACATTGAAGATTATGTTTCTGCCCATTTCATAAGAGAAATACCGCATTCTGTTCAGATAATCTTTGTAGTTTTTATTGAAAACATTAATCATATTTAAACCAACCGAAAAATGTTTGTCGAAATCGAAACCGGTTTGTAAGTTCCACAAAGAATAAGTTGGTGGTGGTGTTGATAAATCCAACGTTTTGTCTACTTCTACTCCATTTTCATAAATCTGAATGGTAGGATTAAAGATTGGGAAACGTGTTTGATGCAAAACGGTTTGATTTTCTACTTTAAAATAGAAATTCTTCCAACCGCTTTTCGAAAACTCCAAACTGTTGGCAAAATTGGGTGGAAGCATTAAAATTAAGGGTTCATCATTGGTTGTATCTTGTCCATTCACGTAAGAAAAACGACCACTGTAGGTGAAATTTTTATTGATCGCCAACTTCGCATCGACATCAATTCCATACATTTGCGCATCGATCTGCACATAAGTCCACACCGGAAAAACGCCGCGAATCGTGTTCTGAACTCCCGTCGGAATTTGATTGATGAAATTTTTGGTTAGAAATAAATATGGATTAACTGAAATCTGAAGACCGTCTAAAACATTGAGTTTAGAATCGATATTCAAATTAAATTGATTGCCATCTTCATTTTTCAAACCCATATTTCCGAGTTCTAAAACGGAGGCTGAATGATGAAGTCCATCAGCAAAAAGTTCTGCAATATTCGGCGATCTTCCTACTTTCGCATAATTCAGCTTAAGATTAAATTGTTCCGACGGAACCCATTGAATTCCCGCATTAAAAGATAAATTCTCAAAATTCAAAACTGGTTCGGTAAAAACCCTATTTCCGTCTGTTTTCACATAAAATTGAGAAAAATCGGTTGCATATAAATTATTCCAGTCGCTTTCGTCGTACCATTTTTTAACTTTATACTGCGTTAAATCATATCTCAAACCTGCTTCAACATTAAATTTTGGTGAAAAATTGTATTTAAAGATTGAATACATTCCACCCGAATATTTATTATAATTCGGCACCAATCTTCTTGCCTGTGTTTCAGGAGTTGAATAGTTATTTTGGTAGCTTAAATCGATTCCGGTTTCCCAATTCCAATTGGCTCTTTCTATCAAGTTATTGATGTTCAATTGATTCGTGATCAATTCCAAATCCAAAGATGGAATCGTGTAAAGCTCACCTCTTCTCACATCAAATTCTCGGCGGTGATTGTATTGCAAACTGTAATCCACCGAAATTTTCCCAAAATTCCCAAATCTTTTATAAGCAGAAATTTTCGCCAGGTGATGTTGAATATCCTGCTTCGGATTATCGATGGAATAGGAAAAATCACGTTGATAAATGGGAACATCAGAATTCAAAACAGTATAGAAATCATCTAAATTCCCAATATGTGACCCTCGGAAAATACCAATTTCCTGATTCGTAACACTATAATCAAAAGAAATTCCCTGCAAAAAACTGTTATTTTGAACGCTTAATCCAAATGCATTAAAGTTCAATCCGGTATTCATTAAAAGATAATCGGGCGTATTCAAATCACCCAATTTTTTAAAACTTCCCGTGGTTTTTACAGCCCAATTGTTCTTCCAGGTTTTCACTAAATTCAAGTCAAAACCAACTCCTTTTCCGTTGGAAATTCCAGAAAAATTTGCCGATCCACGCAAAGTATCGGCTTTTTTGAACGTTTCGGGAATCATCAAAACAGCTCCTCCAATTGCGTCGCTTCCGTATTTTAAGGCAGAAGCTCCTTTGATGACATCAAGATGTTCAAATTGATTCACATCAACATTTGGTGCATTTTCAACTCCCCATTCTTGTTCCGCCATTTTCACCCCGTTGTTGATCATCGCTACTCGACTTCCGTAAAGTCCATGAATAATAGGTTTTGTGATATTATTTCCTGTTTTCAAGGCACCAACTCCGGAAATTGAGGTCAAAATATTGCCTAAATTTTCCGTAGAATTTCTCTCTAACTCTTTTTTATCTAAAGTCTTTATGATTAATGAATTCTTATTTTTATGTGTCCCATGAATCAAAACCGTTTCAATATCTTTAACATGATGTTCTAAATTGAGGGTTATTTCTAGATTTTTATTAATGGTTAATTGCTCTGTAAAACTTGCACAATCCGGATGAATTGCGGTTAAAGTATAAGTTCCTTTTTGCAGCGAAGGAAAAGTAAAATTCCCCGAAGAATCTGAGGTTTGGGTAAAATTACCAATTTTAATGGTCGCTTTTTCTAAAGGTACTTTATCATGAAAATCGATGATTTTTCCCTGAACTTTGAAGGTGTTTTGTGCGCTGAAAAACGTTAATCCGAAAAAGATCAACATGATATTGAATGTAAATTTCATTAAATTAAATTTTAGAATGGATAAAACAGAAAAATGCGAAGACTTGAAAACAAACCTTTCACTAACATTTTTCTTGAAAATAGATACTACTAAATGAAATTTACAGGAGGACCGCGAAGTGGTAAATAGAAAAATTCGCGTTTTGCAAATCTTTGTTGATAGGAAAAGATTTGTTTTTGGAAATCACCAAATTGAAGAAAGCTCAACTGAAAATCCTGCGGAACGAGGAAATTCCCAGCATGCAAAATATGACAGGAAAGACAATCGGAAAAAACTTCAACACTCGTATCGGTCGAAAAGGTTTTCTCTGATTTTTTAAAATGAAAGTCCTTGAAAATCTCGGCGCTTCCGTGGTGGTGAAAGTTCTGAGAAAATAAAGCCACAAAGATATAAACGCCTCCAAAAAAGGTCGCGAAAATTCTTTTGAATTCTATTTCTCTAACCATTCTGCAAAACTAATCATTTTTACCAAATGTTCTTTGACAAAGCTTTAATCTTTAAACTTGTTTTCGTAAATTTGTGCTGAAATTTTAATGTATGAAAGAAAGCGCTGTAAAAAAGATTGCAGTTTTCACTTCCGGTGGCGATTCGCCCGGTATGAATGCCGCGTTAAGAGCGGTTGTGAGAACAGCAAGCTACTATAATCTAGAATGTTACGGAGTAAGAGAAGGCTATAATGGTTTGATCAATAATGATTTTACAAGAATGGGACCTCGCTCTGTTAAAAACATCATCACCGAAGGTGGAACAATTCTAAAATCTGCCCGATCCAAAGAATTCATGACCAAAGAAGGCCGACAAAAAGCCTATGATAATTGTGTTAAACACGGTATCGAAGGAATGGTTTGTATTGGTGGAGACGGAACTTTCAAAGGTGCAAAGATCTTTTATGAAGAATACGGGATTAAAGTAATTGGCATTCCAGGAACCATCGATAACGATATTTTTGGAACCGACAATACGATTGGTTACGACACCGCACTCAATACCGCGATGGAAGCGATTGATAAAATTCGGGACACGGCAACTTCACACAACAGAGTTTTTTTTGTGGAAGTAATGGGACGTGACGCTGGTTTTATCGCTCTCAACAGTGGTTTAGCAACGGGCGCCATTGATATTTTAATTCCTGAAAAAAAAGACAGCATTGAAGATTTATTTGAAGTTTTTGAAAGAGCAGAAAAAGCCGGAAAATCCTCAAGTATCGTCGTTGTGGCAGAAGGAGAAAAATTAGGAAGCATTTATGATCTCGCAAAAGCGACTCAAGTAGGTTTTCCAGATTATGATATTCGTGTTACCATTTTAGGACACATTCAGCGAGGAGGTTCCCCAAGTTGTGCAGATCGCGTTTTAGCAAGTCGATTAGGATATGGTGCTGTGATTGGTTTAATGGAGGGGAAAACCAATGTGATGGCAGGAATGCAATCCAACAAACTCACCTACACTTCGATCGAAGAAGCCATTAAAAAACACAACGAAATGGATCAGGAATTACTGAAAATATCAGAAATTCTTGCAATTTAATACAACTATAAATTTAAATAAAAATAAAAATTATGTCAACAATCAAAGTAGGAATTAACGGATTCGGTAGAATTGGACGTCTTGTTTTCAGAGCAATGGCGGAAAGAGAAAATATCGAGGTAGTAGGAATCAATGACCTTATCAATGCTGAATATATGGCATATATGTTAAAGTACGATTCTGTACACGGAGAATTCAAAGGTGAAGTTTCTGTTTCCGGAAATGACCTTATCGTAAACGGAAAACACATTCGTGTAACTGCAGAAAAAGATCCAAATAATTTAAAATGGAATGAAGTAGGTGCAGAATATATCGTAGAATCAACAGGATTATTTTTAAGTAAAGATTCAGCTCAAGCGCATATCAACGCAGGTGCGAAAAAAGTAATTCTTTCAGCACCATCCAAAGATGACACTCCAATGTTTGTAATGGGGGTAAATCACAAAGAATTGACAGATGATATCAAAATTTTCTCCAACGCTTCTTGTACCACCAATTGTTTGGCGCCGATTGCAAAAGTAATGCACGATAATTTCGGTATTATCGAAGGTTTAATGACTACAGTTCACGCAACTACTGCAACCCAAAAAACAGTTGATGGACCATCAGTGAAAGATTGGAGAGGTGGAAGATCTGCTTTGAACAATATTATTCCTTCTTCTACAGGTGCTGCAAAAGCAGTAGGAAAAGTAATTCCTGCGCTAAACGGTAAGTTAACCGGAATGTCTTTCCGAGTACCAACAGCAGACGTTTCTGTAGTTGATTTAACAGTAAGATTAGAAAAAGCAACTTCTTATGAAGAAATTTGTCAAGCGATGAAAGCTGCTTCAGAAGGGGAATTAAAAGGAATCTTAGGATACACCGAAGATGCAGTAGTATCTCAGGATTTCGTAGGAGAAAAAAGAACTTCCGTTTTCGATAAAGATGCGGGAATTATGCTATCACCAAACTTCGTAAAAGTAGTTTCTTGGTATGACAACGAAATGGGATATTCTAATAAATTAGCAGATTTATTGGTACATTCTGCTTCTTTATAGATCAACAATATTGAGCAATTGCTAATATCAACCTCTCGGAATTCGGGAGGTTTTTTTATTAAAGTTTTAGACAATCCTTTTTGGGTCGAGCTATTCGTTGCAAAATGAGGAAAGAGTTTCGCCGAATTTGATGAAAAATAAAAATTTGAGTCAATCTTTTTCCGAATCGGTAAAATTTTAAAAACAGAAAGTGGCAATGCGGAAAAAGAATTTCCACTTCTATCCCTATTGCAAAACCCACAAAATAAAAAGACTCGGCTGAAAAATTGTAAGAAAATTATCTTAATTTATACAATAATATTTGAGTTTTCTTTGCTAAGCGACGCGCCTATGCGAACTTAATGTTAGAAAGTATTCATTTGAGATTTTTTCTGCGAACTTTGCGTTAAAAGATTCCACCATCCATTAAACCATCAAAAAACATGACACCAAAATTTCAAAATTCATCCTGCTTTAAAAATTACTGGGAAAAAGGAAATGGAAAGGAACTTCTCGATTGGGCGAATATAAAACCGAACCCTCAAACCTTTCAAAAACTCTCGCCACTTTACCATCAAATCGATGATTTGGGAGATTTATTGGTACAAGAAACTTATCTAAAACTTCCCTACACCGAAGCGAGTGCTTTAATCAAAAAATATTCAGAACACTCTATATCTGAAAATGAAACAGTGCAGGAAAATGTAAAGAATTTCTTTCTTCAAATGCAGAAAACTCCCGATTGGTTCGATGTAAACTTAGCCAATGTCGGCGCAAGATTTTGCATGAGAACGGGCGCAAACGGTTTAATTATTCTTCGGGATTTTACTTTGATGGGTGGTTATGATTTCGCCTACCTCAACAAACCATTAATTTTCACAGGAGCTTTAAAAAAAGGCGCAGTGAAGCGATTGAAAGACACCTTGGAATTCTGGATCAGGGTGACTCGGGAAAATGCTTTAACAATAAATTCCGAGGCATATCAACTGATTGTGAGAACCCGATTGATGCATTCTTATGCAAGATTAAAGATCAAAGAAAAAACCACTTGGAATTTTCAAAATTGGGGCGAACCGATCAATTCCTGGGATATGATTGCAACCTACACCGGTTTTTCATTAGTTTTCATGCAGGGTTTAAAAAAACTCGGAATTGAGATTTCATCAGAAGAAGAAAAAGGAGTATTTCACCTTTGGAAATACATCGGATATTTGCTGGGAATTCCCCCTCAATTCTTACCTGAAAACCGTCAGTACGCAGTAGAACAATTTTATTGGTGGACTACGATTCAAGAGCAAGGAGATGAAGATTCTGCGCATCTCGCCAAAGCTTTACTTCAGGAAAATTTAGACAACACCATTTATAACTATGCTTTTCAGCGAAAAATGTTGCTTCGACTTCATCAAAGCATGAATTGGCATCTGTTGGATGAAGAAATTAATCAGCGTTTGCAGATTCCTAAACCTCATAAAGCATTTTCCATCTTTCCAAAAATCGTTAGAAAAGGAAATTTGGTCTCCCAAAAAATATATCTTCGCAACTTTCAGCAGTATCAAAAGCTGGTTGAAATGGGAAGTTTACAACAGTTAAAAGTTCTGGACGATTACATCAAACATACGCCAAAAGATTTTAATTATTAAAAAAAAAGACCGGTTTACAGTAGCTGCAAACCGGTCTTCACTATTATTGAAAAAACTTATTTCACGATCATTTTCGCAACTGCAATTCCTTTTTCAGATTTCAGTTGAATAAAATACATTCCGGTTTTCAAACCATTAACTGATATATTCTCATCACCATTATCTTTAGAAACTTGAACTGTTTTAATCAAAGTTCCAGAAAAATCATAGATTGCTAATGATCCGTTTTTCGCGTTGGTGTAGCGAATCGATGCAGTTCCGTTGCTTACCGGATTTTGGGTAAGAACCAGTGACACTGCATTTTTACTTTGATTGGCTTCATTTGTTGCCAAAGCTTTTGAATTACCAAATATTCTAAACCCACCTGGTTCGATGGTGATTGGTGTGGTAGTGCTCGTTACATTTGATTGCGTGTTATCCATCAAATTGTACCAACTGCCGGTGTATGGGAAATCTGGAACAATATTTTGGGTACTTGAGGTAAAGTTTGCTAAGACCACCACATTTTTCAATGCACTAGAAGTAGTGTTATTAAAGATAAATAATCTCGGCATCAAGTTACCAGATTCTACGGTAAAGGTTTTGGTATTGAAAACATCACTTGACAATCTGATTTCTAAAATTTTCGCCCAAGTATCGTACAATGATTTTCGCGCAGCATTGGTATCGTAATTAAGTCCAAAAGCCGAAGGTTTAGGATCTAATTTACAATCACCCGGAGTTGAATCTGTTTCTGTATTCACGGTACCGTTCTCACAAGTGTAGATGCTTTTATCAAACCCTAATTCTGCAAACTGCCAAATCATTTTTGGACCAGGAACGGTAAGGAAAACTGCTGCGTAAGCTTTTTGTCGCTCTAAAGAAGTTGCTAAATCTTTTACGTTATAACCTGCTACAGAAACACCGGAAGTTAGATTTTTGTACATCAATCTTTCTTCATCATGACTTTCGCCATAACTTACTGCTCTTCTCTCAGAAAAACCGTGTGCGGAATATTTCACTCTATTAAAATTGCTACCAGTATCGTAACCCATTGTGTTTTGGTTGTAAGGATTCGTTTGTTTATCCCACATCATCACACCTTTTCCTTCGCCTATTTTATAGTTTGCCCACTGCGCTTCTTCAGAATCGGTTCCTAAATGCTCGAAAATAATATAAGAACTCGGATCATAACTCCATTGGTAATCTGCATATCCTTTTAGAATATTCACACGATCTTGCTGATATTGATTCGTACAAGCATCATCACCTGCAGCACAAGCTTGGGTAAATCCTTTGGTTAAATCCCAACGGAAACCATCTACTTTATATTCTTTAATCCATTGTTCGAGAACGCGGTTTACATAATATTTAGTCGCTGCAGAAGAATGGTTGAAATCATTGAAAACACTATAAGAATGTTTTGCAATTTGATTAAAATAAGGATTATTCGCAGCTGGATCTCCAAATCCATCACCATTTGGATCAACCATCCACATTCTTTCGATTGGGCTTCTTCCTGTAGCGTGGTTCAGTGCAATATCTAAGATAACCGCAATTCCGTTTTGATGACAAACGTCTATGAACTCCTTAAATTTTTCTGGCGTTCCATAGGCTTTATCCAAAGCATAATGAAATCCTGTATTGTAGCCCCAAGAATTGTTACCATCAAATTCCATTACTGGCATTAATTCCACGGCATTTATTTTTAAGGACTTCAGGTAAGAAATTTTGTCAATCAAAGACTGCCATGTTTTTTGGGTGGTAAAATCTCTCACCAATAATTCATATACAATAAGGTTTTCTTTGGCAGGTTTTGCAAAATTGGTAACGTTCCAATTGTATGCAGGTTTTGCTGTTTGAATGACCGAAACTTCAAAATTTTGACCTGTAGGATAAGCCGGCAAATTTGGATATACATTAGCATTTTGATTAATATAAGGATCATCATAAGGTGACAAAACTAATGTAGAATACGGATCGGCAACTTTAATTCCGTCTGCAGTTCTGTACTGGAAAGTATAAATCTGCTGTGGAGTAAGACCTGTAATTTCTAACCAATACAAATCAGGATTGGTTGTATCTCTTTTCATCAAATAATTTGCACTTACCGCCCAATTATTAAAACTTCCGATTACATGAACATATGCTTTTGAAGGTGCATATATTGCCAAACCAACTTTTGTAGGATCTGCAGAATCGTAAGAAATTCCTTGTTTCATGTAGGAAGGAATTGCCGCAGATTGTACCGGAATAGAAAGCGCGACGGTGAAACTTTTTGTCACCACCGTTCCGTCCGCTGCATTGGTAGCAACTACTTCCATGGCTGCATCCTGCGTTACAGAATACGGATAATTCAAAGTGGTAGAAGCTGCAGAACTTGTATAAACAGGAGTTCCATTTGCTTTCACAACAAAATTTGAAGGTAAGGTAGAAGTACCCGTAATATTGATCACTGTACCCGACGTTACGACATTTGTACTTGCTTCAACAGGATTGGTTAAATTAAATTGAAACTTCCCAACATTCATCAAGATATCCTGAGATTGAACGCTGCCATTGATTGTTTTTACCAACATTCCAATTTTTGAAAGTGGATTAGACCTGTTCCCGTAAAAAGATTTCACGGTATTCATCGTATAGGTATAAGTTCCGATACCACCTGAAGAGGAAACGTAGGTTAATTTGTTCACAGGGTTCGAAGCAGTCCATGTACCATTAGTCGGACAATCCTGCAAAACAGTAGCACTGTCAATTGACCATGCCCAAAGATAAAGCGCGTGCGAACTGGCTGTACCAAATGCAGTTTCATTCACATTAAAAGTAACGGTAATGGCCTCGCTTTCATCAAAAGAAACAGGACTTACTGAATAAGTAATAACTTGCTGTGCAACTGCGAAAAACGGCAGCATCACGGCTAAAAATAAGGCATAAAAATATTTCATCATATAAAATTTTGATGAGGTAAAATTAATAAAATTTACGTAAAAACCAACGATTCGTTGAAAATGTTTTATGAATAAGAAAATAAACTCTTGTAATTTCCTAATTATTCGGCGTATTTATTAGCTAATTCATATTATCTCTTTCCGAGACCATAGAATAACAAGAGAAACAGTTTTTACTTTCCAAAATAAACGAAGCATTTTTTAATAAAAAGTTTTTCCCATTCCTTCATTTGGTATTGGTCAGAAGCACGCTTCGAAAGTTGAGATTTCTTGGCGGCATTGATCAACTGCTGTTTGCTGTTTGCTGATTTTTTGGTTGATTCAACTTAGCAGAAAAGATTGAAAAAGTGAATCTATTTACTGAAACCTTTTCTATCCTTATCAATCGAAAGCATTTTAAGGCCCAAAAATGAAAAAATGTAACCTTTCTCTTCCCTGCCTTCATTTCCTTTTGCAATTTTTCGAAATATAAAGGAAGAAACCATTTACCTCAAAATTAACCAACGATTCTTTTTTGAAGAAATTAACCTTTAAAGTGCAAAAGTTTTTTCATAACTGTAACCGTCATAAACAAAAAGTTTATCATTTTTTTGCGGAAAATTTCGGTGGCA
The DNA here is from genome assembly GCF_900156725.1 of Kaistella chaponensis. Taxonomy (GTDB): domain Bacteria; phylum Bacteroidota; class Bacteroidia; order Flavobacteriales; family Weeksellaceae; genus Kaistella; species Kaistella chaponensis. Next base: position 14,766 of record NZ_FTOI01000012.1, on the reverse strand, counting down.
GAATTAATTCTTCAAATTTCCCTTTTACTTCTAGTTTTTTGAAATAGAGATTTCGTGCCATCATCTTCAACATTAAATCTTTATCGAAAAAATTCCAAAAAGGGTCGCTATGGATTTTTTGAGGCTTTCTGATTTCATAGAAAGTAGTCTGCCAAGAATCTGGATTATGATCGAACTCAATGATTCCGCAGTTTTCAGGAATTTCTTGCGATTCCAACATTCCTTGAGGGATCAAAAAACTAAAATAATTACACGGATAATCGCCGCACGAAATTTTATCATGTTTCAGAAATTTTTCTTTGGTCTGAGTATTCTGATACTGCTTTTTAAAATCGTTTTTAAAATCAGCTCGGGAAAATTTAATCTCGATTTCGTGACTGATTCCCTGCTCATTAATAATTAAAATATCGGCTTCCCAGTCTGAATGGAAGTGATTGGTCAACACCAAATCCTTCTCAAAATCACAAAAATGTGAAATATAATTATAGGTAAGTTCTTCGACTTTTAGCATGAATTTACGATTAAGACACCAATAAACTGCAACCGCGAATATCGGAATGATCAATACGCCCCAAAACCTGAAACAGTTTGGTAACAATATGATCGTCTTTTTTCTCATTTCTCGAAATCCCGCAATCTGTAACGATTTTTCCTAAATCCTGCGTCGCAATAAAACTGCAGGAATGGCGATTAGCAAGATCAATAATGTTTATCGCGCCATTTTTGCCGTCTTCTACATAAGAGAAAGGATCTTCGGTATTTCTAATGAGAATCCGCATCCAGTTGGGATTTTCATAAATATTTTTGCCTAAAGAATAAGCTTGAGAGAGCAATTCTGTCATGGAATATTCCGAATAAATTTTTTCCGTACCAAAACCTTTATGAAAAATTTTCAAGAGTTCATCTTTCGTCATTTCTTCCTTTCTACCTTTCATTCCGCCTGTTTCGATGATGATGAGTTGATCTGATGATTCGATCCTATGATGGTTGGTTTCCGCAAAATCGAGAAAATCTAAAAGAGCAAAAGCAACTCCGAATAAAATTACTTTTTTGTTTTCATTTGAAAGCTGTTGCAGCAATTTCAGCAAATCCGCATGATTGTAAAGGAAATATCCATTTTCCGGCTTTCCCGATTTCTTCATCAGAAAATCTACCATATATATTAAGGACGAATTTTGTTTTTCGAGATAACTTGGCAACAATCCAAGGAAAATAAAATCTTTTGGATTCCCTATAAACTGTTCGAAACTTTTTTCAATGCTTTCTTCATACACTTTTTCATCTGCGATCCAATGTTTGGATAGATTCATTTGTGTGGTTCCAGAACTTTGGAAATACAAATTCGTTCTCTTGTTTTGGTCTAAAACCGTATGATTTTTAAACATTTCGATTGGCAAAAACGGAATTTTTTCGATGTCCTTAATACTATTCGGATCGATCTTTAAAAAATCGATGAACTTTCGGTACACCTCAATGTTTTCGTACTGGAAATGAAAAGTTTCCAAACATTTCTGTTGGAAATCAGCTTCGGTTTTGATTTGAAAAATGCTCTTCATCATAGCTTGCAAAAATACTGATAAATAAAATGAAGAGAAAAAGAAAACGGGAATAATAAAGAATCTGCGTGCAGAATATATCTTAGAATAGAGCTTAAAAAAATATCACACCTTCGGTGTTTGGACGATTTGACTTTTATATTATAATAATAACATTCCTACGGAATTATCAATACTAACGAAATGGTCGCCAAAAGGAGCGGCTTCAACAAAATAGCAACCGCGAAGCGGTGTAATGGTTCTAATAGCGTATTACAAATAACACAAAAACGCCAAAGGCGTGAAATGATTGTAATAGCGTATTACAAAAAGTACACAAACGCCGTATGCGTGAAATGATTATAAAACAGAAAAAAATTAAAAACCGCTAAGAGGTGAAATGATTATAAAGCCACTAATTATCAACTACTTCTCTTCGTCATCATAAAAATCAAATAAAAATTCTTCTTTATACGCTATCTGAAATTTCTCCAGAAGTTCCAGGTACTCTTCTTTAAAACTCTTTTTTTGATGGTGAATTTCCTGATTTAAAATATATTTGTAAACGTTTTCAATATGAGACTGAGAATAAGAAAACGCTCCATACCCTTCTTGCCAGGAAAATTTCCCTCTTAAAAATTGCTTTTCATTAATGAAATTAGTCGTATTATTTTTAATATCTCTCACTAAATCAGAAAGTCTCATACTGGGTTTCAACCCAATAAAAAGATGAACATGATCTTCAACACCATTAATGATTATACTTTTCTGTCGTTTCGCTTTTATAATTCCGCTCATGTATTTAAAAACTTCTTCCCTGAAAGTTTTACTAAGAAGATTTTCTCTTCCTTTAACCACGAAGACAAGTTGAATATAAATTTGAGAAAAAGTTCCAGCGCTCATGACTTTATCTTTTTAAGAGTTCATCCTTAAAATTACAAAATATCCAAAAGAAAAACGGAATTCAAAATTTATTATTGAATTCCGCTGAAAAAATTTTATTTAAAGAAAAAACTATTCTTAGTTTCCTCTATATGTCGAATATCCATAAGCAGAAAGCGTGATTGGAACGTGATAATGATCTGCATTGGTAATTTGAAAAACCACTTCAACCCACGGATAAAAACTTTCCATTTTCATTTTTTTAAAATAATCACTGGTAAAATAGGTCAATTTGTAGATTCCCAAATTTGATTGATTATTCTGCAAAAAATCTGGAACGCGACCATTTTTGTCGGTTACTTTTTCTTCTACCAAAATCCATGTTTTTTTTGCATCATTAAATTTTTCCAATTTTATGGTCACTCCAGAAGCAGGCATTCCTTTCGAAACATCCAAAATATGACTGGACAATTGGTAGGTTGCTGTTTTATCCTGAGCAAACGTAGCTGAAGAAATGAAGGCGAAAAAAAACGCGAATAGTAAATTTTTCATAAGATCAAAGTGATTCTATTTTTGCGAAATACCGCAAAATTCTCTTTCCCCTTTGTCAATAATAGTGCCGATAAAATTTAACCTTCGAAAGATTTCAGTTCAAATTCACTTTGAAATTCACCGTACGTAAAGTAAGAAATCCAGTCACCAAGGTTGATGTACTTCGCTTTTCCGTTTTCTAAATCGAGAACCATTGGCAAATGTCGATGACCGTAAATGAAATAATCAATCTTTTCGGTTTTGAGTTTTTCTTTGGAATAAATGATGAGAAACTCTTTGTCTTCGCCCAAAAAAGCTTTGTCTTCTTCCCCGGAAATCATTTTATTTTTGGTGGAAAAATAAATCGCCATTTTCATCGCAATATCGGGATGTAACCACTTGAAAGCCCATTGTGCAAAAGGATTGGTGAACAATTTTTTCATTCTTTTATACCCTTTATCTCCCGGTCCAAGTCCGTCTCCATGCGCAAGGAGAAAGTTTTTATCATTGATTTCGAAATGCTGTTTGTCGAAAAATACTTTGCACCCAATTTCTTCTTCGAAATAATTTTTCATCCACAGATCGTGATTTCCAACGAACATAAAAAGTTCAACTCCAGAATCTTTCAACTCTGCCAATTTCCCTAAAACGCGCACATAACCTTTGGGAATCACATGATTCCATTCATGCCAGAAATCAAATAAATCACCCATCAAAAATAAAACCTGTGCATCAGCTTTTATTACATCCAACCAACGGATAAATTTCTCTTCCCTACTTTTACTTTCTTTTGGTGTAGGTGCGCCAAAATGCTGATCGGAAGCGAAATAGACTTTTTTATTTTGTTCTAAAGTGATTTTCATGCGGCGAGTTTCGGGTTGCAAGTTTCGAGATTGGAAAGTTTAATAGATGTATTTTTTTATAAAAGTAACGATTAATGATCATCGTCAAATAACCACATTTTCAAATGATCAAATTAATCTTGGTCTTCTGCAAACCATTCTCCGTAAGAGTTTTCGGTTTCGTGAAGTTTTAAATAAGCCAAAGTAACCGTTTGTGGAAGTTGACTTTTTATTTTTTGGGCGATATCGTACAACATATTTTCGCACGTTGGTTGATAATCGCAATAAATTACTTTGTGGCCTTTTTCTTCTAAATCTTCCCCCAATTGTTTGTGTGGTGAAATTCCATTCAACATCACGGCATGATCCCAAACATCGATTATTTCTGACTTTACAATTTTTTTAATATCGCCAAAATCTACCACCATTCCATTTTTCTGATGGTCTAAATCATTGATCGGAATTCCTTTTACAGTGACAAAAAGTTTATAGGAATGTCCGTGCATATTCTTGCATTTGCCATCGTAATTGTAGAGAACGTGGGCTGTTTCGAAAGTAAAAATCTTGGTGATGCGTATCATTTGGCAAAGATAAGTGAATTTTTACAGCAATATTATCTTGGAATTGAAATAACCAAGTGAAATTTTAAATCAAAAAATCCTCCCCAGAAAATAGGAAGGACTTCTTAACAATTAAAAACTATGGAATAAAGTATTTATCAATGAAACTGCTCTGCTTCCGTAGAACCAGCCAAAGCGGTTGTAGAAGAATTTCCATCAGTAACTACGGTTTGAACTTCATCAAAATAAGAAGTTCCGACAAAATTTTGGTGTTTCACGGCGCGAAAACCTTCTTTTTGTAGGGCAAATTCTCTTTCCTGAAGTTCGCTGTAACCCGCCATTCCGCGTTTTTTGTACGCCAAAGCCAACTCAAACATCGATGTATTTAAAGCATGGAATCCTGCCAAAGTGATGAACTGGAATTTGTAACCCATTGCAGCTAATTCTTCGCGGAACGTTTCCATTTCAGGCACAGATAATTTTGCGGCCCAGTTGAAAGAAGGAGAGCAATTGTAAGCCAACATTTTTCCTGGGAATTTTGCGTGGATTCCTTCAGCGAATTTTCTCGCATAATCCAAATCCGGATTTGAAGTTTCCATCCAGATCAAATCTGCGTATGGCGCATAAGCTAAACCTCTGTCGATGCCTTGCTCTACTCCATTTTTCACTTCGTAAAAACCTTCTGAAGTTCTTTTACCGGTCACGAATTTATGATCTCTTGGATCGATATCAGACGTTAATAAATCTGCGGCATCAGCATCGGTTCTCGCAACCAAAAGCGTTGGAACGCCACAAACATCAGCTGCTAAACGAGCTGCAATCAATTTATTGATGGCTTCTTGCGTAGGAACCAAAACTTTTCCACCCAAATGTCCACATTTTTTGGCGGAAGATAATTGGTCTTCAAAGTGAACTCCGGCTGCTCCAGCTTCAATCATTTGCTTCATCAATTCAAAAGCATTCAAGTTTCCACCGAAACCTGCTTCTGCATCGGCAACGATCGGAACTAAATATTCTTTACGATTGGCTTCCTCCACATTATTTACGGTTTGAATTTGATCCGCACGCAACAATGCATTATTGATTCTTTTCACCACCGATGGAACTGAATTCGCAGGATATAAACTTTGGTCAGGATACATTTCACCGCTCAAATTCGCATCTGCAGCAACTTGCCATCCGGAAAGATAAATCGCTTCTAAACCGGCGTCAACTTCCTGTACCGCTTGATTTCCTGTTAAGGCGCCTAAACCTGCTACGAAATCCTGGTTGTTGAGTTGATCCCATAATTTCTCTGACATCAATTTGGCGATCGTGTAATCGAGTTTGTAAGATCCCCGAAGTTTCAGGACTTTTTCTGCGGAATAAGGTCTTGTAATTCCTTTCCATCTTGGACTTTCTAGCCATTCTTTTTCCAGATTCTGGATTTGTTCTTGATTTTTCATATTGATTTGTTTTTGGATTTTTTTTTATTGATTTTTTTTAACGCAATCCCGATAGCCATCGGGACGCAAAGATTTCACAATTCACTACTTCTAAAACTACGTTCGCAAAGGCACTTCGCTTAGCAAAGGGTAATTTTTTATTTACCTTTTTGATCTTTTGCACTTCTTCTAAAGTTTGCACTTTTGTGACTTTTGTAGTTGAATAATTTCGTGATTATTTGAAGTGTTTTTGGACAGCAGATCTATAAAAACTGATACGCTTTCAAAGTCAGAAATTCTTCGAAATTGTCGTTCAAAATAAGATTATCAAAAAGTTCTGTGGCGAGTTCAAATTTTCCGTTTTTGAATCTTTCTTCACCAACGTAATTTTTGATATTTTGCAATTCTTCTTCTTGCCAATGCAAAACCATTTCGGGCATTAAAGTTCTGCCGTCTTCTAATTTCGCCTCGTTTTTTAGCCATTGCCAAATTTGCGTTCGCGAGATTTCTGCGGTTGCAGCGTCTTCCATTAAATTATATAAAGCGGCGGCTCCAACTCCCATTAACCAAGATTCGAGGTAAAGAATTCCGACATTAATATTTTTTCGAACGCCTTTTTCTGTAATTGTTCCTTTTGGAATTTCAAGAAGGTTTTCTTCTGAAATCTGATATTCCTCGAATTTTTTATGGATTTGATTGGGAGTAGGCATCAATTCATCGAAGATTTTCTTCGCTACAGAAACCAATCCTGGATGAGCAACCCAGGTTCCATCGTGGCCGTTTGTCACTTCACGTTCTTTATCGGCGCGAACTTTCGCATACGCGATTTCGTTTTCAGCTTCGTTATTTTTTACGGGAATTTGAGCAGCCATTCCGCCCATTGCATGAACATTTCTTTTGTGACAAACCTGAATGACTCTTTTGGAATAAGCACTCATAAATGGCGAAGTCATGGTTACTTGATCGCGATCCGGAACTAGGAATTCGGGGAGATTTCGAAATTTTTTAATGTAAGAAAAGATATAATCCCATCTTCCGCAATTCAAGCCAGAACTGTGTTCTTTTAATTCAAATAAAATTTCATCAAGCTGAAAAGCAGCAGTAATCGTTTCAATTAAAACCGTGGCTTTGATTGTTCCTTGTGGGATTTGTAAATAATCTTGAGCGAATTTGAAAACATCATTCCACCATTTTGCTTCTTTGTAATGCTCTAATTTTGGCAAATAAAAATACGGCCCGCTTCCATTTTCGATTAATTTTTGGGCATTTCTAAAGAAGTAAATCCCGAAATCGATTAAAGATCCAGAAGCTTTTTCGCCATTAAACTCAATGTTTTTTTCTTCTAAATGCAAACCTCTTGGACGAACCAAAAGTGTTGCTAAGTTCTCGCCGAGTTCGTATTTTTTACCATTTTCATTTTCAAAACTAATGGTTTTATTCACCGCATCTGAAAGATTAATTTGTCCGTCCATACAATTTTCCCAAGTTGGGGAATTGCTGTCTTCAAAATCTGCCATAAAAGTGGATGCACCAGAATTTAAAGCATTGATAACCATTTTTCTTTCTACAGGTCCCGTAATTTCAACTCTTCTGTCGAGTAAATCTTTTGGCAAAGGATTACACAACCAAGTTCCACTTCTGATCTCTTCAGTTTCTGGTAAAAATGCCGGAAGTTGACGATGATCAAACTCGATCTGTCTCATTGTTCTTGAACGAAGTAGTTTAATTCTATCCCGATTAAATTCTGCATGAAGCTTTGTTAAAAAACGCACTAAATCAGGGGTAAAAATATCGCTGTACTGCTCCTGCGGAAGAATTATAATTTGAGTTGCCGTTTCCATAAGGGATCAATTTTAATGATTTGGTACTGCAAACATAAACAAAAACTTTCACTATTAGCGAACGTTCGCAAATTTATTTTAAAATTTATACTGCGAACAATCGCTTAAATTTATTTACCTTTGTATCCATCGGATTTTACAATCTATTTAGAAATATTATAAATTAATTTTTGATCAATGGCAAACGACAGTGATTTTATAAAAACGGTTTTCGGATTGAAAATGAAGCAGTTCCGGCAGAAAAAAAATTATTCTCTGCAGGATTTAGCTCACATTACTGGTGTTTCTAAATCTTATTTGAATGAAATTGAGAACGGAAAAAAATACCCGAAACACGATAAAATCTCACAACTTGCTTCTGCATTAAACTGTACTTACGATGATTTGGTCTCCACAAAACTTGACAAAAGTTTAGCACCGATTACAGAAATTTTACAATCTGATTTTTTCAAAGAAATTCCTCTTGATCTTTTCGGTATTAACAGGAACAATCTCATTAGTATTATCAGTGATGCGCCGAAAAAAGTGACCGCTTTCATCAATACTTTAATTGAAATTTCTAAGAATTACAATTTGAGCAAAGAGCGGTTTTATTTTGCAGTGGTACGAAGTTTTCAGGAATTGTATGACAATTATTTTCCGGAAATTGAGGAAAAGGCAAACAATTACATTCTGGAAAATAACATTTCTACCAAACCAAAATCTGCCGAATTTGAGGAGCTGCTAGAAAAACAATTTGAGTATGAAATAAAATCGTTGGATTTGGAACAATATGGCGCTTCCGGAAAATTACGGTCGCTTTTCATTCCGGAAAAGAAACTACTTTTATTGAATGCACTTTTGGACGAAGATCAAAAAACTTTTATCCTCGCGAAAGAAATCGGCTTCAACATTTTGAATTTAAATCCACGTCCGAACACCTATTCGTGGCTAGATTTTACGAGTTTTGAAGAACTTTTGAATAATTATTACGCGGCATATTTCGCCGGATCTTTACTCATACGAAAAGAAACATTAACCCAAAAACTCAGTGATTTTTTCCAAAACGAAGAGTGGAATCCTACTCATTTTGAAAATTTAATTCAAGAATTTACCAATTCGCCAGAAACATTTTACTATCGTTTAACCAATATTTTACCGCAGGAATTGGGGATTAAAGATTTATTTTATCTGTGCTTTACGAAGAAGAAAAATTCAGATAAAATTCAGATTTTAAAAGAATTACACCTGAATCAGCAACAAGCTCCACATGCAAATGCGACAAGCGAACATTACTGCAGAAGATGGATTGCAGTGAAAAATCTTTCTAGTTTAAAGGAAAACGAAAAGGTTACTGATGCGCAGATTTCTCATTATAAAGACACTGGTTTAACCTATTTGGTGATTTCTACATCGCAGAAAAACCCTTTTTCGGATGGAACAAACCGAAGTTATTGTATCGGAATTCTCTTAAATTCAAATGCATTAAAGAAAATAAAGTTTGCAAAAAGCAATCAGATTAAAACGGTTGATGTGGGCATAACCTGTGAATTTTGCAGCATCTCGGACTGTGAAGTTCGGAAAGCTCCACCATTGCGCTTGGAAAAGCAAATTTTTAATGAGAACATGAAAAAATCGATTCAAAAAATTCGGAAGGAAATCCTTTAAGTGGAGTAAAGAAAATAAACGGAATATAAAAGACTTACAATCAGATATTTATCTAAATAAAATGATTGGTTATTTATCAGCACTTAGAATAATTAATGTTCAATTTAACTCAAAATTATTTTTATTCGTTTTTTATTAAAGAGTGATCTGAAGGTCCACTTTTAATCCTATTACAAAATTTTTCACGCAAAGATTTTTTTATAATTACTGTATTTTCGCTTCTTTTTACGTTCGCAAAGGCGTTAAAACTTCGAAAAGATTGAAAATATTTTGAATGATGACAGATTACGTACAGTGAGTAAAATTTATTTGTAACTTTCACTAAACAAATGAAGTATGTTTTTACTCGACTTGTTTTTTCCGAATCGCTGCGTAGAATGCAATCGAATTATTCCCTCCGAAGAGGTAGTCTGCGAATTGTGTTTTGATCAGATTCTATTTACGCATCATCAGTTTTCAGCACGCAATCTTCTATCTGAAAAATGCCGATTGTTGTTTCCGGTTCAGAACGCATTTGCTTTAATGCAGTTCGAAGAAGAAAGCACAAGTCAGAAAATCATTCACCAATTAAAATACGGAAGTCGTAAAAAAATTGGAAAAATGCTCGCAAACTGGACTTTAGAAAAACTAGATTTAAACCAAAATAAACCAGATCTTTTGGTGACGGTTCCACTGCATCAAAAAAAGTTAAAAGAAAGAGGTTATAATCAACTTCATTTGTTTGCAAATACACTCTCGGAGACACTGCAAATTCCCTGTGATCACCATTTAATTAAAAGAAATTTCTACAAAAAAGCCCAAGCTAAAAAAAACAGAGACCAAAGAATTTTCAATGAGAATTTATTTTCAATCACTAGAAAAATCACTAATCAACATGTTTTATTGATCGATGATGTTTTCACGACCGGAAACACAATGAGTGCCGTAGCTTGGGAAATCTTAAAAGCCGGAGATAATAATGTGAGTGTTTTAGTGATGGCGATGGATTGAAAATATGATAATTTGATAATTTGATAATCGATTGCAAATAGAACATTAACACGTCATCAAATTCTCGAATGTTAACATTATTCCTTATTTCTGCAATTTCTCGCCGTAAGATAAATCTCCTGCATCGCCCAATCCTGGAGTAATATAACCTTTCGAAGTCAGTTTTTCATCAATTACACCGACCCAGATTTTTGCTTCTGGATAGGCTTTCTGAATCGTATCTACTCCTTGTTGAGAAGCAATTGCGGCAACAATATGAAGTTGAGTCGGTTTTCCGTGGTTTAATAAATCTTTAATGGCTTCAATTAAACTTGCGCCAGTTGCCAACATTGGATCTGCAACGATTAAAGGTCTTCCATCGATATTCGGACAAGTTAAATAATCCTGTTTGATGGAAAAATAATCATTCGCATCGTGTTTCCTATACGCTGCAACGAAACCGCAATCTGCTTGATCCAAATAATTCAAAATTCCCTGAAACAAAGGAACTCCAGCTCTTAAAATGGTAGTAATTACAGGTTGAACTGCAACTTCCTGAGCTTTAATTTTATCTAAAGGCGTGGTGATTTCGATTTCTTTCTGTTCCAAATCTTTGCTGATTTCGAAGGCGGCAATTTCTCCGATTCGCTCCATATTTCGGCGGAACCGAAGTCGGTCATTTTGTATTTCTACATTTCGAAGTTCGTTGATCCACGTATTGACGAGGGAGAATTGGTCGGACAGAATAATTATCATTGCTATATATTAGATTGCAAATTTCGGGAAAAATTAAGACATTAAAAAGCCTCTTAGAAAAAATCTAAAAGGCTTTGGTTTTTATTTCTGACGGAAGTAAATTTCGATAGGAACACCGGTAAATCCGAAATGTTTTCGAAGTTGATTTTCGGTAAATCTTTTGTACGCTTCCTTCACATATTGCGGCAAATTGCAGAAAAATACAAATTGCGGACTTGGTGTCGGAAGTTGAACGCAGTATTTAATTTTTACATATTTTCCTTTCAATGCAGGTGGTGGCGTTTTTTCAAAAACAGGAAGCATTATTTCATTCAATTTAGAAGTCTTGATTTTCTTAGCTCTGTTTTCGTAAACTTCCATCGCAACTTCAACTGTTTTCAGAATTCTCTGTTTCGTTAATGCAGATACAAAAAGAATTGGAATATCGGTAAACTGACCAATTTTAGCTTTAATAGCTTCTTCGAAATCACGCGTGGTATTGGTTTCTTTTTCAACCAGATCCCATTTGTTCACGACGATAACGATTCCTTTTCTGTTTTTCTGAGCCAATCCGAAGATATTCATATCCTGAGATTCCCAACCCAAAGTTGCATCAACCATGATGATCACGATATCAGAATATTCGATAGAACGCACAGAACGCATTACGGAATAAAATTCTAAATCTTCCTTAACTTTAGCTTTACGGCGCATTCCGGCGGTATCAACCAAAACAAATTCGTGCCCGAATTTATTGTACAAAGTTTGGATAGAATCTCGGGTTGTTCCAGCAACATCGGTTACAATATTTTGTTCCTTGTCTAAAAGAGCGTTGGTCAATGTAGATTTCCCCACATTTGGTCTTCCTGCAATCGTAATTTTTGGTAAACCTTCGAAAGGATCTTTATAATCGGTCGTTGGGAAATCTTTCACGATATCATCCAGCAATTCTCCCGTTCCGGAACCTGTTGCAGAAGACATGGTGTAATATTTGGAAATTCCCAGCTGATAAAATTCGGTTGCAGCCAATTCTTCTCTTGCAGAATCTGCTTTGTTCACTACAATATAAAGCGGCTTATTTGCACGACGCAACATTTCGTGGATCTCAATATCGGTATCTGTTAAACCTTCAGCAACATTCAGCATGAAGATGATCGAGGTAGCTTCATCAACGGCTAATTCAACCTGTTTGATGATTTCACCTTGGAATGCATCTTCTGTATCCACTTCATAACCACCAGTATCGATTACCGTGAATTCTACTCCATTCCAGTCAGATTTTCCGTAATGACGGTCTCTGGTAACTCCGGCGGTGGAATCTACAATAGCTTCTCTTCTCTCTAAAAATCTGTTAAAAAGGGTGGATTTCCCTACGTTTGGTCGGCCAACAATGGCAACAATGTTCGACATAAAATTTTGTTTAATAATGACATTATTAATGGGTTACTCAAACTTTTTGAGCCCAAAAATTTTTGCAAAGATAGTATTTTCTAAACCATTTACTATTAATGTGAATAATTGTAACTTTTCTGCCTTCAATCAGACCTATTGTAGGAGATTTCGAATTCATTAAACCTTCAAAAAAAATAAAATTATGATTACTCTTTTAATTATTATAGGCGCAGTTGTACTGTTTTTCCTTTACGCAATTTCCATCTATAACCGATTGGTAAAACTTAGAACTATGGTTCAGGAAGCATGGAGCAGCATTGATGTGATGCTGAAAAAACGCCATGACCTCATTCCGAATTTGGTAGAAACCGTGAAAGGTTATGCAACACACGAAAGAGAAACTTTCGACAGTATAACGCGTGCAAGAGCTGCAGCAATGGGCGCAAATACGCTTCAGGAAAAAGAAGTTGCGGAAAAAAACCTGAATCAGGCGATGATGAATCTGAATGCAGTTGCAGAACAATATCCGGATTTAAAAGCGAATACGAATTTTCTTCAACTTCAAGGTGAACTTTCTGCTTTGGAAGGAGAAATCGAAAAATCGAGAAGATATTACAATGGAACCGTTCGGGAAAATAATATTTTGGTCGAAACTTTTCCAAGCAACATCATCGCAGGAATGTTTAAGTTTGTGAAATCTACCTTCTTTGAATTGGATAATGTTGCAGAACGCGCCGTTCCGACCATTAAATTCTAACCACATGAAACGTTTACTTTTTGGCTTTCTCGTACTGATCTTCAGTTTCGGGAAAGCTCAAGAATTCAGTCAGGATGGAGTTCAAAGTCAGAATGAGGAACATATTTTATCCTTTCATTCAGATATTCAGATTTCAAAAGACGGAACATTAAATATTGCCGAAAAAATTAAAGTGTATGCAGAAGGAAACCGCATCAAACGCGGAATTTTCCGAACGCTTCCTACGCGCCGAAATTTGAATGGCAAGAACATCAAAGTGAAATATGACCTCATTTCCGTGAAGAAAAACGGATCTGACGAAAAGTACCACACCAAAAAAACAGGGAACGATCTGATCATCTATTTTGGGAGTAAAAACAAAATCTTAAGTCCCGGAATTTACGAATACGACCTCGTTTATGAAACGAAAAATCAAATCGGCTTTTTTCCCGAGTACGATGAATTTTACTGGAATGTAAATGGAAACGCATGGGAATTGAACACCGATGAAGTGACGGCGAAAGTGACCTTTCCGGAAAATGCAGAGTTCATACAGACTTCTTGTTATACGGGAAGTTATGGAAATACCGCATCCAATTGTACTGAAAAAAAATTATCCTCCAACAGCATCGAGTGGTCTGCAAAAGATCTGAAATCTACGGAAGGTTTGACGGTTGCAGTGGGTTTTAAAAAAGGTTTGATCGCACCTCCACTTCCACCCGGAAATCTAGAAAAATATGGAGTTTTCGGACTTCTTTTCGCTGCAGGTTTGGGTTTGATGGCCTATTTTATTTCAACCTGGCAAAAATTTGGGCGCGATCCGGAAAAACCAATCGTTTATCCGCAGTTTTCTTCGCCACAGAATTTATCACCCGCTTCCATGGGATACATCGAAAACGGATATTATTCGAATAATTTTATTACCGCAGCAATTGTAAGTCTTGCCACGAAAGGTTTTCTAAAAATTATAGAAGATGATAAACGGGTTTTAGGAATTTTTGGTGGTAAGGAATATACGTTAGAAAAAATCAAAGAGCAGGATCAAACGTTGCCAAAAGAGGAAATCAACCTTATGAACAAACTGTTTCCTGACTTAGAAACAACCGTTTCTTTCACCGGAACATACAACTCAAAAATTGAAAACGCCGTCAATGATTTCAAAGCAAATCTTAGTTTTCAGCATGATCAGTTTTTGAAAAAAGGAAATAATTCCGGAAAACTCATTTTGCCCGTTCTAGCCATTTTGGCGTTGTACATCGGCGGAATATTTTTGAGTTTCCGATTTACTGATAATGATGATTATTTGGGAATTGGGATCGGATTGTTTATTTTTATTTTCGGTTTATCTGTTTTATTTTCGATAGGATTTTCCAGATACCAATGGGTTCGATGGATTTACGTTTTGTTTTCTGTGGGATTGGTCATCGCCTTTTTTTCAATTGCAATTTCAAAAATCTCTGCGAGTGAAAACCTGAGTTTCTTTGCTTGTTATGCATTTCTAATTCTAAGTTCCATTGCATTGGTGTGGTATCAATACCTCATCAAACAGCCAACGCCGGAGAAATTAGAAACCCTTTGGATCAGTACCAAAACTTGTGTTTAAGCAAAAATGTTTTGTAGTCTGAATAGAAAAAACGCCCGATCCCTAACTCCTCTGAAGTTGCTTCTAAAT
>NZ_FTOI01000022.1 GCF_900156725.1 Kaistella chaponensis | reverse complement strand
CGTCCTTCCGTTTTCGGAGTTCGAAGTTCAAAACCTAAGGCTTTCAAATCGATATTCTCCACAAAAGCATCGATAAAGCGAACCGGATTATCTTCAGAAATCGACTCTTCTAAACTCGTAAAAAACATTTGATTGCGGGAGATCCCAGTGATGTGTTGCATCATTAAATATACGAATTCACTCCCGAAATATTGAAATTATTTACCTATTTTTGATTAAAATAAACGGAGGTTTTTTCACAGACTGCCGTTAGCCAACATTTAAAACTGAACAATGGATAATTTCGAGAGACTAATAAAAAGTTGTGATGAAAATTTAATATTTTA
This sequence comes from Kaistella chaponensis, assembly GCF_900156725.1. Lineage (GTDB taxonomy): Bacteria > Bacteroidota > Bacteroidia > Flavobacteriales > Weeksellaceae > Kaistella > Kaistella chaponensis. The sequence continues at coordinate 7,146 of NZ_FTOI01000022.1, read as the reverse complement.
TTCACAAAAATTATCACAAGTAAGAACAACTCTTAAACTTTATGATGAAGTAATAAATCTTTTAGAAACGGAAAGTAATGAATTAATTAATTTAAAAAGAAGTATTGTTTTCGCAGGACATTTGACCATTCCATTTCTGGAACTTTCAGTTACTCTAAAAAATCTTATCATAGCAAAAACGGACTGGGAGAAAATTTTCTTTATCAAAAATTCATATCTAATAATTTTTGAAAGTTTAAAAATAATTAGACCTGAAAAAAATTGCTCAACAATTTTAGAAGAAAGTATAAATTCAAATAATTTAAAAGATCTTAAAACGGATTTAGAAAAATGTAATGGCGAAATTACTAATTTCAGAAATACTGATGATTTTAAATTAATTGAAAATGTTCGACATTACACCGCAGGACATATTGACAAAAATCTGAAACTTTACTACGACACAATAATAAATCTTGATGGAGAAAAATCTGCTCAAATTGTCGGCAAGTTTATGCAAATTTTATCTAATGTATTGACTCTATCACAAAAGACAGAAAGTAGATTACTAAAAATATACGAATCAAAAGCAGAGAAGTCTACAAAAGAATTAAAAGAAAAACTCGAACAACTTGAGAAATTAATAAAAAACGTCGGCTAACATCGTATTGGCAATAGTGCGGAGGAATCGCAAGTTTAACCATTTTAGATTTTCCGAAAATTAATTTATAATAAGAAAGTTTCCCTGTTTAAGCCGCACCATCGCCAATACGTAACCGTTATCGGAGATATTTCCAAACCAAAACTCAAGAATGACACAAGAATTAAAAGAGGTTGAAAAGCAAATTAAAAAAACGCACAAATTTGCTTTTACGCCAAAATATAATACCAAATTTAACACTCATCTTTCAGAGAAAGCATTTTTTGCCATTACAAGCCAAACTTTTGAAAAATTAGATTGGGATATAATTTATGTTGACAAGCATTCTATTGAAGCTAAACGAAAATCGAAAAGTTTGGGAATGAGTCAATACACAGAATCAATTATTGTTTCTTATCAATATGGTAATGTAGCAGTAAAAAGTGAATCATTAGGCGATGAATTTTGGGATAATGGACGAAATTCAAAAAGAGTACATCTTTTCATTCACGTTTTTCAGGATATTGAAAAAAAATACAATCGAGAAGAATTACGAGCATTGGAAAAAGAACAAGAATCTAAAGAAAATTGGGACGATTATCAAATTCCTACTGAATTGCCAAAGCCCAACCTTATTCATAAATCAAATATTGTTTTCCCAATTGTCCTAGCAATTATTTCAGCAATAATTTTAGCATTATTAATTGCAAAATTATCTTTGACAGGAAAATATATAATTTTCCTCTTTGAATTTCTTGTTGGTTTAGCATTAGCTTATTTATTAAAAATTGGAATCAAATTAGGAAACTTTACTGATTTTAATAAATTAAGAAACATACTAATTGCTGCAATTTTTATAGTTTTCGTAGGAAATCAAGTATTTCAATACCATATCATATTAACTGAAAACAATTTTGAAAGAATTGGATTTTTTGAATTTTTAAAACTTAGACTTCAACAAGGTTTAACATTAAAGAGCTTGAACCTAGGAACTATTGGATTAATAATTAGTTGGATTTTACAATTGGGATTAACTTTTGTATTTGGTTATTTAAATTTAAATCGATTTTTAATTTCTTACGTGGTAAAAAGAATTCCAACAGAAGTAATTGACTTTGCATTTTATCATTTTGTAAAAGGCAAAGACGAAAGTCAAGTTAGAGCCGAACTCTCTTCTTTAGGTTGGACTAGTGAAATAAATCAAAATGAAGTCTTTGAAGCTATAGATGGAATTCAGGGAAATAACGAAATGAACAGAGCAATATAAAAATACTTCCGCTAATAACTAAGATTTCGTTTGGTCTGAAAAATACAAAAACCCGTTAAATTTCTTCAACTTCAATCAAGATAAGCTTTTTTCGATAGCTTTTATGACAGAGATTGCTTCGTTCATCGCAATAATTGCTTGGAATCCCTCTCTTATAACCGTCATTGCGAGCGGAACGAAGTGGAGCGCGGCAACCCCTAACTTCAAAACTCGTTGTTGTACTTTGGGGTTGCTTCTTCGTCGTGCCTCCTCCTCGCAATGACCGTTAGTTTTTGAGAAGGACTGATTTTTTGCTAGCGTTTAGAAAGAGTTTTCTGCGGTTTTCCTTTCCTGCTCAAGAATACGGAAACTTTTTTCACTTTGGCAATGCTTGAAATCATTTCATACATTCCGTAACCCAAGTTAATAAATCCATTTTTCCACAAAAGCGTCAATAAATCGAACCGGATTATCTTCAGAAAACGAATCTTCTAAACCCGTAAAAACCATTTGATTGCGGGCAATCCCAGTGATGTGTTGCATCATTAAATATACGAATTCACTCCCGAAATATTGAAATTATTTACCTATTTTTGATTAAAATAAACGAAGGTTTTTTCACAGACTGACGTTAACTGCAATTTTAAAAAAACCTTATGTCTATCGAATTAATTATCTTTATAATTGTCGGGCTCCTTTCTATTTATGGAGGCATCTATATTGACTTTAAGAAAAAAATTGAAAGTGAAATAAATGCAAAAAACGCACAAAAAAGTAATTTTGAAAAAAAGATTTTAACACTTGAAAAAGAACTTAATAATTTACAAAATCTAATTAATGAAAAAGAAGTACTTTTCGCAGATATAAATAATGTAAGTGATTCTTCGATAAAAAAAATAACTTCACTATTTTCTGATTATTTATTACTACAATATGATTTAAGTGCAAAATATCTTGAAGTTAAACAACGACCAGCCTATACTGAAGCACAACGAATTAGAGAACTAAAAGCAGAAACAAAAAATTATACTCAACAATATAAACTAATGCTTTATAAATATGAGTATCTACTAAATGTTTTTCCCGAACTAGAAGAATATGTTGAGGATTTTGCATCAATAAAAGAAATTGACAATTATGCAAACGTGGGTAACATATCTGAGGAATTTGATTACGCGCGTAAATATTTGACCAAAGAAGAATATAAATCTTTGTCAGAAATTGAAAGAAATCAATTAGCATTAAATAATTATATTAAAGGAAAGAAAAGTAATTGGCAAATCGGTAGAGATTTTGAACTTTTCTGTGGACAACATTATGAGAAAAATGGTTGGGAAGTAAACTACTTCGGAATGGAGAAAAAGTTAAATGATCTAGGGCGAGATTTAATTGCGAAAAAAGGATCAGATATTCACGTAATTCAGTGCAAATATTGGTCTCAAGAAAAATTAATCCACGAAAAACATATTCTGCAACTATTCGCAACTACACATATTTTAGAACTTGGAAAGACTGATTTGTTCAACCATTTCACGCCCGTTTTTATGACAAATATCAAACTGTCAGAAACTGCTCTTGATTTTGCGAAAAAATTGAATGTTAAAATTATTAACTTACAATTAACTGAATTTCCGAGAATTAAATGTAATGTCAATGGCACTAATAAAATCTACCATTTACCATTTGACCAAAAATATGACCAAACTCAGATAAAAAATAGAAATGAATTTTATGCATTAACAGTTGAGGATGCAGTTTCGAAGGGCTTCAGAAGAGCTTTAAGATATTATGGATAAAAAAACTGCAGGTAACAAGGGTTTGGCAATAGCGGGCTGGAAGTTTTCAATTGAAGATTTGCGCTTCGATAGAAAAGTGTATTTTAGTTGAAAGTTTCGGCTTTCAAATCCCCGCCATCGCCAAGCCCCAACCGTTAGTTGCAAGTTTACAAAAACAATCGGTCAAATATGAGTTACCCTAAAGAAATTTTAAAAGAAGCGTTAAACAATTTTATAGTTGAAAGACTTGAAAAATATGATTTCAAATTCAATGAGAAAAGTCTAAAATTCACACGAGAATTTGGAGAAATAAAAAACGAAATTTATTTTCCAGCTGCTAAATACAATTATGCCAATGAAATCATTCAATTCGATTGTTATTTTGAAATTGAAAGTCCAAAATTTAAAAGATGGCATAAAAAAAACTTCCCTGAATTAAACGTTGCATATTATCTAAATCCAAAAAATAAATATTCTGAAAAATTTAATCGCGATTTACTTGATGCATATTATGATTTTAAGGAACACGAACATAAAGCAGTTATGAATGTTATTTTTGAGAATTTTGAAAATTATGCAAATCCATATTTTCTTGACAATAACACTTGGAATAAAATTGTTGACAATAGTGAAGATTACGAAGACAAAATTGATGCATTAATTATGGCTGAAAGATTTCAAGAAGCTCTTGAATTATGTTCCGAAAAATTAACTAAATATGAAGCTTTTATGGAAACACAGGATTTTAAAAACGAAACTAATCCTAATATTATCGAACATTATTCTTATAACTCAAATCGATTGAAAATAAAAAAGCAATTTCTAATAAAAACCTGCAGCTAACATGTTAGTGAAGACTATTAATCTTTAAAGGTATTTCTAGTTCACCTCTGTCTTGTTTATTTAAAGGTATTAATTTTATGATTGTAAAGTAAAGATATTCTATGACAAAAAGCAAGCGAAAATTGAAAAAATTACGCCGCAAATTTGTGCAGATTGATAAAGTTTGATTCTCGTTGGATCACCGCAAAAATTCTGTAGACAATTTTGCATTTTATGTTGTTTAAAACCAGCATCGTATGTTTTCCTTCCGCTTTTTTCCGCGCGTAATATTCTTTCAGTTCAGGATCGTATTTGATCGCAGTGAGCGACACCATATGTAAAAGCGATTTCATCTTTTTATCCGCCAGATGACTGACCCTCGTTTTTCCCTTGATACTCGTTCCAGAGCTGTGTTCGAAAGGTGCAACGCCGGAGTAACACGCAAATTTTCTTCCATTGGTAAACGCCGTAAATCCTTTGGTGACCATCAAAAGATAGACTGAAGTAATTTCCCCAATTCCCGGAATGCTTTTTAAAAGTTGTTGCTGTTTGTACAGCACTTCATCTTCTCGAATCAGTTTTTTAATCTTATCATCCAGCATTGCAAGCTGCTTTTTCAGGTATTTCACCGTTTGCCGATTGATTGCTTTTACGGTGCCGAAAACTTCTTTGCTGAGGAACATTTCGTTTTCCATGGTTCTTTCAAAAACTTTAATGGCAGCAATGGTTTTTTCGCGTTCAGAAAAGATGATTTTAAGTTGCTGGAGATTCAATTCAGGTAGTACAGAAAGCGTGATTTTATCGGTATTTCGTTTGGCGTAATAGGCGATTTCTTTGGCATCTACCTTGTCGCTTTTACCGCGCGTGATTCCCAGGGAGCGTTTTATTTCCAGTGCTGGGACCTGCGAATAATCGAGTTCATTTTCGCTCAAAACCAAGGAAAGCAAGGAGGAATAAATGCCTGTGTTTTCGAAGACGAAAAGTATTTGATCTAATTCGTGTCCGGCTTTTTTGAGGTTTTTTAAAAATGAGTTTATGGATTTTTGCGTGTTGAGAATCTGTTCTCTTTCCAGCTGTTGATCATCTGTAACCAGGCAATAATCGAGGGTTAATTTTGCCACATCAATTCCTAGGTAAGTTCTGTAGTTTTTCATAATTTAGTAGGGTATTAAATTAATGTTGAAATTTCTTTAAAATCTTTATTAGATCTGGGTAATCTGGTATTCTATCTAAAGCTGCTTCAACCTTTTAAAACAAGGCAGAGGACTGATATGTTAGTGAAGACTATTAATCTTTAAGGGTATTTCTAGTTCACCTCTGTCTTGTTTATTTAAAGGTATTAATTTTATGATTGTAAAGTAAAGAAGGTATTTCTAGAAGCGGGTATGAAGTTTTCATCAAAGATTTTCGCAATTAATCTAGTTTTTAGCAATTAGAAAGTTTTCGTATTTTTATACCGTCTTCTGAATCCTTCAAACGTTGTATTCATTCGAAAAAGTTAAATTTTATCGATTAAAACTGACAAATATGAAAAAATTATTGACTTTTATTTCCGTAACATTTTTATTATTCGCCTGTACCAATCCTAAAGAAAATACCATGACAAAGCCAGACCATGAAAAATTAGTGAAGCAGTATTTTGAACATTTTAACAAGCACGAATGGACCAAAATGGCAAATCTTTACACAGAAACCGCTGAGTTTAAAGATCCATCTTTAGGACCCGGTATTGTAAAGCAAACCAGACAACAGATCATCGACAAATATTCACAATTAAACGAAGTTTTTCCAGACCTTCATGATGAGGTGATTCAGACTTATCCTTCCGGGGAAAATCATGTTATTGTGGAGTTCGTATCAAGCGGAACTGCTCCCGACAATTCGAAATTTGAGTTGCCGATCTGTACTATTTTTACCATCGAAAAGGGGATGATCACGAAAGACTTTACCTACTTCGACAATTTTGAAGAAGGACAAGATTAAAAACAATACTCCTACAACTTCCCGAAAACTCAAAAATCGATTGATAATAAATCGGTTCCTTTTTTCCATGATTTATTAATGGGATTTATTTCTCCTTTTCCCATTCAACATCCTTGAAAATAACATTGTATCATTTAAGATCCATATCAATGGTATGCGATAAGTCAGGAATTGAACCCAAAAAAAATGTTCAGAAAAATCTGAACATTTAATAACTAATTTTTTTACCAGCCGCCGCCACCGCCGCCGCCTCCACCACCGCCGGAAAATCCACCACCGCCACTTCCGCTGCCGGAACTTGAAGGTTGCGTAGAAGAACTTGCGATCGATTGCGAAAGGGACGAATTCAGTGAATGGGTGAAATTCATATTCATCATCGAGGCTCCAATAAACCAGTTGGATTGGTATTGATCGGCTCCCATAGCAGAATTTTTCAGCATATTCTGAAATTTGTCGCCCCAGATTTTATCGACTCCCAAAACCATGGCAAAAGGCAACATTTTTTCGAAAACATCGGGAGTCATTGCAGGTGGATTGTGAAACTGCAACGTTTTTTCTTCTGCCGTTCCCAAATACATTTTAAAACCTTCTATTAAAGAAAGGGTTGGATCAATCTCAAAAGTTGTGTGCAAATTGAAATAAGTTTTCGATTTTTGCAGTAAACTTTAAGAACATTGGATCATTATCTGGAACTGCTGAAA
>NZ_FTOI01000017.1 GCF_900156725.1 Kaistella chaponensis | reverse complement strand
TACGACTTCAAAAAATACAGAACCCCAGCTTGTAAAGAATGTCCTGTAAAATCACTTTGTACGAGTAGAACAGGAGGCCGGGAAATTGATAGAAGTCAGTATGCCGATGCCGTTGCAGAAAACAATCAGCGCTACCAATCCAATGCGCAATTATACCGAAAGCGGCAGGAGATCAACGAGCATATCTTCGGAACCATCAAAAGGCAATGGGGTTACAATCACACGAATTTAAGGGGTTTAGAGAAGGTAAATGGTGAACACAGCTTAATTATGCTGGTTTACAACATCAAACGTGCAATAAATATTCTGGGAGTTCCTGATTTAATTGCCAAAATCAAGAACTGGAAGTCACCATACAAAAGGAACGTCTTGTTTTTGCAAATAACGAAGCATTTTAAGCTGAAATCAGTCTTTGTTTTTGAAAAGTAGTATTGGTTGCTTAAAAATAAGGCGTCCTTAAAAGGCTTGTTTTACCTTGCAGCGCTGTAAAAATATGGCTTAAAGAGGGAGGATGTGAGTTTTTTCACAGCCTGACGTTTTGCGGCTTGGCGAAGTGGCGGTTTTAGAAGCACTTACTTTCATTTTAGCACTAATGTTTATTTGAAAACTGAATGTTTAAATTAGCACTGAACCCGCCATTTTGCCAAACTGCTGTTACCTGCTGCCCTTATTCTTGCTTAATTAATTTCACATTTGTTGTTTTCAATTTTTGGTTTAACCAATTTCTGATTTTTTCTGTATCTACATTTTCCTTTTTATTGTCAATTTGATAAAGAACAACTGTTAGAACTTTTGCACTATCAGTATTTTGATTTATTGAATGTCTACCAAACGATACATTTTTAAGTTCTGGAAATAATATTTTTAATTCTTTCTGAATGTCAGAATTATCAAATTTATATTCTCCAAGTTCATTTTGAAGATTATTTATTAAAATATCTTTTTCAGATAAATTTTTGTTTTGATTATTTAATTCGTCTAATATTTCACTTTTTAAATCTTTTACGTCTTGTTTGATTTCTAATTTTGTATTGCTAATATCGTATTGAACTAACTTTTGATTTAACACTTTTATTTCTTCAGCATTAAATTTTTTGGTCAAAAATGCGACTTCAATTTTTTTAGGATTTGAATTAAATTTTGTGTTTTTATAAATAATTGTGTAGCCATTATTTGTAAACTCATTTGAGATAAACTGTTCAACTTTTTGAGCGTACTTTTTTTCATTGAGTAGATTATATGCTAAATAAAAACTTGGAATTATCATAATTAAAATTAAAGAAGTGATGCCGTACCTAATTTGTTTTTCAAATTTAGGATTCAAACTTCTAACAGGTTCATATTTTAGATATTTAACAATCAAAAAAGTAGATATACATATAAAAAAGCAATTAATTGAATATAAATAAAAAGCACCAAAAAAATATGAAAAATTCCCTATTGCCAAACCATAACCTGCTGTACAAAGAGGAGGCATTAAAGCCGTGGCGATAGCCACGCCTGGAATTGGATTCCCTTTTTCTACTCTTGTTAGAGCAATTACACCTACTAAACCTCCAAAAAAAGCGATAAGAACATCATAAATATTTGGAGATGTTCTTGCTAATAATTCTGATTGAGTTTCTTTAAAAGGACTTATGAAAAAATAAATTGAAGCGACTACTAAACTTACAATAGTTGCTATTAAAAGGTTTTTTCCTGATTTTTTTAGTAATTCGAAATCATAAATTGCCAAGGCAAATCCTGCTCCAACTATTGGACTCATTAATGGAGAAATAAGCATTGCACCAATGATGACTGCTGTTGAATTTACATTTAAACCAACTGATGCAATTACGATTGCACAAGCCAAAATCCATAAGTTAGAACCACGAAAAGAAATATTGGATTTTATATTTTCTAAAACTTTTTTTTGCTCCTCTTCACCATTATGAAGATTAATAAAATCAAAAACTTTATTGCTCATCGTCTATATATGTTTTGTTTAAAATCCCGTTCAAAACAAAAAAACCTAAAAGTCCTGCTATTAATGAAGAAATTAAGATTATTAATTTTGAGTTATTTATTATTGTTTCGTTGTCAAAAGCAAGTAAGGTTACAAAAATAGACATTGTAAAACCTATTCCTGCCAAAAGTCCTACACCAAAAATTGACTTCCAATTTAAATCTGATGGTAGTTTGCAAAGTCCAAAAGTGACTGCTAAAAGTGCGAAAAGAAAAATACCCAAAGGTTTGCCAACTATTAGACCAAGTGCTATTCCTAAGCTGTTATTTTCTGTCAATGTTTGTGAAATGTCGCCACTAAAAACTATTGCTGTATTGGCTAACGCAAATATTGGTAAAATTATAAAAGCAACTGGTTTGTGTAGAAAATGTTGCAAAATATACGAAGTTGATTTTTCGCCTCCATTACCAAATGGAATGGCAAATGCCAACAAAACACCCGTAATAGTGGCGTGAACGCCTGAATGAAGCATAAAATACCACATTGCAACTCCGCCTATTAAGTAGGGAATTAAATTTCTCACATTTAGTTTTCCGATGATAAATAACAAAAGCCAAATTCCTAATGCGATAAATAGGTTTGTCCAAAGTAAAGTTTTGGTGTAGAAAATGGCAATAATGATTATTGCTCCTAAATCGTCAATAACTGCTAATGCTGTCAAAAATATTTTTAGAGAAGTTGGTACTCGATTGCCTAACAGAGATAAAATTCCCAAAGCAAAAGCAATATCTGTCGCCATTGGAATACCTGCACCTGATTGCGTTGCAGTTCCATAATTGAATAACAAAAATATTCCTGCTGGAATCAGCATTCCACCCAATGCTCCAAAAATTGGTAATAAAGCGTCTTTGATATTTGAAAGTTCGCCTTGATAAATTTCTCTTTCTAATTCCAATCCAATGAGCAAAAAGAAAATAGTCATTAATCCATCATTAATCCAATGCTCAAAACTGTGTCCTGCAAGTTGACTTTGGAAAAAGTCGTGATAACTTGCTCCAAAATTTGAGTTAGCAAGTGTCAATGATAAAATTGTGCAAGCAATTAAAACAAGACCACCTGCTTTTTCGCTGTTAAAAAAATCTGTAAATATTTTAGTTGCTTTCATTTATTTTGTCTCTCGGTTGATTGTTTATGCGTTCTGTCATAGGGTTGCAGGTAAATCTCAAATATACGCAAGTTTAGTAAATAACCTAAAACATTTTTTCCTTTATCCAAAAGAGTTTTGGCGAAATTCGACTTTAAAACTATTTAAAATGTACGATTTTAAATATCCATAATACGCAACTTTCACAACTCAGCAAATCATCACAATTCCCCTCTCTTCAAAACTCTCCCTCTAGGTTCATCGCCTTCAAATAAAGCAATTTCAGAATGGAGAAATTCTGCGGCGGCGGCGGAATCTTTTACTTTGGTCGCGGTGCGTTCCAGCATTTCTTGTTCAAAATCCTGTAAAACACTTTCCCGAATTCCCTTTTCCCGCCAATTCGAAAGTGGTTTGCAGTTTTTATAAATTTCGCGAGCCAAAAATAAGGCATCGAGCAAAGCCTGATTTGCACCCTGTCCTTTAAATGGACTCATCGGATGCGCTGCATCACCCAATAAGGTGATTGAATCTGCGTTTTTCAGCAGTTCAGAAGTGAGCAACTCGCGATCATAAACGGGGTATCCTGTAATTTTATGTTCATCAGTCAGTTCCAAAATTTCCGGAATTGGAGTGTGAAAAGGAGTCCTTTTAATGGCTTCATTTTTAATGGCTGATTTTCCGTCGGAACTTAGTTTATTTGCCGCTGCTTCTTCGATCGGAAAACTGAGTTGCCACATGATCGAATTTTGGTCAAAAGGCATCATATAAATTCTTTCTTTCCCGTTGGCTGTTTGAAAAACCGTGGCAGAATCCAGCAAAGAATTTTCTAAATGTTGAAGTTTGGACAATTCACAAATCCCCAGAATCACCATGCAACCCAAATACCGCAAAGGAGATTTTTCCTCGGGAATGATCGCTTTTCGAACAGCACTTCGGATTCCATCTGCACCAATCAAAAGATTTGCAGGATACATTTTACTCACTTTATTTTCTAAAAAATGAAGCTGCAATTTGCCGTCAGAATCTTTTTCGTACCCGGTGAATTGATGATTCCACTGTACTTTATTTTCTCCGCCCAATTGTTGCAGCAATTGCAGACGCAGATTTTGGCGGGCAATATGGATATTGCTTTTTTGAATATTGTTTTGGGTGGTGAATTTATCAACTTTTCCCAGCCATTTTCGCATTCCCCATTGTCCCACAATTTTTCCATCCGGCGCATGAACCACGTGATGATTGGAGATAATGCCGTTTTCTAAATGAAAAATTCCGAAATTTTCTAAGGTTTTTCTGGCTTGTTGTAAGGTTAAACCATAACCTTGTGAACGCTCATTAAAACTGCCGTCTTTTTCAAAAATGGTAAAAGGAATGCCACGATGCAAACAGCCAATCGCTAAAGCGATGCCTCCAATTCCGGCTCCAATGATCGCAACGTGCGGAAAATTTTCATCGGGAACTGGAAAGTTTTCGGCAGGAATGATGCCGGAACCTGAACAATCCGGGCAAATCATAAAAGTTCCCTCCGGACGAATCGGTGCCGTTCCCTCGAAATTAGATGCTTCGAAAGCTGCTAATTGAGCTTGATAGTGAAGCTGGATTTTTTTTTTGATTCTGCGTTTTTGTTTGCCGCTACCTTTACATTCCGGACAAGCCGTAAAATTGAATTTTTCTTTTTCCATTTTCTTATGCCGTCAAATATACGGAATGAGAATTATTTGGTTAAAAAATAATTGGTCTTAAATAAGACGAACCCTTATTTTACACAAAAATCTGCGCCCCGACCTGAACGGAACTCTTTTTTATGGGCAACTGAGCACAGCCGAAGTTGCCCATAAAAAAAGTGGGAGTGGAGGGCGGTCCCGATAATCCCGAAAGCTTTCGGGATCGGGAATGGCGCCCAAATAAATTGATTTATTGTTGCAAAAAGTCTCATTTAAAATCGAGTTTAAATGAGACTTTTGTGGGTTTAGAAGGTGGTTTTCACTTCAATTTTAATTGCTGTAATATTTTCCAATACCGGTAGAATCGAAAGTAAATGCCTTTTCGTTTTCTGACTTGTCTAATTTATTGTTGATCGTTAAAGCCCATAAAACGAGTTCTTTGCAAAAGTTTTGATCTTCTGGATTGAGTTCAGCGGTATATTCCTCGATCATGTCCGAAAGTGGTTTTACACGGTTGAGTTTGGTGTAGAATTCTTGGTCGGAATCATCGTAATTGAGTTCTAAAGAATTTTTATTGAACCACGCAGTAATGTCGGTATATGGCGTTTTGATGCCGTCTTTTTCGAGTTTCGGAATTCGTGGGAAAATCATTTCAAACTGAGTCATCACTGCGTTGTCGATGAGGATTTTCGCCACATGATCTGCACCTTCTTGTTCCCCTTCATAAACCAATTCAATTTTCCCGGTAATCGAGGGAATAATCGACATGAAATCCAACAAACGAACCGTGGTTTTATCTGAATCAGATTCGATCAAACGCAGTTTTGCCGCTGCGATTAAATTTTCCATGGCGCTGATTGTTAATCGAGCACTTACGCCACTTTTTGCATCTACATATTCGCTGTCGCGTGCTGCGAAAGCAACTTCTTCTAATAAATCTTTTGCTAAACTTGGAATCTGAATTTGGGCTTTGTCTTCGTCTGAAATCAAGGCTTCCTGTTCGGTGATTTGTCTTGCAAGAGCGATGGTTTTTGGATAATGTGTAAAAATCTGGGATCCAATTCTGTCTTTCAAAGGCGTCACAATACTTCCACGATTGGTGTAATCTTCGGGATTCGCGGTGAAGACAAACTGAATATCCAAAGGCATTCTCAACTGAAATCCGCGGATTTGAATATCGCCTTCTTGCAAAATATTAAACAAGGAAACCTGAATTCTCGCCTGTAAATCGGGCAATTCATTCAAGACAAAAATACAGCGGTTTGCGCGGGGAATCATTCCGTAATGCAGAACGCGTTCATCGGAATAGGGGAGTTTTAAAGTCGCGGCTTTTATAGGATCAATATCTCCAATTAAATCGGCCACATTCACATCTGGAGTTGCAAGTTTTTCGAAGAACCGATCGGAACGATGCACCCAAGAAATTATGGTTTCGTCGCCGTTTTCTGCGATTAAATCTCGGGCGTATTTTGAAATGGGTTCGAAAGGACTGTCGTTAATTTCGGAACCTTTTACAATCGGCATCAATTCATCCAAAAGATTCACCATGCTTCTTGCGATCTTGGTTTTTGCTTGTCCACGAAGTCCTAATAAATTAATGTGATGTCCTGCCAAAATTGCTTTTTTCAATTGCGGAACTACGGTGTCTTCATAACCCCAAAGTCCTTCGAACACGGGTTCTTTGGCTTTAATTTTCGCAATTAAATTCTGCTGAATTTCCTGGTTTATGGTTTTATGAAGGTAACCGGAATCTTTTAATTCTTTAAATGTAATATCGTTTTTCATATTTTTTATTTTTTATTTTTTGTACTATGTACTATGTACAATGTAAAAATTACCTGATGCATTATACATTATACATTATACTTTGTACACTCCTAAATTCTTTTTATTCTATTTTTCTCGTAATCTTCGAAGATCATTTCGCCTAAGCCGGAAAGTCCTGTTAAGAACGCTTTTCCTTTATTCTGAGCTGTAAATGCTTCCACGAATTTTCTTAAGTAAGGATCTTGAGCAATCATAAATGTTGTTATTGGAATTTTTAGTTTTCTGGCTTGAGCAGCTTTGTTCAGACATTGCCCCACAATCATTTCATCTAAACCATTGCTGTTCATATAAAACTCTCCGGTTGGAAGTTGAATACAGCTTGGTTTTCCGTCTGTGATCATGAAAATCTGTTTGTTGGTATTTCTTTTTCTGCGAAGAATATCCATGGCTAATTCCAATCCTGCAACGGTATTCGTGTGATAAGGACCAACTTTTAAATAGGGTAAATCTTTTACTTTTATGGGCCAAGCTTCATTTCCAAAAACGATAATATCGATGGAATCTTTGGGATATTTTCGGTTGATTAATTCCACTAAAGCCATCGCCACTTTTTTTGCAGGGGTGATTCGATCTTCTCCGTAAAGAATCATGGAGTGCGAAATATCAATCATCAAAACCGTGCTCATTTGCGCTTTGTGCTTGGTTTCTTCTACGATGAGGTCGTCTTCTGTCAAACGCAGATCCGATATTCCGTTGTTGATTTGCGCATTTTTTAAACTTTCGGTCATGTTCATCGTAGACAAATCATCACCGTATTGAAAAGCGCGGTTTTCGCCGTCTCTTTCATCACCAACACCCACTTTTTTCGTGTTGTGATTTCCGATTCCGCTTTTTTTGAGTTTTCCAAAAATCTGATCTAAGGCAAATTCGCGCAAAGCTGCTTCCAGTTTTGCCGTTAAAATATTTTTGCCTTTTCCTGTTCCGGTATTTCCGTCTTTTTCGTCGATTTCTTCTTTGATGTACCCGCGTTTTTTTAGATCGTCTTCAAAATCCTGAAGCGAGTATTCATCGGTAAAAATGTTGTATTCTTTATCGAGCATTTCCAGCCATTCGAAGGCTTCTTCGATGTCTCCGGAAGTGTGGGTCAAAAGATCTTTAAAAACATCAAAAACCCGGTCGAAATGGGAAATTTCTTCGGGAGTATGTTTGGTGAAGGTAAAACCTTTGTTGAAATTGGTCTGTCTTTCTTTTCTGTTCATCCGTACGATTTCTGTTTTTTAATGAATTGTTTCGCTCAAAAATTAGAGCTTTTTTTAAAATCCTAAACTAATTTTCCTGCGAAAATTTGTAGTCATTGAACTTAATTAATATTCCTACAAAATTATCGGTGCGCGAGTTTTACCTCCGACCATTCCATGGAAAATCATACCACTAAAATTGATGAGGTTCTATAAAACTGAATTCAAAAAAAGAAGTTTTTAAACATTCTTTTCATTCATTTCAGGGCGTTTTTTTTGCGTCAATTCTTTGCTGAAAGGTACCCAAACGGCTTTTTATGACCAAATTTATTGCACAAATTCAATCATAGGTAAAGTCTATTTTACCGCCTCTTTTTTTAGGTCAACATCAACAATTAGAACTAATTTGTGAATTGGTTGTTTTTAGAGTTGAAGACTACTCGGTGGCAATTGCATCCTGATTCCCTTCTTCATTAATGCCATCTTGGATGATTTTATCTACTTCCTTTTTTTCTTCTTCCTTTAAAGATTCTGTTTCCTCTTCTTGAATTTCTTCTTCCTTATTGATGAAAAAACTACAGAACAAAGGTAAATGGTCACTTCCAATAGGTCTTAAAGTTTTAAAATCTTCTACAAAAATATCTGGAGAATGAAAAAAAAGATCAATTGGGAACCGAAGCAATCTATATTTTGCGTGAAAAGTGGAAACAAATCCACGTCCGATCCTGGGATCAATTAATTCAGAAGTTTTTCTAAAAAGGAGGGATGATCGTGCCCAAGCTACGTTATTAAAATCGCCCGCAACGATCACAGAACCTTTTGTTTCCTTAATTTTTTTCCCCACTGCCAATAATTCGCCATCTCTTTCTTTTGCGTTATCTTCTTCAGTAGGACTTGGTGGAGGTGGATGAACGCCGAAAAATGTAAACGGAATTCCCTCTTTTGTAAACAAAGCGGCTTGTATACTGGGTAAATCGTCTGCAATGTGATAATTCACTTTAATGGATTTTACTTTTAATTTTGTATAAAAATGAATTCCATACGTGTTTTCTAAGGGTACTTTTTTAAAATTAGGATAGTCGGATTCAATCTTGGTTAAGGCGTTTTCCCAAGCTTGGTTAGTTTCCAAGGTCAATAAAATATCAGGTTGCACCTCATTAATTAAGGTTATCAATTTTTCATACTCATTATTAAATTGATAAACATTAACAGATACAACAGAAATAGAAGCAGAATCTTTATCGATTTTGTTTGAAGGATTTCTGCGGTAGATCACGGTATAAGGAGCTAAAATGATGGCATGATTGATAATAAGCACCAAATTGATACCCGAAATGCTCCAAAAAACCAAGCTTTTTTCTTCAATAAAAATGAATCCTAAAAGAAGAACCGCGAGTTGAATGGTCATAATTTGAATTCGCCCGAATTCCCAAACTCGAAAAGTCCAGTGTGGATGAGGAATCAAAGGTAAAATGCTTCCTGCAATACAGAAAGCCGATAAGATATAATAAACAGAGAGCATAAATGAAAAATAGGTATTGTAGATGGATTATTCAACTTTTTCGCACTAAAGATATCATTTTAAAGAATACTCCTTGCCAAAAATTAAGCGGAATTTTTTCCTAAATTTTTCACTTTACGGTTCATCACGTAAAACCAAGTGGGTAGGAAAAGTGCTAAGATCAGAATTTTGGGATATCCTTTAGGTAATTGCGGTGCATCATCTTGATGATCAATGGGTTTACTACGAATCCTTCATGTTTTTTATTTAAAAAATATCACCTTTCCCTCTGTCGAACTTTTCAAAGCGGCTTCAATGATTTCCATGTTTTGAATAATTTCTGCTCCAGGTGAAGGTAACTCGGCGCCGAAAAAGATATGCTCATAAATTTGCTGATAATAATCCATGTAATTTCCGGGTTCGCTGGAAGTGAGAATTCTTTCGGTCTCGGAATTTTCTTTTAAATAGTTAATTATTCCATCGGGTTTTGTTAAAGGTTTTGTCCAGTCTTCATGGTAAGTTGGAACGGCGCCGGAAACCAATTCGCTTTCCTGAGCATCGGTTCTTTCCTGCAAAAAGCTCCCTTTTTCGCCGTGCAAAATATAGGCGCAATGTGCTTCTTTGCTGAAAACGGAAGATTTCAACCGAACGCGAAAATCATTTTTATAAAAGCATAAAATTTCAAAATAATCATTTGCGAATTCTGGTCCTTTCATCGAAAAAACATCAGCGAAGAGTTTTTCAGGGAAACCAAAAAGTTGCGTTGCTTGATCGATCAAATGAGAACCCAAATCATGAAGCGCACCCGAACCTGGAAGTTCAGGATTTTCTTTGTGTTCTTTTTGGCTGGGTTCGGTTCGGAAACGGTCGAAACGGATTTCAACTTCCTTTAAAGTTCCTAATTTTCCTTCTTCTAAAATTTTTTGAACCTGATGATAATCGCGGTCAAATCTGCGGTTTTGATAAACACTGAGGAAAAGTTTTTTTTCTTTTGCCAGTTTTACCAGTTCTTCGGCTTCGGAAATATCGACGGTAAAAGGTTTTTCGACAATGACATTTTTCCCGGCTTCCAAAGCTTTTTTCACATATTCAAAATGGGTTTGAACCGGAGTATTGACAACCACTAATTCGATATCTGCGTTTGCAAGCATTTCTTCAACCGATCTGTAAATGGTGGTTTCGGGATATTTTAATTGGGATTCATCTTTCGATCTTTCTACAACAGCCAACATAAAAAATCCCGGATGTTCTTTTAAAAACGGCGCGTGGAAAACTTTTCCACTCATTCCAAAGGCACAAAGTCCCACTTTTACCAGTTGCATTCTTTAAATTTTCAACAAATATATTTATAAAATTAATGATTTGCTGATGGTGATTTTCTAAAAAATGCATTTAAAAATTGGGAAATAAATGAATGGGAGAAATCCTCATGCTTTTCCGACGCTCAATTATTTTGATAATTATTTCGCCAAACCTTTGTATATCCGTATAAAATTGTAATTTTGAAACCTAATTTATAACAAACTATTATGAAAGACCTTATCGGAAAGATCAACGCAGAATTTGAAACATTCACTACTGAATCAACTTCATTAGCAGAAAAAGGAGTAAAAGCTGCAGGAGCAAGAGCAAGAAAAGCAACTTTGGAACTAGAAAAATTATTAAAAGAGTTTAGAAAAGTTTCGATCGAAGAATCTAAAAAATAATTTTTGATTCTTTTTTACTCAAAAGGGAAACTTTTTTTGTAGGTTTTAAGAATTTTTAATAATTCTAACCTTATATTTTCACTGTAAAGGCTGTCGTTTTTTTTAATGATAGCCTTTATTTTTTTGTAGTTTCTGCTTTTTACTGCTCAATTATAATTTGATATTTCTCTAAAAGTCCACTTATTCCTGCAGCAGAAAATCGCGCTCCTTTCAAACGGTTATTTTCTGGATCAATTCCATAATTAAAAGAACTTAGAAAATCTGCTTTTTCCAGATTCGTATTTTGAAATATTGCTTGAGATAAGTCACAATCGAAAAAGTTTGCGTTGCTTAAATCGGCTTCCGAAAAATCAATTTCCCGTAACTGACACTCTTTGAAAACCGTTTTTCGAAGGTGAAGTTGAAAAAATGTAGAATGATTGAGTTGACAATTTTCAAAAGAAAATGCGAGTCCAAAAGGATTGCAATGGTCAAATTCAAGTCCGAGCATTTTGCAATCTTTAAAGGAAACATTGCGGAAAGCTGTTCCATTAAGTTGGGCTAAACTTAAATTACATGCAATAAATTCGCAATCTATAAATTTGAAATCGGAAAGATTGTTTTCGCTAAAATTACAATTTTTGAAGTTGCAGTTTTCGTATTCCCCTTTTGCTAAAGGATTTTGAGTACAGTCTATCTTATCGAAAATCTGATCTTGCATATTGATATCGGACATTTTTTTATTGAAGTTCTATTTTAAATTGGAAAAAAATTAAAATCTCCTGTTGCGATTTTTTGTAAATTTAAAAAATAGAAGGGGATTATTTTCTAAAAAAAGTTTTAAAATAAGTACATCAATAAAAATGTTTAAAAAATTTCTATTTAAATTCATTGAACAGGTGATTCACGAAAACTGTGGTTATCTTTGCAAAAACAATTTACAATGTCCAGACTGATCTCCGATTTAGGAATTATTAAAAAACTTCAGAATGCTTTAACCGATTTAGAAATTTCGGTAGCGACCGATATTCAGGAACAAGTAATTCCCATTATTCTCGATGAAACGGAAGATTTGGTCGCATTGGCGAAAACAGGAACGGGTAAAACTGCCGCTTTTGGTTTGCCGCTTTTGCAATTGGTCGATGTTGAAAATTCAAATATTCAGACTTTAATTTTATCACCAACGCGCGAATTGAGTCAACAGATTTATAATAATCTGAAAGAGTTTGGGAAATATTTGCCAGAAGTTTCTATTGTTTTGCTTTCGGGCGGCAATTCTGTGAAATCCCAAATCGAAGAATTAAAATCTCCGACGCATATTGTTGTCGCAACTCCGGGTCGTTTTTTAGATTTAATGGAGAAAGGGGCGCTGGAAATCAAATCTCTGAAAAATTTAGTTTTAGACGAAGCCGATGAAATGTTTCAAGCATTGAAAGAAGATTTAATGCCAATTCTGAAATCTTTGCCGAAAAATCGCCGCACGTATTTGTTCAGCGCGACAATGCCGGGAGAACTGAAAGATATCGTACATAATTATATGTCGAAAAGTGCAGTTTCCCTTCATTCTGACATGGAAGTTATTGGAAATGAAAGCATTGATCATCAATATATTGTCGTAGATCCGATTGAAAAATTAGATGTGCTTTTGCATTTTTTAAATTCCCAGGAAGGTGGTCGCGGAATTATTTTTTGTAAAACCAAAGCTGCCGTCAATAAACTGGCAAAAAATCTGGCGATTCGAAAAATTTCCTCGGGTGCATTGCACGGAAGTTTAACACAAGGAATTCGGGATCGGATTATGGAGCAATTTCGGGAAGGTTATATTGATATTCTCGTTGCGACTGATTTGGTAGCAAGAGGAATCGATGTAAAAGAATTGGCTTATGTGGTGAATTATCATTTACCAGATACGCACGAAGCTTACGTTCACCGCAGTGGTAGAACAGGAAGAGCGGGAGCAAAAGGACTTTCGATGACGATTATTCAACAGGAAGAAGTGAAGGAAATTGCGGATTTTGAAAAAGAATTGGGTATTCATTTTAAACCCATCAAAAAAGCCAATGCAGAAGCTATTGAATGGAATAATACTTTGGTTTGGGCGAAAAAAGTTTTCAAAACAAAACCCAATCGCGAGATTCCGGAAGAAGTGAAACAACAGGTAAAAACCATTTTTCATCATTTGACGAAAGAGGAATTGGTAGATAAAGTGTTGTCGAATTATTTGGCGGAGAACAATAAATAGATTTTCAAATTCCCTATAAAAAATGAAGCGGTTTCAATTGTAATCGCTTCATTTTATTTATTTCCACAGCTGTTTTTAGCGAGATGTTCTGCATGTTTTTGTGGCAGAAATTGCTTACGTTTTTTTATATTAAGGTGTTGAAAGGGTAAAATGAACTTCTGCGTAATAAGCGAATTGAAAAGTTGATCTTTATTCTTTCGTTGGTGCTTCCATAAATTTTACGGGGTAATTCAATAGAAAATTGTCCTGATTTCCAATGGTTATGGTATTTATTATTTCTTTAAAATAAAGGTAAGTTTTATCGAGTGCAAAAATCGAGGAGATAATTTCGGATGTCAAAATCTGTTTTATCTCCTATTTTATTGAATGTTTTGCATGCTTCTTCTCTCATTCCAGTTACTAAATATGAAACGCCCAATTTTACTTGAGAGTCTTTTATTAAAGAATTAAAACGATTATTTGCAATAGGTAAATTTTCAATTTGGGAATAAGCTTCAATTGCTTTTTCGAAATTATTTTCGGTGTAATTTTTAAAACCTTTGTCGAGAAGATCATAAAGTTGCCGCTCATTTTTATCTTTTAAATCATTTGCCCATTTTAAATGATTGACTTCTTTTGTAATCAAAAGGTTTTTTCCGGAGATATTCTTGAGAAATTTTTCTGATTTTTTTAAAGCTCGAATATAATCTTGGTCATAATTTTCGTCAATTGAATGGAGAATTTTTATATTTTCAATCTTATTGTTTTTTGTTAAAACAAATTCTATTTGAAAATATAAATCAGTAAATGTTTTTGATGATCTTCCCGCTTCTTTACTATTTAAACTAATTAATTCTTCATAATCTTGGTTGTCCGAAAGTTCATAATCGTTCAAATTATTTGCGACATACAACGAATCTGTATTTCTCACGAGAGGTTTCAACGCAAATTCTGAATTTTTTCTAACAAAATCATCTGCTTTAAGAAAGTAACTAATTTTGTTGTCATATTGATCTTGAAGGATTAAATATTTGTCTTTTAAAACATAATTAATCGTTCGAAATTCTGTTTTTATTTGTGTATCCGTAAAGGTTGCAGGAAGTTTATACCTAGAAAACTGCAATGCTTTTGGAGTAATAAAATAAATAAGTTTGGTTGAATAATCAGGATTATTGAGGTCTAAATTGATATTTCCAACCAAGGTTGATCGCACCAAAACCCATTTTCCAAGGAGTTCCTTGCTTTGTGAAAAACAAGTTGAAAATATTGAAAGTATAATAAAAAGGATGTAGAATCGCTTCATTTAGGAAAGATTAATAAACGTTTTGCCGCTTCTCGAAAGTTGCGAATGTCGGAACGAGTTATTTTCTGCTAAAGAAAAAATTTCTTGCGGAACGTACATTTAGTTTAAATTTCGCTATTGCGAGATACGGCTATTAGAGGTTGGACTTTTTTTATTAGTACGGACTTTTCATAGATTTTGAATTCGGAGGTAATGCAAAAAACGAATTATCAAGTTTCATTTCTGTTATGTTTGTTGCATTGCTTTCCAAACTAAATTGTGCATTTTCTATCAACGATTTCAAAGGTAAAGCATTGGCTTTTGAAACAAAGTCATACCAATTACCAAATTTGTGATTTTCAAAAAGTTTTGGGTCTACTGAAAATTTGGAATTGAAATAATATTTTTGAATTCCACTTTTACAAGTCAGTATTAACTCGTCACATTTGTAACCAAGTATTACAGTAACCTCTTTGTTGAGTTCAGCTTTTAAAACTTCGTCTGGGTTTGTTGCGCAATCATCCCACAAAAAAGCTTCTGAATTAGCCATTTTTGTATAAAGTTTATTTTCTTTATTTACGTAGTTCTGCGACTGCAAAAGAGAACCATTCGCAACAGATTTATAGTCACCATTTTTGATGTAATATTCTTGTATCGAACCCATCATTGCAGTAAATTGTTCGTCGGCAACATTTGGCATTTTGCTTTTGTACGTATTTGAATAAATAATTTTCCCTTCGAATGATTGACCATATGAAGAAATTGTTGATAAAAATGTAGTTAATAAGATTAATAAAGTACTTTTCATATTAGAGTTTGTTAATAGGTTATAATTGTATTTGCTTTATTTTCTGATTGATTTTCATGTCATTTAGTCTTTTTGTCCGCAGTGAGGTAGTGTTGCCACAAACTTATCGGGTATTGGCGATGGTGCGTATTAAATTTGGAAACCGTCTTGTAATAATTAAACTTCGGATGATCTAAAATGGTTAAACTTGCGATTCTTTCGCACTATTTCCAATAAGATGTTAGCAGGAGGTTTTTTAGAAATTTCTTTTCACTAATTTATATTTTCCGTTCCATACATTTGGTTTGTTTACTTTGTCGTCAAAATTATAATAGATTAAATTAATTTTAAGTGAATTCCCTTTTATGATAATAGCGTCGTTATTAATGGTTGGATAAGATCCAAGATCAGTTGGTAGTTCTTTTCCTTTGATAATTCCATTTGATTTTAAAACTGTGAATTTAGCACTGTCAATGTAGGTTCCTTTTTTAATTGCAGAAATTGGGTCGTGAAGCATTAAATTTCTCCTGCCTATCGTTGTTATTACATATTGATTATTATTTTTTTCAATAAATGCAGTTTTATAATTTTTAGCAGGATTATAAAAAAAGATGTAGAAAATAAAAGAGAGGAAAATAATAATTGTTGATGTTGCATTTAAAACTCTCAATTTTTTAGGTTTTTCATTACATAATTTTGAAAAAATAAAACCTAAAATCTTTGCCAACGCAAAACTAATTAAAAGTAGAATTAACGCAAAAATTATTATAAAAAACACAAATTTCATTTTATGCGAGCTTTTTGTTTAAACTTTCTGCTAACTTATATATGTATCACAAAATCATATTAACCAGCCAAAGTTGGTTGTGTTAATTTCGCAATCACCATATAATATTGCATCGCTAAAATAGTGAAAATTTGCGATCAATGATCAAATGATATTTTAGATTTTCGACGCTTTTTTCAATCTTTGAATAGAATATAAAATCATTTTTCACCAAAAAAATGGAATTTTAAATTACTGAAAATCAGATATATATTCTGTGCAAACGACTACAAACGACAATAAGCAATTCTCTACCGACTATTTTTTCACAACCGATGAACCTTTGCAACAGAGATTCGAGGAAAATCAGTGAGACTCGTTTCTAATGTTTAATTATAAAATTTAAAGCCATGTCACTAAGAAACAAAGTTACCTTAATCGGTAGAACAGGAAAAGACGTAGAAATCGTAAAATTCGAAAACGGAAAATTGGCGAAAGTCAGTTTAGCAACCACCGATCATTACACCAATGCTTTGGGAGAAAAAGTAGAGGAAACACAATGGCACAGTTTATCTGCCGGTGGAAAATTAGCAGACATTATGGAGAAATATGTGGAAAAAGGCAAAGAAATCGCCGTGGAAGGTAAAGTTATTTACAGAACGTATGATGATAAAGATGGAGTGAAACGCTATATCACAGAAATCCGTGTGGAGGAACTTGTGCTTCTAGGAGGGAAATAAGTGGGTTTGGAGCAGCAAAGCCGGATTTGTTTTTCCCATCGAATTCGGCTTGCTTCTCTTTTTTACATTTTTTAAAGAAAACACAAAATCATGAAAACAAAAATTTTTAAAATACGCCTCTCTGAAGAGTTTATTTACGATGATCAAAAAAGACTCGATCATTTTTTACAAGAAAATAATATCTTGAAATATGAAACCGCTTTCGTGAAAGAGGAAGAGAATTATTGGTCGGTTATTTTGTATTATGAAGAATTGAAAGTGCAGTTCAACGAACCAAAAAACGAAAAATACAGGGCAGAACAGGAACAGCTGAATTCCGATGAAATTAAAATTCTCGATTCCCTTAAATTGTGGCGCAGCGAGAAAGCGAAAGAAAAAAGTCTGCCCGTTTATTTCATTGCCACCAACAAAGAACTACTCTCAATCGCAAAATACAAACCTATTAAAAAAGAAGAACTTCTGGATATCAAAGGTTTCGGTAAATTTAAAATTGAAAATTATGGCGGGGAAATTATTCAGATTTTAGAAACAGTTTAAAGCTCAGAATTCTATATTTTAAAGAAGCAAAGTAATTTTCTTCACTCTTTTCTGATTTGAAAGGTAAGCGATCGGAGTTATTTTTAGGTTTTTAACGGATTAGTTTTTTTAAATTTATAAAATGAAAACGATCATTAGAAAAATCCAAAAATCAGATAATCAATTCTTAGCGAAAATCATTCGCAGCTGCTTCCACGATTTTAATGTTTCTACAAAAGGAACAGTTTATGAAGATCCCACAACAGATCATTTATGCGAATTATTTGAGGCAGAAAATGCAGTGCTTTTTGTATCAGAAGTAGATGGTGAATTGTGCGGTTGTTGCGGAATTTTCCCCACAGATGGTTTACCGGAACATTGTGCAGAACTCGTTAAATTTTATATCGCTAAAGATTCTCGAGGGAAAGGTTTGGGGAAAATGTTAATGGAAGAAAGTATTGCATTTGCAAAAAATCAGGGGTTCAAATCAATTTATATCGAAAGTTTACCCGAATTTTCTACCGCAGTTTCTATTTATGAAAAACAGGGATTTACTTATTTGGAAAAACCACTGGGAAATTCCGGACATTGTGGTTGCAACCTTTGGATGATCAAGCATCTTTAGTAATTTTAGATGAATAATTTTGTATTTTTGCGGACTGCTACAAGCATTTTGACAGCAAAATTACCATTACTTATTATTCATTACCAATATCTATGAAGCCCAGTTTAGCCAAAGGAACCCGAGATTTTTCCGCTCCAGAAATTGCAGGAAGAAGATTTATTACCAATGTTTTACAGAAAAATTTCGAATTGTTTGGGTTTCAACCTTTAGAAACACCAAGTTTTGAAAACCTTTCTACTTTAACCGGAAAATACGGTGAAGAAGGTGATCGCTTAATTTTCAAAATTTTGAATTCTGGTGATTACGCCTCAAAAACAAAAGACGAAGATTGGAATTCCAAAAATTCTCAGAAACTGATTGCTCAAATCTCAGAAAAAGCTTTGCGTTATGATCTAACCGTTCCTTTCGCAAGATTTGTCGCCATGAATCACGGAAAAATTACTTTTCCTTTTAAACGCTATCAAATTCAACCAGTTTGGCGAGCCGACCGTCCACAAAAAGGGCGTTTCCGTGAATTTTATCAGTGTGATGCAGATGTTGTGGGGAGCGAAAGTTTATGGCAGGAAGTAGAGTTGGTGCAACTGTATTTAAAATCTTTTTCAGAATTAAAAATCCCGGTGACTATTCATTTGAATAATCGCAAAATACTTTCTGGTTTAGCAGATTTTGCGGGAATTTCTGAGCAACTAATCGATTTCACCGTAGCTTTAGACAAACTCGATAAAATCGGTAAAGAGGGTGTTGTGAAGGAATTGATAGAAAAAAACATCCCGTTGGAATCCATTGAAAAACTAGATTTTCTTTTTTCTCAAAGCAATAATGCGCTTGAAAATGTGTTGCAGCTGAAAGAAAAATTCCAAGGAAATGAAGCAGGAACAAATGGAGTAGAAGAATTAGAATTTGTTTTGAAAACCTGTCTGGAATTGGGTGTTTCTGAAGAAAATATAAAATTCGACATCACTTTAGCGAGAGGACTCGACTATTATACCGGTGCCATTTTTGAAGTGAAAGCCAACAACGTAGCCATGGGTTCTATCGGCGGTGGCGGAAGATATGATAATTTAACCGAAGTTTTCGGCTTGAAAAATATCCCCGGAATTGGAATTTCTTTTGGTCTCGATCGAATTTATTTGGTGATGGAAGAACTCGGTTTATTCCCTGAAGATTCTATGAAAACCGTGCAGTATCTTTTTGCGAATTATGGCGAAAATGAATCTCTAGGAGCGATGAAAGTGATCGCTTTACTGCGTGAAAAAGGAATTTCAGCAGAACTTTACCCCGAATCAGCAAAACTGAAAAAGCAGTTTACCTACGCCGAGAAAAAGGGAATTTTAAATCTGGTTTTTTTAGGGGAAGAAGAATTGAAAAACAACACGATTACTTTTAAAAATATTAAAACTGGAGAACAAGCCACCGTTACCTTAGAAGAATTTCTGAACGCTTAGAAGTGGAAAAAGAAATTTCTAATGATCTCGTCGGAAAATGGCTGAAAGGTTGGTCTCTATCAAGAAATCTACCTTTGCCAACTGCTTACCGATCCGGTTTTATTGTCGAGGTTAATGATGAAAGGGAAAAATCAGGATATGTGTTTTCTGAGCTTAATGCTGATTTCTTGCATTTAGCAAAAACCACTTCGGAACGGCGCGATTTGGCAATATTATTTTTAGGCGAAACATTAACCTGGAAAACCTCAATGGGAACCGTTTTAATTATAGCTGGAACTTTATTTTTAATCTCGAAGTAAGCGCAGATTATTCCTTCATCCAACTAAAGGGATAAACCCCAAAAGTAAAAATACCTTTTTTGACTATAATTTACGTTTAAGACTACTAAAAAGAGGTCTAAAACATTACAATTGATGTATTAGGCATTAAAATTGAAGTGTTAAACATTGAAATTGATGTATTAAACATTGTAATTGTAGTTTAAGATAATGACGAAGATGTTTTAGACCTTAATTTGGTGGTATTAGATTTATATTTATTAATTTTAATCTCATAAAATCGTTAAATAATGGTTAAAACACATACTTATTTGAAACCTGGTACCCAACCTTATCCGCATATTGGGCAGTTGATTCAGAAAAAACTTCGTGAGTTACACGTTTCGTCGTCTGAAGCAGCAAGAAGAATTGGGGTGAATTCCAGTACGGTACGGGCTTATTACAAACAACCTTCGCTGCAGTTTGGGATCATCTGGAAAAATTGTCGATTGTGCTGAATTATGATTTTCTGTCGGATCTTATCAGCACCTATCCGCCGGATTTCCCGGTAAAAACCAATGAAAAAATGGCCAACCTAGAAAAGGAACTGGAGATTTACAAGGGGCTTTTGAGGAGATAAGACTTTGGGTTGTTTCATTTGGGAGAATTGTTGCTAAATTTGAAGAAGAACGAGCAGTGAAAAATTAAACTATAAAACAGCAATTAGTGACAGTTTATTTATAACAAGAACTTTATTTGTAATCTCGAAATAATGGAAAATTATCTAGACATCAATCGAAAATTATGGAATGCGAAAGTAGATTCACATTTGAAATCTGATTTTTATTTCGTCGATGAATTTATAAAAGGACGAACTTCTTTAAATTCAATCGAATTGGAACTTTTAAAAGAAATCAAAGGCAAAGAAATCCTGCATTTGCAATGTCACTTTGGTCAGGATTCTATTTCGCTCTCCCGAATGGGCGCAAAAGTTACGGGAGTGGATTTATCAGATAAAGCCATCGAAGCGGCAAAAGATCTGGCGCAAAAATGTGGAACAGATACCCAATTCATCATTTCTGATGTCTATGGATTGCCCCATGTTTTAGATCAGAAATTCGACATCGTTTACACAACTTATGGCACCATTGGTTGGCTTCCCGATTTAGAAAAGTGGGCAAAAGTTGTCTCACATTTTTTAAAACCTGGCGGAAAATTAATCTTCGTAGAATTTCATCCAATCGTTTGGATATTCGATAATGACTTCACTTTCGTGAAATACAATTATTTTAACGAAGAGGTGATTGTCGAAACTAATGAAGGCACTTATGCAGACAGAACGGCAAATCTCGCGGATCAGGAAGTCAGCTGGAATCATCCCACCTCAGATGTTTTGACCAGTTTACTCCAAGAAAACCTGCAGCT
The DNA here is from genome assembly GCF_900156725.1 of Kaistella chaponensis. GTDB lineage: Bacteria > Bacteroidota > Bacteroidia > Flavobacteriales > Weeksellaceae > Kaistella > Kaistella chaponensis. Next base: position 40,619 of record NZ_FTOI01000017.1, on the reverse strand, counting down.
ACAGTCTTTTCGGGAATACAATTGGTCGCCATATCCTTGTTTTCAACACATTGAGGAAACAGAGAAAGGCAAATTTCAAATTTCAAAATTTGGAAATAAAATACCTCTTGTTTTTTCTCTCGTCGCAGAAAAAAAATAAAGCAGGTCGAAAATTGCTTTTAAATCACAAAAATTTGTATCATTGCAAATCTAAAATTCAGACCATACAATCTAAATTGAAGAAAAAGGGGGATTAGCTCATCTGGCTAGAGCGCAACACTGGCAGTGTTGAGGTGGTCGGTTCGATCCCGATATCCTCCACTTTTTACATTTTTAAACCACTGATTTTCAGTGGTTTTTTGTTTTTGTAAAAATTATTTGTCTTGTATTTGTCTTGCAAAAGATAAATTCTCCTAAAAATTCCACAAATTTCCATTTTAGATTTTACTAACAATTAGTAAAATCAAACAGCTTTCAAATTAGCAATTTTCGATTTCAAATTCTTTATTTACTGCCTCAAATTTAAATAATTATTTTTTTAAATATTTATCCATTTTATAGGATTGTATTTTCTTAACATCCTTTAACACTTCCTTGAAACCAGCTAACTCTTTTTTAATAGTATTTAATCCACAAGTACAATGGAATAGTTAAAGTGGTTGCAGAATGAATTCCAAAGCATGAAATTCTGGAGTTTCCAGTCTAATTTTGTCGTGTTCAAATCGAATAAATAGTTGAATTTTCAACTTTTCAATTAATCACAAAATACAAAATTATACTATTATGCAAATTACTTTCGAAACATTACCAATGGCAATTGAAATCCTCATCAAAGAGGTAAGAAGTTTAAAAACGGATATTGATAAAAATAATTCTAAAGACAACGAAGGGAAAGTTGTTGATAGATTAGAAGCACGAAGAATTCTCGGAACGCATGGAAAAAGATTATCTGAAGCACGTTTTGCCCAACTGAAAAATGAAGGACGAATTACCACATACGGTTTTGGTGGCAAACATTTTTACAACGTGGAAGAATTAGAAAGTCTGAAGCGTAAATAAATCTGCCCATCCATTAAAAAGAAATTGATGATGTGAAATTTCATCAAATGTTTAAAGTTTCTTTTAACGATTCCGTATTACCATTAAAACTCCCGAAAAATGAGCAATAAAACTCCCTATTTACGAGTAGGAACGACCTACTACAAAACCATAGAAAAACCATTGATTTCTGGTGATAAAATTTCCATATTAGTTCGATGGAATCGAGAAACTATAATTAGCGATCACGGAAAAACCTACGTTTCTAAAGTACCGAAATATGATGGATTTTGCTGTATTCCAGAGCATTTAGAATACACGCAAATCGTTCAAGGTTTCTATAATATTTACAATGAAATTCCATTTTTACCTTCATCTGGCAAGGAAAATTTTATAGATAGCATTCCATTTTCAATGAATTTTGTGGAGCATATTTTCGGTGAACAACTGGAAATGGGATTGGATTATTTAAAGATTCTACTGCAATTTCCAACACAAATTCTACCGATTTTATGCTTGGTCTCTAAAGAAAGAGTTACTGGAAAAACAACTTTTATTAAGTGGTTAAAAGAAATTTTTGGCTTGAATATGACTTATATCAAAGGAGATTCTTTCGGCAGCCAATTCAATTCCGATTGGGCAGCAATGTTGGTTGTAGCAATTGACGAAGTATTCTTTGATAAAAAAGAAATTACAGAACGATTAAAATATCTATCGACAACCAACAAAGATAAACTAGAAGCCAAAGGAAAAGACCGAGAAGAAGTCGATTTTTTCGCCAAGTTTATTTTGTGTTCCAATAATGAAGAAAATTTTATTCAAATCGATGAAAATGAAATCCGGTTTTGGATTTTAAAGATCAATACAATCAAGACTGAAAACACAGAATTTCTAAAGAATCTCATTTCAGAAATTCCAGATTTTCTTCAGTTTTTAATTGAAAGAAAATTCTCAACTGAAAAGAAAACAAGAATGTGGTTTTCTGCGGATGAAATAAGAACAAAAGCACTACAGAAGTTGGTTTTCAAGAACAATAACAAATTAGAATCGAAAACCTTAGAATTACTATACGAGTTCTTTGAAAGTAATGAGGATGAAGAAATTAGTGTAGTTCCGCAAGACTTACTCAACATGATGAACAAAATGTTTCGCCCAACTTATTGGACGAGAAGCGATATTCGAAATCTACTAAAAGAAACCTGGAAACTGGAGCCGCAAAAAAATGGCTTAACCTACATCAGATACGACATCGATTTTGCAGGAATATTCTATCAAACTAATTCAGTTGGTCGCTATTTCACCATAAAAAAGGATTTTATCCTTAATAAATATGTTGAATTGTTGAATTGATTGATAATGAAAAGAAAATCAAATAGTTAAGTCTCAACAAAGTTCTCAACAAACTTTTATATCCTCAATTTTGTTGAGGGTTTGTTGAGCAATAATACTCAAGTTTGTTGAATTGTTGAGTGTTTGTTGAGGGAGTAAATATAATATAATCAATAAGTTACACGGTTTCCTCAACAATTCAACAAAAAATCTCTCACCGAAACCCCGGAAAATATACAACAATGAATTGCAACCAATTTAATACAATCCCATTGGAAGAAGTCCTACTTGCTATCGGACACCTTCCAACAAAACAAAATGAAAAAGAAGCTTGGTATCTTAATCCATTTGCAACAGAAAACCACGCATCTTTTAAACTCAATAAACGCCTCAATATATGGTATTTATTTTCAGAAGGAATTGGCGGAAACAATATCGATTTTATGAAGAGATATTTAAATACTTCGATAAGCGAGGTTTTAAATTGGGCAGAAAATCAAAATTTTTCTTCTTTTCAAAATCAAAAAACTCCGAACAGAAAATTTGAAAACCCATTAAAAACATACGAAATAACTGAAGTAAAAGAAATTGGGCATCATGCTTTGTTAGAATATTTGAATAGTCGAAAAGTAGAAAATCAAACTGAATATATTAAAGAAATCCATTATCAAATGAATGGTAAAAATTATTTCGGAATAGGTTTTAAAAATGATTCTGATGGTTATGAAATTCGAAATGCATATTCTAAAATTTGTTTGGGTAAAAAAGATATTTCAATCATAAATATTGACTCAAATTCTATCAGGATTTTCGAGGGCTTTTTTGATTTTCTTTCCTTTAAGAATGTTGAGAATTATCTGGAAAAAGAAGCTTCGGATTACCTCATTTTGAATTCAGTTTCTATGATTGCTAAAATTAAAAATACAATTAAAAATTATGAAAAATTAGAACTCTATTTCGATAATGACGAAGCTGGAAATCGAGCCGTTGAAATGATAAAAAGTGAAAACGAAAATGCCGAAGATTGTCGGATTTTGTATTCCGATTTTAAGGACTTAAATGATTGGTTGATTCAAGAAAATCCATCAAATGAAAGACAGTTGAAATACAAAAGAAGGTGAGGAAAATGAACACAGGTAAAATGAGATATAAAAATTATGGAAGATTTCAGCCTGTGTTCTTTTTACGCAGGTGCAACCTAAACCAACCTGTGTAAAATAGATTCAGGTAGAATATGGTTAGATGGTAGTGCAAAAAGTACCCATTGTTTACAATAAGCGTTTCACGCTTTTTATAAAACTGGGATTTTTGATTTCTTCCTATCGTCAGAAATACAATTTACTGTAAATAATAAAATAAAAATTAAAACATGAAAGAAGATTTTTTTAAAAAATTTGTGCAAAGGGCAACCGAGGAAAATGAGCAAAAATTAACTGCTGAAAAAAGAAAAAATCACTTCAAAGATTTAGGTAGAAGAGGTGGTTTGAAAAAGAAATCTGATCCACAATTAACGAGAATAATTTCCTTTAGGATGACTGAAAGTGAATATCAGGTTGAGTTTGAAAAAGCCGAGAAAGTAAAGTTGAAATTATCAACTTTTGCCCGAATGGTTTACCAGGGAAAAGTGCTGAAAATTGATGAATTTAAAACTGATGAAATTTTGTTGGAGTACGGAAATAATTTTAAAAGGATTAAAAATTTATTGCGCCATAGAGAATGGAATATTTTCTCAAATAAAAAGAAAATTATTGTTGAAATCGAAGAAATAATCGAACTCATTCGTCAGTATTTATATTCTAAAAACAAGCAAAAAATAGCGGATGAATAATTCAGCAACAACTAGAATGATCTCTAAAATTGCGCTGGAATATAATGGGAACGATAAAGGAACGGCAATCGCTGCTGCATCTAATTTTCTTTTGAGCAGCAATCCGGAACAACAATACCAGGAAATGAAAACGGTAGCAGACAGAAATTCAAAAGTGAAAAAGTGGGCTTTAACTGGATATATTTCCCCACCTACTGAAAACACAAAGCAATTATCAGATGAAGAATTAACTGAAATTTCAATTGAAGCATTGCAGAAGATTGGAGTTACAGATAGAAATCAATACCGCTTGGATATCCACAACAGCACTAAACAAAAACACATTCATTTTGTGGTCAATAGAATGAATATTCATGGAAAATGTACGGTAAAATCGCGTAAAATTGGTGAAAGATTCGGTGAAGCAGTCCGCCAAATTTGTCAGGAACGAAATCTGAAAACCGATGTAGAAATTGGAATTGAAAAGAAAGCAGAAATGCTAAAAAATCTAATTCAGAGTTTGAAGTGCTCCAATAATTTTGATGAATTAATTTCAGAAATGAGGAAAAGAGGCTTTTTAACTGAACTTTCTAAAAATGAAAAGATTGGAATTTCGGGAATGCGAATTATTCTGGAAAGCGACATCAATCATCAAACCGAACGACAATACAAGCCGGGTTATAAACTTTCGGAGATAACATCAAATCTCAAAATAGCGGAGATCAAGAATATATTTGAGTTAAAAAATTTATTAATTCAGGAATTAAAAACTCAACCCAGTTTAAAAGAATTTCGGGAAAATCTGCATCGGCAAGGATGGGCGATGAAAGTTCAGTATAAAAACGGATTCCGACCCAATCAAATTAATCAAGTTCATGATATCTGGATCAAAAGAGTTGCGACCACAACTTCCAATCAGCAGAAAGATGGTTTCTTTTACAAGAAATACGAGGGATTTTCTCTTTCTGCAATTGATGGTAATTTTCAAAACATTGAAAAATTAATAAATGCTACCGCACAATCATCAGTTTTTCCTGCCAGTAGCAAGAATGAAAATGTATTAGAAATTGCTTTGGAAACAGTTGAAGAACTCCTAAAGCCAAATTACGTTTCACAAGCGGAAGATGAATGGTGGAAAAAGAAGAAAAAATTTAAACGATAAAAAAATATAAAATGGAAAACGATGATCAAATTGAAGAATCAAAATCTGATGGATTTGAACTTTTAGAAAAGGTGATCAGGTCGAACGAAGACAATATAAAATCAAATAATAATAGAATTGAAATTTATTCAAAATTAGCATTTGCATTGGAAGATCACTTAACTATCATGGGTCAGACTCAATTAGATTTTGAAGCGGTTGGCGAGACATATGAAGATGCAATGAAATTTCATGAATTAGAATCTGTAAAAAGAACTGAATTCTTAAAAAATATTCCGACCAAAATCGAAGCATTTCTTGCGCCAGAAACGGTGGAACATTTGGAAAAGATAGATTCAAAAATAAAAGAAATGAAAAGCTTAACATGGTGCGGAATAGGAACGATGATTTTAGGAATTTTAATATTAGTTATTACTATCAACTTTACTACGAATTGGTATAAAGAAAGTATTCGATCAAAAAGTGAAATTAGAGCAGATATTTTAAATGAAATTGCTGATGAAGGGAAAAAAATATATAATGAAAATGAGGTGAAAGCTTTGAGTGAAAATACTAAATTGATGCAATTATGGATTAAGAATAATCCTAAAAAAGCAGAAGATTTTCTGCGATTTAAAGATGGGTATGAGGCGAAGGTTGAAGTAAAATGATCGTTCCGTATACAGTTTTGATTGCTAAATTGATTAATAATTATATATTGATGTCCAGTTTTTTAAATAATAAACTGGACATTTTACTTATGTTTGTTTTTTAATTCTTCACTGATAACCAGTGCTATATTGGACATAATTTTAACAATTTTAAAAATATTATGTTTTTACCTATGATTATTTTTATAGATAGGTTGATAAATATTTGTTCATTATATTGCACACTCGTAAAAATTGACTAACTTTACTTTATTAAAAAATCTAAATTATGGTACCCACAAAGGAAGGACAGATTGTAAAATTTCATTCTCCACTCGCAGATGAAAATCCAGATCAGCAATATGTTGTTTTAGAGATAAAAGAGGATGGCGAAAGATCGCGTGTTGACATTAAGGCTTTAAACACTGGCTTATCTTTCCCTCCTGTTAATACAGTATTGCTTTCAGATTTGGAAGTCATTGAAGTAGATACTTCTGATTTGACCGGACATATAGTAACCATTAATAAATCAGACTTCTCTCAGGTTGTGGGAAAGGTTATAAAGGTGAGCGAACAGAAAATAAATCTTGATCTTTCAAAAGGGATACATGGCGTAGAAACCAATGTGTGGCTTACTATTCTTGATGATAAAGGGAACGAGCATATGGGGACATTATATGTTACTCCCTAGTAATTCATCTACCTGTAATCTTAAAATAAATCATCATGAATATCTATTTAAACGAAGAAGAAAAACTCAAACATCCATACTATAAACTCATGGAATTGCAAGGTGCTGATTTGGAAAATGAATTAAATTCCTGGTCAAGACTTGATTTAATAGAATGGCTCTGTTGGAATGACAGAAATGGTGTGTACCGAGACGAAGATTCCTTGCAGGAGTTTGGAAATACGGTCAGTAAAGAATTAGCGATTGAGATTATTACCAAGCAGATCATTCAGGGTTAAGGAATGAGTAAAACTAATATTCAGTTATCTGATAGCTCAACTGAAAATAATCCCCATGTTTTTCGCTTAGAAATAGGGTTGTCTATCAAACAGATACGTGAAGGCAGAGGATTAACTCAAGAACAGCTGGCTGAACGAATGAGTATAAGCCGTTCTACAATTTCCAAAATAGAAAGTGGCAAGTTTAATTTCAGTATTGATTATCTTTCGCGCTTTGCAGATTTTCTGAATTTTGAAATTATTTTGAAGGAAGGTCAATAGATTCTTTTATTTTTTCTTTTACTTTATTCAAAGTATCATCGATCATAATTTTTTTGAGTTCACACTCCCATACCGTTACCACATTCCATCCTGCTTCTTTTAACAGTAAAATATTGCGGTGGTCTCGTTCCTTGTTCCCCTTAATTTTATCAGTCCAGAATTCCGTTCTGGTTTTAGGAACTACAAAATACCGACAATTCTGATGGCCATGCCAAAAACATCCGTTTACAAAAATTACCGTATTGTATTTTTTCAGAACTATATCTGGTTTTCCAGGCAACTTACGGTCGTTGATTCTATATCTGAAACCATCTCCAAAAAGTAATTTTCTGAGCGAAATCTCTGGTTTGGTGTCTTTCCCTTTTATCTGCTGCATATTATATCTCCTCTGTTCATGCGTGTGACGGTCACTCATTGTTTAAGTATTTAAAATAGTAAATTTATTTAATCTTTTCTTATTGAAACTTACGGTATTTTTAATTATTTTTGACCTCTTTTGGTCAAACTAAAAATAATATGAAGTTACTCGGTGATATTTTAAGACAGTATAGAATAGAAAAAGGAATTTCGCAGAAAGATTTGGCAACTCAAATCGAAGTAGATTATTCTTTTTTGTGTAAAGTTGAAAAAAATGAAAAGAAAATCAGTTTAGATAAGTTAGAGAAAATTGCTGCTTTTATGGAGGTTAATTATGATGATTTAAAAATATGTTTTTATTCTGAAAAAATCTTGAATATTTTTTCTAAAGAATCAAGTTCATTTACTCAGAAAACGTTAAATAAATTAATGGAAAGCTATAATGTATAATTTTGTTGATCTATTTGCTGGTTGTGGTGGATTGAGCGAAGGTTTTTACAGAGAAAATTTTAAGGCATTGGCTCATGTTGAAATTAATAAAACTGCATGTGATACACTCAAGTCAAGAATGAAGTTTTATGGTTATTCTAATTTTGATGATGAAGTTTTGAATGTTGATATAACATATTCAAAAATAAATGATTTAATTGATAATGCAGTTAAAGGACGTGAAGTTGATTTGATAGTTGGCGGTCCGCCTTGCCAAGCTTATTCTTCTCTTGGCCGTGCCCAGGATGACAATGCAATGAAGGATGATCCCAGAAACTATTTATTTGAAAGTTATATCCATGTTTTACATCATTTAAATCCTAAGATTTTTGTATTTGAAAATGTGACCGGTTTACTTTCTGCAAAAATAAATGGTCATAAAATAGTTAATACAATTTTGGAGAAACTTGGAGAAAAATATACTCTTATAGATAATCCTAAAGACATGGTTTTGAACTCCGCAGATTACGGTGTTCCACAGATTAGAAAACGAATAATTATTGTTGGAGTTCGCAAAGATCTTCCTTTTAATGCAAATGAAATTTACTCATCAATAATAAAAACACACAGTGATTTAAAATCGTCAGAAGATAATGTAGAGAAATATGTAACTGTAAAAGAAGCAATTGCTGATCTGCCATTTTTAAAATCTGGAGAAGGGGCTGATGTGACTGAATTTAAGTCAAAAGGGAACAATAGTTTTCTAGATGGAATAATTAACAAGAAATCTAACGTCTTAAGACATCATATTTCACGTAATCTTAACAGTTTAGATGTCGAAAGATATTCGGAAATGAGTAAAAATCATTGGACGTTTACTGAACTTTTGATGAATCGACCAGACTTACAACATCCAAAACAACGAGTTTTTAATAATAGCTATTGTGTTCAATTCTGGGATAAACCAGCACGTACTATTATTGCACATTTGTATAAAGATGGTAATCAGTTTATCCATCCAGATTTTAAACAAGGTCGATCAATCACCCCAAGGGAAGCAGCCCGACTACAATCGTTTCCAGATGACTTTATATTTGAAGGATCACGGACGGAAATTTATAAACAAATTGGTAATGCAGTTCCTGTTTTATTTGCACAAGCAATCGCAAAGGGTTGTAAAAAAGTTTTAGATAAATATGGTATTTAAAAATATAGATCAAATAACTGATAAGAAAGACAAAAGTAAACTGATAGAAAAAATTCAGTTACATATTCGAATTGTTCAATGTCTTTCTGAAATTCATAAAATTGTTTTCGATAAAGTTTCGTCAGATGTTAAATTAAACACTATTTCGAAAATTAAGGATATAGGTATCATTTCAAATGAAGACGATATTATTGTTTTACAAAAATTAATTAATCCCTTATTCATTGATTTTATTAAAAGTGTAAATTTCTCACTTTTGTATCCAAAATTGATAGGTTCCCATTTGGATAAACTTAACAATAAAATAAGATTAGAATATCAAAAAAAGGAAGCGCGTACTAGTAAGCCAACAGTTGTAGATTTTTTTTGTGGTGCGGGAGGCTTAAGTTTGGGATTCGTCAAAGCAGGATATAAAGTTATTTTTGCAAATGATCACGAAGACGTCTGTATCGATACCTATTCTTATAACCACCCTGAAGTCAAAAATACATCTATAGTAAATGGTGATATTAAAGATATAGTCAATAATTTAGAAGATTTTATTAATAAAGACGCTGACATTGTTGTTGGCGGTCCTCCTTGCCAAGGATTTAGTTCAGCTAACCAGCAACGAATTATTGATGACCCTCGGAATGAATTATATAAGTATTTCATTAAAGCAGTAGAAAAACTTTCTCCGAAGTTTGTGGTGATGGAGAATGTTCGAGGAATGCTTCCCTATGCGAATCAAATAAAAGAAGATTATCAAAATATAAAATCATTTAAAGATAATAAGAATTATACTTATGAAATTGATTGTAGAGTATTGACTTCTAATGATTATGGTGTTGCTCAAAAAAGGCACAGATTAATTTTTATTGCAATACGAAAAGACATTGGTTTACAATTTAATGTTAGTCCTTCGGACATTCTGAATAATATTGTATCAACTAAAGATAATAATGAACAGTTTCATCTTTCTGATGCTCTTAATTTCATAAAAGAACTTGAAGCTAATCGGAAAAAAAATACAAACGAATTAGATTCTGAAGTTTCAGGTAAAAAGGTTGAGGTTAATTCGTATACTGGCACGGAAAATAGTTATTTATTATCAATAAATGAAAATAGAACAATGCCCATTATATTCAATCATAAGGCTAGATTTGTGAGTGATTTGAATTTTGATATATATAGACTTCTAAATCAAGGTGACGATGCTACAAATGAAAAAATTGTTCATTTGATGCCTTATGCTCATAGAAACAATGTTTTTAAGGACAAATATTATAAATTAATTGCAGATCGGCCTAGTAGAACTATCACAGCACACTTGCGTATGGATTGCCATTCTCACATTCATCCTTTTCAGGTGCGTAGCATTACTCCCAGAGAAGCAGCTCGTATACAGTCATTTCCTGATGATTATGTTTTTCTTGGTGCCTATTTAAAAACATATATGCAAATTGGTAATGCTGTACCTCCATTAATGGCGAAGGTAATCGCTGAAAACATTATAAAATATTTATAGAAATTTAGGGATTTACTACAAAATATCGGAGATTATAAGTAAATTAACTTTTTTATTTTAATTAAACACAAAATTCTTGAAAAACTATGTCTATTGTAATTGAACAGTTCATCAGAAAGCTGAACAACACCGAATTAAACTCACAAAGTACTAACGATTCATATATTCGTCTATCTAAAGAAATTCAGGACTTCGTACCAGCCGATTTTTTTAAATTTTTAGACTCAAAGCAGGTTTCTGTTATTAATAAAGGAACTAATAAAGAAATTTCTGCAGATAAATGGTTACGGTTTCAATATTATCCTTCTAATAAAGAGTATAGGATTGTCAGTATGACTGAAATCTATGAAGCGTATAATCCCTATCCAGGTGATTTTGTAGTTATCGAAAAAATAACAGATGGTTCACATTTTCATTACGAAGTTTCAATGAAGAAATTGAATAAACTTTCCATGAAGTTTCATAAAAAATCAAGTAGTTTTGAAATCTTAAATTTGTTAGAAGGAAACAATATTACATTATTAGACAAAGATGTCGTTATAAATTATAATGGTAATGACTTTGACAGTAAAATTATTTTTACACAAAGAAGAAAGAAAAGGGAAGATTCTCCAACTGATACTGATTTTTATGAAATTTTAAATGTTCCTGATGAACTTTTAACAGAGATTGACAGAGATTCATTTGTTGAAATTCTTAAAAGAGGATCAAAATTTTATATAAGTGTTGAAAAATCATGGGAGTTTAACAAATTTGAAAGATAAGATGTCAAAAAAATATTTATACAAAGTTTATTCCGGAGTAAACACATTTTCTAATTTTCCAGCAGGTAATGAATTTAGGTTTTCGGCGGAAAATTTTTCACCTCAGATACAAATTCAAATTGGTGATATAATCGTTGCTTATAGTAACCCTGGTACTTTTTGTATTCTTGAAATCACAGGAACTGAAGGTTATAATTTATCAGCAGTTAAAAATCTTGAACTGTTTAAAGAAAAATTTATAAATTTTGACAGCGGTACTTCAATACTTGAATTAACTGAAATAGATTATAGTAATCTACTTGTTGAGCTTTTATTAAAATTTTCTACAATATCACCTGAAGATAATACTGAAAATATATCAACAAGTCAAATAATTTCCTCGTTTGCAAAGTGGTTAAATGCCAAACCAAAGAATAATTATTTTGATAACGATTATATAAAAACTGTTTCTTTCCTTACCAAATTACAAGAAAAATATTCAGAGATATATAGTAAAGATATTTTTGATGTCGACTTTGATGATCTTGATAATTTTATTGAAAAAATAAATACCAACATTTGGGATCAATCAACCGATTTTTGGAGATATAGTGAAGCAGCTTCCAATCATCAGCCAAGAGCAATTCTTAATAAAGATAACTATCAGGCATTTTTAAAAGAATTTAAATATAAAAGAAATCATAATTTTCAGCCGAAAAACACCATTTACTATGGTGCCCCAGGAACAGGCAAATCTTACAGAGTCGATCAGATCATAAAAGATTTAGATCCAAAGTATTTTGAACGGGTAACCTTCCATCCGGACTACGACAACGCTTCTTTTGTTGGTGGTTATAAACCGGTATCACAGAAGAATGAGAAGGGAGATGAAGAAATAGGATATAGATTTGTTCCACAGGCTTTTTCAACAATATACAGCCGCGCATGGCAGGATCCAACCCATCAGTATTATTTGGTGATCGAAGAGATAAACAGGGGGAACTGTGCGGAAATTTTCGGTGAAATATTTCAGTTGTTAGACAGAAATTCAGAATATACAGTAACGCCTTCAAGGGAACTTCGGGAACATCTTCTAAAAGATTTTTCTGACAATCCTGAACATGAAGGAATCAGAAAAGGACTAAAACTACCTTCTAACCTTCATATATTGGCCACGATGAATACTTCGGACCAGTCTTTGTTTCCAATGGATTCTGCCTTTAAAAGGAGATGGGAGTGGGAGTATGTACTGATTTGCTACGATCCGAAAACTGAGGAAGATAGAGACAACCTGTCATTCGGTTACGAGATAGAATTACCCGACGGCACAAAATATAGGTGGATCGATTTCATTTCTAAAATAAATAATAACCACATTAAAAATAATCCGTCCTTAGGAATGGATAAATGTATTGGTAATTATTTTATAAAGCCTGATAGCGGTAATTTTATTTCACTAAAACCATTTATCAGCAAAGTAATCTTTTATTTGTGGAATGATGTTTTTAAGGATGAGGACAATAAAGTATTTGAATCAAACGGATCCTATGAAGATTTCTTTCCAATAGCTTCTGCAGGAGTTACTAAAGTGAAAGAATTATTTGAGAGAATTGAGCTGTCTCCGATTTCTGTGTATGCTGAAAGAGATGAAGAATATCAATTGGGGCAGGTTGCAGAAGAAAATCAAACCGTTGAAAACTAAGCGATGCATATCCTTATAGAAGGTGAAAATTACCAGGAAGAAGTACTGCAGAGTTTGTTTGATGATCCCAAGTTTTACAAAGTAAACGGCTTGGAAGCTACGCTTACGTCCGTAGGTTATTATCATTCTTTTGAAAAAAACAGATTGGTATTTATGTTGCCAAAAGTTTTTATGATGGATGGGGAACAGACGGTGTTGGGAACAACTAAAGATGAATTAATAGATTTAATAAAAGCAGAATCGGTAAAGCACAGAACAGAATATAACTGGGTGCGGCAATTGTCTGTCTATTTCTATAACAGTCTTTTAGAATACAGAAAAAGATGTTCGAACACTTCCATAATCCACAAATCTGAGACCTTTGAACTTAATACCAACATCGGTACGAAAGACTATTCTTATTTGGATATTTTCTTGAGTTTCGTCAACTTTTATAAGAAGAATAAACAGCAAATATTATTTAAACACATTCAGTTTGTTTCAAGTCAGGCAAGAAAACCAAAATGGGAAAAAACCGTAAGGAAATCCCTGCCCATCATTGTAAACGGTAATTCACCGGTTTATATCGAAATTTCAAATAGGAAAAAAGTGATTAATACAGAAGAGGAGTTACTTACTTATTTCTTCAGTATTTTGAATCACCTGAACACAGAACATCACCTGAATCTTAAAATAGATAAATCTTACCGTATTATAACCGGTAAAACTTTTGAATTACTTTGTACAAATGGATTATCACGTCTTAGAAAAATAAAATACCGCTATTTCAGTGATGTGTTAAAAAGGATGTATGGTTTATGCGAAATGTATTTTTCACAGTTTGATACTAGCAGCATTAAAAGAAAAAGAGAAGATTTCATGGCAATCTCCAATTACAATCTTGTATTTGAAGATATGGTGGATAAATTATTCTCAGATGAACTTAAAACCTACGAAGTAGAAGGCATTACAATTGATAAGCTGAAACATAATGATGATGGTAAGATAATAGATCACATTTACGATTACCAATCGCTTATTGACACCAGTGATATTTTCTACATTGGAGATTCCAAATATTATAAATCCAATAGCGAAGCAGGTAAAGTTTCGAAATATAAACAGTTTACCTATGCAAAAAATGTGATACAGTTTAATATTGATTTATTGAACAGAGATGGAGAGCAGAAGTTGACACCTTTGCGTTATAGAGATAAATTGACAGAAGGATATAATATTTCACCAAACTTCTTCATTTATGGATATATCGATGATATTTCTGATTATGATAATGATAAGGTAGAACGAAGAGGCAATCCAGTTTCATCATTTCACTTCCCCGACAGACTTTTCGACCGCGACACCCTTTTTGTTCACCAGTATAAAATAAATTTTCTCTATGTCTTGAAGTCTTATACAGCTTTTAACAATGCAGAGATTGAAAAATTCAGAACACAGATTAAAGTAAGATTCAGACAGAATTTTCTTGCATTTTTCAATGACAAGAATCAATGCTCCTTTGAATTTTATGAATGTACTTTGCCGGAAGATGAGCATAGGGATTTTGTTGAAAGGAATTTCCGAAAAATGAATGGCAAATGTTTCAGAACAATAGATGATAGGTTAATACTTGCAAAAAGTTTTGGTGATAATTCCCTGACAGAGATATTGACTAATTTTAAAAAAGTTTGGGGTTTAATATGAAAACAGATATGACTGATAAATCAGATTGTAGTTTAATTCATCACTTTTGAAATTTTATATGATCAGCGAACTTTCTTCTTTACCCCTAAATATACTGTGGTTGCTGATTGTTACAAAACCGTAGATGCAGAAGGTGGGAGGAATATGATGGGGAGGAGTGAAAAACTTTGCCATAGTTTAAAAGGAAGTAACTCAAAATCTGAAAAAAATTATAAAAAAGTGAAATTATGTTAGAATTTGCAGAAAATTTTTCAGGATACCCTCCGGTAATTTGGACAAGAAAATTAAATCCAATATATCGCATTTTGCGTAAAAGAGAGCAAATAGAGGATTT
Organism: Kaistella chaponensis; assembly: GCF_900156725.1. Lineage (GTDB taxonomy): Bacteria > Bacteroidota > Bacteroidia > Flavobacteriales > Weeksellaceae > Kaistella > Kaistella chaponensis. The sequence continues at coordinate 25,483 of NZ_FTOI01000017.1, read as the reverse complement.
TTTTGTAAATGGTAATATTTATCTCTCTTGCTTTAATAAATTCAAATTAAATAAGGACGAAATGCAAGGCGACATTAGTGAAGGTCAATCCTTAATTGGAGGATTTAATAAAGAGGGCGGAACTAATCATATATTTTTTGAAACAGGGATGAATGCTTATGTGCTATGTGGCACCAATGTAATAACACCAAAAGTTAAAAATGATTTTTCTGGGGAAGGTGCAATAAAAATTAAAAATTCTGAAATGTTTGGAATCGAAATAGCAAAAAAATTAAGTAATGTTACTTATGGATTAGAAGGTGATTGCATCTATGGAGATTCAAAACTACAATTGTTGAAAGATGAATCTAAAGAAAACTTACTTTTTCAAAACATTGATTTTACAAACACCCAAAATATTCAAGAGCAAGTTGCTTTACTTTCAAGAGGTTTGGAAATGTTTATGAAATATAAAAAATATGAACATCAACAAGAGCATCGTTTTCTTTGGTTAACTGATGAGAATATTGAAGACGGTATAGTTTTAAATTGTCCAGAAGCAATAAAGTATTGTGAAGAAATTATTTTTTAAATATTTTAAGGTAAAAAATATTGAAAAGTTATTTGCTGAAAGAGTATTAATACATCAGAATAATTAAAAAAAACAGCATAATGAAATTAAAATCAATTAAATTAAAAAACTTTAGAAGTTATAAAGATGAATTGTCAATAGATATTGAGGATTTAACTGTTTTTGTAGGTAAAAATGATATTGGAAAATCAACAGTTTTAGAAGCATTAGACATATTTTTTAATGATGGAAAAGGAACAATCAAAATAGATAAAGATGATGTTAATAAAAGTGCATTGTTAGAGGGAGATAATGATATTTTTATTTCGGTCATTTTTGATGATTTACCTGCAAGAATTATTATAGATTCAACAAATGAAACTACTTTTCAAGACGAATATTTATTAAATTCAGATGGCTTTCTTGAAATAATTAAAAAATATCCGAATGGAGGTTCATCGAAAGTTTTTATTAATGCATACCATCCCTTAAATTCTAATTGTGCAGATTTATTAATTAAGAAAAATACAGACTACAGGAAAATAATTCAACAACATAATATAGAATGTGAAAACCAAAATCTAAATGCTACAATGAGGAAATCAATTTGGCAATTTTTTTCTGATGATTTACAGTTGCAAGAAATAACCATTGATACTTCTAAAGAAGATGCTAAAAATATCTGGGAAAAAATTCAAAATTATCTTCCTCAATATTCTTTATTTCAATCAGACAGAAAAAATAGTGATAATGACAGCGAAGTTCAAGATCCCTTAAAAGAAGCAGTAAAAGAAATTTTGGCGGATGAAGATATAACGGCAATGTTTGAAACAATATCTCAAAAGGTTTCAACTCGGTTGGCAGAAGTTTCAAATAATACTTTAGAGAAATTGAGAGAAATGAATCCAGATATTGCTTCATCACTTAATCCTATAATACCAAATTCTTCTTCGTTAAAGTGGGCAGATGTATTCAAAAGTGTTTCCATAACAGGAGATGATAGTATTCCAATAAATAAAAGAGGTAGTGGAGTGAAAAGATTAATACTCTTAAATTTTTTCCGCGCAGAAGCAGAAAGAAGACTTCGTTCAGGGAATCAACAATCAATTATCTATGCAATTGAAGAACCTGAAACATCTCAACATACAGATCATCAAAAAATTTTAATCAAAGCATTTAAAGAATTAGCACTCTCTTCAAAAACGCAAGTTTTGCTTACCACTCATAGTTCAGTAGTTGTAAAAGGTTTAAATTTCAGTGATTTGAGATTTGTTTGTTTAGATGGTAATGACTGCAAAACTGTTAAAACTGTTGAACCAAATCAATTACCATATCCGTCGTTAAATGAAATAAACTACATTGCTTTTAATGATTTAACAGAAGAATATCACAATGAGCTTTTTGGATTTATTGAAGGTGAAGGTAATTTACTGGATTTTACAGCTGGAAAACCAACAATGTTGTATAATAGATTAAAGCCCAACGGTACAGTTAACCCAGAGCAGCATATTTTAACGCAATATATTAGGCACCAAATTCATCATCCAGAGAATTTTCATAATCCTAGATTTACTTTTGAACAATTAATTGAATCCACTGATTTGATGAGAAATTATATTAATAATAATTAAAACAATAATCTAATTATTGTTTTTTAATATTTTATTATGGATGTGGAATTATCGTTGAAGTTTTGGAAACCACAAAATTATTCAGTAATTATTCAGAAGAACAGAAAATTCCTTTAAAAGTCATTGACAATATTGAATCAGAATTTATTTTAACTGAATTTTTCATTTAAATAAAACGATTGGTTAGGGTTATAATTTTTTTTTTGAAAATTAGATTTTTAATAATTTTGAAAAAGGTTTTTCAGTTTAATCATCTTTGCTTTAGATGATGGTGCAACTATGAATATCAAGAAGATTTAAGAAACTGAAGTGGTGAAATTGTGAATGATAAATAACGCGTTAGAATCAATATTACTATTTATTTCGTTATATTTCATACATTAAAATACAACTGAAATAAGTAAAAATCCCTATGAAAACCTACGAAGAAGAATTCGGTCGATGCATTTGGTTGAGCATCAAACAAGAATAAATTAGAATGGATTTACAAGATTTAGGTCCAGATTTCGAGTATGAAAGAAGTGCGACAGCTAATGATGCTTCTGGACTTTGCAAAGCTATGAATGCGAATCTCTATCTTCGAGATCACATTTAAGTTTTGATGGATAATAAAAATAATGGTTTTAATTTGTTTGCAGATTTTCTAAATGAGCATAAAATTCATTATGAATACTTTTCTGGGTGAAACCTTTGAATCAATTTATCAATAAAGCGGATTGCAACAATATGCTGGAAACACTAAATTTATGCAAATTTAGTGTTTCCATTTAACATGAAAAGGAATCTATAAAATTTGTCGCAAATATTTCCTAAATTTGCGACAGGATAATTTAAATATTGTAGTGGAAAGCATTGATATTAAAATACTTGAAAAAATTAAAAAAGCGAAGAGGGGTTCGCTTTTTTATACCGAAGATTTTCTGTCTTTTGGGAACTATAAAGCCGTTTCTAAAGCATTAGAACGTTTAGTGAATGAGGAACAACTTTCTAGAGTTTCTCGTGGTATTTTCGCTATTTTAGAGAAAGATCCTCATTTGGGTGAAGTGTTTCCAACTGCAGAAAAGATTGCTGAATCTATCAGGAAAAGAGATAAAGCCCGGATTATTCCTACTGGTACTTTAGCGCTGAATGCTTTAGGGTTATCAACTCAAATTCCAACGAATTTAGTTTATTTAACTGATGGGTCAGCAAGAACAATAAAAGTCGGAAACAGAACAATAGTTTTTAAAAAAGCAAGTCCTAAAAACCTTTCGGCAATTGGTTCTATAAGTGGAATTGTTATTCAAGCATTGAAAGAAATTGGAAAAGAAAATGTAACAGAAATTGAAATTCAAACGATATTAAATCATTTAGAAAAAGAGGAATCTTATCGTTTAGAACATGATATTAAATTGGCTCCTGAATGGATTAGAATTATTATGCGTAAAGCTTTAAATGAGACAAATGAAAAATAAATTTCTAAGCCTACCAGAACAAACTAGAATCAATGCATTTAACCAAATTGCTGAAAAAAAAGGAATTTCGCCATTTGCAGTTGAAAAGGATTGGTGGGTTACACAAAGTTTATCTATAATATTTGAAATGGAGGAAGCACCTTTTTTAGTTTTTAAGGGAGGGACTTCATTAAGTAAGTCATGGAATTTAATTCAACGGTTTTCGGAGGATATAGATTTAGCAATAGACCGAGAATTTTTAGGGTTCTCTGAAATTCCAAAAAGAAAAACTAATCTCCGAAAAAAGTCCGGAAAATTCGTTTCAGAAGAGTTTTATCCAAAGTTGCAAAAACGCTTTAATGAAAAGGGTATTGGTGAGGATGTTCGTTTTACTTTAGAAGAAGCACAGTCATCAGATCAAGATCCAAGAATCATTAATATTTACTATCCAACTTTAATAGTTGCGATAGGATACATGAATCCTAGAGTCCAGATAGAAGTTGGTTGTAGGTCATTGAAAGACCCATATTCAAACTGTTTAGTTTCATCATTTATTGATGAGGAATATAAAAATTTGGATTTTTCTGAATTAGCTTTTAATGTTCCATCAGTTAATCCTGAAAGAACATTTCTAGAGAAAATTTTTCTACTTCATGAAGAGTTTCAAAAACCTTTTGAAAAAATAAGAGTTAATCGACTGAGCAGACATCTCTACGATATTTATTCATTATATCATTCGGAATTTAAAGATAAGGCACTACAAGATAAAGAGCTTTATCAAACTATTGTTCAGCATAGAATTGAGTTCACCAAAATAGCAGGTGTTGATTATAGTCTTCACACCCCTAAAACGATCAATCCCATTCCTCCAGATGAAATTATCAAACAATGGGAACGTGATTATGAAACAATGAAGTCCGAAATGCTATATAGTGAATATCGTCCAGATTTTTCTGAAATTATTAAAACTTTGGAAAAGTTGAAATTGGAAATTAATTCCTTAGGCTGGGATAAGTTTTCTTAAAAAATAATTCTTTAGTAGAAAATTGTACCATCTAAAAAAAATAGAAAAGCGAAGAGGGGGTTCGCTTTTTTATACAGAATATTTCAAAATGTGTTTTCGGAAAACGAGCTGGTTCAAGAAGCAACATTTCGGAAATTCCGACACATCATTTAAAAAGGTTCTGTAGTTGAGAAAATACATACCTCCGAATTAACTTTGTACAATTTAACTGTCATGGTTTATCTGGTATGTTGAGTAAAATCTATTAGTCTTAAATCTATTTTTTCAAACAATTTAAAGACAATCAAAATTTTAATGATAAATAACCCTAAATTTTGCTATCACAAGATCAGTATATTTTGTTTTTTCTTCATCAGGCAAAAAACTATGCTCGATAAATTTTAACCACTTTGGAAGCAATTTTTCAAATTTTTCAAATATATTTTCAATCACTTTCGTTTCTATTCCAGATTTGGTCATTGAAAGTTCAAAATCCTTTTTACTAATTTTTTTCTTTTTTCCATTTAGCGTTAAAGCGAGTTCTTCATCATCATCTTCATTTGCCAATTGGGAGGAAACAAGATCATAAGCAGGGCAAAGGGAATATTCCTTATTTACTTTTAAAAGTGAAAAATTTTTAAGGTGCATATCGTTGTTTCCTGTTAGAAAACTGAACAATACCAGTTCGTAGAAATCAATAATATCAAGACCATAATTTACTGAATATTGCTTTATTTTTTTTGCAATTTGTTCATAAGATCCTTTATATTTCTGCTCGGTAAGCCGTTCTGTTAACTGACACATGTCTTCCATGTGTAGTTTTTCGTTTTTGTTTCGGTCAACTCTTTTGGTGATATAGGCTAATTGACCAGACTTTAATCTTATCAAAGAATGTTCAACCGTTTTAATCTTTGAAATTTCAGCCAAATTCATCGTTAAATCCTCGTTTTCTGGAAGATTCGAGAACTGTTTAGTTTGAGGTTTTAAAATATAGTCTCCCAAAACACCTACAATGGTAAATCTTCGTGAATTGTTTTCATCCAAACTAATTTCAAGAGAAAGTTTTGGCTGTACTCCTGTTACAGATCGCTGTGTTTTGATGATTTGTTCTGCAAATTCTTTTATTTTGTCATCGGTAAGATCCAATATGGGTGGTTCTAAAGTTCCAAAGAACTTTCTGCTGCATTTCGGGTGATAGTCTGATTTTCCTGCAGGAGTTTTCCGTTCAGTTTCGTCAATGATTTTATAACAGTATAAACATCTATTTTTCATCTCGTGCTATTTCTTGAATTGAAACCGCACCGATACAATCTTGGCAGGTTTTTAAAAGGATTTCCATTCGATCACGTGGATTTAATTTCCAATTTTTTTGTGCAATATCCAGCAACCAACCTTCGGGAATTAAGCCGTCAAAAAATGGAAATAAGTTAAGATCAGTGTATATTTCTTGCTGAATTGGAAGGGTAAGACTAATTGGTTCCGGATTTTCAGAATTAAAATAATCACAGTCGTACTGAAAATGATAACCTTCACTGTCTTCCGTTATTATTCCTGCAAGTTGATTGTGCATAAAAACTTTACCGCTCTTCATTATTTACTATTTTGGTTGGTGTTAACTCATGTCCGAACAAAGACAAAACCTGGTTCACTTTATCCATTCTCAAAGTTGGTTTGCCTTGTTCTAGTTCACGAATAAATCGCAAACCAACTCCAGCTTTTAAGGATAAATCTTCCTGTGTAAGTCCGGTTGATTTTCTTTTCTGTTTCACAAAATCACTTAAATTATTCATAAGTATTTATTCATTTTTTAATGTCTTATGCAATCGCTTAACTTGATGAGTATTTGTGTACAAAAATTATAAAAGCGATTTCATAATATACCTTTACGGGTATAAATATAAGAAAATTTTTGATATTGTACCCAAAAGGGTATAAAATTATACAATTTAGCAATTTTATACCCGATAGGTACTTTTTTAGATGTAAATATAAATTCAAATGGTTTTGTGAAAGTTAAAATTATTAAAGAACACAGTGCAAAACTGACAAATTACTTTGAAAAATTCGCCCACAATTTGAAAAATTCTTCATCTACGCTTTCCCTCAATTTGAAAGATTTCCAACAAAGGATTTTCGGCAAACAAATTTTCAAAATTTCCGCTTCATCAAAATATAGTTTCGATTTTTCATAAATAATTGCTTCATCAATAATTCCCGAGTTTTTTAATTTCTGTGCTGTTTTTACACTTACGTTAAGAAGGGTAGCTAATCCAATTATTCCTTTAACTTTTTTAATAATGAAAAGTTGATTTTCTGTTATTTCTAAAAGATAGAAAAGTGCTTCAGCAGGCGCCATCTTATTGCATTCAGTTATTAAAGTTGAAATATATTTTTCGGACAGATTTCTGTCAAATAAATAACTTTTAATACTATTAATTTCTGCTTTATTCAATGTTGTAATTAGCTCCTTGATTTCATCATTAAAACCTTCAAACGGATTCATATTTATTTAAGGTTTTTAAATATTTGCATAGCTCTTTCTATAGGTTTCGCTTTGATATATTGTAGCAACATTGCTTCGGTGCTGTGTCCGCTGAAATACATAATATCGGACGTTGGCCAAATTCCATAATGATTGGTGCAAAAACTTCTACGAGCCGTATGTCCTGCAATTAATTCAAACTTTGGATAGTAACCTGGAACTCCTCTCCAAATTCCACTTTCTTCATCTTTTGGATCTGTTAATACTTTTACTCTCTTTACTCCTAAAACAGTTTCAGTAATTTTCGCTTCTTCGCACACAAGTTTTATATAATCGTTGAATTTTTGATCTGATATTCTTCGAGGAAACTCACCATTTCTTTTTTCGAGGATTCGCAGAACTCTACTACTTAAAGGTAAAAGCATTTGTTTCTTCGTTTTCTTTTGAATAAAATTGATAAGAGTAACACCCTTAATGATTTTAAGCATTTCCTTATCGAACCGCAAATAATCAGAAATTCTTTGACCTGTTTCGTAACCAATTAGGAATAGATCTCTGGCATTATCTAAATATTCTGGTAAATCATTTTTCTTTTCAATCTCTTCTATTTCATTTGGCGTTAGATAAGCCTCTAAAATTTCCTCAGGATTGTCCCGATTGTCTGTGAAAGGATTTTTAATTTTTTCTATTTTAGCATTTACACGTTCAAGTTTGTTATAAATCTCTAAATCAAGTTCGTTTGATGCGTAGTAACAGATTGTTCTTAAAAAAGTAAGATCTCTTGATATTGTCCCAGAAGCGTATTGTTTCTCGTTGGACCATTTTATAAACTCGTCTCGAAAATTGGTATTGATATCCGTGAGTTTTAATTTGATGTTGAGATCGCTCTCATATCGCTCCAATTTACTTTTAACAACGCCCATTTTCTTTATGGTATTCGGAGCCAAGTTAGATTTGTAATTTTTATAATGATCAAGAACTGCAATCAGATCGTTCTCTACAATTTTTACCTGATATTTCTTCTTTTTGAAGCCTGGATGTAAATATTCGCTGATAATATCCTTAAACCATTCTTTGGTTAAAGTTTCTGGGTTCTCAATCGCTCTAAATTGATCTATCACTAAGTTTCTGATGGTATTTTCTTCGGCATCTAAATCTGAAGCTACCTTTCTTTTATCTAAATTTTTAGAGTTTTTTTCCTTTTCTCTTAAAATTGGGTCTTTATATGTCTTGCAAAAGTACTCTTTGTCAACAAAAAATCTTTTATCTTCCAAAAGTGCGTCAAAGTAGATATCTTTTGGTTTTTCGCCAAAGTCAATCCTATACTGAAACCGCGCGGTTAAGTAGCCTTTATTTTTTGTAGATCTGTATTTATAATGGAGTGTTGACATCGCAAGACAAGTTGTAAAAATTTGTCTTGTAAATGTATAATTAATTGAAATAGTATGAAAGTGTTAAAAATACAGATTCTTTAAAAAACTGATAATCAGCAATATAATTATTTTATATTTCGTTAAATTTCATTAAATACCACAAAAGTAGGGCGATATCCTCCACCAAATAAAAAAGTTGCAAAATCTGCAACTTTTTTTTATAAAAATAATCCTAGCTTAATCCCGTAATTTTTCCATCTTTATCGATGAACATTCCTTCTGCAGCAGGAATATTTGGCAAACCAGGCATTCTCATGATGTCTCCCAAAATGGGAATAATAAATCCGGCTCCGGCGGCAAATTCAAATTCACGAACCGTAATTTTGAAATTGGTTGGTCGTCCGAGTTTTGTTTCATCATCGGTTAAAGATTTTTGGGTTTTCGCCATACAAATCGGAACTTTATCAAAGCCCAAATCGTAAATTGTCTTCAATTGATTTTTTGCTTTTTGCGAATATACCACACTTTCTGCACCATAAACTTCTTTTGCAATCGTGTCAATTTTGTGTTCCACAGAGTCTTCAACTTGGTATAAAGGCTTGAAATCATTACCATAAAATTCTGCGCAACGAACGACTTCTTCTGCAAGTTCTGTCATTCCAGCGCCACCTTTTGTGAATTCATCTGCAAGAATCGCTTTCACACCCAGTTTTTCACATTCATCAATGATATAATTAATTTCTTCTAGAGAATCGGTTGCAAAATGGTTAATCGCAACAATGGGTTTAAAACCGAATTTAAAACCGTTTTCAATGTGTTTCGCCAAGTTTCCAAAACCATTTTTAAGGAAAGGTAAATTCGGATTTTCATATTCGCCTTTTTTTGCACCTCCTTGATATCTTAATGCACGAATCGTAGCGACAATTACATATGCATCAGGTTTCATTTTTCCGTAATGACATTTGATATGTAAAAATTTTTCTGCCCCTAAATCTGCCCCAAATCCCGCCTCTGTAACTACATAATCAGCCAGAGAAAGTCCCATTTTTGTGGCGATAATGGTATTCGTTCCTTGTGCAATATTGGCAAATGGACCACCATGAAGAATCGCCGGATTTCCTTCTAAAGTTTGTACTAAGTTGGGTTTGATGGCGTCTTTTAATAAAATAGCCATCGCATTTTCTGCTTTTAAATCTCGCGCAAAAATGGGTTTTTTATCGAAGGTATAGCCGACGAAAATATTTCCCAACCGGTTTTTTAAATCTTCAAAATCTTTGCTTAAACACAAAATCGCCATCACTTCACTTGCAGGCGTAATATTGAAGCCTTCTTCTCGCGTGATTCCGTTATTTAAACCGCCTAAACCAATCACGATATTTCGCAACGAACGGTCATTCATATCCATCACACGTTTCCAAACAATCGTTCTGGGATCAATATTTAAGCTGAATTTTTTGTTTTGCAAATTATTATCAATCATCGCAGAAAGCAAATTATTGGCTTTTTCAATGGCTGAAAAATCTCCAGTAAAATGCAAATTAATATCAACCATCGGAATCAACTGCGCATAACCTCCTCCTGCAGCACCTCCTTTTACACCGAAAACCGGACCGAGTGAAGGTTCCCGCAATACAGCAATCGATTTTTTACCAATTTTTTTTAAACCATCATTCAAACCTACAGATACCGTCGTTTTTCCTTCTCCGGCTGGAGTTGGATTAATGGCAGTGACCAAAATTAATTTTGCTTTTTTACTCTTTTCTTCGTCGATATATTGCAGCGGGATTTTGGCTTTGTATTTTCCGTAATATTCCAAATCGTCTTCAATAATTCCTAACTTTTCGGCTATTTTTTTGATGGGTAAAATGTTCGCGGATTCTGCAATTTCTAAATCGGTTGGAAAACTCATTTGCAAGTGGTTTTAATTCAATCAAATTTAAGATAAATCGTTTTTTAAATAAAATTTAAGAAGATGTTATTGGTCATTTTAAGAACATTAACTCTTTTATAAAAAAGAAAGTCAGGCTTTAGAATGCTATAAAATTTCCGTATTTTTGCTAAATTCCGAAAATTCAAATTTTGGAACACTACAATGAAAGATCAGAAAGAATATATCGAAGTTTACGGTGCCCGTGAACACAATTTAAAAAACATCGACGTCAAAATTCCCCGCAACGAACTCGTTGTGATCACCGGACTTTCCGGAAGTGGAAAATCTTCTCTGGCTTTTGATACCATTTTTGCAGAAGGTCAAAGAAGATATATCGAAACTTTTTCTGCTTATGCAAGACAATTTCTCGGTGGTTTGGAACGTCCAGATGTTGATAAAATCGATGGACTTTCTCCAGTTATCGCCATCGAACAGAAAACGACGAACAAAAATCCGCGCTCAACGGTCGGAACCGTAACAGAATTGTACGATTATTTGCGTTTGCTTTTTGCGAGAGTTTCTGATGCGTACTCCTTACATTCCGGAAAAAAACTGGTGAGTTATACGGAAGATCAGATCTTAGAAGCCATCAACAAAAATTACAAAGGCGAAAAAGTAATGTTAATGGCGCCGGTTGTGCGTTCCAGAAAAGGACATTACCACGAGCTTTTTATCCAGATGGCAAAAAAAGGATACGGACAAGCGAGAATTGATGGAGATTTACAAGATATTGAATACGATTTAAAACTCGATCGCTACAAAACGCACGACATCGACATCGTGATCGACCGCTGGATTATCGGGGAAAGTGCCTCTGAAAATCGCATGGAAAAATCCCTGAAAACTGCTTTGCAGATGGGTGAAGGAGTGATTGGAATACAAAAATTAGGAAGCATTGATATTGATTATTTCTCCAGAAATTTGATGGATGATGAATCGGGGCAATCTCTGGCTTTACCGGAACCGAACACTTTTTCCTTCAATTCTCCGAAAGGAAGTTGCCCGTATTGCAAAGGTTTGGGCGAAGTGAAAAGAGTCAACACCGATTATTTTGTAGAAAATCCAAAACTTTCCATCAATCAAGGTGCATTGTTGCCGTTGGAAGATATGAAATCCAACAAATGGATTTCGGCTCAGATCAAAAATATTTTAGAGATTTTCGGTTTGAGTTTAGCGACGCCTTTCAAAGACATCCCGAAAGAAGCGCTGGAATATATGTATCACGGTTGTCACAAAGAATTTAACAAGGATTTAAAATACGCCGGAATTACCAAAAAAATAAAAGTCAATTTCGATGGTTTGGTTCCCATCATCACTGAAATGATTGAGGACAAAGAAAGCTACGACGCGATTTTGTTGGAAAGGCATTTCACCAACGAAGAAACCTGTCCCGAATGTAAAGGAACAAGATTGCAACCTTCGAGTCTTAGTTTTAAAATTGATGGGAAAAACATTGCGGAAATCAATGCCCTTTCTCTTTCTGATCTGAAAATCTGGCTGAATGAAGTAGAAGATACTTTTACGCCAAAACATAAAATCATCGGCCACGAAATTTTAAAGGAAATAAAAACCAGGCTTCAGTTTCTCCTCGATGTTGGTTTGGAGTATCTGAGTTTAAGCCGAAGTTCCAGAACGCTTTCCGGTGGGGAATCGCAGCGGATTCGTCTCGCCACACAGATTGGATCGCAACTCGTGAATGTGCTTTATATTTTAGATGAACCTTCCATTGGTCTGCATCAAAGAGATAATGAAAGGCTGATTGCTTCACTCAAAAATTTAAGAGACATCGGCAATTCTGTAATCGTAGTAGAACACGACAAAGACATGATTATGGAAGCCGATGAGGTTTTAGATATTGGTCCAAGAGCCGGAAAATTTGGAGGTGAGATTTTGTGGCAGGGAAAACCGAAAGATTTACTGAAAGCCGACACGATCACCGCCGATTATATCACCGGCAAACGCAAAATAGAAATTCCTGAAACCCGAAGAGAAGGCAATGGAAAATCAATTGTTCTGAAAGGAGCGACGGGAAATAACCTTAAAAATGTAAATCTCGAAATTCCTTTAGGGAAATTGGTTGTGGTAACAGGAATTTCGGGAAGTGGAAAATCTTCTTTAATTAATGGAACTTTGTATCCCATTTTGAACCGACATTTTTATCGCAGTGTTCAGGAACCGTTGCCGTACAAAAAAATTGAGGGAATTGACCATGTTGACAAAATTGTAGATGTGGATCAGTCGCCAATTGGCAGAACACCACGTTCGAATCCGGCAACCTACACTGGAATGTTTACCGACATCAGAAACCTTTTTGCCGAACTTCCAGAATCTAAAATTCGGGGTTACAAAGCAGGTCGTTTTTCCTTTAATGTAAAAGGCGGAAGATGCGAAACTTGTCAAGGAGGCGGTTTGAAAGTCATTGAAATGAATTTCTTACCCGATGTTTATGTGCATTGTGAAACCTGCAACGGAAAAAGATTTAACCGCGAAACCTTGGAAGTTCGGTACAAAGGAAAATCAATTTCTGATGTTTTAGAAATGACCATTGACGAAGCCACAGAATTTTTCCAGCCGATTCCCAAAATTTATTCGAGGGTAAAAACCATGCAGGATGTAGGTTTAGGTTACATTACGATGGGTCAACAATCGACAACCTTGAGTGGCGGTGAAGCACAAAGAATCAAACTCGCCACTGAATTGGCAAAAAGACAAACCGGAAACACGTTATATATTCTCGATGAGCCTACAACAGGACTTCATTTTGAAGATGTAAAAGTTTTGATGGACGCAATCACTCGACTTGTCGATTTAGGAAATTCGTTCATTATCATCGAACACAATATGGATGTCATCAAACTCGCAGATCATATTATTGATGTTGGTCCGGAAGGAGGGAAACATGGCGGTGAAATTATCGCCAAAGGAACGCCGGAAGAAATCATTAAGTCCAAAAAATCTTTGACGGCGAAATATTTGAAAAAGGAGATGGAATGACAGAACTAGTTCAAAAAATAAATAGACGAGCAAAAACATTTAAAATTCTTGATGATGGAATCTTAGTTAATTATTCCAATGCCCATGAAACTCAAGAATATAAAATTTCCTATTCTGATATTGGTAATGACGAAATAATTTCAAAAAGTAAAAAAGATGTTGTGTTAATTTTTTTAATGATTTCAATGGTCTTCAATGCGATATTAATCACTGCACTAATAGGAGATACTTACAATTTATCTATCAAAACTGGAATAATATTTTTTTTTGTGGCACTTGTGCCAGTTTTTATAATAGGAGGTATTTATGGAAGTGAATTTAAAAAAGAAAATCTAAAAACTGTTTCAGCAAATAAACCATTATCATTTTTTTATCGAAAAAAAGATGAAAAAAATGTTGATGATTTTATTTCAAAAATATACGAAGCAAAGAAAAATTTTTTAGTAAAACAATATTATAAAATTGATGATTTATTACCATTAGATACGCAAAAATTTAGGATTCAATGGCTTTATGAAAACAAATATATTTCAGAGGAAGAAACCAAATTTATTCTTGAAGAAATAGAAACACAAAGAATAATTAAGGGTTCTAATATTTAAGTTTCCTAAAAAATTTTAGAAAAATCAGGAATGATCTGCAAAGAAACGCGCACCAAAAATGAAGTAGAATGGTTAATTTTGAGTATTAAAAATAAACGGTAATCAAAAAAACATCATCATGACTGAAAAAGTTGCATTAAAAGTTTTTGAAGACAAAAAAGTAAGAACTTCCTGGAATGATACCGAAGAAAAGTGGTATTTTTCTGTAGTTGATGTAATTGGTATTCTCACAGAAAGTGTTGATGTACAGTCCTATTGGAGGAAATTTAAACAAAGATTAAAAGAAGAAGGAAATGAAACCGTGACAAATCTTCACGGTTTGAAAATGCTTGCAGCCGATGGAAAAATGAGATTAACTGATGTTGCAGATACTGAACAACTTTTCCGATTAATTCAATCTATCCCGTCTCCAAAAGCAGAACCTTTTAAACTTTGGATTGCCAAAGTTGCCAGAGAAAGAATAGACGAAATAGAAGATCCAGAAATTGGTATAGAACGTTTAATGGAAACATATCAGAAAAAAGGTTACAGCAATGAATGGATCAATCAACGTCTGAAAAGCATTGAAGTAAGAAAAGAACTTACAGATGAATGGGACAATCGTGGTGTAAAAAAAGGACAGGAATATGCTATTTTGACTGATGAAATTTCCAAAGCTTGGAGCGGATTTTCGGTGAAAGATTATAAAAAATTCAAAGATCTAAAGAAAGAAAATCTTCGAGATAATATGACCAATCTTGAGTTGGTTCTCAATATGCTTGCAGAAGCTGCTACCACAGAAATTAGTAAAGAAAAGAAACCAAAAAATTTTCAGGAAAATAAAATCATTGCCAAACAAGGCGGAACTATCGCAGGAAATACTCGAAAAGAAATAGAAGAAAAAACAGGCAAAAAAGTAGTTTCTAAAATTTCAGCCAAAAACATTCTTCCTAATAAAAACAAAGAAATAGAGCAGAATGGTTAATTTTGACTATTAAAAAATAAGAAATGAATCCTTTTCTTGATGTCGCTTTACGCAGTCTGGCAGTTTATTTTTTCATGTTTGCGGCGATTCGCGTTTTTGGAAAAAACCAATTATCACAACTTAACGCAGGAGATATTGTGCTGCTTTTGCTTATTTCAAATGCGGTGCAAAATGCTATGGTTGGATCTAATGTGAGTTTGGAAGGCGGTTTGGTTGCAGCATTGGTTTTGTTTGGTGCAAATTTTATCGTAAAAAAAATTATCTTTAAAAATCCAAAAATCAAATCATTAGTAGAATCTGATCCGGTGATCTTAATTAAAGACGGCATCGTGGATAATATTAAAATGAAAGAGCAGGAAGTAAGTTTCGATGAATTGGAAGAAGCCGTTCGGGAACACGGCGTAGAAAAAATAGAAGAAGTGAGATTAGCAGTTCTGGAAGTTGATGGGAACATCAGTGTGATCTCTATGGATAAAGAAAAGTCCAGGACAAATTTTTCCAGACACAAAAGAAAATATCCGCGAAAGAGCCATAAATATTAAGCATTTAATTAGAATCCAATGAATTACCAAATTCGACCAATGCAGCCGGAAGACGGCGAAAAAGTTATAGAAATTTTTGAAGAAGGAATCGCAGGTGGAAATGCAACCTTTGATCAAAGTGCGCCAAGTTGGGAAGTTTGGGACCAGAAATTTTTCAATGTTTGTCGGTTTGTTTTGGAAACGGAGGATCATGAAATTCTTGGCTGGGCAGCGTTGCAACCTGTCAGTAACCGGGATTGTTTCAAAGGCGTTGCAGAAATAAGCATCTACATGAAAAATGCTGCACAGGGAAAAGGTTTCGGTTCTATGCTTCTGAAAAAATTAGTTTTAGACAGTGAAGAGCATCAATTCTGGACCTTGCAATCCGGTATTTTTCCGGAAAATGAACCCAGTATCATAATTCACAAAAAATTAGGTTTCCGGGAAGTTGGGAGACGGGAGAAACTGGGACAGATGAATGGAGTTTGGCGGGACATTATTTTGTTGGAAAGACGAAGCAAAATTGTGGGAATTTCTGCTAATTAAATCTGAAATTGCGATGATGACATTAATTGCTGCATTGACGACGTTTCGAACCTATAAATTGGGGTGCAAAACTACGAACTCCCGGTCCTGAACCGCAAGTTCCCGGTCCTGAACCGCAAATTCCCGGTTCTGAACCCCGAACTCCCGGTCCTGAACCACAAATTCCCGGTTCTGAACCCCGAACTCCCGGTCCTGAACCGCAAATTCCCGGTCCTGAACCCCGAACTCCCGGTTCTGAACCGAAAACTCCCGGTTCTGAACCGCAAGTACTCGGTTTTGAACCCCGAAATCCCGGTCTTCAGCGACGAATTTCTGCTTAAAAACCGGGAAAATCTTAGTCCTGAACCTAAAAACGGAACAATCTTTACAGAATTTTTCTATTATTTCCCTTATTTTTGCGCCATGCCAAAAGAATTTCAGTTTCAAGTATCGCCAGAAGCCGCTGCAAATGAAGATTTGCTCGTTAAAAAAGTTGCGCAGTTTTGTAAAATAGGTGCTTCAGATATCCAGAAAGTAGTTGTTTTAAAACGTTCCATTGATGCGCGACAAAAATCCATTAAGATCAATCTTAAAGGGAAGGCTTTTTTAGTTGGCGAAGAGTACACCGATTCAAAAATTGAACTGCCTGATTATCCCAATGTTGAAAACAAACAAGAAGTCATCGTTGTTGGAGCGGGTCCTGCAGGATTATTTGCAGCATTGCAATTAATCGAATTGGGTTTAAAACCTATCGTTTTAGAACGTGGAAAAGAAGTTCGTGGTCGTCGTCGGGATTTGAAAGCCATCAATGTTGATGGAATTGTCAACGAAGATTCTAATTATTGTTTTGGTGAAGGTGGAGCAGGAACTTATTCCGACGGAAAATTATATACGCGTTCCAAAAAACGTGGCGACATCGACCGGATTTTAGAACTTTTTGTGGGTTTTGGCGCCACTCCAGATATTATGGTTGAAGCGCATCCACACATTGGAACCAATAAATTGCCCCAAATTATTCAGGATATCCGCGAAAAAATTATCGCTTGTGGCGGCATCGTTTTATTTGGAACGCGTGTCACTGATTTTGTCCTTAAAAATAATCAAATTGAAGGCGTGGTTCTTCAAAATGGAACTATTATAACTGCGCAGAAAGTGATTTTAGCAACGGGACATTCCGCACGGGATATTTTCGAATTATTGTATAAAAAAAATATTCTCATCGAAGCGAAACCTTTTGCTTTAGGAGTTCGCGCGGAACATCCGCAATCTTTAATTGATAAAATTCAGTACTCGTGCGATTATCGCGGTGAGTTTTTACCACCTGCACCGTATTCTATGGTGAAACAAGTCAACGGACGTGGAATTTATTCATTTTGTATGTGTCCAGGTGGAGTTATTGCGCCATGTGCAACCAGTCCGGGTGAAGTGGTGACGAATGGTTGGTCGCCTTCCAAAAGAGATCAAGCTACCGCAAATTCTGGAATTGTAGTTGAATTAAAATTAGAAGATTTCAAACCTTACCAACAATACGGACCTTTAGCTGGAATGGAGTTTCAGAAAGCGATTGAGCAAAAAGCTTGGCAATTAGCTGGAGAAACACAGAAAGTTCCGGCGCAAAGAATGGTAGATTTTACTCAAAATAAAATCTCCACAAATATTCCAAAAACCTCTTATGTTCCCGGAACAACTTCGATTGAAATGGGGCAGGTTTTCCCTGGATTTTTAACGCAAATCATGCGCGAAGGTTTTCTACAGTTTGAAAAATCAATGAAAGGTTATCTGACGAATGATGCAATTTTACATGCACCAGAAAGTAGAACTTCATCTCCAGTGAGAATTCCGAGAGATGATTTTTCTTTGGAACATCTTCAAATTAAAGGGTTATATCCTTGTGGTGAAGGTGCAGGTTATGCAGGTGGAATTATTTCTGCAGCCATCGATGGTGAAAAATGTGCTTTGAAAGTAGCGGAAAGTTTGAAGTAAACTTTTATCAACATTTTCATGAACCATTAAATAATATTCTATTATGATTACCAAAATCATAAAATATACTGATATTGGTATTCTGGATAAAACTATGGTAACTGTATTCGGGAAAATACTTGTTGATGCCTAAAAATCAATAAAATATCGGTATTGAATAGGTAGTTCTGTAATGTTCTTTTTTTTTTATTTTAGAGTTTGGCATCAAAATGGAAACATAGGCAATAACCTTTAAAATTTAATAAAATGAAAAATTTACTTAAAATAATTGCACTTTCGGGTTTTGCTTTTGTACTGTCTTCATGTGGTACAGCAAATGATGTTTACGGGAATAGCTCGCCAAACAATTTCCCCTCCAATAATGGTGTTTATAGAACTCCAGACGGAACGGTTTATGGTCAAAATGATATTTACCGCGACCGCAACGGAAACGTTTACCAAAATGGTAGAATCATCAGAACAGGCGAGGTGAGTGGACAACCCGGAATTTTAGGAAGAAACGGCAACAATAATCAGGTTTATTATCCTAATTCCAATCAAAAAAGACTTCCGCCGGGACAAGCAAAAAAAATATACGGCGGAAATGCTAAAGATTATGCAACGGGACAGGTTAAAAAACGAAACAGCAATTGGGAAAACAATGCGAACCGATCAATCAACGATGGAGCCAGAAACTATAAAAAAGACGACGATCGCAAGGATGAAAGCAAAAACGATAAGGGAAATAAAAAGAAATTTAAATCCAGAAACGAAGGGCGAAATGGTCATGATGATTAATAACAAAAAAAGGCGGGAAAATTTTCCCGCCTTTTTTTATCTAATTGTAGATCTTATCGGTCGATGGAGCCTAAAACTTTTTGTGCAAAAGTGTTTAGGGCATCTTTTTCTGGCATTCCGGCCGCTACATTTGCATGAACTTCCAGCGCACCACAAATATTGGTGATCAATTCACCTGCTACATTTAAGTCTTCTTCGGTGGTTCCTCTGAATTCTGAAAAAGCTTCTAAAACTTCCAACGTTTTTTCCAGATTTTCAACCGTTTGAGTTTGATAAAATTGTCTGATTACGGGTAATTTCATTAGTTTAATTCATTAAATAAATTAATTAGACTTTCAGCCTGATTCGACTGAACTTGATTCACCAATTCGCCGTTTTTGAAAATTGCAAACGTTGGTAAATTATCCACTTTCGCTAATTTTCTACTTTCTGGTAATTTTTCCGCATCAACATATAGAAAAGGAATTTCGTCATTCTCCGCCGCTAACTTTTTGAATTTTGGCTTCATAATCCGACAATTTCCGCACCATGTTGCACCGTATTGAACCACTACTTTATCATGATCTGCAACAATTTGCTGCAAAGTATCTTCTGCTAATTCTGTGTACATAAATTAAATTTTTAATTAAAAAATTAATAATGAAACAATTTATCAATGAATCAATCTAGTATTTAAAATACTTAAAATTGTTACATTTTTACATTGATAAATTGCTACATTGTTAAATTAATTATTATGAGTTGCCAAATATTCGGCAGTCGATTTTCGGTCTGCTTTCATTGCATCTTTCCCTTCTTCCCAATTTGCCGGGCAAACTTCACCATGTTTCTGAACGTGCGTGTACGCATCGATCAATCTTAAGAATTCTTTTACATTTCTTCCTAAAGGCATATCATTTACGGCTTCGTGGAAGATTTTTCCAGTCTCGTCAATTAAATAAGTTGCTCTATAAGTTACATTAGAACCGGTGAAAATTTCATTTCCTTCGTCATCATACTCGAAATCTTGATCTACAATTCCGAGGATATTTGCCAATTGTCTGTGAGTATCTGCAAGAATTGGATACGTCACACCTTCGATTCCGCCATTTTCTTTTGGAGTATTTAACCACGCAAAATGAACCTCATTCGTGTCGCAAGAAGCGCCGATTACTTTCGTATTTCTTTTTTCGAATTCACCTAAAGCTTCCTGAAAAGCATGAAGTTCTGTTGGACAAACAAAGGTGAAATCCTTTGGATACCAGAATAAAAGTACTTTCTGTTCGTTTTGAGTGGCTTCTTCAAAAATGTTGATTTTCAAATCATCTCCCATTTCGCTCATCGCGTCGATTTGAATATTGGGGAATTTTTTTCCTACTAGTGACATATTATAATGTTTAAAAATTGATGGTGCAAAAGTACGCTGTTTTTATCAATTATAAAATGGTTTATGATTTATAAAATCTATAACTTAAAAAGATTTGATAGACTCTTTTGTTATATTGGAAGGGGAAAAGTTTTTTTAACTTTCAGCCGACGCTCCGATTTCTAGGGATTGAGAAGCGTGAATATGTCAAAAATTAGTAGTAAATTCACCTGATTAAATTACGCTCCATGAAAAAAATTAGTGTTATTCTTTTGGTTGCTTTTATTCTGATCCAGTTTTTCCCGATCGACAAAAATAATCCTGCACCCACTCCTCAAATGGATTTTTTGACCATTAAAAATGCGCCAGAAAGTACGGCTAATTTAATTAGAAATGGGTGTTATGATTGTCACAGCAATGAAACAAAATATTTGTGGTATTCGAATGTGCAACCTATTGCGTGGTTTTTGCAAGATCATATTGAAGAGGGTAGAAAGGAACTTAATTTTTCTACTTTCGCAACCTATGAACCGAAAAGACAAGCGCATAAATTGGCAGAAGCGATAGAACAGATTGAGAAAGGTGAAATGCCTTTAGATTCCTATATTATTGCCCATTCAGAAGCGAAATTTTCAGAAGCTCAAAAACAAGAGGTCATTCAATATCTTAAATTGGTTGAAAGTGATATTCGTCGGGAACATCAACTTCCGGATGAAGTGAAAAAATAGAACATCTAAAAATAAAGGGTCCAATTTTTCCCCTTTAAATTAAAGAATTTTAGCGCAAAACACAATGGTTGATTCTACCAAATTTTATGTTTTTTACGATGGTGACTGCGGTTTTTGCAATCATTGGGTTCAGTGGATTTTGAAAAATGATGGAAAAGATCAATTTTTATTTGCCTCTTTACAATCTGAATTCGGACAAAAATTTCTTAATGAAAGAGGTTTAGAAAACAAAATTTTCAGCACCTTATATCTATGGAAACCGAATGTGTTTTATCTGAAAAAATTGCAGGCAGCGCTGAAAATTGCTCGAATTTTAGGCGGTAAATTTGCAATCATTGGAAACTTCAATTTTTTCCCGGTCTTGCTGTCCGATTTTGTTTACGATCAAATTGCTAAAAACAGAACCAAACTCGCCTCACAGAAATGTTTTCTCCCAAACGAAAAAGAACGGGCAAAGTTTGTGCAATAATTTTCTGCTCAAGAACACTATTTTTAAAGGAAAATTGAATAGAAATTGGCTTGTTTTCATCTTTATTTTGCCCGAAATCTTCACAAGTATACAGCAATCTGTTTTTGTAAGGAAACTCATTTTTGCTAGAAGATGACCACATCATCAACACCGAAATTGGCGTAAAGTCGCCGCAGAAAATCGGTCGCAATCAGGAGTGAATCATTCAGAGAAAGTTTTATTGATTGTTGTCGAAAGCTTCGAAACCCTTTCTGTGAAAAGAAAAAACGCACCGAAAAAAGGCAGCCGAAGAGATGCTTCACACCCCAAAAAATAGAAAAATCCTGAACTTTAAACCTGAAACAAATTCTTATATTTGCAATTATGGAATACAATACCGAAAGAACACATTTAAATATGCCAGAATATGGCAGAATTATACAGCAACTGGTCGAACGTTGCAAAGAGCTCGCTACTAAGGAAGAACGAAACGAAATGGCAATTGCGATTGTGGATTTTATGGGTCAAAGAAACCCTCAACTTCGCGATGAAGAAAATTATAAACACAAACTTTGGGATCATCTTTATATTTTGGCAAGTCACGATTTAGATGTGGATTCACCGTATCCCTTTCCTACAATGGAAGAATTGCAGGAAAAACCCAAAAAAATGGATTACCCAAAACTGCAAGGTGATTTTAAATTTTACGGCAAAAGTATTTTACAGCTCATCGAAATGGCGATTAAACTTGAACCAGGAGACGAAAAAGATGCATTGATTCAGGTGATTGCGAACAATATGAAAAAATCTTACAATGTTTATAACAAAGAACATGTACAAGATGAAGTGATTTTTCGCCATTTAAAAGACCTTTCCCAAAACCGCCTCGATTTAACCGTTCTCGATTCCCTCGAAAAAAGTAAAATTTATTACGCAACCAACCGCAATAATAAAAATACCGGCAGAAATCAGCAAAACCAAAACAACCAGAACAAGAGAAGAAATTTTCAAAACAATAAAAATCGAAACTAAGAATGAGCGGATCTTTTCTAATTAAAGGCGGAAAAAAATTACAAGGCGAAATTACGCCACAAGGTGCAAAAAATGAAGCATTGCAAATTTTGTGTGCCGTGTTGTTGACCGATGAAGAAGTGCGTGTGAAAAATATTCCCGACATTCATGACGTCAATCGACTCATCGAAATTTTGGGAGATTTTGGCGTGAAGATTACCAAAAACAGTAATGGTGATTATTCCTTCAAGGCAGGTGCTGTAAATTTTGATTACATGAAATCGGAAGATTTCAAACAAGATGGGGCAAAACTTCGCGGTTCTATCATGCTGCTTGGACCCATTCTCGCGAGATATGGCGAAGCGTACATGCCCACTCCGGGAGGCGATAAAATCGGCAGAAGAAGGTTAGATACTCACTTTCAAGGATTGGTAGAATTGGGAGCCGAGTTTCATTACGACGAAAAAGAATTTTTCTACACCTTAAAAGCCAAAGAACTGCACGGAAAATTCATTTTATTAGAAGAAGCGTCGGTAACAGGAACTGCAAATGTCGTCATGGCTGCAGTTTTAGCAAACGGAAAAACCCGTATTTACAACGCCGCTTGCGAACCTTATTTGCAGCAATTATGCAAAATGCTCAACAGAATGGGCGCCAATATTTCCGGTATTGGTTCTAATTTATTAACGATTGAAGGAGTTTCTAGCCTTCACGGTACAGAACATACCATGCTTCCAGATATGGTAGAAATCGGCTCTTGGATAGGTCTTGCTGCCATGACCAAATCTGAAATTACCATCAAAAATGTAAACTGGAGTCAACTCGGCGTAATCCCAAATACCTTTAGAAAACTAGGGATTCAACTCGAGCAAAAAGGGGACGATATTTATATTCCCGCGCAGGACAATTATAAGATTCAGAAATTTATCGACGGATCGATCCTGACGGTTTCCGATGCACCTTGGCCAGGATTTACACCCGATCTTCTTTCCATTATTTTGGTGGTCGCAACACAGGCAAAAGGAACGGTACTCATTCATCAGAAAATGTTTGAATCGCGCCTCTTTTTCGTGGATAAACTCATCGATATGGGTGCTCAGATTATTTTGTGCGATCCGCATAGAGCCACCGTTGTAGGTCTGAATCACGAATATCCTTTGCGTGGAACCACCATGATTTCGCCAGATATCCGCGCCGGAAATGCACTGTTAATTGCCGCACTTTCGGCGGAAGGCACTTCTACGATTCACAACATTGAGCAAATTGACCGCGGTTACGAAAACATCGACGGCAGATTAAAAGCCATTGGAGCCGATATTGAAAGAATTTAAGTTCAAAAAGATATCAAAAGCAAAAAGCCATTTCATCAACTGAAGTGGCTTTTTTTATAAGGAGCTTCAACACCCGTTTTCTTTTCAAAGACCCGTCCCGCTCTTCCCTACAATCTTTTTTACCAGCCTGAAGTCTGGCAAAAAAGGATTTCCAGTACGATCGGGGCTATTATTTCAGGCAGTTTGTTCTTGCCAATTATTTAGAATTTTTTTTCCAAAGAAGCACGCGTTCTCAAAATCTTCTGAGTTTTGAGCCATTAGTACTTCAATATCTCCACTTCGAATGCGGCGCTAAAGAAATTTGCATAAGATCGGAACTTTACTGCATGAGATCGGAACTTTACTGCATAAGATAAGAACTTTACTGCAAGAATGATGTGATTTTGAACTAAATGCTTATCTGTGCTAGAAATACCACGCCAAGTTTGTACTTCAAATACGAGAATGTTTTTTAAAAATTTAAGTTGCGTATTTTAGATATTTTAAGTTGCGCATTTTGAATATTCTCTAAAGAGGCAATGTAAGAACGTAGGTAAAAGCTGATAAACAAGGATAAGAAATAATTTTGTGAAATGATAAACTTGCGTATATTTGAGAGTTAGCAGAAATTTAAAAAAAGCACATAAAACATTCAAAACAATTAATATAAATAAATGAAAAACAACAAATTAATTCTAATTGCACTTACATGTGTAACATTAACATCTTGCGGTTCTTGGGTAAGAATTGGCGATTTAACTTCTATCAGCAATCGAAATCTCGACGACAGTAAAAGGTATGTTTTACTTAATAGAGAAGTTGAAGAAACTGCAGATTCTGATTCTGATGCTTTAGAACAAGCAATTGATAACCTTACTAAAAAATATGAAGGCGAATTTATCAGAAATGGTAAAATTTTTGTGAAAAGCAATGGAAAAAAAATCAAAGTTATTGGAGATGTCTGGGGGATTCAAAATACGATGGTAAATGTTAGCACTTCAGCAAATGCAGATATTAAGCTAGAAATAGGAGATTCGGTAGTATTTAAGAGAAAAGGAGAAATTACTGATGGAAAAATAATAGGAATTAATTCGAATATACTAATCGTTGAATACGGTAAAAACAAAAAAATTGAACTAAAATTTGATCAAGTAACAAAAACTAACAAATAATAAAAATGAAAAAAATTTTACTACTAGCACTATTTGCATTGACCTTAATTAACTGTAGTAGAACCGACGAGAGTTCTACAGATTCAACAACAACATCAACTACACAAACTACACAAACAAGTGTAAAGATGAATGTTGTTAATTCACAAAACCAAAAGCAGCCAGGAATCATAGTTATGATGTTTAAAACAAAAGTGACAAATTCGAGTAACTTACCAACAATTGAAAAACAGGTTATCTCCGACGCAAATGGATTAGCAAATTTCGACTTATCGTCTTATATTTCAAGTGACATAAATCAAAAATATTATTTTGAAGCATTCAAATTACAAAATAATAATTATGTATGGATAAGTACAACACATCCAGAAATAGACATAAAGAAAAATACACAAATAACAACGTCAATTATCGTGAATTAAAAAACTTCTGCTAACAGCGGTTTTGCAATAGTGCGGGATTTTCGCAAGTTTAAAGATTTTAGATGTTCTGAAGTTTAGTTAATAATAGAAAGATTTGGCATATTAAGCCGCACCATCGCAAAGCCGCAAAACGTCAGGCTGTGAAAAAACTCACATCCTCCCTCTTTAAGCCATATTTTTACAACGCTGCAAGGTAAAACAAGCCTTTTAAGGACGCCTTATTATTAAGCAGCCAATAATATTTTTTCAAAAACAAAGACTGATTTCAGCTTAAAATGC
>NZ_FTOI01000016.1 GCF_900156725.1 Kaistella chaponensis | reverse complement strand
GTTTCCCACATTCCAACAAAATTTTAACAATGACAACAATAAATTATTAACAAAAAACTCTACTTTTGAGTGTGCCTAAGATGGGTGAGATTACAATACATCAAGTTTTTAATTTCGATTCTATCTCAATGATCTCTTCCAAAAATAAATTGTACGATTTATTTTGCTAAATATTTTGTTTTAAAATTTGTTTTTGTTCGTATTTAAAACAACATCGAACTCCATAGTGATGCCCTTTTTTAGGTTTTACAAGAAAATCATAGAAGTCGTTCTAAATCGAATTCTTCCTGCTCGTGAAAATCTTTTGTGGTAAAGTAAAAATCTAATTTTTTGAAGCTTTCCACTTTCGAGTTGGCTTTATTGATTCCGAATTGCTGTTTATCCTTCTTTTTTTCTGTGGAAAATTTTTAACAACTTGTTATCTTAATTTTCTCAACCCATTTTGTTACTTTTTTTAATGGTCTTTTTTATAACATATTTAAATTGAATGATCGTTCTTATTTTCATTTCTGTAGTGGTCATTAAAATTGGCATTTTGCTTTGGAATGATGATGATATTATTCCTAGAATACTGCAGAAAATATGATAAGAATTAAGTTTTATGAAAATTAACATGAATAATTTTCTACAGGCTATAAAATATTTACCTTTGCATCTTAATTTTAACAACAGCCTAAAATGGATTTTAAAAACTTTGCGATGCCATTCAGCATCAACCCTAAATATAGTCAAAAAGTCGCCTATTTTTCAATGGAATTTGCCATCGATCAAGCCTTGAAAATTTATTCTGGTGGTTTAGGATTTTTAGCAGGTTCTCACATGAGAAGTGCTTACAACCTAAAACAGAATTTAGTAGGAATCGGTATTTTGTGGAAATTTGGTTATTACGATCAAGCCAGAAATCACGATCAAACTTTGCAGCCAACTTGGACGAAAAAAATGTATTCTTTTTTAGAAGATACCGGAATTAAATTTCAGATCGAAATTCATTCAGCACCAGTTTGGGTAAAGGTTTATTACCTGAATCCTGAAACTTTCCATACTGCACCGATGTTTTTTCTTTCTACAGATGTGCCGGAAAATGATCATATTTCAAAAACAATCTGTCACCGTTTATACGACGCCAACGAATCTACCAAAATCGCACAGTATATTCTGCTCGGAAAAGGCGGCGCAAAATTATTAGATGTGATGAATTTCGAGCGCGATGTTTATCATTTAAATGAAGCACACGGATTACCGGCTGCATTTTATTTACTTAAAAAATTCGGCGGCGATTTGGCGAAAGTGAAAGAGAAATTAGTCTTTACAACCCATACTCCGGAAGAAGCAGGAAATGAAAAGCACAATATTAATTTGTGTCACGATATGTCTTATTTCTCTGGTTTGAGTTTAAATGAAGTAAAAAAAATTGAAGGAGTAGAAGACGACCGGTTCAATCATTCACTTTGTGCACTCAGAATGGCAAGAGTTGCCAATGGTGTTTCCCAACTTCATGGTGTAGTTTCCCGTAAAATGTGGAGCAAATATCCCGGAATTTGTGAAATTAAAGCCATTACCAATGCACAGGATTTTAAATATTGGGCAGATCGACCTTTGTATGATGCCAAAGATGATAATGATGCAGTCCTTTTCGACTTTAGAAAAAAGCATTTGAAAAAAAGAATGTTTAGAATTGTCGCTGATCAAACCGGAAACCTTTTCAACCCAAATATTTTTACCATTGTTTGGGCAAGAAGATTTGCAGGCTACAAAAGAGCAGATTTATTATTGCACGATAAAGTAAGGTTTGAAAAATTATTGAACAATCCGAAATATCCCGTACAAATTATTTGGGCAGGAAAACCTTACCCGATGGATTATTCAGCCATTTCTACCTTCAATACTTTGGTAGAAGAAAGCAAATATTACAAAAACATGGCAGTTCTTACAGGTTATGAATTGTCATTAAGTAAATCATTGAAACAAGGTTCTGATTTATGGTTAAATAATCCAAGAGTACCGAGAGAAGCTTCAGGAACTTCAGGAATGACCGCTGCAATGTGCGGTTCTGTGAATCTTTCAACGGATGATGGTTGGATTCCGGAGTTTGCTAAAAACGGAATCAACGGTTTTGTGACGCCACAAGCTGATTATGACAATACAAGTGTTTACGACCAAAATAATTTCGATTTAGAAAATCTTTATCAAGTTTTAGAAAACGAAATTCTTCCTATGTATTATGATCGTCCAGATGAATGGAGAAAAGTTCAGCAAAATGCAATGGATGATGTAAAATTAGCTTTCAATTCTGATCGAATGGCAGATGAATATTACCAACAAATTTATCAATAATTAACTTTCATTGAAGTTGATTCAAAATCCGTCTCGTGTAATCATGAGACGGATTTTTTTGTTTATTTTTAAGCTCCCTTAATATAAAATGAAACCCTTATGAATCCAAGTGTTTGGGAATTAGAAACTTTTTATAGAAATCGCGATATTATCATTATTGGTGCTGGTTTTACAGGTTTATGGTCTGCAATTTCTTTAAAAGAAAAGTTTCCGGAAAAATCAGTATTGATCATTGAAAGAAGCTCGATTCCAATGGGAGCTTCGACCAGAAATGCAGGTTTTGCCTGTTTCGGGAGTTTGACGGAAATTATTTCGGATTCAGAGAAAATGGGATGGCCGAAAACGTTGGAGTTGGTAAAGATGCGTTTTGAAGGTTTAAATAAAATTCAGCATTATTTTAAAGCCGAAGAAATCGATTTCGAGAGGTGCAGCGGTTTTGAAATTCTAAATGATAATAAAGCTTTGCAACAAATTGATGAAGTCAATGAAAAATTAAAAACAATCACTGGTCTAGAAAAAACCTTCTTTTTAAATCAAGATCAAATTGCAAAATTTGGACTTCAAAAGACGGAGTTTTTAGTCGAAAATCCTTGCGAAGGTTCCTTGCATTCGGGGAAATTATTACAGAAACTTTTAGAAAAAAGTCAAAGTTTGGGAGTTGAATTTCTTTTTGGAACGGAAGTTTTGAAAATCTTGGAAGACGAAAATAAAGTTCAGATTATTACCCAATTTTTCCAGATTGAAACTCAAAAATTGGTGATTGCAACCAATGCTTTTGCAAAAGATTTAATTTCAGAGGTAGATTTAATACCTGTTCGAGGTCAAATTCTGCTCACAGAACCACTCGAAAATTTGCAGTTGAAAGGAACATTTCATTATGATGAAGGTTACATTTATTTCCGAAATTTAGGAAATCGAATTCTTTTAGGAGGCGCGAGAAATCAAGATTTTGAAACCGAAGAAACTACGGCTTTAGAAACGACAGAATTTCTTCAAAATTATTTAGAAAATTTTTTGAAAGAAGTTATTTTGCCAAACCAAGAATTCGAAATTTCGCAGCGTTGGTCGGGAATAATGGCAATGGGAAAAGAAAAATCTCCGATTGTAAATCAAATTTCTAATCGGCAAATTGTAGCAGTTCGCCTTTCCGGAATGGGGGTTGCTTTAGCGCCAAAAATTGGTGAAATGGTGGGTGATTTATTATAGTTTCCTTAATATCACAGATTCTAAATGAGATGAAAAAAATAGTACTCATGTGGATTTTCATGAAATTACTTGTTTAAAAAAAAAAAAATCAATGTTTGATGTTGGAAAAGAAATTGATCATGGTTTGTGGGTAAATGTTTGTGAAAATGTATCATCGTACGAAGGTGAAGATGATGGATTTAGAGTAAAAAGTCAATTTTCGATTAAGGTTCATCAAAAATAATTACATACTTATCTTCTACTTACAGGTTTGAAATTGGGTATTTTGGTCAATTTCGACACTATCCAAATCGATAAAAAGTTCATCACAAAAATTATCGGAGTATTGTAAAAAAAAATCTATAAAAATCTGTGAAATTCGTCGGCAAAAAATTCATTAAATTTGCATTATGATCAACAGCGACCAGATAAAAGATATTCAAGCCAGAATTAGTGAACTGTACAAATATCTTCAAATTGAAAAGAAAAAAATAGAAGTTTCTAACGACGAAGAGAAAACACTCTCTCCGGAATTTTGGGATCAACCAAAAGAAGCGGAGATTTTTATGAAGCAACTTCGTTCCAAAAAAAAGTGGGTCAATGATTATGAAGAAATTTTTGCGCGTTTTGAAGACATTCAAGTTTTAATTGATTTTGCAAAAGAAGATCCCGATTCCGAACAGGAACTCGACGAATCTTTCCCGATACTTTTACAAAAAATCGAAGATTTAGAGTTCAAAAATATGTTGTCTAATGAAGGCGATGAACTTTCTGCTGTTCTCCAAATTACCGCGGGAGCAGGTGGAACAGAGTCTTGCGATTGGGCACAAATGCTCATGAGAATGTACAGCATGTGGGCAGAAAAACAAGGTTACAAATTACGCGAACTCAATTTTCAGGAAGGTGAAGTTGCTGGTGTGAAAACCGTAACTTTAGAAATAGATGGCGAATTTGCCTTCGGATATTTGCGTGGTGAAAATGGAGTGCATCGTTTGGTGAGAATTTCTCCATTCGATTCTAATGCAAAACGCCACACGAGTTTTGTCTCGGTTTACGTCTATCCTTTGGTTGATGACACCATTGAAATCAATATTAATCCTGCCGATATTTCCTTTGAAACCATGCGTTCGAGTGGTGCAGGAGGACAAAATGTGAATAAGGTTGAAACCGCGGTTCGTCTTCGTCACGCTCCATCCGGAATTATTATCGAGAATTCTGAATCCAGATCACAGCTACAGAATAAAGAAAAAGCCATGCAATTGCTGAAATCCCGTTTGTATGAAATGGAACTCGCCGAAAGAATGAAAGCCAGAAACGAAATTGAAGCCGGTAAAATGAAAATAGAGTGGGGAAGCCAAATCCGAAATTATGTAATGCATCCTTACAAATTAGTAAAAGATGTGCGATCCGGACATGAAACTTCAGATGTTGATGGTGTCATGAACGGCGATATCACGCCGTTTTTGAAAGCATTTTTAATGGCAGATGGAACCGCAGTTTCGGATGATGATTTGGATTTGTAAATATTTATGAAAGAACGTCTTTCTCAGTTTTTCAACAACCACGGATTGTTTAGTCCACTAGATTTTACCGATCCGGTGACGTATTTTGTTCCGGGATTTATTCTGTTGATTTTGGGCGAAACTTTTCTGTATCAAATTCCACAAAAACTTTTTACCAAAAAATTAGTCAAAGACGAACTTTCCAGCATTGGACTAGGTTTAGGAGCTGTTTTTCTAGATTTTGGAATGAAGGCAATTTCGTTGTCTTATTTCTTTTGGATTTACAATCACTTCAGAATCACCGATTTTTTTGGAATTAAAAATTTCAATGATTTTATTACTTTAAAATGGCACCTCAATCATGGGTGGTTGTGGCTTTTAGTATTGATTGTGCAGGATTTTGGATTTTATTGGCATCACCGATTAAGTCATCAAATCAGGCTCTTTTGGACGGGTCATGTGAATCATCATTCGGCGAAACATCTGAGTTTTGCGGTGGCTTTGCGACAAGGTTGGTTCGAAATCGCATACCGTGATATTTGGTATGTTCCCTTTATTTTGGTAGGTTTTCACCCGATTATGATTGCGATGATGCATCAGTTTAATTTAATTTTTCAGTTTTGGCCGCATACCAATGCGATCGGAAAACTCGGTTGGTTCGATAAAATTTTCAATTCGCCATCCAACCATCGGGTTCATCATTCCCGGCAAATAGAAGAATTAGATAAAAATTATGGCGGAATTTTAATGATTTGGGATCATCTTTTCGGAACGTATCAATCTGAAAACTCAAAAACCCACGATTACGGAATTTTACATGATATCAAAACTCATAACGTTTTCAATATTGTTTTTGATGAATTTAGAAATATGATGAGAGATGTAAAAAACGCTCCCGATTTGAAGTCCAAATTTTCCTATATTTTCAAAGCTCCCGGCTGGAAACATATCGGTAAAGATGAGAGAGTTTCAACCCTTCAAAAAAACTTAAAATAAATTTTTGTTAAACTTTCCAAATTATTTTATTTTGGATTTAAATAAACCTATTTTTGCGTCAATCGTTATTTATGGAAAATTTAGAAAGTTGGAAGGATTTACTCAATCCGGAATTTTATATACAAATGGGCGGTTTCTGGCTCATCTTATTCATCATTTTTGCGGAGACAGGATTATTCGTTGGTTTTTTTCTACCAGGAGATAGTTTGCTGTTCGTATCCGGAATTTATGCCGTAGAAATTATCAAAGAAACTTTCGGCTCCACCGGAAGCGATTTTTTAGATACAACCATCTTAGCAAGTACGGTTGCTATTGCAGCAGTAATCGGTAATGAAGTCGGTTATTGGTTTGGCGTAAAAGCAGGTCCTGCTCTTTATAAAAAAGAAGATACTTTCCTTTTCAAAAAGAAATACCTTTTTCAGGCCCACGATTTTTTTGAACAACACGGTGCATTGGCGGTAATTATGGCAAGGTTTTTACCAGTAGTCAGAACTTTCACACCCATTGTTGCCGGAATTGTTAAAATGGATAAAAAACGTTTTCTCATCGACAATATTATTGGAGCGTTTCTCTGGTCGTTCTCGCTCATTTTTGCAGGACATTATTTAGATGCCTTGTTTAAAAACCAATTTGATATCGACCTTAAAGCTCATCTAGAAGTGATTATCATCATCATTGTTTTGATTACCACAGTTCCGATTATCGCTAAATTTTTCTTCGGTAAAAAGAAAGAGGAAGCGGCAACTGAAAACGAGAATTAAGAATACAAACCATTGGTTTTTAAATATAAAACAGCACTTTTCGAGGTGCTGTTTTTTTTGATGAAAGGGGATGATTTTCAATGTATTTCGGGTTGATCTTAAAATCTTTAATGATGATCATTTTTTATAAAAGCCAAAATATTGGGAAAGATAAAAGAATCACGCTTTCTTTTCACGAATCTCGGAACATGACCAGAATTTTTCATGTAAACCAATTGATGCGGAATTTTTTTTGAAGTTAGAACTGCATCCAAAGCCAATCCCTGATTTTTATTCACAAGAAAATCCCGATCTCCCTGAAATATTAAAGTCGGGATATTTGAGACGTGCGCAATCGGACTCGCCTTTTTGAATGCTTCTAATTGATGTTCAAATTTTTCACCAACTACTTTCTGAAAAACGCCTTTCGTTCGCTTATAATATTTGCTTTTTTGGTAGCTTTCAGAATAAAAATCGGTGGGACTGCTCATCGAAATCAGTTTCTTAATCTCCTGTGGGTTTTGGTAGCCATAGAGAAGCGATAAATGTCCTCCAGCACTTTCTCCCAAAAGAATGTAATTGCTGGGTTTCAAGTTCCACCTTTCGGCCATCTCGTTGCTTTTGGAAATTGCTTTTGAAATATCTTCCACCTGATGCAGGTAATTGATGTTTTTTCTCAATAATCGGTAATTGATATTGATGCTCGCAATATTGTTGGTGAACAGGAAATCCTGAATCATTTTCATGTGTTCCTTATGACCAAATTTCCAACCACCGCCGTGAACAATCATTACGACCCGCGTTTCTGGCGAAGTATTTGCGGGAAGAAATACATCCATGCGCTGCTGTTGGTGATCGCCATATTTAATGTTGTATAATTTCTTCGACCCATTTTCTTCCGTTATTTTAAATTTGGTAGAACAGGAACTGATCATCATTCCCGCAATTCCGATCACCCAAAAATGATAATTTAAAATTAATTTCTTCATGCTTCTCATGTAACCAATTTAATGCTAAAATAGATTTGAAAACTATTTATCATCATGCTTCCAATAAAAAAAAGAGACTTCGAAAAGTCTCTTTATCATTTAATTAAACAAATCCCGAACTTTATCGAAAAAAGTCTTTTCTTTTCCAGATGGTTCTGCCATCATCTCACCGTTTTTAATTTGATTTTCAAAGAAATCTTTTTGCGCCGGAGAAAGGGTTTGTGGCGTCCAAACATTGATGTGAACAAACATATCGCCTTTTCCGTAACTATCGATGCTCGGTAAACCTTTTCCTGAAAGTCTCAGGATTTTACCCGATTGTGTTCCCGCATCAACCTTTATTTTTACTTTTCCACCAACGGTTGGGATTTCTTTTTGTGTTCCCAAAGCAGCTTCTGCAAAAGAAACATACAATTCCTGATGAAGATTATCACCTTCCCGTTTGATGGTGCCATCAATTTCTTCTTCTACGACCACCAATAAATCTCCGGGATTTCCGCCGAAAGGGGCATCGTTTCCTTTCCCACGAACACTGAGTTGGATTCCTTCTCTTGCGCCCGCCGGAATATTAATGGTTACTTCTTCGTCTTCTTTGATCAAACCTTGTGCATTTGCACCCGCAGGAATTTTATCCGCAATTTTACCCACTCCTTGACAAGTCGAGCAATGCGCCTGCGTTTGCATCTGTCCGAACATCGTATTCATCACTTTTACCTGAACTCCGCTTCCGTGACAAGTCGTACACGTTTTTGAGGTAGCTCCAGGAGCCAGTTTCATTTTCTTTACCTTAATGGTTTTCGTGGTTCCGTTCACGATTTCTTCTAAGTTCAGTTTGATCCGCACGCGAAGGTTAGAACCACGCAATTGCTGTCGCTGAGATCCTCCACCGCCACCGAAATGACCACCGAAAATATCTCCGAACTGGCTGAAAATATCATCCATATTCATTCCGCCACCGAAACCGCCACCGCCAAATCCACCTGCAGCACCACCCATTCCGGCGTGACCATATTGATCATAACGGGCTCTTTTGTTCCCGTCGCTCAGTACTTCATAAGCTTCTGCTGCTTCTTTAAATTTTTCTTCTGCGGCGCTATCTCCCGGGTTTTTATCCGGGTGAAATTTAATCGCCATTTTTCGGTACGCTTTCTTTATTTCCTCAGGTGAGGCAGATTTAGAGATTTCTAAAACTTCGTAATAATCTTTTTTTGACATCTTCCTTTATAATTGATAAAAGATAAAAGATAATTAACTGTTCATCAATTATCTTTATCATTAATATTTTTATTTCCCTGTAACTACTTTTGCAAAACGGATCACTTTGTCGTTCAACGCGTATCCCGACTCGATAACATCTACAATTTTACCTTTCAGTTCCTCGGAAGGTGCTGGAATCTGGGTAATCGCTTCATGAAAATCTACATTGAAATCTTCTCCAGCGTTAACTTCCATTGGTTTCAATCCTTTTTCCGTCAATTTATTTCTGAATTTTTGATAGATCAGTTCTACGCCCTGCAAATCAGCTTCGTTGGCGTTTTTAGCCATTTCCTTTAATGCTCTTTCGAAATCATCCAGAACTCCAAGCATCGAAATCATCATGTCCTGATTCGCGTACTGGAAGAAATCCATTTTTTCCTTGGCCGTTCTTTTTTTATAGTTTTCAAATTCAGCAAAAAGACGAATGTAGCGATCTTTTTCCTCTGCCAAAAGTTCTTCCGTAGAAGGTGCAATTGTCACATTTTCTACCGTTTCCTTTTCAGTTCCCTCGTTCATTTCCCCAGAAGTATGCAATTGATCGTCCTGTATATCTTGATTTTCTGACATAATTTTATTTTTTTAATATCCATCAATTCGCAAAGATTTTGCCAAAGAACAATTTAGGACAATTCGGCAGACAATGGCTTTATGCACGCTCTAATAACAGGAAATTTTAGCAGAGAAAAGAGGTAGAATTTACCAATAAAGTTTTCACGGAAGTTAAAATTGAATGAACGACCGACATTATCTTAATCAAAAGGGAATCAATCGTGGTGAACTTTAGCGCGAAATATTTAATTATGATCAATGAGCAATCGAAGTTGAACTTTATGCCGCAAAAAGGAAAATTTCTCCATTGTCTTTAGTTGAAATATAATCCGGTGCGTAAAAAGCCTTTAATGGGAAGGGAAAAAAGTCTGAAACAGAAGATGTAAATTAAGAATAAGAATAATTCCTGCGATTACCCACACTAAAATTTTCAACCATAATTTATTCACAAATTCGCCCATTTTTAGCTTTGATCCAGTAAACATGACCAAAGGAATGACAGCGAAACTCAATTGCATAGAAAGAATAACCTGACTCAAAACCAGCAGATCAGTCGTTCCTTTTTCCCCGTAAAGAATGGTAACAATCAGCGCAGGAATTACCGCAATTAATCGCGTAATCAATCGTCTCAACCACGGTTTCAAACGAATATTCAGAAAACCTTCCATTACGATTTGTCCTGCCAAAGTTCCCGTTAAGGTAGAGTTCTGTCCAGAAGCGAGAAGGGCGACTGCGAAAAAGATACTTGCGAAAGTGGTACCCAAAATTGGCGTTAACATTTTGTGCGCATCATGAATATCAGCAACATCTTTATTTCCTGTCATATGAAAAGTAGCTGCGGCAACGATCAAAATGGCGGCATTGATAAAAAATGCCAGGAACAAAGCAACACTACTGTCAATCGTCGCAAATTTGATGGCTTCTTTCTTCCCTGAAGGAGTTCTTTCGTAATTTCTGGTCTGTACAATGCTGCTGTGCAAATACAGGTTGTGCGGCATTACGGTCGCCCCCAAAATCCCGATCCCAATATACAACATGCCTGGATTGGTGATGATTTCTTTTTGAGGAACAATTCCCGCTAAAATGGGAAAGATATCAGGTTTACTCAAGATGATTTCATAAGCAAAACACCCGAAAATCACGACGATCAGACCAGCAACAATACTTTCAATCACTCGAAAACCTTTGGCTTGCAGAAATAGAATTAGAAACACATCTACAATGGTAATCGCAACTCCCCAAGTTAGTGGAATGCCGAAGAGTAAATTTAAGGCAATTGCAGAACCGATCACCTCTGCCAAATCACATGCAGCGATTGCAATTTCGCAAAAAATCCATAATATAAAATTGGTCGTGGGATTAAAATGATCTTTACAGGCTTGAGCCAAATCTCTCTCCGCAACAATTCCTAATTTTAAAGATAAATGTTGAAGAATAATCGCAAAAAGATTTGAAATTAAAATAACCGAAAGCAAAGTATAGCCGAATTGGGCGCCTCCTGCAATATCTGTTGCCCAGTTTCCGGGATCCATATATCCGACTGCAACCATTAAACCAGGACCGGCAAAAGCCAGGAGTTTCCGCCAAAACCCTGCATCTTTGGGAACATTGACACTGGAGAAAACCTCAGGTAAAGAGTTTGAAGATCTTTCCTTTCTCCAACCCTGCTTGAGGAATTTTGAAGTCATAGAATTATTGAATGTTAGATTAGTCTAACAAATCTAAGGAATTATATTTAGGGCACAAAATTTAAACAAAAAAAATCCCGACCGAAGTCAGGATTTAATTGAAGTATTTTGAAGATTATTTCGAAAATCTTACGGCCATTTTTCTGTCAACTTTTCTTTCTTCGTTAGAAGCTGTTGCAGCAACAGTAGCTTGTTCGCTACCATATCCTTTAGCATCGAGTACTTGCGCACCTACACCTTTGTCAGATAACCATTTTTTAATATAATCTGCTCTTGCTTGAGAAAGTTTCACATTGCTCGCTTCATTGCCCACTTTATCAGTGTAACCACCGATTTTAATTTTTGCATCCGGGAAAGCTTTCAAGATGGCTAATAAATTATCCATTTGTTCTTGTGAACCAGCTTCTAATTCAGTAGAAGAACCCATTTTAAAGTTAACTTTATCGAAATTGTACCATGTACCTTTTAAAGCAGCGTCATCAGCAGCATTTTTGTAGCCTCCAGATTTCAAGAAAGAAATCATTGAATCTTCCATTCCACCTTTGTATCCTTTGATGGTAACACCATTCAAGTCGATTTCTGCATCTGTCTTTGTTGCAGTCGCTGTAGCAGCTGTAGCTGTAGAATCTGCGGCAACATTTGCAACAGTAGAGTCAGTTACTACTGCGGTAGAATCTGCTGTAGTAGTGGTTTCTGTTGCAGGTTTTTTATCGCATTGTTTCCATAAGAACCAAGCGGCAAGACCAAGTAATAATAGAGGCAATAACCATTTCCAAATGGATCCGCCTTCATTATTGTCATCATTTTTGTTCACATTTACGTGAGTGTTTCCACCTCTGTTTACGTCAATTTTCGGCGCATCAAAAGAAGATACAGAAACTTTCTCTTTTATTGCATCTACTTTATCACTTCCGAACCAGTTTCCTAATCCTAAAGTAGCCATTGAAAGACCTGCAGGAAGTAAAGAAGAAACAATTCCTTTTTGATCCCCTAATAATGAGGTTAATCCTGAAGCTCCTAAATTATTATCTGCTGCATATTTTCCTACGGATCCTAGAGTAGCTCCAGTTACCATATTTAATAAAGAACTGGATGATGAATTGCTAATTCCAGAAAAACTAGAAATTGCATTAACCAATCCTCCAACTTTATCACCAAAAATAGCAGAAAGTACTGTGGTAATCAGTGAATTATTAGACGAACCACCCAACAAGTTACCAAGGATTCCACTAGAAGCGGCTCCAGTAATTGCGTTTAATACCCCTGGTTTGTCAGCATTATTTGCCATACCACCAACAACTGCAGGTAATAATGCGCTAATTGCTTTAGAAATACCAGATTCACTTTCTCCTAACTGTGTGGCAGCTTGAGAAACTAGAGCAGGTCCTAATTGACCTTTAATAAGATCGATGATGTTTAAAGACATAATAGTTTAATTTTAAAATTAGTAAAACAAATATAAATCAATTTAATGAACAAATAGCAAATTCATAAAAATTTTTATAAAGTTTAGCATAATTATTCTTAATTCAGCTTAAACATTGAATTTTTAATAAAGTTAAATTATTTGTATTAATAGGCTTTTGCGAAAATAACTCTTTGTTTAGAGGGTTTTTTAGAAATTAATGAGATGCCGTCTTCAAATGTATTTTCTAAAGGAATACATCGAATGGTGGCTTTTGTTTCATTTTTAATTTGTTCTTCTTCTTCGTCGGTTCCGTCCCAATGTGCAGAAATAAAACCACCTTTTTCTTCTAGAACTTTTTTAAATTCTTCATAAGAATTCACCTCGGTAATGTGCTCCTCTCGATAATTTAATGCTTTTTTGTAGATATCTTCCTGGATTGTTTTAAGAAGATTTTCAATATAAACTTCGATGTTTTCTAAAGGTTGGGTTTCCTTGGTCAAATTATCTCTTCTTGCGATCTCAACGGTTTGGTTTTCTAGATCTCTTGCACCAATTGCAATTCTGATCGGAACACCTTTGAGTTCATATTCTGCAAATTTCCAACCAGGTTTATTCTCCGTTCGGTTATCGTATTTTACAGAAATTCCTTTCTCTTTTAATTTTCTTTGAATTTCAAATGCGACTTCATTGACCTGTTGTAATTGTTCATCCCCTTTGAAAATAGGAACAATCACAACTTGAATAGGAGCTAAACTTGGAGGCAAAACCAATCCCAAATCATCAGAATGAGTCATAATTAAAGCGCCAATGAGTCGAGTAGAGGTTCCCCAAGAAGTTCCCCACGCATGTTCGATTTTCCCTTCTTTATTAGTGAATTTCACATCAAAAGCTTTTCCGAAATTTTGTCCTAAAAAGTGCGAAGTTCCTGCCTGAAGCGCTTTTCCGTCTTGCATTAAAGCTTCAATACAATAGGTTTCATCTGCACCCGCAAATCTTTCAGATGGTGTTTTAATACCACGAATAACTGGAATTGCCATGAAATTTTCTGCAAAATCCGCATAAACTTCTAGCATTTTTTCTGTTTCTTCGATTGCTTCAGTTTTGGTAGCATGTGCGGTATGGCCTTCTTGCCACAGAAATTCTGCGGTTCTTAAAAATAACCGTGTTCTCATTTCCCAACGCACTACATTCGCCCATTGGTTAATTAAAATCGGAAGGTCTCGGTACGATTGGACCCAGTTTTTGTAGGTATTCCAAATAATGGCTTCAGAAGTTGGTCGAACAATAAGCTCTTCTTCTAATTTTGCCTCTGGATCTACAATTAATTTTTTGGGATCATTTGGATCTGTTTTTAAACGATAATGGGTGACAACGGCGCATTCCTTCGCAAAACCTTCTGCGTTTTTTTCTTCGGCTTCAAATAAACTTTTAGGAATAAAAATGGGGAAGTAAGCATTTTCATGACCCGTTTCTTTGAATTTTTTATCCATCTCATCGCGCATTTTTTCCCATATTGCATAACCGTAAGGTTTGATGATCATGCACCCGCGAACTCCGGAATTTTCTGCCAAATCTGCTTTAACTACCAGTTCATTATACCACTTGCTATAATCTTCTGCTCTCGAGGTCAATTTTGCCATTATAATATATTATTTTATCTGTTGATTTAACTTAGTGAAGCTCTTTGAATCTAATCTAAAAAGCGTAATTTTACTCAAAATTTATCCGTTTTAATTGGTATACTTTTGGTATAAATTGCAAATATAAATTAAATTAAACTTTTCACCTTATCATGAAAAAAATTACTTTTAAAAACTTAGTCAATTTGCTGAAATCCAATGGGCTTTTGGCAGTTGCGGGTGGATTACTCTTAATGTCCTGCGGTAGTCAAATGGGTTACACTGAGACCGATGGAGTATATTACGATCCAAGCAGAGATACGTTACCGGAAGGAACTGTGATGAACAGCGGAAATAGAGTAGGCGAATATTATGATTATCAAGCAACTGACAGTACCAATAAATATTTGAATACAGACAACAGGAATGAAAATTGGAGAGATAATTCCACTTCTGATTGGGGGACTTACAATGGTACAGACACCTATTATAATGATTCTTCTTGGGGTTATCCTTATGGTTTTTATTCAGGTTTTGGTTTTGGAATGAGTTTCGGTTGGGGTTCATCTTTCGGCTTTGGCGGAATGTATGATCCGTGGGGTTATAATCCATATTATGGGTATTACAGTCCTTTTTATGGGTACCACAATCCTTACTATGGTTACTACAGCCCTTATTATGGCTACTATAATCCTTATTATGGTTACAGTCCTTATGGTAATGGATATTACAACAGTTATAATGGAGGTTTCATAAATAAAAGAAGTGGCAGTGATGGTTCGTTTAACAATAGACGAAATTCTTCTAACAATGTACGATCAAACAATTCGGAAAATTCAGGTTTTAGAAATAACCCTTCCAATACAGGTATTAGAAATAACAATAATAATTCAGGCGGTTTCAGAAATGATGTGCCAAGAAACAATTCTCCAAGAATAAATAACGGCAATCAAAATCCTAGATACAACACGCCAAATAGCACAGATCCTAGAATAAGAACACAATCTCAACCGTACAATTCGCCGAGACCAAACAATTCACCGAGACAAGATGCTCCAACCTATCAACAACCTACTAGAAGCAATGATGGTGGTGGTTTCAGATCAGGTAACTCCAGCGGTGGATTTAATTCGGGAAACAGTGGTTCCTCAAATTCTGGATCCACAAGATCTTCTGGAGGTGGTGGATTTAGAAGATAATAGTTAAAAATTCATTTTAATAATATTTAAGAAAATGGTCAAAAAATCCTTACTGGTTTTGAGTATCTCTGTTGCATATTTTGCAAATGCTCAAGATGTTTCAACAATTAGAAACACGGTAGA
This sequence comes from Kaistella chaponensis, assembly GCF_900156725.1. Classification (GTDB taxonomy): domain Bacteria; phylum Bacteroidota; class Bacteroidia; order Flavobacteriales; family Weeksellaceae; genus Kaistella; species Kaistella chaponensis. The sequence goes on along the minus strand of NZ_FTOI01000016.1, from coordinate 51,265 downwards.
AGTCTACTCTAATTCATCTCTGAATGGTTCTTCAAAATATAACTCGATGGCCGGCTCGATGGGAGCTTTAGGTGGAGATGTTTCTGTCCTCAATTCAAATCCTGCGGGTATCGCCGTAAGTATAGCGAGTGAATTTTCCGGAACTCTATTTATCGAAAGTAATACCAATAAAACTTCCTATGGTGGAAGTACTTTAGACTACAAAGTTAACAAGACCAATTTAGGAAACACCGGCGGAATCGCAGCTTTTCAATTAGATTCGACTTCTCCTTGGAAATTTGTAAACGTTGCAGTTAATTATTCTAATCAGTCCATTGAAGATTATTCTGAAACTCCCGGAAATAGCAATATAGTATATGATATTGAAGATAATACTGGTGCTGTAATAGACAATCTTTCTTTCGCCGGACATGCCTACAACAGATACGGAAATCTATCTAAAATGTCGGTCGGATTTGGTGGTAATTACGATAATAGAATCTATGTCGGAGCTGGATTGAATTTTCATAGCGCAGCGGTAGATCAATATGATACCGCCGCATTTACGGATAAAACAAACATTACCGATGTTTATAACAAGCAATACACTCCATTTTCAGAAACATCCAATGGTTTTTCTGCAACACTCGGAATCATCGGTAAAATTAATCATCAATTAAGAGTTGGCGCCTCGCTTGAATCTCCAACTTGGTGGAATATTGAACGGATTTATTCTGAATATGCAAATTCTGCATCCGGCGATGGAACTTACTCAGAGAGTAGAAACCTTTCTACACCATTGAAAGCTACAGTAAGTGCAGCTTTTGTCGCAAATAAAAACTTCGCGATCAATGTTGATTATTCATTAGGACTTACAAAAGCCAAATATACAGTAGAAGGACCTGCAGAAACCGATTTAAATCAATTGATATCAAACAACGCCAAGAATCTTTCTGAAATAAAAGTAGGTGCAGAGTACAGAATCAGTGATTTCAGATTACGAGGTGGGTACGCTTTTGCTTCGAACCCCTTCAATAGCATGCAGATCAGTTCCGTTCAAGATAATGGTGGAGCGGCAAATACTACTTATAACAACTTATTTGGTGGTAAAAGAAATACAATTGGTGCCGGAATTGGGTATGATTTCAAATCATTTTATATTGATGCAGCGTACCAAAATATAACTTCAGAATATAGCAGTCCTTTCATTCAAGGTTCTTTTGCGAAAAATACTGGTTATTTCTCCGATCAATATGTCATCAATTCAGATTCATCCATTGTATCGAAGGTGAAAAATAAAAAAGATAATTTCTTTATTACGTTAGGTTGGAAATTTTAAAATTGAAAACCCGTTTAAATTCTTAAATCAAAGCTTCGAAGAAATTCGGGGCTTTTTTTTTAGGTCTAAATTTTTAATGTTGATGAAAAAGGTGACCTGTCATAGCAAGCAAAATTCCGAGCGTAACAAATCCAATTTTCTGCCAGTCAACATTGTGATTCTTGTTGCTTTCAAAAATAATCACCGAGGAAATATGAAGGAAAATTCCACCCACTAAAGCAAGGAAATAAACTTTTAAGTTAGGATCGAAATATTTTCCCAACAGCAATCCAAGCGGTGAAGCAAGCGCAAAGAGTGCAATAATTAAAAAAGAGGAAGCCGAGAACGATTTGTTTTTAACCAAAAAAGCGCCAAGAATAAAAGAAATAGGAATGTTATGAACCAAAATCCCCGTAAGATAGGGACTCAACAGCTCCTTTTCATTGGCTAAAGGAATTCCCTCCAAAAATGCATGAACGAAAAGTCCAACCATTAAAGCCAAAGGAAGGATGTTTTTCCCTTCTGTATGATGATGGAAATGACCGTGTTCAAATCCTTTGGTCAAATTTTCGAGCAACATTTGCAATAAGACACCACCAATTACCCAAATTCCGATATTGTGATGTTCCCCAGAATACACTTCAGGAAAAACCTCATTCAAACAAATGGTAATTAAAAATCCTGCACTTACGATCAAAAGATTTTTCGCAAACTTCTCCCGTTCTCCAAAAAATTTCCCCAGAAAAACGCCAATCAGAACGCTTAAAATTAATAATAAAATAATCATCCTTTCGCCTTAATTTTGTTGCCTTTTTCGAAAAACATTGATGCAGCGTGGTGAATTTTCCAGATCAAAATCACTTAGCTGATAATTACCGAAGATTTTTACCCTTTCAAAACCAAATTCCTCCGCATAATTTTTTATTGCGTCTAAAGTATGGAGTTTTACTTTTTCAAAGTAATCAAAACGTTGTCCGTTATCTGTAAAACTGATGTCTTTAATGATGTGTTGGTTTTCAATTTTCTTTTTAATTGTAAATTCTATTCCTTCTTTTGTTTTTATTTCTTCCTTAAGCAAGGTGTTTTCTACCCATTTTGCATTCAGAAAGTCTAAAACAAAAAAACCACCATCATTTAAGATATTAGAGATTGATTGAAAAATTTTCTTGTCATCTTCTTCCTTTTCAAAATAGCCAAAACTGGTAAAAAGATTAAAAACTGCATCTGCTTTTTCGCTGGAAATTTGTGGATAAATTTCGTTTCGCATATCGTGAACCGCAAATTTTAAACCTGAATTTTCAAACTTTTTGTTGTGCGAAATGCTTTCTTTCGACAAATCTAAACCCAAAACTTCATAACCCAATTGATTCAAAAAAACAGAATGTCGCCCTTTTCCGCAAGCTAAGTCTATAATTTTAGAATCTTTAGGAATATTTAAGTAGTTGATTAATAGAGTAATGAAGTTTTCTGCTTCTGCAAAATCTCTATCTTTATAAAGAATGTGATAATAAGGAGTATCAAACCAAGTTTCAAACCATGCCATTGTGCAAAATTAACTAAATTTGCCGAAATAACTGAGCAACTTGATCGGAGGTTTTTACCAAAGCCAAACAGAGTGTGCCAATAATGAATTATGGATACAGAAAATATTAAAATACAGATCAAAACTTTTTTCGGTCTCGAAGAAATTTTAGCAGAAGAAATCAAAAAACTCGGTGGAACCAATGTAGAAGTGAAAAACCGCGCCGTGAATTGCGAAGGAGATCTAGGATTTCTCTATAAAATTAATTATTCGGCAAGAACTGCACTGAAGATTCTTGTTCCCGTTCTTACTTTCAAAGCTTGGGACGACAATCGTTTTTATGATAAACTTTTCGATTTTCCGTGGGATGGAATTATGACAGTTGATCAAACTTTCGCCATTGATACAACGATTTATTCGGATCGATTTTCGCATTCGCAATTCATGTCTCAAAAAATGAAAGATGCGATCGTTGATTTCTTTAAATTCAAATACAACAAAAGACCAAGCGTAGATACGCAACAACCTGAGATCAAATTACATCTTCATATCGATCGAGAATTGGTGACCATTTCTTTGGATTCTTCCGGCGATGCTTTATTTAAAAGAGGGTATAGAAAAGAGCAGGGTGAAGCGCCCATCAACGAAGTTCTCGCTTCCGGAATGTTGCAACTCGCAGGTTGGGACGGAAAAGGAAATTTCCTCGATCCAATGTGTGGTTCCGGAACTTTACTCATCGAAGCAGCCATGATCGCCATGGATTTACCAGCTCAAACCTTCCGCAAAAGATTCGGATTTCAGAACTGGTTGAATTATGACGAAGAATTATTTAAAACCATCAAAGAAGTTCGACTGAATCGTGTTCGCGAATTCACCGGAAAAATTGTTGGTTATGATATCGATTCCAACATGTTGCATGCGTCTAGAATTAATATCGAATCCGCCGAAATGGAAGATATAATCGAAGTAAAAGAACAAGATTTTTTCGAATCGAAGAAAGATTTATTTCCATTATTAATGGTTTTCAATCCGCCTTATGACGAAAGAATTGAAATTAATGATGACCAATTTTACAAAAAAATAGGCGACACCTTCAAAAAATCTTATCCAAACACTTTAGCTTGGCTCATTTCCTCCGATTTAGATGCCATGAAAAAAGTCGGTTTAAGACCGTCAAGAAGAATCAAACTTTATAATGGAAAGTTAGAATGTCGTTTCCTTCAATTCGAAATGTATGAAGGAACGAAGAAAATTCATAAATTAGAAGGTAAATAATTTGCTAATGTTTTGAGGTGTTAATGAGATGATTTTCAATCATCAAATCATCACATCGACAAATCAACAAATCATCACATTGAACACCATCTCAATCATCATCGCCATCTACAACCGAAAAGACGAACTTTTCGAACTCCTCAATTCCTTATCTCATCAAACCGATAAAGATTTTGAGGTGATTATTGTCGATGATGGTTCGCTGATCAATTTACGTCCAACTGCAGAACTTTTCCAGGAAAGTTTAAAGATAGAATTCTTTCGAAAAGACAATTCCGGTCCCGGTTTATCCCGAAATTACGGTGCAAAACGAGCGAATCCCGATCCCGAAAACTTTCGGGACTATCGGGAGAACTGGCTCGTTTTCGTCGATTCCGATGTGATTGTCGAAACGGATTACATTCAAAATATCAAAAAAAATCTTACCGAAATTCCGTGTGACGCTTTTGGTGGTGCAGACAAAGCCCACAAAGGTTTCAATCTCATGCAAAAAGCCATTTCCTATTCCATGACTTCCGTTTTTACAACAGGCGGAATTCGGGGCAGTAAAACAGCCGTCACCAAATTCCAACCACGAAGTTTCAACATGGGCGTAAGAAAATCGGCTTTCGAAAAAGTGGGTGGTTTTTCCGAAATGCGCATTGGCGAAGATCCAGATCTTTCCATGAAATTGTGGGAAAACTCTTTCACCACAGCATTTTTCGACAATATCGGAGTGTATCACAAACGTCGCGTCGATTTCGGGAAATTCTCCAAACAAGTGTATCAGTTTGGTTGCGCTCGTCCGATTTTGAATCAGCGTCACCCAAAATTTGTCAAAATATCATTTGCTTTTCCTTCATTTTTTTTGATTGGTTATCTTTTAGGTTTTATAGAATATTTTTTCTTCCAAAAAGGCATTATTTTAGGATTTTATGGTCTTTATACTTTTGTCGTATTTTTCCATGCTTTGCTTCAAACCAAAAATATCAGCATCGCTGCAATGGCGATTATTTCTACCTATATTCAAATGTTTTCGTATGGTTACGGTTTTCTAAAATCCTGGATTTTACTCAATATTTTCCGCCAAAAACCTGAAGAAGCATTTCCTTCACATTTTCATCAATCCTAATTTTTATTTGGGCGCACATCCCGATAGCAATCGGGACCGCCCTCCGTTCCCGCTTTTTTTATTTTTTTGCCAACGCGCAACCCTTTCAGCGTTTGGAACGCTGAAAGGGTTTTCCACCCAAAAAAAATAAAAAAGAGCTCCACTCAGGTCGGGTCGCAATTTTCGCTTAAAAACCCTATTTTTGCAAAAAGTTTTTACATGAATAATTATCTAGAATTTAATTTTAAAATAGAGCCTCTTCAACCTTGGAACGAAATTTTGATGGCAGAACTCATCGAAATCGGTTTCGACAGTTTTACCGAAGAACACGACGGAATTTTGGCTTATATTCAAAAAGAAACATTCAAAGAAGAAGAACTCAAAGAAGTTCATTTGCTTCAAAATCCAGAAATCCAGATTTCTTATACCTTTCAAGAAATGCCCAATATCAACTGGAATGAAGAGTGGGAAAAAAACTTTTCACCCATAAATGTTGAAGATAAAGTTTCTATTCGTGCAGAATTTCACGGGAATCAAAACTTACCACACGAAATCATCATTCAACCCAAAATGTCTTTCGGCACCGGTCATCACGCCACAACATATTTGATGATCCAACAAATGCTCGACATAGATTTCGAAAATAAAACCGTTTTAGACATGGGTTGTGGAACTTCAGTTTTGGCCATCTTCGCAAAACAACAAGGTTCCGGAAAAACCGTTGCAATCGACATCGATGAATGGTCGGTAGAAAACTCCATCGAAAATGCGGCGAGAAATAGCGTAGAACTAGAAATTTCGCAGGGAACAGCAGAACATTTAGGAGGCGAAAACTTCGATATTATTTTGGCGAATATCAACAGAAATATTTTAATTTCAGATATTCCAACCTATGTTTCTGTTTTAAATTCTGGTGGACAATTACTCCTTTCCGGTTTGTGTTTCTTCGATGTAGATGATATTTTGGAAGTTTGTACGGCTCAAAATTTAACTTTGCAAAAGAAATTGCAACGAGAAGAATGGGTTTCTCTGTTATTGGAGAAATAAAAAAAACCTAGCAAATTGCTAGGTTTTCAGTGACCTCGACTGGATTCAAACCAGTAACCTCCTGAGCCGTAATCAGGTGCGCTATTCAGTTGCGCCACGAAGCCGTTTTTCGGTCTGCAAATATAACAATTTTTTATCCCACCCCAAAAATGAAACGCTATTTTTTATTATTTTTTCTCATTTTTTTGCTTTTTGCCTGTAAAAAAGAAACCAAATTAGAGCAAAACGATTGGCAAAAAATATCGCAAAATGTTGAAATCAAAAGTGATGGCCATTTTTTGAAATTAAAATCTGGAAAATTTAATTATAAAATTCCCACTTCAAAACTGCCTTTTAAAAGAATAATGCTGCTCAATGCAAGTTTGGTAGGGTATTTTACAGAACTTTCTTTAGAAAATAAGATCATCGGAATTTCGAGCCCGGAATATGTTTATTCTAAAAAAATTCATCAATTATTAAAAGAAGGAAAAATTCAAAACATCGGTAATGAACAGAAGTATGATTTAGAAAAAATAATCGCTTTGAAACCAGATGTAATTTTTACCAATTATATTGCGAGCTTCGATAATACCTACGATTTAATAAAGAAAAACGGCATAGAAATTATTTTTCTGGATGAATATTTAGAGCAAAATCCTTTAGAAAAATCAAAATATTTACTTGTCATCGGCGAACTTTTAGGGGTTCAAAAAGAAGCCACTGTAAGATTTAACGAAATAAAGAATTCCTATGATTCGCTAAAAATTCTGGCTCAAAGCTCATCCGTTAAACCAAGCGTATTGGCGAACGAAATGTACGGAAATGAATGGTTTTTGCCCGGTGGAAAATCCAATTTGGCAGCCTTTGTTTTGGATGCAAATGCAAGTTACATCAATGCTGGAAATCCTGATTTTAAAGCAGTTCCCATGAGTTTTGAAGAAGTATTTGCAAAATCTCAACAAGCACAATATTGGATTAATGTCGGAAACCATCAAACCAAAAAAGAATTGCTACAAATCAATCCAAACTACGCCAAAATGAATGTTTTCAACACCGGAGAATTATATACGCTGACCGGAAAAGAGGAGCGAAAATCGAATGATTACTTCGAAAGTGGCGTGGTTAGAGCTGATTTGGTATTGAAAGATTACATCAAAATTTTTCATTCCGAATTGCTTCCGAAGTACAATTTAACATACATGAAAGCTTTGAAGTAAATTATATTTCTATTTTTGCACCATTAAATATTGATTACTCACAGACGAAACAACCATGTGGAAGAAAATTAAAAGACTTGTTTTTATTATTATTTTGGCGAATATCCTTTTTATTTTTTGGGGTAAATTTTTTAATCCTCCCATTACGCTGACTCAAATCGATGGTTTAATAGAATACGGGAAATTAGAACGAGATTATATTTCGTACGATGAAATGGGTTCTAACGTGAAAAAAGCCGTTATCGCATCAGAAGATCAGGCGTTTTTTAGTCACAATGGCTTCGATTACAAAGCCATTCAAAAAGCCATTGCGCACAATGAACAAGGAAAAAAATTACGCGGCGGAAGTACCATCTCGCAGCAAACCGCAAAAAATATTTTTCTTTGGCAAGGAAGAAGTTATATTCGAAAAGGTTTTGAAGCCATCTATACCTTCATCATCGAATTAATTTGGGGAAAAGAAGTAATCCTCGAAAGGTATTTGAATTCCATTGAAATGGGACGCGGTGTTTTCGGTGTTGAAGCTGCTGCTCACTATTATTTCAATAAAAATTCGAATGATCTTACCAAATCTGAAGCAGCCTGGATTGCCGCAATCTTGCCTAATCCAGCAAAATATGACCCGAAAAATCCTTCAGCATATCTAAACAAAAAGCACAACTGGATTATGCGCCAAATGAATAATGTGACTTTGAAATAAATTATCTTTGTTGCATTATGCCAATTTATAGTCAAAAAATAACCGATATTAAAACTTTGCTGGAACAATATTTCAGTTTCCGAAACGAGACGAAATCATTGGAGCCACTTTCTGAGTTAATTCGAAATCTTCGGCAAAATGATTTCGAAGAAATTCTGGGTTTTTTGCGGACTAATCACGAAATCACCAAAAATTTCAGTTACTACATTCATAACATCTTCAAGGATAAGGAATTTAACTTATCATTGACCGAAGCTAATATTCTATCCGAGAATGCTTTTTACCCGGAATTTAAAAAAAGGCTTCTGAATAAAATTTTACCTGCAGTTGAAAACGAAAATACCATTTGGTTTTTAGTCGACACTGTTTCGGTAAGACCTTTGCGGGATCTTCAATATTTTAGAAATTTAAAAGAAGAGCAATTATCAGCATTTTTTAAATTGTTGGAAATCGATGATTTCATTACGCATCATCAGGTAAAAATGGAACTGCTTTTCGCAATGAATATTTTAGCATGGCGCGTTATCGGAAACGCAATGGATGTTGAAGTGGTGAATATGGCACCCGAATATAAAAAGTTCGATAATCCTTTGGTAGCTCTTCAAAACGAGCTCGATATTCTGAATGAAAATTATAAAAGCAATCCCGATTTTTCACTTTCCACCAAAGATGAGCATTATAAGCAGATCAAGGTTTATCTGCAACAAGGTTTAGATTTTGTGAATCTGGCTTTCAAAAATGCATCGAAATACGGAATTTCTGGTAAAATTAACCAATCACTTCTCAAAATAAGACAACAACTCGACCGGATGTATGAAATTCTGGACGTAATGGTTGTGGTTGAAAATGAAGAACCGGTTGTGAAATCCAAACAGCTGTTTTTCAATATTTTAGAGTATAAATCTCACAAGACTAATCTGCGGGATTTGATTGCAGACAGCACGACTTTGATGTCTCATCTCATTACCAATCACACGGCGCAAACCGGCACGCATTACATTAGTTCGAGTCGTCGGGATTACCTGCAAATGTTTTTGAAAGCGAGTGGTGGTGGAATCATCGTTGGTTGTCTTGTGGTTCTGAAATTATTTTTTGGTTCTCTTCCTGGAAGTGATTTTTCGCACGCCATATTGTATGCTTTTAACTACGCGATGGGTTTTACCATGATTTTTCTGATGAATTTTACTTTAGCAACAAAACAGCCTGCAATGACCGCTGCGACGATGGCTAAAGTGCTTTCAGAAGGAGAAAATACGCATAAAAATTATGTTGATTTCGCGCATTTGGTTTCCAAGGTTTTCCGGACTCAATTTATTGCATTTATGGGAAATGTTTGGCTTGCTTTTCCTGTAGCTCTCATTCTGATTTATGGGTTAGATGTTCTTTTTCAACAAAATTTTGCAGCTGAAAAAGCGACCAAGTTGCTTCAGGATCAAGATCCATTTCATTCAAAAGCGATTTTTCATGCCTGTATCGCTGGATTTTTTCTCTTTGTTTCCGGGATTATTTCGGGGAACGTCGCGAACAGTTCTGTATTTTATCATATCCCTAAACGTATTGCCAAAAACCCTTTTCTCAACTATTTTCTTGGGGAAAAAAGAGCAAAACGCATTTCAGGATATTACACCCGAAATTGGCCAGGAATCGTATCAAATATTTGGTTTGGCTTTTTCCTGGGAATAACAGGACCGATTGGTTTATTTTTAGGATTAGATTTAGATATCCGACACATCACATTTGCCGCTGGAAACGTAGCTTTAGGATTTTACGGAAAAGGTTTCGATGTGGATTATTACACTGTTTTCTTAACCATAACGACTGTTTTTATCATCGGATTTTTTAATTTCGCCGTGAGTTTTGGGTTGTCGATGATTTTGGCATTTCGTTCGAGAAAGGTGAATTTTGGAGAAGTAAGAGAAATTTATCGCGAGATTTTCAGGTATTTTATGCGGAATCCGTTGCGGTTTTTCTTGCCAATAAAATCGGAAACATTAGATATTCGCGCACAGGAAATGGTCGATAGTACAGTGGCTACAAAATCTGAAGATCACTAAAATCTGCTTCCGGAAACTGTTCCTTAAATTTGTTAAGAAAAAATGTTTTCCGCATTCTGAAATCATTTTTTAGCAAAGGAGATTTAATTTTTATTTCTAATATTTTCTTGCGCAAATTTACGGATTCTATTTCCTGAAAAAGGGCATCATTCAAATATTCATGAAGAAAATCCTTTACTTCAAAAGCCAATAATTTATCTTCAAAACCGTATAATTTTGCAAATGATTTCACGAGTTCGGAAGATTGGTATTCTCTCTTTTTTTTCATGACAGTTCGAAGATTTTACTTTCCTCATTGATCCTTTTTACCACATTTTCTGTTCTTTCTTTGTTGGTATCCGTGATAAATATTTGTCCGAAATGTTCCTGATTCACGAGTTCGATCAGTTGAGAAACTCTAGAATCATCCAGTTTATCGAAGATATCATCGAGCAAAAGAATGGGCGTTTTTCCCGTCAGTTCTTTAATTCTGTTCATCTGAGAAAGTTTTAGCGCGATCAAAAAAGATTTTTGTTGACCTTGACTTCCGATTTTTTTTAATGAATTTCCATTCATTTCAAAGATCAGATCATCTTTGTGAATTCCTTTGGAAGTGTAGGTTAAAATTCGGTCTTTTTCTAAATTTTCGGCAAGTAAACTCCGCAATTTTTGATCGGGTTCCGATTCATCGAAACCTTCCTGCAAATGAGATTCATAATGCACCGTGACTTTTTCTTTCGCGTTGGAAATCGTTTCGTAATAACTCTGAATTAAAGGCAAAATAGACTGTATAAATTGCTGTCTTTTCTGAAATATTTTCGTGCCGAATTTTACCAATGGCTGGTTGTAAATTTCTAAATTATCAGCATCGAAATATCTGTTTTTTGCAAAACTTTTAAGCAGTGCATTTCGTTGCTGAACCGTTTTTTGATATTGAATGAGGTTGAAAAGATATTCAGAATCGGTTTGTGAAATCATTGCATCCAAAAATCGTCGCCGACTTTCCCCTGAATCTGAAATTAAATTCGAATCATACGGTGAAATCATGACGCTTGGTAGAAAACCAATGTGATCCGCAATTCGATCATAAGATTTATCATTTTTTTTAATGATTTTCTTTGCCTCTTTTGGTTGCTGAACTTTTATGATGTTTTGCTTTTCGCCGTCATCAATGGTTCCTTCGATGACAAAAAAGTCTTCGTCGGTTCTGATATTATTTAAGTCGGTATTGCCCAAGAAACTTTTTGCAACCGACAAGTAGTGAAGCGCATCGAGAATATTGGTTTTTCCGACGCCATTATTTCCGACGAAACCGTTTATTTGAGGTGAAAAATCAAAACTGCGTTCGGAATGATTTTTAAAGTTGATAAGGGTTAATTTTTTAATAATCATAATCCTAAAATGTTTTCGAGTTTTTCAGGGTTTTGATAATTTTCCCAAAATGAAATGATAAAAATAGTTTTCAGAGCGGATTTTATATTCTAAGCAATTACCAATTTCCAAGATTTTAAATCTGATTTCGTTCGGAAATTTCATGGATTATTCTGCTCGAATTACTTTTCAGAAATGTACTATTTTCTATCGCTCGAAATTTCGGTAAAGGTAAAAAATTCATTTTAGAATGCCTTAAGAAAAGCCTTTGAAATATTAATGATCAAAATTTACAAAATGCGGAATGTCGGTTCCAAATGAATTAATCGGAATCATATCGTTGCGATAACTGTTGAAGTCAAATGCAGGTTTGTTATCAAAAGGTACATTCGGATAATACACCAAGGAAACCTTAATGTTATTGAAAACCAAATACGGATTATTAATGATCACACCAATCCCGAATTTGGAATTTGTTTTCGCAGAGAATAATTTCTGGTTAGTTTGCGAAAGCCAACCTAAAGCGACAATACTGTACGGACTGAAGTGGAAGTTTTTCCAGGTTTTATTAATGTAAAATTGGGTTTGATATCTCAATATTAATTTTTTTGTACCAATGAAATCACCGCTATTAGTCGGGAATTCGTTTTGGTTAGAGATGGTAATACGGTCTTTGTAAGTAGAATTGTACATTTCGCTACCCCACGCAAAAGTTGGAGAAAAGAAATGTCTCACTTTGCCGAATTTCAAAGCGTGCAAATTGGTAAAGTATGCGCCTTCAAATCGAAAGGAATCGCTGTTTTCAGTGGCTTCATTAAAAAATCTTCCATATTCGGCTTTTACCGTAAAATATCCCCAATTGATAAAACTTCCCACGGCTGCAGAAATTCCAGCATACGGCGTTATTTTAGTGCTTCTTTTCATTAAACCCGACGTAATCCCAAACGATTTTCCGTAAGGAATATCTTCTGGTAGATTGTATTGGAAGATATTTTTTTTAACCGAAAATTTTCTTTCTACATAACTTGCGGAGGCTAAAAAACTGTTGTAGGTTGCAAAGAAGTTTTGCGAATCGGTAATCGGGCGATCTTTGTACTGGTAATTCTGAAATCGTCCCCAAACTGCGATATTCCTGGATATTTCAGTGCGGTCACCGAAAAACACAGGAAACTGATAACCGCCCCATAAATCTTGATTGTACACCTTGATCTGAACTTCAGGGAAAATATCGGTGTTTTCCACGGGCATCAAAACTTTTCGCATGAAATATTCAAAGGTAAATCCTCCCGCCCATCTCGTGAGTGGAGAAAATAAATCCCGTCGAGCACTGAAAGTAATTTTTTCATTTTTTAAAAAGTCCTGTTCTGCAGAAATTCCAGCATCGATAAAGGTTCCGAACATATTATAGGCGGTATAACTTCCGTAGATTTTGTTCTGTTTTTCTTTAAAATCATTCTCATACAAAAAACTAATTTCATGTCCTAAACCCAGAAGATTTTCTTCCGTAATTCCTGCGCCGATCTTACTTCCGGAGATGCTTAAGCTTGGTTTCAAACTCCAGGAATCTAAAACTTTTACCATCACATCCACAGAATCTTTCGTAGCAGTACTGTCGATAATACTGATGTTTACTCGATTCACAAACCGAAAGTTTCGCAAAGCTCGTTCAGATTCATATAATTTTTGAGCATTGTACGGTTCTCCTTTTTTAAAAAGAAGATAATTTTGAATGGTAGATTTTTTAGAATCAATATGAATGTGGTCTGCAAGACGATCGTACCATGTAGCATTTGAATTTTTATCAGAAATCTTATATCCAAACGGATCAATTGTTTTGATCACAATATTTCTGATTATTTTTCCATTATAGACATTTTGCGAATGTTCTTTGGTTCGCGATTCCACTGAAACCGAATCTGCTTCTCGCCGAAAGATGAAGCGGTGAATGAATTTGGTGGATTTTCTCTGATCTGAAAAATTTTCGATTTTGGTATAAATCGAATCCTTTTTCTCTTGTGAAGAAAACAAAGAAATACCGAATAAGATTAGAATTAAAGGAAAAATAAATTTAGATTGCAATGGGGAATTTTTGTGAAATTGAGTATCAATTAATGAGCCAACTCATCATTAAAAATAAAAACGGCATTCCGCTGCAACTCTCTACCCAAAATGAAAAATAGGAGTCTTTATTCGAATTTTCTGAAAAATAGATCAGAATAAACGTAAAAACAGCAGTGATGAAAAATGCGAAGGAATATTCCGTTTTCAACGCGTAAATGGAAATCATTAAACTGATGAAAATGAGAAAATATGCGAAATATTTGGTGTTCTGAACTCCAATTAATTGCGGAAAAGTGACGACCGTATCACAATTCATATCCCGAATATCAAAAGGCAAAACGAGAGCGGTAATGAAAAGCCAACTGATCCAAAAAATTTTCGCATTAAATTCGGGTAAAATCAACCAAGAATTGATCAATGCCCAAGTTAAACCCACATAAAAAATCTTGAAAAGCGGAATTTTCCTTACAAAAAATTTAAGAAAAGAACTGTCATATAAAAGTCCCAAAACCACGATGATCACCCATTTGATGAGTCGGTTTTCATTGTGATTATAAAGAATTAATGCTGCCGAAATGATTCCACAAATCACATTGAAAACTAGAATTTTATAAAAAAGCTTTCCCGTATTTTGATATTTCGTGTACATATAACCGCTGAAATAAGTGATAAAAATAAGCGCAATGGTCGGAGTTTTGATGATGTTCTGCTCGAACATAAAGAAGACTGCAAATAAAGTTCCCATTAAGGAAACAAATATTTGACTGTCGATGAAATATTTTTGTAGTAAATTTAAGCTGTACATTTTCGCAATCCTTCAAGGGAATCAAAACCGGCGAGGTTTCAAATAAGAAAACAAATCTATGAAAAATAAAATTTTTGCCATGATCCTTTTCTGCGCTACTTTCACGCAGGTTTTTGCTCAGAAATATTATGACGGGCAATGGAAAAAAGTCATTGAAAACTACCATTCCGGTCAATACAAATCTAATCTTCCGATCATTTTAGACATTCAAAAACAAGCCATGAAAGAAGAAAACGCCATTCAGTTAATTCGGTCTTTAAAAGCAGAATTCAGCATTATCAACCAAACGTATGATGATACGCAAAATGATTCTTCTACGAAATTCTTCAGTAAACTTCAGGGTTTGGATAAAAATTTAAAAGGTGATGACCGCTTGGTTTTTGATGTTTTATTAGGCGAATTTTTCAGTGATTTTTATCATCGGAGCCAGTGGGAAATCAATCAGCGAACCAACATCAACAATCAGGATCTGTCTCAAATTGAAACGTGGTCAAAATTGGATTTTAAAAATTATTTAGGCAAACATTTTTCAGCCTTGAACACAAAATCGGGCGACTTGAAAAAAGTCCCGATGTCAAAATACAAAATCATCTTCGAAGAAACCGAAGATCTGGATTATTTCCCGACTTTATTTGATTGGAATGCGATGAAAGAAATCGATTTTCTGAGCAATTCCCAACTTTTCACTCCCAATGAATTAAAAGAAAATCAGCCGAAAATTGGCGGAATTTACAGCGAATTGATTGCTAAAAATGAGGGGAATTCTAAACTCTATTTTCAGCATCAAAAATTAAAAGATGACTGTGCAATTTCTAAGTGTAAAGACAAAATTCAGCAGCTTCAAAATCTGGTACAATCGCCTGTAAAAGGGGATTACAAAGTGTTAGTTGTCGCCGAAATCATTGACCGATTAACCGCTGATCAAAAGTACAGTGAAGCTCTTGTTTTGATTAAAAATACCAAACAGGAATATGCAAATTCTACCTTTATAAACAGTATTTTAAATCGGGAAAATTCAATTCTTCAACCCAATTTGACGATTCATTTCGAAAATCACACCCAATCCGAAAAATCAATTCATTTGGTTGCCGAAGCGAAAAATGTTTCAAAATTCTCTTTAAATATTTTCGAGGTAAAAAACGATGAGCAGAATTTCTTAAAGTACGTCGCCAATCAATACGACAAAAGGCTTTTTTCTGCGGTGAAGAAAAATTTGGTCAGAAAAGAATCTTTCAATTTAGAAAATTTAAATGATTACAAAACGCACAAAACTTCTCTGGAAATCAAACCACTTCCTTCCGGAATTTATTTGGTTGAATATGTGGTAGAAGGCTCAATTCAGGAGAATTTCTATTTTATTGCAACCAAATCCAGAATTATTTACAGCAAAAAAAATGATCAGAAAGTAACTGATAATCAATTACAGATTGTTAACCGCGAAAATGGAAAATCTATTTCTAATAATGATCTGAAAATTTTCGAATCCGCTGACCAAAAAACGGCAACATTTTACAATACGAAAACGGATCAAAATGCAGTTTTTAAATTTCCGGTTTCCAAAGATCAACGGTATTACCGCACCTATTTGGTGCTTCAACCCGCCACAAATGACTATAATTTAATGCAGGTTTATGGCGATCAATATTACAATGAACCAAAAAAAGGAGAAGAAAAAAATCTTTCTCAGATATTTATTGACCGTGGAATTTATCGTCCCGGACAAATTGTGTATTTCAAAGTGATCAATACCAAACTGTCGATGGGTAAAGAGTCTGTTGCAGTTGGAACCAAGCAAAAAATAACGCTGAGTGATGCCAATGGCGAAGAAATTTCTTCTCAACAATTCACGACGAATGAGTTTGGTTCTTACCACGGAAGTTTTACTTTACCGAATGGGAAACTGAACGGTGAATTTTCTTTGGATGTTGATTCTGATAATTTAAACGATGATGCCACGAAATATTTCAAAGTTGAAGAATACAAACGTCCAAAATTTGAAGTGACTTTCGAACCCATCAAAGAAGAATATAAATACGGGCAAACCGTAGAATTAAATGGAAAAGCGATGATGTTTTCCGGCGTTTCTTTGAGCAACGCAACCGTGAATTATGAAATTAAAAAACAGAATATTCGATGGAGATATTTCTGGTGGTATCCACGCGGAAACGATAATCAAAATTCTATTTTGGGCGAAGTTAAAACCAATGATAAAGGTGAATTTACCATTAAAATTGACCTTAAAAAAGATGAAACATTAGAAGGAATTCAGATCGATAATTATGAAGTTAACGCTTCTGTGACGGATATCAATGGCGAAACGCAATCTGCGACGGAAAATGTAAAAGTCGCTTCCGTTTCTCATTACATCAAAACCGATGATATTAAAGATTCTTTCAACGATGAACAAATAAAGGTTAAAGTTGAGACGAAGAATTACAATGATCAGAATTTAAAGAAATCGTATCAAGTAAAATTATCTAAACTTCAACCAAAAGAAAGGATTTTCCGCACCAATTTTGAAAATGAAATTCAGGATATGCCGAAACTTTCGAAAGCAGAATTCATTCAGAAATTCCCACACGATTATTTTTCCAAGGAAGAGAAAGAATGGAAAACTCAATCTGTCATTCTGAACGGAGAGAAACGAAGTGAAGAATCTCTCGATCTTGGAAAACTTTCCGCTGGAAATTACAAACTCGAACTCTTCAACATTGAAGGAAAAGATACCATTAAAACAGAAAAAACTTTTGCGGTTTATGATAAAAAATCATTGTCAGATTCTCAAAAACCTTTTCTGAAAGTCATCCATCCAAAAACCGAATATCAACGAAACGAAAAAGCGAAGATCTATGTTTATTCGGCAATTCCGGATGCTTTGGTGAAAATTTATAAGCAAAATGGAAATGGCGAAACTGTCACGGAGCAAACATCCTTTAAAAATGGCGTTTTGGAATATGAAGTTTCGTTCCCGAAAGATGAAAGCATCGATCAGATCAATGTTCAGTTCCAGTTGGTAGCTTTCAACGATGTGAAAACCGAATCGGTGAATCTGAAAATTATGTCTGATAAAAAACCGTTGCGAATCGAAACTGTAACTTTCCGTGACAAACTACAACCGAATTCCAAAGAAAAATGGACGGTGAAAGTTCTTGGGGTAGATAAAGAGAAAATCAATGCTGAAGTTTTGGCGAATATGTACGACAAATCTTTGGATCAGTTTGCCGTAAATTCTTATTCGTGGCAGCAATTGTATCAGCGATATTTTTTGATGAATTCTTATGGAATTAATGAAAATCTTTCTCAGGAATTTTACAACAGACGCGTTCCTTATTTGGAGCAGAAAAGTGTGAATTTCCCAAATTTCAATTGGTTTGATGGTGGAATTTATGGAATCCCTTTGATAATGAAACAGTTGGAAACCTCTGCAGGCATAATGAATCAAGAAGGTGTGAAAAAAGCAAATTACGCTGCGCCGCCACCACCACCAAGTACAGCAGCCAAAGCAGAGGTCGCAATGGATGCTGTAATTGTTACCGCTTTAAGTGGAAAAGCGAGTGGAATTGAAATATCAAAGAGAGAAAATCTTGACAAAATCCCAGTTCGCCAAAACTTAAACGAAACCGCGTTTTTCTATCCCAATTTAATGACCGATAAAGACGGAAATGTCACCTTCGAATTTACGTCTCCAGAAGCATTAACGCAATGGAAACTGATGTTTTTGGCGCATACCAAAGATGCACGTTCTGCAACTTTAGAAAAATCAGTGGTTACTCAAAAAGAGTTTTCCGTAACGCCGAATTATCCACGTTTTTTACGCGAAGGCGATGAATTGAATCTGCAATCGAAATTGTCGAGTTTGGTGAGTAAACCTTTAAGCGGAACTGCGCAACTGCAGATTTTAGATGCGTTTACGAATGAAGATATTTCATCAAAATTTAATTTAAAGGATACTCAAAAATCCTTTGAACTAAAAGAAAACGGAAATGAAGTGGTGAACTGGACCGTGAAAGTTCCAAATAACGTTTCTTCCATTATATTTAAAATTGTGGCAAAAGCGGGTGATTTTTCCGATGGTGAACAAAAAGCAATTGCCATTTTACCAAACAGAATGTTGGTTACGGATGCAGTTCCGATTTTCGTAAAAGAAGGACAGACGAAAACGTTTACTTTAGAAAATCTGGCGAAAAACACTTCTACCACTGCAACAAACTTTTCAAACACGTTGGAATTAACAACCAATCCAATATGGGAAATTATGTTTGCGCTACCAAGTTTAAAAAATGACACGAATAATTCTGCAGATGTGGTCTTCAATAAATGGTTTGCTGATGTTTTGGCTTCCGAAATTTTTAAAGCCAACCCGAAACTAAAAACGGTTTTTGAAGAATATCAAAGCAAAGGTTTACTGAAAAGCAGTTTGGAGAAAAACCAAGAGTTGAAACAATTGTTGTTGGAAGAAACTCCATGGGTTTTAGAAAGTAAAAACGAAACCGAACAAATGGAAAAATTAGCGCGTTTGTTCGATGCGAATACGATGCGGAATTCCATTAACGATGATTGGAGCGAATTACAGAAATTGCAAAATCCAGACGGTGGATTTTCCTGGTATCAAGGTTATCCGAGTTCCTACTATAATTCGCTGTACATCCTGAAATCATTAGGAAAAATAAATGAATGGTTAAAAGGAAATGTCGCAGATTATCAATCTTCGGAACAAAAAGAAATGGTTGCAAAACTGATTGGTTATGTTGATTCAGAAGTGAATAAATATGGGCAAATTAACAAGAAAGACGTGGTGAATAATTTTGTACTCGATTATTTGGATACCAGAAATTATTGGGAAAAGCAGTATCCTTTAAATACCAAAGGAAAAGCGCTCAAAAACGCGGTCATTGCGAAAGCGAAAACAGAAAAGATCACCGATTTCACCTTCTTCGGATTGCACCGATTGGCGATGTTGTTTGATGATTACGGAATGAAAGATATTTCTAAAAAATTCCTGACTTATTTAAAAGAAACATCCACCGATAGTCAAACGCAGGGAATTTACTGGAAACAAAATCTGAACGATTGGGGATGGTATAATTCCAAAACCGTGAATCATGCAGGAGCTTTGGAAGCATTTAATAAATTGACTCCAAACGATGAAAAAATGATTGAGGAAATGAAAATTTGGCTCATCACGCAGAAAGAAGTAAATTCCTGGGGAAGTTCGCGCGGAACAGCAGAAGTTATTTTCACGATTTTAAATTCCGGCAAATCCTGGACTTCCGCAGAAAGCGATAAAGCCACGATAATTTGGGGCGGAAAAGAGCTTGTAAATCCTGATACGAAAGCGACAGGATACGTGAAATCTACTTTGAAAAATGAAGAGATTAATAAAAATTTAGCAACCGTTACGGTCACAAAACCCAGTCCTGGAATTGTGCAAGGTGGTTTATTCTGGCAATATTATGAAGATTTAGATAAAATAAAATCTTCTGAATCTTACCTTTCCATCACGAAAGAATTGTACAAAAAAGTAAAAACCGTGAATGGGGAAGAATTGGTAAAAATTGCAGAAAATGCTCCACTAAAAGTCGGCGATAAAGTGACGGTAAGAATGATTTTGAACACCGATAGAAACTTGGAATTTATTCATCTGAAAGACATGCGTGCTGCAGGATTTGAGCCGCTAAATGTGATTTCGGGATACGAATGGAAAAATAATTTAGGCTATTACCAAAGCACAAAAGATGCGTCCACGAATTTCTACATCGAATATATGCGAAAAGGAAAATATGTTTTCGAGTACGATTATATCTGCAATGCTTCTGGAACTTTCAGCAACGGAATTACGACTTTGCAAAATTATTATGCACCGCAAATGAATGCGCATACGAAAGGAACCACGGTTACGATTTCCGACTAATTGCTATTCCTTTTAATGATAAGTAAAGAAAAGAAAATAGATGAAAGATAAAAGAATTACAATCAGTCGTCTAAACCTCTAAAATATATTGTTAAATATTTGTTAGTCTTTAAATCCGTTTCAATTTTGAGGCGGATTTTTTTGGGTCTGAAAAATACGTGTATCCAATACGTTTTTGACAAATGTCAAAGGAATGCCTTTTTATTAGCCGCACCTTTGTACCATCAAACAAACAAATAGAGAAAATGAAAACCTTAACACATAATCTGGGCAAAATGCTGCTCTTTTTTCCGCTGGTTTTTTCTGCCCAACAAGCACCAAATTTACAGGAACTGATTCAAAGCGCTTTGAGTAGTGATGGAACTTTGACCCAACAAAAACTGGAAAATAAATACACCCAACTCGATGATCAAAAACTAAAAGATGTATTTCTTCCAAAAGTTGATATTTCGGGAAAAGCCGGTTATCTTTATGCAAGTGCGCATCTCAAATCTCCGGAAATTGGCATTCCACCAATTCCAGGTGTTTTTCCGGGTGCTCTCATTCCAGAAGGTCAACTCAATAATAACCTGAATATTTCCGGACTTTCTGCTTTAGCAAAAGCCGAAGCAAGCGTTCTTTTGTATTCTGGCGGGAAAGTAAAATATTTGAAAGAAGCCAATAAGGAAAAAAGTATTTCTGAAATTTTATTAATGGATAAAAGCCGCGATGAGGTCATCACAGAGGTTTCAAAAGCGTACGATCAAATTGCTTTGGTTCAGGAATCTAAAAAAGTGTTAGACGAAGCGAAAAAACGTTTAGATATCAATCGAAAAACGGCAGATAAAGCTTTAGGATACGGTTTGATTACACCATACGATCATAAAAAAATCGAATTGGCACAAGCAAATCTCGATTCTAAATTGGTGGAGTATGAAGGAAAAAAAGAATTGTTACTCACGCAAATCTATTTATTAACAGGCATTGAACGGGAAAGAATCGCGCTGATTGAACCAAAACTGCAAACGATTTCCTACGAAGTTCTCAATCAAAATATCGAAAATAGAGTAGAACTAAAAGCTTTAGACCACGGAATTAAAGCCACAGAATTTAAAATTAAAGCCGAAGAAAGATGGTGGATTCCAAAAGTTCAGGCACAAAGTTCACTGAGCTATTTTGGCTTGTTCAACAGCAATATTGCGACATCCAAAGAATTGTTACCGAATACCGGAAAGAAATTGGATATGAATCCTGCAAATACGAGTATCTTTCCTTTGTTTCAAGCAGGAGTTGGTTTTAAGTGGGATATTTTTGACGGAAATGAAGGAAAACATCAGGTTGAAAAAGCCAAAATCGAAAAAGAGATTTTAGAAAACAAAAAACGCGATGCTTCCAAAAAACTGAATCTGAATTTAGCCAACAATCAAACCAATTACACGATTGCAAACACGCAAATTAAGTTGAAAGAAAAATCCCGAGAAATTGCAAAACAAGGTTTAGAACAGGTGGAAAAAGAATTCCGATATGGAACCAAAACTTCCTCCGCTTTGATTGATGCGGAAAATGATTTGGAAAATGCAGAACTAGAACTGCAAACCGCCATTTTTAATCAAAGAAGAAGTGCAATTGAGTTGATGAAATCTACACAGAATTTACAGATTGAAAAGCTTTAATACAAAATAGACGAGTAGAAAATAGATTTTAAGAGAAAAGAAAAAGACGCAAAAATTCAAACAAACAAACAAAATGAAAAATACGGTATTAAAATCTTTAGCCTTGGTTAGTATCATCACACTTTGGGGCTGCAAAGAATCAAAACCTGAACGGGAAATTGTGGGGAAAACGAAAAAAGAAATCGTTTCCTTTTCCCCAAAAATTACAGGAAGAATTTTAAAAATTAATGTAGAAGAAGGACAAATCGTAAAAGTTGGCGACACTTTAGCAATTTTAGATGTCCCTGAAGTTTCTGCAAAAATTGCTCAGGCAAGAGGCGCAACTTCTGCTGCAAATGCTCAGGTTCAAATGGCGAAAAATGGTGCAACTGCCGATCAACTTCGCCAGTTGAAAGCCAAACAAAAAGGTTTGCAGGAACAGTTTCAGTTTGCACAGAAATCCTTTAACCGGGCAAAAAATATGTACCACGACAGTTTGCTTTCTCCCCAAAATTACGATGAATATTTTGCGAAATTTCAAGGGGCAAAAGCACAGTTGGATGCAGTAAACGCCGAACTTCACGATGTTGAAACAGGAACGCGTTTCGAGAAAATAGAAATGGCGCAAGGTCAGCAAAATCAAGCGATGGGTGCATTGCAGGAAGCAAACGTGGCCTATTCTGAAAAATACATCATCGCAACCAACGATATGGAAATTGAAACCATCGCTTTGAACAAAGGAGAATTGGCAACCGCTGGTTATCCGCTTTTTACAGGTTATATTCCCGATACTTCTTACTTCCGATTTACCATTCCGGAATCTAAAATCGAGAAATATAAAAAAGGAAGTACAGTAAAAATGATGGTGAATTACAGCAAAAAAGAATTTTCTGGTAAAATTGTAACGATCAAACAATTGGCAAGATATGCAGATATTACTACCGCTTTCCCCGATTACGAACCGGAAGAAGCAATATATGAGATTAAGGTAATTCCAGAAAATCAACAGGAAGCGAAAGATATTTTGGTGAACTCAAATGTGACTTTAAAATAATGGCAGATTAGATTAAATCTCACAAAATGAAACAAATAAATTATTTATTAAAAAGGGAATTTCGCCTGTTCTTCACCAACAAAACCATGTTGTCGGTTTTTTTTATGGCGCCTGTTTTTTATGCTTTGCTGATTGGTTTTACTTATCAATCGGGGAAAGTTGAAAATATTCCCGTGATTTTGGTGAACCACGACAATACTCCTTTGTCGAATCAAGTAGTGGAAATGTTGCAAGACAGCAAATCGCTAAAAATTCTTAATTACATCAGTGAACCAGCCAATCTGAAAGACGAAACCATCAAAACGGAAGCAGCCGCGGTGATTGTAATTCCGGAGCGTTTTGAAGCCATGATGCTGCAAAAAAAATATCCTGAAGTCAATGTTTATGTAAATACTTCGAATGTTTTAACCGCCAATTTTGCAACCAAAGCCATTCAACAAATATTGGGAACATTTTCTGCGGGTGCTGAAATTAAAGCTTTACAGAAAAAAGGAATGAACGCCGATATTGCAAAAACCCAGTTCGAACCGTTCAAAGCAAATTATATTACACTCTTCAACACGACCAGTAATTACCTGATTTTTATGTGGCCTGCAATGATGGCGGTTGTTTTGCAACAGGTAATTTTACTCGCAATGGCGGTTACATTTTCCGAGGAATTTAAAAGAGAATCTTTCCTAAAAGATTTTGCCGGAAAAGAAAAATATGCAATCGTGGTGATGACCATCAAATGTCTCCCAATCTGGATTTTTGCGAATTTCAATATTCTCTTTTTTTATCTGTGCAGTTTGTATTTCAAAATTCCAGCTCCGGATCATATTGGAAATTTTTTCTTGCTCACCGCAGCTTTCGTGATTGCAGCAACCAATTTGGGTGTTTTGGTAAGTATTTTAGTTCCAGATGCCTTGAAAGCGACACAAATTTTAATGGTGATTGCATCTCCAGCTTTTATTATTAGTGGATTTACTTGGCCGTCTTATGCGATGCCAGAATTTATCAAAAGTTTTACGGCGATCATTCCTTTAACGCCTTATTTAGAAGCTTTAAAGATCATGGTGGTACAAAATGGTTCTGATTTTTTAACCAAAAAGCATTTGGTTCACCTATTAATTTTAGGTTGGGTTTATTTTATTTTAGGATGGGTTGCTTTAAAAATTAAAATTCATTTTTTAATGAAAAAATATAAAATTTCTCAAGATTTGATTGAGAAAGATGGAGTGGAATTTATTTCTGTTGAAGAATGATTCCAAACTAAAAAGATAACAGTTTTCATGCTGTTTGTTTGTTGGGAGCGTCTGGATTTTTACAATCTGGACGTTCTTTTTTTTTGTACATTTTTGATATATATCAAGTGATTAACCTTTTATTAGTTGCAACTTTGAAGTACAATTTGGAGTAGAAAATAATAAAATTTAAAAAAATGAAAATAAAAAATGTGACCATTGCAGGAAGTGGAGTTTTAGGTTCTCAAATTGCCTTTCAAGCAGCTTTTCACGGATTTCATATCGTTGTTTTTGACATTAATGAGAAGGTTCTGGATAAAGCTAAAAATAGTTTTCAAATTCTAGCAGAAAATTTCAAGAAAGATTTGAATGCAAGTGACGGACAAATTGAAGCGGCCTTCGAAAGAATTTCTTATTCCACTGATTTAAAAGAGGCGGTAAGTGATGCCGATTTAATGATCGAAGCAATTCCGGAAAATCCCGCAATTAAAACAGAATTTTACACCAAATTGGCGCCACTTGCACCAGAGAAAACTATTTTTGCGACCAATACTTCTACCTTATTACCAAGTATGTTTGCAGCAGTTACGGGAAGACCAGAGAAGTTTTTATCGCTGCATTTCGCCAATGAAATCTGGAAACACAATACCGCAGAAATCATGAGTCACGCCACAACAAACCCCGAAGTTTTTCAGCTTGTTGTAGACTTTGCAAAACACATAGGAATGGTTACTTTGCCGCTCCACAAAGAACAACCTGGTTATATTGTGAATTCTCTATTGGTTCCGCTTTTGGATGCTGCGACCAGTTTATTGGTAAATGATGTCGCCGATGTAGAAACCATTGATAAAGCTTGGATGGTTTCAACTGGCGCTCCAATTGGTCCATTTGGAATTTTAGATGTGGTAGGAATTACAACAGCATACAACATCAATTCCATTAAATTCGAAAAAACCAAGAGTGAAACTGCCGGAAAAGTGGTCGATTTTTTAAAGAAAAATTTTATCGATCAAAATAAACTCGGACTTTCAACTTCGGAAGGTTTCTATCAATATCCAAATCCTGCGTTTAAGGAAGCAGATTTTTTGAAACCCTAGAAAAGTGTTGTGAATTTTCACCTATAAAAAGAACGTTCCTTATTTTAGAACGTTCTTTTTTCGTTAAATTCGCAAAAAAGCTTTCCATGGAACTTATCGACGCTCTTCCTCTAAATCTGAAAACCAATAAGGATATTGAAAAATTCTTATCCGAAGATTTTCAAACCAAAGATTTCAAAAAGGCAGAATTAATCAGTAAACAGGATCAGTATAATAGAAATGTCTATTTCATAAAGAATGGTTTGGTGCGCTCTTTTTACTACGAAAACGGAAAAGAAATCACAACCAAATTTTATACAGAAGGAAATTTGATGGCAAATACCGATACGCTTTTTCAAAACAATCCCACGAGATATAATTTTGAGGCCATCGAAGAAAGCACCGTTGAATTCTGCAATTATGCGAAACTCGAAGAATTGTGTGCTGTATCTTTAGAGAGTGCCAATTTCAGCCGTTTTGTTTTAGGGAATATTATTACGCAAATGACGGATCGCATTTCTACCCTCCAGTTTCACACCGCCAAAGAAAAGTATCTTCGATTAATCCACGAAAATCCCAATATTATCCTTCGTGCACCTTTAGGAATGATCGCTTCTTATCTTGGAATTTCTCAGGAAACTTTAAGCAGAATCAGAAGTGAAATTTAATCGAAATATTCCTCTAAAAAATTCTATTTTTGTTAGATAAAACTAAACTATGCAAGATATTTTTAACACTAAAGATGCACAAAATTACATCGACAGAATCAATAAACTTACCCCAGAAACAATAGGGAAGTGGGGAAAAATGACGGTGGATCAAATGTTGGCGCACTGCAACGTAACTTATGAAATGGTCTATGAACCGCAAAAACATAGAGCGCCGAGTGGAATTGCGAAATTCATTTTAAAGAAATTTGTAAAGCCCAAAGTCGTTGGAGAAAAATCCTATTCTCAAAATTCACCTACCGCACCCCAGTTTTTAATTAAAGAACGCCAAGATTTCGATTTAGAAAAAAAACGATTGATCGGCTTTATCCAGAAAACACAGCAATTGGGAAGAGAAGCTTTCGACGGCAAAGAATCTTTTTCTTTCGGAAAACTTACCGCCCAAGAATGGAATAATATGTTTGCGAAACATCTCAATCATCATCTCGACCAGTTTGGCGTTTAGTTTTTCCCCTCCATTTTAAAAACACGACCATGAAAAAATATCTACTCTTGCTCAGTTTCATTAGCGGTTTTTTCGCTGCTCAAATGCCAAATATTTCCAGCGTTTGGATGAACAATTCCCAACCTTATGTGGGAACAATCACTGCCCAGAAAATCCCGATGAAGGTGAAAATCAATATTTCTGAACAAGATAAGAAGAATGATCAGGAATATTTCATCTCTGGTTTTTCTTTGGTTGAAACGACGCACACCAATTTCGAAGGCAAACTGAAAATCACAAAATATAAAGTAGGCAATAAAAGAAATACTGTTTTCGGTGAATATCAATTTGCAGAAGAAGGCGCGGGAAAACATTCCGGCGTTTTGAAAGGAAAGTTTATTTACACCTTTTTATGGAACAAAAAAACCGAGAAAATTGAAAACCAATTCATAGAATTTATCGGGAGTTGGAAAAGCTATGACGGCAAATTAGATTACCCAACCAACTGGAAAAATCAATAATTAAATCAGAAAAAGATGGCAACAATCAACGCGTATTTAACCTTCGACGGAACTTGCGAAGAAGCATTCAATTTTTACAAATCCGTTTTCGGCGGTGATTTTCCGATGGTAGGAAAATTTGGCGATATGCCGCCACAAGAAGGAATGCCACCAATTTCCGACGAGGTAAAAAACAGGATTATGCACATGTCGCTCCCCATTTCTGCGGAAACCGTTTTAATGGGAAGTGATACCATGCCCGGAATCCACGATCACCAAGTCGGTAATAATATTTCCTTATCCATCAACACCGATTCTCGGGAAGAAGCGGATCATGTTTTCAACGGACTTTCTGCGGGTGGAAAAGTTTCGATGCCTTTATCAGACACTTTTTGGGGCGCTTATTTTGGTATGTGGACCGATAAATTTGGCATCAATTGGATGGTGAATTACGATGATCCAGCGAAAGTTCAGGTGCATTAATTTTTTTAGGAGCAAGAAATCCCGATAGCTATCGGGATCGTTTCTTACAAAACCCGTCCCGCTTTCCACTTTATCTTTTTTTCGTCGTACCGCCTCAAAAAAGGATGCCGTTGCAATCGGGGCTAAAACATCATTTTGGTGGTCTAATAAAAACAAAAGCTGCTGAAAATTTTCAGCAGCTTCTTTAATTTTTGAGGTTTGATATATTACCTATTTTCATTCTCCAAAATCACCGCGTAACCTTGTCCAACACCAATACACATCGTAGCCAATGCATATTTTCTACCGGATTTATTCAATTCCAAAGCCGCAGAATACGTAATTCTGGTTCCGCTCATTCCAAGTGGATGACCGAGTGCAATTGCACCTCCATTGATATTGACGCGTGGATCATCGTTCGCCAATCCCAGTTCTTTTAAAACCGCAATACTTTGCGCGGCAAATGCTTCATTCAGTTCGATCACATCAATCTGATCCAAAGTCAGATTGGCTCTTTTCAACGCTAATTTGGTAGCATCAACCGGACCAATTCCCATAATTCTGGGTTCAACGCCTACCACTGCGGAACAAACAATTTTTGCCAAAGGTTTTAAATTGTAATTTTTTACCGCTTCATCGGATGCAATAATTACTGCAGCTGCTCCGTCATTTAAACCCGAAGAATTTCCTGCCGTCACCGATCCATTTTCTTTCAAAAATGCAGGTCTTAGTTTTCCTAAAATTTCTAAAGTTGAGGTCGGTTTGATGAATTCGTCTTTATTAATGATGATCGGTTCTCCTTTTCGTTGCGGAATTTTAATTTCCGAAATTTCTTCAGCCAATCGTCCGCTTTGCTGTGCTTTGGTGGCTTTCATCTGGGAATTCAAGGCAAATTCATCCTGTTCTTCCCGGGAGATTTGAAGCATTTCAGCTAAATTTTCTGCCGTTTTTCCCATGGCATCAATTCCGTACATTTTTTCCATTGCAGGATTTACAAATCGCCACCCGAAACTGGAATCATACATTTTTTGATCCGTTGCAAAACCATTTTCAGATTTCGAAAGCACATAAGGCGCTCTCGACATTCCTTCTACACCACCTGCAATAAAAAGGTCACCTTCACCGGATTTTATCGCTCTCATCGCCTGAACAATCGCGCTCATTCCTGAAGCACACAACCGATTCACTGTTTCACCCGGAACATTCATAGGAATTCCCGCCAAAAGTAAAGCCATTCTCGCCACATTTCTATTATCTTCTCCGGCTTGATTGGCGCAACCAATGATCACGTCATCAATTTTATCGACAGGCAAATCCGGATTTTTTTCGATCAAACTTTTCAATACTGAAGCCATTAAATCGTCGGTTCTTACTGCAGCCAGACTTCCTTTGAAATTTCCAATCGCAGAACGGGTTCCGTCGATGATATATGCGTTTTTCATGTTTGTTTTTTAGTAAGCGTAAATTTAGGAAAATTTAGGAAGGAAACAATTTGAGAAAATCAGGTCGATTTTTATCCTGTGTCCAAATATTAATTCGCAGTTTTTTTGTAAAATATTTTGATGCCGCTGCTAAGAAATAATAGTCCTGCAAAAGCTAAAGCAGTACTATAAATTGCTGAACTTGCTTCTCTATTAGCAACTGCAATTGCGATCAATGCCCAAACTGCGACCAAAGCGAAGATCGGTGCATTTTTTTTCCAGGTCATGAAAAGATGAATGATAGACGCGATTACCATTAAAATAATCGTCCAGTTCACCTCCGAAATTCCCCAACCGTTCCAGCCAATTTTGGTGAGCCAAGCTGCGGTTGCCGCAATCAAAGCAACACTTACCCAACCGGAATAAATTTGAAACGGAATATTGATCCACCACTTTTGAGCTGCATTTTTATGATAAGGCAACGCTTCCTTTAAAATGATTAAGAGAGCAACTAAAGAAATAAGCAGCACAATCACCGACAAACCGGTAAATCCGTAAAGCCAAGTGACGATCCACGCGCAATTTGCGACGCAGGAAATAACAAACCACCAACCGATTTTTTCCACAAAACCATCGACCTCATTTTTTGTGGGATTAAATAAACTTCGACCGGTGTAAATTACAAATCCCAATAACAGCAGATAAATAAATCCCCAAATCGAAAAAGCATAACCAGCCGGAGTGAATAAATTGTGGTACTGATTGGAAACATTTCCTATCGTTTTTCCATTAAAAATCCCAGTATTGCTGAGATAATTGAAAATGACAGTAAAAATCAGAAAGAAACCGTTTGCAATTTGTAGGTATTTTTTCATTGTTTTGAATTTAAAATTGGTAAAAAAGAGGCTTAGAATAAAACTGAATCGAAAGTACCAATAATAAAGCGAAATTTCAAATGAGCACTTTACTTAATCATATTTTTTCCACCATTTTTCATAAACTTTCGCATCGTCTTCCCAATGTACCATTTCGCCGATTTTTGGGGTGATTAATCTTTGATTTTCCTTTTCATTTAAAGTAGTAATTTTTTCCAGTGGTTCTTTCCACGAATGAAGTGCGAGTTCAAATTTTGAATTATGAACCGCGATGACGCGTTTGGTTCGAAGGTTTTTAGCAGCGATCAAAAATTCTTCCGGCATCATGTGAATGTAGCGCCAATCTTTGTTGTACTGTCCGTTTTCGAGAATAGCCAGATCAAATCCGCCATATTTGTTTCCAATTTTTTCAAAATGATCATCAAAACCGGAATCTCCGCCTATGTAGATTTTTCTGTTTGGAGTTTCAAAAACAAAACTTGCCCAGATTGCCTGATTTCTTTTAAAAGTTCTACCTGAAAAATGTCGCGCTGTTTCTGCATACACCTTAAATCCATTTCCTAAATCGAAGTTTTCGCCCCAATCGAGTTCGATTATTTTTTTCGGATCATAATTCCAATATTCCAAATGTTCCCCGGTTCCTAATCCAGTGATGACCTGTTTTACTTTGGGATGCAGTTTTTTTACGGTTTCATAGTCTAAGTGATCCCAATGATCATGAGAAATTATCAAATAATCGAGTTCCGGAATATCTTCTGCGGAGTATAAATCAGCGCCATCAAATGCTTTCGTCGTAAAACTTACGGGTGAAGCATTTCCACTAAAAACGGGATCTACGAGAATTTTTTTGCCATCAATTTGAATAAAGTAGGAAGAATGTCCCATCCAAACGTAAATATTTTGGTTGGGATCAAGATTTTTCAAATCAGTTTTGGTGAACTGGAAATTTTGCTGAGGTTTTGCATGTCCATTTTTACCGAAAAGAAAACGAAACATCACTTTTGTCATCGAGGCATCTTCGGCAAGTTGCGGTGTAAAACTTAAATTATCAAACTGTCCTTTTTTGTAATGCGGCGATTTTTGAATGCGCTCCAAACGTTCTCCTGAAGGTGCTTTTCCAAATTGCGGTTGTTGCATGAAAATGAAAACAGCCACCGCGAAAAGTGCTGCAACAATAAGAAGTGTGATCATGGATTTTTTTAATAAATTCAAAATTGTAAATTAAATTTTTAGTCTTTGATAAGAACGATCAAGAGCGATTTTTACTTTAAAAAATATTTTCAAATGTAAATTAAATTAGAGAATTCCTACGGTTAGGTTTAGATTTTTTATTCTTGATTTCAATGAGGAGAACTTTAATCAAATCAAAAAAAAAGATGATGCACGAAAATGTAGGATTTACACAAAATGGAAATGCTGCTTTCGCTATGTTTTGATGCATAAAAGGGTGGAGAATTTTTCAAAACTCAGGAAAGATTTTCAAAAGCAAATTTTCACCAATAGCTGGACCGAAATTATCGGAAAAACACAGACAAATAGATAGCGAAATAGTAAAAAAAAACGGACTGAAAAGCCCGTTCTTATTTTATTTTTTTGGAAGATTGGATGTCGCCTCCAGATTCCGTCGTTCTAATTTTTTAAAGGTATATGCACTCATTAAAATACTAAATTCATATAATAAAAGGAGCGGCAAAGCAGCCATCACCATGCTTAAAACATCAGCAGGAGTTATGATTGCTGCAACAACCAAAATTAATACGATTGCATGACGACGGTAGGTTCTCATGAATTTTGGCGTCAAAATTCCGATCGTTGTAAGAAAATAAACAATCACAGGAAAAAGAAAAACAACTCCCATTCCTAAAACGACTTGCATAAATAGAGTGGTGTAATCACTCAAATCGAAAAGCTGTACGATGGAATCTGAAATCTTGAAAAGCAGTCCAAAATTAATGGCAAAAGGTAAAATAAGGAAATAGCCACATAATATACCCAACATAAATAGGATCCACACAAAATTGATGATAAACACAGAATTTTTTCTTTCGTTCGGATGCAATGCAGGTGAAATAAAACGCCATAATTCCCAACTGATATAAGGAAAAGACAAGACCATCCCGCCAAAAACCGAAACAGCCATCATGACATTGAACTGTTCAAAAAGTTTTTTCTGCTGTACTGCAAAATGACCGGGCAAAGTAATGCTGTCGTGACCAAGAATTTCGCGCGAATAGTGATTCACAACTCGAAAGGTAAAAAAGTCATTTTTGGTTGGACCGAAAAAAATATGATCCATAATCCAATTCACATTAAATCCAATAATAATCCCACCGATAATAATAGCGATCACTGAGCGGGTTAAGTGACCTCTCAATTCTCCAATGTGTCCCCAAAAGGACATTTCTTTTGCCTCGCCCACGAATTTTTTATTTTTAAAGTTTTAAAGCTGCGAAATTACTTATTTAAAAGTAAAGAATATCGTATCGCCCCCGTTTTTATTAATATACGAGAAGCAGGTTCGATAAGATTTTTTTTTAGATAATTCCTTCGTCTAAGAGACGGTGAATATCGATAATGCCGAAATATTTATCATTTTCGGTGACGATTAATTGTCCGATATTTTTATCTTTCAAAATAGCCATTGCTTCTTTTGCCAAAGCATTTTTATCAATGCTTTTCGGGCTTTTGCTCATAATATCTTTTGCAGAAATTTTTGAAACGTCTTGATCACTCATCAACATTCTGCGCAAATCACCATC
Source organism: Kaistella chaponensis (assembly GCF_900156725.1). Lineage (GTDB taxonomy): Bacteria > Bacteroidota > Bacteroidia > Flavobacteriales > Weeksellaceae > Kaistella > Kaistella chaponensis. The sequence continues at coordinate 18,804 of NZ_FTOI01000016.1, read as the reverse complement.
AGTAATGACACCGATAATCTGGTCCTGTTCGGTCACCACCGTAATCCCGTGAGAAGAACTGCTGATAGAAATGATAATTTCTCGGATGTTCGCATTTTCGGAGACTTGCGGTTTTTGAGAAGACAGAAACTGGTCCACTTTTGCGGTAAGGTTTTTTCCTAAACTTCCACCCGGATGAAATTTTGCAAAATCACTTTCTTTAAAATTATTCATTTCCATCAAACAAACGGCTAAAGCATCTCCCAAAGCCATTTGAACCGTGGTAGAACTTGTAGGTGCTAATTTAATAGGGCAAGCTTCTTTTTTTACGGAACTGTCTAAAATAACTGCAGAAAATTCCGCCAATTTAGAATTTAAATTTCCGGTCATTCCGATTAATGCTGAAGAATAATCCTTTAAAAAAGGCAAAAGATTGACGATTTCTGGCGAATTCCCTGAATTAGAAATACAAAGCACAACATCGGTTTTTTGGATCACGCCCAAATCTCCATGAAGTGCTTCGGAAGCATGCAAAAATTGAGAAGGTGTTCCCGTTGAATTTAATGTAGCCACAATTTTATTTCCTACATGAGCAGATTTTCCAATTCCGACAATGATTAGTTTTCCTTTAGAAGAATTAATGATTTCTACCGCTTTCAGAAAATTTTCATCGATGCGTTGTTTGAGGCTTTCGAGTTCGGAAATTTCTATACTGATGGCTGTTTTAGCGATTTGAAGGATTTCGAGATGAGTCATTTCTGTAATTTACCAGTCAAAAATTTGTTATAAAGTAGAACACCCTTTTTTACATAACATTCAAATTAAAAAATCAATTATGTTTTTTTCGGGAATTATTCTTTAACTTTGGGTAAATGCAAATTTAACAAACAATTTTAGATGTAGCGCTAAAGACGAAAATAATTGTGTCACAATTGGGTTTCTTGGCGTTAAATCTGTAGCTATAACAGTGAAAACGATCAAATGAATACAAAAAATACCGATTTATCAAAAGAACTCAAAAAATATTTTGGCTTCTCCAAATTTAAAGGTCAACAGGAAGAAATTATAAAAAATTTACTTGAAGGTAAAGACATCTTCGTTCTCATGCCTACAGGTGGTGGAAAATCATTGTGCTATCAACTTCCTGCGCTTATTTCAGACGGAACTGCGATTGTAGTTTCGCCCTTAATCGCGTTGATGAAAAATCAGGTCGATGCCGTAAACGGGCTTTCTTCCAATGAAGGTGTAGCTCATGTGTTGAATTCTTCTCTTAATAAAACCCAAACCAAACAGGTTTTTGATGATATTAAAGCTGGTAAAACCAAATTATTATATGTTGCACCTGAATCTTTAATTAAAGAAGAATATATGGAATTTCTTCGTGATGTAAAGATTTCTTTCGTAGCGATTGACGAAGCGCACTGTATCTCCGAATGGGGACATGATTTTCGACCGGAATACAGAAACTTAAAAATAATTATCGATAAAATTGCTGATGTTGCCGTAATCGCTTTAACAGCCACTGCAACGCCAAAAGTTCAAGATGATATTCAGAAAACTTTGGGAATGAGCAATGCTTTAGTTTTTAAAGAAAGTTTTAATAGACCCAATTTATTTTATGAAGTTCGCCCCAAAGTGAATATTGATAAAGAAATCGTAAAATTTGTAAACACACACCAGAAAAAATCGGGAATCGTATATTGTCTGAGTCGCCGAAAAGTGGAAGAGTTTGCGCAACTTCTTCAAGTCAATGGAATCAATGCGCTTCCTTATCATGCAGGTTTAGATCAAAAAACCAGAGTTGCCAATCAGGATCGCTTTCTGATGGAAGATGCAGACATCATTGTAGCGACCATCGCATTCGGAATGGGAATCGACAAACCCGATGTTCGATTTGTCATCCATTATGATATTCCAAAATCTTTGGAAAGTTATTATCAGGAAACAGGAAGAGCTGGACGAGATGGTGGAGAAGGAATTTGTTTGGCGTTTTATGACCCAAAAGATATTGAAAAACTAGAAAAATTTCTCGCGCAAAAACCGGTTTCAGAGAGGGAAATTGGTCTTCAGCTGCTGAATGAAGTTGTTGGTTATGCCGAAACTTCGATGAGCAGAAGACAGTATATTTTAAATTATTTCGGTGAACAGTTTGATCCTGTAAACGGTGATGGAGCGATGATGTGCGACAATTCTGTAAATCCCCCGAAACTTAAGGATGCAACAAAAGAATTAAAATTGGTGTTGACTTTGGTTAAAGAATTGGAAGAAAAATTCCGAACCAAAGACTTAATTTTTATTTTGGTAGGAAAGGAAAATTCGGTGACAAAATCTTACAAATTAGAAGCAACAAAACATTTTGCAATCGGTAAAAATGAAAATGAAAATTACTGGAAAACCATCATCCGACAAGCAACAGTTCAGAATTTTTTACAAAAAGATATTGAGACGTACGGCGTTTTAAAATTGACAGAAAGAGGTCTCGAAGTCGTTGAAGGAAAAGACAAGAACTCTTTTATGATCGCAGAAGACAGAGAGTATGATTTGGCGCAATCCAAAGCAGATTCTGATCAGGTTCAGGTTCAACAAAGTGGTGGTTTAGATCAGGTTTTGTTCGGTCAATTGAAAGAACTTCGAAAAACCGTGGCGAAGAAAGCCGGAATTCCACCTTACACCGTTTTTATGGATCCGAGTTTAGAAGATATGACGGTTCAATATCCGACCACCATTGAAGAAATTGGAAAAATTTATGGGGTTGGAGAAGGAAAAGCCAAAAAATTCGGGAAAGATTTCGCTGATTTTATTAAGAAATATGTAGCGGACAATGCAATCGAAAGAACGCAGGATATGGTTTTGAAACAAGTTGCCAATAAATCTTCACACAAAGTTTTCATCATTCAAAGCACCGACAAGAAAATTGATCTTGAAGACATTGCAAAAGCTAAGAATCTTTCAATGGACGATCTTTTGAAGGAAATGGAACGCATTGTTTATCAGGGAACTAAATTGAATATCAATTATTACATTGACGAAAATTTTGATGAAGATGTGGTGGAAGAGTTCATGGATTTTATGAAAGGAAGTGAAAGTGACAGTATGAAAGTTCTTTTGGCAGAATTCGGTGACGATTTGAGTGATGAAGAAGTGAGAATGCTGCGAATTAAATTTATTTCAGATGTAGCCAATTAATAAGTTGCCATGGAAAATTCAATGATAGAAATAAAAAACGATTTAATTGATTGGATTGAAAATACTTTTGATTTAGAAATTCTTCAAAAGGTTTTGGATTTAAAAAAAGATATTGCATCGTCTTCATTAATTTCAGACATCAATTCTGAGACGATTGAAAAAGATGATTTCGATCAACAATTTGCTGCGGGAATGAATTCTGATGAACTTTTGGAAAATATCGTTGCTCACATTGAATCGATCGCCTCGGAAGAACCTTCTTCAGTGGTTTCTGATGTTCAACCGAAATATCCTGTGAAAGATGATTTTGATGAGCGATTTTCCCAAGGAATAAGTGGAGATGAGCTTTTGGAAGACGTTTTTGCACACATAGATTCATTACCTTGTAAAGAAAAATAATTTTTTCTAAAAGTATTAAAATCTATCTGAAAGATTTGGTAGATATTCTTTATTATCAAAATTATTTTGGTTTCAAGAAAGATGCTAAATTATATGTGCAAGAAATTGTTTTATACATTAATAATTATGATTTCGAAATTAATAATAAGAAATACTCCCAAAAAATTTCAGAAATTAGGTAAAAAATATCTTCGCTACAAAGCCAATAATCAAACATTCTGGTATATTTTCTTCGATCAAAAAGAAGGAAAATTTCTCATTAATTATATTTTGAATAATCATTCACAAGACTTTCCGGAATTATTGTAAATTTGCTCAAAGTCAAAAATTTAAATCATGGAAAATCCAATTTTTGAAATTAAAAAAGAACTCATCGAATGGATAAAAAACCTTGATGAATTGGAAATGATGCAGGAATTATTAGATTTAAAAAATTCTGAAAATTCTGTTTCAATAGTTTCAGATTTGAAAAAAGAATACGCTGTGAAAGATGATTTCGATGAGAGGTTTGCAAAAGGAATTTCAGCTACAGAAATGCGAAGAAGAACGATGGAGCACATCAACAATCTGCCTTGGAAGTAATTATTGTTTACAAAGATGAATTTGAATATCAAATTAATGAACTGATTGATATTTTAATAGAGCGAAAATATTTTGCTTTTAAAGATTCAGCAGTAAATTACACCAATAAAATATATGATTTTATTGAAAACAAGATCAACTTTCTAATTTCCAAAAAATCTCCCAAAAAATTTGAAAAATACGGCAAGAAATATCTTCGCTACAAAGCCAATAATCAAACTTTCTGGTACATTTTCTTCGATCAAAAAGAAGGAAAATTTCTCGTCAATTATATTTTAAATAACCATTCACAAGACTTTCCGGAATTATTGTAAAAAAAAATCTCTCAAACGTTGTCAAAAGTAAATGATAGACAAAGTTTAAGAGATTTAATTATAAAATATTTCTTTCTAATAACCCGCTGTGAAACGTTTTTTCAAAAATTTATTTTGTTCCAATTCATCAACCAAAGCAACGGCAACATCTTCCACAGACAAAACGCTTCTTCCGTTTTCATCAAAAACCGGATTTTCCAAAGCCGTTCTGTAAACTCCTTTTCGAATTCCCGCAGTTCCGGGATGCATTTCTATTGCAGGCGAAAAGAAAGTCCAATCTAAAGTTTCATTTTGTTTGATTTCATTCAAATAATCTCTCGCAGCCAAAGCTCCGGGTTTAATGTCTGCCGGAAAATCCGAACCATCAACTATTTGATTTCCATCGATAAACAAACTTCCTGCACCACCAACAGTGATAAACCTTTTTACACCAGATTTTTCTACCGCTTTTTCGATATTTCTGCTTCCGTTTAAAAAGTCGTTGTACAAATTTGGGTTGGTCCAACCTGCATTAAACGTGTTGATTACGGCGTCATTGCCTTGTAAAGCTTCAGCAAGTTCATCAGTATTATTTACATTGACGCTTTTTGCCGTTACATTTGCATTTTCCGATACTTTTGAAATATCTCTCACAATCGCTTCCACAGAATAACCTCGGTTTGCTAATTCTTTTACAACTTGGGTTCCAACAAATCCTGTTGCGCCAATTACTGCTACTTTTTTCATATTTAAAAATTTATTTTGTTAATAATTTAGATTAATTGTAATGCGTTTTGTTACATTTATGTTAAAAATTTTTTAGTCGAATTGATTCATAAAATCAGAAAGTTTTTTATTCATTAAAAACTGTTGAACTACATTTTCTGTTTCTGAAAATAATACATTCAAATTTTTATTAATGTCTTTCCCAACAGTGCATTTCGGGTTTGGATTTAGATTTTTCTTTCCCAAAATTTCCGAGTTTCTCACTACTTCGTAGATTTCTGTAATACTAATTTCTACTGCATTTTTTAAAATTCTCGCACCGCCATCTTTTCCTTGTCGGCTTTCTATCAGACCAAATTTCTTCAGAATAATCAATTCTTTTCTTACAATTACGGGATTAATATTTATGCTTCCTGCAATCCATTCCGATGTTAGAAATTTTTCTGGCTCTTTCGCCAAAAGCGTCATGATATGAATGTTCGTTGCAAATCTTGTGTTGTTCATCGAGTGCAAATGTAAGAAAAATATTTAATGTAACAAATTTTATTACAATTTGGTTTAGTTAAAATTTTAACCGAAAAGAAAATCAATTTCAAATAAGTGAAAATGCTTTGATAGCAATCTAATTTTTTACTATTCAAAAAACTTCGAGTATTTTTGTTATTTACAACTTATGAAAAAAATCTCCATCATTTTTATTCTTCCCGATTTAGAAACCGGCGGCGCAGAAAGAATTGCAACCACGATTGCGAATCATTTGCCCCGCGAAAAATTCGAGCCGAAAATACTTTTATTAAGGAAAGAAGGCGGTTATTTGGAATTGCTAAAAGAAGATGTAGAAATTATCGACCTTAAAATTCAAAGAATCCGAAATTCTTTAATCCCAATTTTAAAGGAAATTAAAATCCGAAAACCTGATATTGTTTTCAGTGGTTTTGGCGAAATTAATGCGTATTTGTCTTTATTCATAAAGCTTTTCCCGAAAACGAAATTTATTGCCAGAGAAACCAATGTTGTTTCGCAACATGTTACGAGAAAAGAAATTCGTTTTTTCTATAAATTTTATAGCAATTTTCACAAAATCATTTGCCAAAGCGACGATATGCAAAATGATTTAATTGAAAATTTTAAAATAAAAAAAGAAAAAATCATTAAGATTAATAATCCTGTCGATTTTGATTTTATCAATGAGAAATTGGAGATTTCAGAAAAGCCAGAATCTTTCAAAGAAGGTTTCAAAAATGTTGTATCCATCGGAAATCTGTCTTCTAGAAAAGGTTTTGATAATTTACTGAAAGTTTTTAATCATTTAAAAAACGAAAAAATTCTGCTTCATATTTTAGGCGATGGACGGGACAAAGAATTGCTGCATCAAATGAAAACCGATTTGGGTTTAGAAAATGTGCTTTTTCACGGACAGCAAAAAAATCCATATCAGTTTTTAAAATTCGCCGATCTTTTTATCCTTTCCTCGCGCTACGAAGGTTTTCCAAATGTTTTGTTGGAAGCCGGAGCTTGTGGAACGTATTCTTTAGCGAATAATTGCAAAGGTGGAATTACGGAAATTATTCAGCCGAAAATTAACGGTGAAATTTCTGATATCGAAAATCCGGAAAAATTTGCAGACAAGATTGTTTCTATCTTAGCGGAAACGCATGATTCGGAAGAAATAAAAAATTCAATAAAATCGCGGTTTTCGAAGGAATTGATTTTGGAAAGGTATGAGAAATTGTTGCTTGATCTGTAGGTAGTTATTAAGGGAAATTTTCCGTTTTATATTACTTATTTTTCTGATTCGCTTTGCTATTCGTGTTCAATATTTGTCATCAATAAAGCGTTGGGATTATAACAAAAACCAAGTAGAACAAGATTAAAAATATTCCAGCCCAAAAAATAATTATTCCTGTATCTCCACTTGATGCATTTCCATAAGTATTTACTGACCAAAATATATGGGTCAGGATAAGCGCTAAAAATCCAAATAAATGAGCAATTAATGTTTTCTGAATATAGTTTTTCATCGTTTTAAGCAGTATTTGTAAATATATGAATTTTAATAATTTTTAATAGGAGTTGCTTTTTAGTTATACCTTGACTCAAGTATATTACAGAGCTTAAATTTTTATAAAAAAGAATTCATTTTCTAAGAATTCCCAATCTTATAGCCCTGATTGCAGCGGCATCCTTTTTTGCATTGCTCACATTTTTCTTTTGATCAATAAACTTTCTTGCAAAAAAGATATAGCGGAAAGCAGGTTCCCGGCTCCTCAGAATTATTTGCAATTAAATTCTGAGATTGCTTCGTCATTCGTGCCTCATTCCTCGCAATGACAAAAGCCTTATTCCTGGCGATGACAAAAGCCTCATTTCTCACCAAGACAAATGTTGCAAATCTCCAAATAATCCCACCTTTGAAAGCGAAAATATTTCGTAAATTTGTGCTACTTTTAATTCAATCATAAAAAGATAAATATGAGTCAATTCGATGTTACCATAATCGGTTCTGGTCCAGGTGGATATGTTGCTGCGATAAGATGCGCACAATTAGGTTTCAAAACTGCAATAATCGAGAAATATTCCGTTCTGGGTGGAACTTGCCTGAATGTGGGCTGTATTCCGAGCAAAGCGCTTTTGGATTCTTCAGAGCATTTTTATAACGCCAAACACGATTTTGCCAATCACGGAATCATCATCAATGATCCTGTCGCAGATTTGGGCAGAATGATTGAGCGCAAAAGAGAAGTGGTAGATCAAACTACAAAAGGCATCAACTTTTTGATGGATAAAAACAAAATCACCGTTTTTGAAGGCGTTGGAAGTTTTGAATCCGCAACTCAAATCAAAGTGACAAAAAATGATGGTTCAACAGAAATGTTGGATTCTAAATATACCATTATTGCAACAGGTTCTAAACCGAGTACTTTGCCTTTTATTACTTTAGATAAAGAAAGAATTATTACTTCCACAGAAGCATTAGAACTGAAAGAAATTCCGAAACACCTGATCGTAATTGGTGGTGGTGTAATTGGATTGGAATTAGGTTCTGTTTACAAAAGACTGGGTTCAGAAGTAACCGTGGTAGAATTTATGGATAAAATTATTCCAACCATGGACGGTGCTTTATCGAAGGAGCTGAACAAAGTGTTGAGAAAACAAGGCATGAAATTCAACCTTTCTACAGGCGTTCAGTCTGTTGAAAGAAACGGCGATACCGTAAAAGTAACGGCGAAAGATAAAAAAGGCGAAGAGGTTGTTTTCGAAGGTGATTATGTGTTGGTCGCAGTTGGTAGAAAACCTTATACAGAAGGACTTGCTGTTGAAAAAGCAGGTGTTGATCTGGATGAAAGAGGAAGAGTAAAAGTTAACGAACATTTACAAACCAATGTTTCGAATATCTACGCGATTGGTGATGTTGTAGTGGGTGCAATGTTGGCTCACAAAGCTTCTGAGGAAGGAACTTTGGTGGCAGAATTAATCGCTGGACAAAAACCACACATCAATTATAATTTAATTCCGGGCGTAGTTTACACATGGCCAGAAGTTGCAGCTGTTGGAAAAACAGAAGAGCAATTGAAAGCGGAAGGTGTTGCCATAAAAATTGGTAATTTCCCGATGAGAGCTTTGGGAAGAAGCCGTGCTTCAGGTGATGTTGATGGTTTCATCAAAGTAATTGCTGACGAAAAAACCGACGAAATTTTAGGCGTTCACATGATCGGAGCAAGAGCGGCAGATTTAATCGCAGAAGCGGTTGTAGCGATGGAATACCGAGCAAGTGCAGAAGATATTTCGAGAATGTCTCACGCACATCCAACGTATGCAGAAGCGATGAAAGAAGCGGCTTTAGATGCGACGGGGAAAAGAGCGTTGCATTTTTAGGTTGGTAGAAAGTAAAATGTACAAAGTAGAATGTACTATTAATATTTTAGATATTACAAAAGAGAAGTTTCGGCTTCTCTTTTTTTTTGTTTTCTATTAATGAAAATTACGACTGCAAAAATCAATCATTTTGAATCATTTCGGTTGGTGCGGCTGAAAAAGATGATTGTGCTTAAAGGGTTAAAAATTCGGAAAGTTTCCGATGTTATTTTCCCTTTGATTATCAAATCTTTCATCTGTTTAAAGCTGTAATTGTTAAAAATTCACAAATAAATGCATAATTTTATAAGGGAAATGTAATTATGTAGTAACTTCGTTGTAAATAACAAAATGATGAAAAATATTTATTTACTGGCGATGACTGCGTGCAGTTGTTTAGCCTTTTCCCAGACCACGCTTACCAAAGCAGCAAATGATTACTTAACCGGAAACTCGGTAAATAGCAAAAATCTTCTCGGAACCCCCGATAATTCTTCTTCTGGTGCAAACACTACGTTTGACAACAGTGCATTGACCGATGGTACGAATGTGATCGCGCAGGTTTCTACGCCAACTCCCGCGGATATTGCAACTTTTCCTGGAACCACCGTAAAATTCGATGATGGAAACGCAAACTTGATTTACTACAAATCTTCTGCGTCGCAATTAGAAATTACTGGCGCAGTAGTAAGCGGCGCAACTTTAAATTTTATAGGAGATAACGGGATCTTTCTGAAATTCCCAACAAGTTTCGGAAATACCTACACCGATACCGCAAAAGGTACCTTTACCAGTACCGTTGCATCGGGATTATTCAAAGGAACGATAACCACTACCGCAGACGGAACGGGGTTGCTTTTACTCGGTACAAAATCCTATTCGAATATTTTGCGCTTAAAAACCGTGCAGACTTATAACCTTTATCAAAGTACCGATACCAATTATCTTTTCGCAATCGGAACGTTGGTAAGTACCTTTTACACGTATTACGATAATTTAAACAGATATCCGCTTTTCACTGCCACTACTGCTACGATTTCGGTACCACTTCTGAGCATAAACCAAACTTCAAATGTCGCGGTAGGACAAGCAAGTCCGACCTTGGCAACAAATGCTGCCACTGTGAAAAATAAAGTTCTGGTCTTTCCAAATCCTGTCATCGATGAGCTTTTTTTCGCCGGAAATTTCAGCAATTTCGATACCCTGAAAGTCCGAAGTATTGATGGTAAATTATTAATGATACAACCAATTAATTTAGGAAAAACAAACTTAAGTGCTTTACCGGCTGGAACTTATATTTTGCAACTTTCTGGTAAAAATGAAAAAGACCAAACCATTCAAATCATTAAAAAATAATTTTAGATTTCGTGGGATTAATTTTTTTCAGTCTTTCGATGGTTATAATAACGAATAATGAAAAAAAGTTAATGAAAGTAAGAGAAGTTTCGGCTTCTCTTTTTTTTTGTTTTGAAGTGATGGGAATTGAATTTGTAAATTGTAAAATTTCACGTGTTGAATTCGCTTTGATGAAGTTTTTAAAGTAAGGTTAAAGTGGTTTTGAACCAATTCGTAAATAATTTGTTTATTTGCATTTATTCAATGAAATTAGGGGGTAGAAGTGTTTTTTGGCATCATAATAGAGGCGTGTTTTACTACAACTTTAAAAAGTAAAAAAATGAAAACAATCTTTACTATTGCCATCTTATTATTGAATCTTACCGTTTTTGCACAAGAGGCTGGAAAAGCGGGAGAACTTCTAAAAAATGAAGCGAAAAGTTCCGAAATGCAAACACAACGCAATGATGGATTTCGGAAAAGCAACGACAAAATTTCGGAGCAATCCAACAACAGAATCACTCCAAGTTTTAAAAATCAAAAACCGACTGGAAGTACTGATTACCGCTGGAATTACAACTACGGTAATTCTGAAGTATTTGTAAGAATTCCACTAAACGGAAATTTTACCATAGAAATTGGTGAGCAAATGATGAGTAATTCTACAGGGAAATTCAGGTTTTTTGAATTAAGAGCGGGAAGTGTTCCGATTTCGATTTATGATAACAATTTTTTGATCTACAGAACGAGGCTCAACGTGAAAAACAACATGCGATTGGTTCTGGATTTCTTTCCAAACCAAGGATTGTATCTTCTGGGGAACTATCCCGTTCAAAACCAATCTTATGGCGTGAATGAATGGGACGATATTTGGAATAATCCTTACGGAAACCAAAACGGAAATTGGAACGGAAATGAGGGCAACGGAAATTACTACGCAAACGTGATGAATAATGGGGAATTTGTAAGGTTCATTAATGCTCTCAAAAGAAATGCGAGTTTCGACAAAGATAAAATCGCAATGATTTCATCTGTATCGAGAAACACTAATTTTACCTCATTGCAAATTCAAACTTTGCTAAAAGCGATGTCTTTTGATGATAATCGATTAGAAGTTGCAAAAATGTTATACCAAAATTGTGTCGATCGCCGCAATTATTTTGTGGTTCATGAAGCCTTTGATTTTGATAGTGCAAAAAGAAAACTCGACGATTATATTTCTAGATTTTAATTAAAAAAGAGAAGTTTCGGCTTCTCTTTTTTTGGTTTTTATCTAATGATGTTCCTTTTAAAGTAGTGACTTTTTCAGTTTTGAAAAACTAATTGGTCGATTATCCTTCAGCTTTTTCCTTTTCCATTGATACGGTTTCGTGTTGCAATCGAGGCTTCATAAATTTTTTTTCTGATTTGCTGTATTTTTCCGACCGGCTGCAGATTTTCAGCATTTTCAAACGGATTGAAATTGAGATTTTCAATTTCTGAATTTGCGGAGTCTAAAGCAGATTCCTGTGGAATTACAATGGTACCCAAAATGTGTTCTGGCGCGTTTTTCCACTTTTTCATTAAATCATTTACAGGTTGATCGGCTAAATTTTCGCAGAGTTGGACCGTCAATAAAAAATTTAAATCTTGCAGGGAAATGCATTCATTAATTGCATCTCGCTGTTTTTCATTTTTTCCAATACCGGAAAGGTTACGAACTGGTTTTAAGCCAATCTTCATGATGTAATCGCCGATTCGAAAGCATCCAATTCCGTCGAAAGGAAAGGAAAAGAAAAAGTCGTTTCGTTTCGGGATAAATTGGAGAATTTCCTTTACCAAATCTACAGAAAACATGGAACCGAAAAGAGCGACACTGTTTTTGATCAGCGACGGAACATCGAGGATTGAAACTAGAAAATTATCATGTTTTGTCACCAAAAATGTATTTACTGATCTGAAGAAATTGAGAAATACTGAAGGAGAATTGGTAGGAAATAAAGGAAAATTCACCAGTGGAAAATTCGCATCCTGTCCGTTTACATTTTTTATTTTTAAAGAAAATCCATAGAGCGGCGCATCTCTTCCTTTTTTATTGATCACCAAATTTCCATTGGAAAAGCGGGCGAAAAGTTCGTATTCCTTTTGATCAAAGATCTCCGTCAGAAATTCCGGTAAGTCGTCTGAACGCTTTAAAAACCCTTTTGCAGTCGCATATGTTTTCGCATGAGCATCTCTTGTTGCGTAATCGACTTTACTAATTTTTGAAGAGCTTTCGATGAATTTTTCCACAGATTGAACGGCTTTATTTAAATCGGCGGTTTCTGCTGCAGAAAGTTGGTCGAACTCGGGTTTATATTTCAGGAGGGTATTCATGAATTTTTTCTTTGGAAGTAGCAACAACCATTCCCGAAAATTCGCCAGAAAATACGTTATCTTTGCACTTTATTATTACTCACTTTTACTAACTAGTCATCATGAACATCGGAAAAACTCAATTATTAAAAATCGCGGAAAAAAATTATTCAGGTTTATTTCTGGAAGATGCAGAGGGTGAAAGAGCTTTTCTCCCTAAAATATTTGCCTCCGAAGATGCAGAAATAGGTGATGAAATGGAAGTTTTCGTTTATCAAGATGATGATAAATTAAAAGCGACGACTGAAAAACCCAACGCGGAAGTGGGCGAATTTGCCATCATGACTTGTGTACAAAGTTTACCAACGGGTGCTTTTATGGATTGGGGAATTATCAAGGATTTATTTGTTCCTTATAAACAGCAGAAAGCGAAAATTATTGAGGGAAAAAGATATTTGGTTTACGTTTATGTGGATGAGTTTCTGGATTTGATTACCGGAACTACAAGGTATAAAAGAAATCCACACTACGAAAATCTGCCTTTGCAAAGAGGAGAAAAAGTGCATTTAATGGTTGCAGGTGAAAGCGAATTGGGGTGGAATGTGGTGATCAACAAACAATATATTGGATTGATTTACACTTCTGATGTGTACAAAAAACTCTTTCCTTTGAGCGAAGAAGTAGGCTTCATTAAATCCATTCGCGAAGATGGAAAAATCGATGTTTCTTTACAACCAGAAGGCTACGAAAACATTGATGAATTCCAGAAAATCATTTTAGATAAACTTGAAATCAATTACGGTTTGCTTTACCTTTCCGATCAATCTACGCCAGAAGAAATTAAAGACGAGCTTCAAATGAGCAAAAAGAATTTCAAAAAAGCAATTGGCGGTTTGTATCGCGATAAAAAAATTGAGATCTTGGAGGATAAAATTAAATTGATTGCAGAAGCGTAATTATTTTACACATTTTTGATTGAATTCTTTTATTGCAGGTTTTTGACCTTCATCGATTAGAAATTGGTAAATCTCGCAAGCTTTTTCTATGTTGTGAAGTCTAAAACTGATTTCTGCAAAATTATAATAAGCATTTAAATTTCTTTCGTTGCTTTGAATTGATTTTTCGAAAAGACGAGCCGCATCTTTCAATTTATTCTTTTTATAAGCTTTTACTGCAGCTTCGAAATAATCTGCACTTTCTACGTTTGGACTTCCGAGGGTGATTTTATTACTGGGAACTAAGTCGTAATCTGCAATATTTAAAGAATATATTTCACCGAAAGAAATAAGGGTTTTTTCAATTTGGTAGAATTGTAAATACGAAAATGGAACTTTTATAAATTTAAAATCACGGAACTGCGAAACATCCCAGTCATTAAAATTACCGGTCAGATTACTTAATACATTTTTATTTTCTACCTTAAATTCAGGATTGAAATCTTCTAAAAAACCTTCTGCTTTTCTATTTTTTACATCTAAAAGTATAAATCCATTGAGTCGAAAATTCTTTCGCTTATTTTCTGGCAACGAAACCATTTTTGCAGATTTAATATCTTTTTTTGAAAGTTTATTTTTGAAAGGCGGATTGAGAATTGGATTGGAAATCAAAGTGTCTTTTCCTTTAAATTGCGCAAGACGTTGTTGTTTTAATTTTTTTAAAGACACCAAATAATATCTGGTTAAATCATTCTCAGCTATGTTTTTAATGCTTTGAGAAAGAATTAAGGAATCTTTGTTCAATTTTTCTATTACCAAAGCTGATTCTGGTGAGGTTTGCATTTCGTCGTTCCGTAAAACATAGGGAATTGGAGAACTTTGTTTTTGCTGCAATTTGTTTATTTCATCAAAGCGATACGAGTCTTTATCGATTCGGAAACCGTAATTGAGAAAATAAGTGGGTTTTTTCAAAAACGGTTTACTGCCATCTTTCATTTCTATTTTTACAGCATACCAATCTTGATACAAATTTTTAGAATCTATTTGTGCAGAAAGAAAACCAATTTTTACTATCAAAAATAAATAGAAGATCTTTTTCATTGTTTAATTTCTGTTTTTAAGAAGCAACCAACCGTTTAGCAATCGGCCATCCGAAACTTTGATGACATACCAATAATTTCCCGTCGGCAATTTTCTAGAGTTGAAAGTTCCGTCCCATTCAAAAGCTCCGTTTGTGATTTTCTGTAAAACGGTATTTCCGAAACGGTCAAAAACTTTAACTTCCGAATTGGGGTAATTTTCTAAACCCGAGATTTCCCAAGTATCATTCATTCCATCTGCATTTGGCGTAAAAATATTGGTGACATTAAAAATGCTAAAATTCATAGACCCAATAATGCAACCCAATTTTGTTTGCACATAAACCGTGTAATTTCCGTTGGCTAAATTTTGAAAAACATTAGAATTTTGCCAGTTTAACTGATCTAAAGAATATATGAAATCGCCAACAGCAGACATTTGTACGGTTGCCGTATTATTTACAATTTGAACTCCGGTAATATGTGCCAAAACAGATTTCGTAACTTTGATAATGGTAGAATTTTGACAGCCAAACGTATTTTCAACTTTCAAAATATAATCTCCTGGGGTAGAAACTACCAAAATTTGTTGGTTAGAAATCACTTTCGGATCATCGGTTCTGGTCCATTCGTAGGCGATTATTCCATTTCCACCTGCATCAAGAGGTACAGATTGACCATTGCAAAATTCTACTTTTTCAGGAAGATTTAATGGTGGTTTTGGATCCAAAGTTAAAGTCAGTTTCACAAAATCAAAACATCCTAAATTATTGGAGATTTTCACATTGAAAATATTGGCGCCCAAATTTAAAATCGCATTTGAAGGATCAGCAATTACTTGATTTGCAGCATTGAAAAATTCAAAAATATAAATTCCGGGATTTGCAATTAAATTTCCTTTATAATTGATGAGGTTTTCAATTTTCGTATTTGAAGTGGTCGGATTACAAATTGCCATTGCGTAATCATTTGCAGGAATTCCGCCATTTTTTACAATGGCAGTTACGGAAAGTTTCTGCGTGCTTTCACACCCGTTTACAGTTTGAGTGGCGAAATAGGTTTTCCCGTCTAGAAGTAGAGTTGTGGTCGGTAAAATGTTTCCCGATGCATCAAACCATTTGATGTTTTGTCCCGTCACCAAGATATCGGAAATTTTCGGCAATTGCGCAGAACAAAAAGTTTGGGAACCGTTTCCTGTTGGTGCAATTGGATCATTAACGGCGATTGTAATTTCAGTTTTCGCACTTTCACAACCGTTTAGAGTTTGCGTTGCATAATATTTTGTTCCATCGACTAAAAGCGTATTTGCATTTAAAAGGTTTCCGGCTGCATTATACCATTTAATGGAGGTTCCTGAAATTTGAATATTAGAGATTTTGGGATTATTAATGAGACAGAAATTTTGGGCAGCATTTCCCGTTGGAACAGGTTCGCTAACAATTGTTACATTTTGATTTTGCGTGGAAATATTTCCGTTTCCGTCATCATATTTCCAATGAATTATATAATTTCCGGGTAAAGAATATTGAAGCGGATCTGTAGTTATTCCCACGATATTTCCTACGCAATTATCGGTTGCAGTTGGGATTGTGGAAATGACGGTTTTACAATTTCCTGTAATTGTAAGTAAGTTTGCGATGTCTGGAATTGGGGCGGTTTTGTCTTCTACTTTTACTTCTACATTGAAGGTTCCGTCGCAACCACCTGTACCAGAAATTACGCAAGAGTAAATGCCATCCATTGCTGCAGTTGCATTCAGAATAATTGGGTTTTGAGCGGAAGAAATGAATCCATTCGGACCAGTCCAAGAGTATGATGTTCCGCCGGAAGCTGAAAGGTTTATAGTTGAGTTTAGACAGACAGGTGAATTAGAAGATAATAATGTCACAACAGAAGTACAATCAAAAAATTTAGCAATATAACCATCCGTGGAATTATTGATCGATTGAAAAGCTCCTGGTGTTGCCATTCCAGAAATATTAGAAGTAGCGCTCCCAACCATGTAGATGTAGTTTTTTGAATCTCTCCGGATAAATGCAGCTCCAGTAGATCCATTTCCTCCATAAAATGTACCCCAAACTTTGTTTTCATTATTGTCGTACAGCATCATTATAGATTTGTTGCTGAATCCTGTTGATGTTTGATAAGCATCGGGAGTTGCAATATTGGGTTGGTTTGGATAAGAACTTCCTCCAATAAACAGATTTCCAATAGGATCGAAATAACCGGTTAAATCTTGATTATAAGGTAAAAGAAATTGGTTGTTTGAAACTATGGCGTTAGTATTTACATTATATTTTAATACACTTCCGACATAATTATTATTAATGATCGGCCATATTTTATAAAATACTTTAAAAATTCCATTTTCAAATTTACAGGCAATCGGTAAATCCGCTCTTGCATCGCCAAAATAGGAAATTTGCTTTGAATTTAAATCTGAATCAAAATGCATCAATAATAAGTCCCTGTCTCCGCCAAGAGAATTTTGTAAAGAGTTTTGCGTAGAAATTCCAGTAGATTCTGTTTGTCCGATAGCGTAGATATCAAGGGAACTATCATCTGAAAAATCAGAAATGTAGGAAAATTTTCCAGAAACTGTATTTTGAATGATATAATTTTTTTGAAAAATTCCATTCAAGTCAAACTTTTCAATATAAGGTTTAGAAATATTATTTTGGGCTATAGCACCTCCAATGTAAAAAAAACCATTTTTAACCAGGATATCGTAAATTAATTTATCTGAAGCAATATGATGAGTCCAAATGTAGGTTCCGTCTTTTCTAAGTTTTAAGACTTGCTGATCATTAGCTTTTAAGAGAATATAAAGATTGTCTTTATCAAAATCTAAAGCATTCAAAGACCCATAGCTTATCGTGTTATCTAAATAACTCCCCCAAATTCGGTGTCCATTTTCATCAAATTTTGCAATATATCCGTCCCAAGTCCCCGTGAATGTAGTAATGTAAGCACCAGAAGTTGCCATATAATTATCATAGCTCATCGTCATTCCTCCGAGATACAGATCGTTATATTCATCTATTTCCAATTTTTCCATAGTATCATATCCATTTCCACCATACAATGTTCCCCAAATCCTCGTCGGAACCGGATCAATCACCACCACTTTATCAAAAACATCTCTATCAGCATTAAATCCATAAACTCCATTTCCTAAATCTTTAAAACCAACATTAATCGATTTTTTTAAATTTCCGGCTTCTTCCCAAGAATGTGGAATATTTTCCTGCATTTCCCCGAAACGAAGATTCATAATAAGTTTTCCGTCTTTTAATTTTGTTGTTGCTCCTTTAAATTTGAGTTGAATATCAGAAATTTTTCCACCGGGATTCACGATGAAATTATATTCAATCGGCTTTAAAGTATCTTTTGGTTGAAAGAAAACCAAATCAATATTTGAATAAAGATTTTGAAAGGTGATTTTTTCGTAACGGTGTACGTTTTCTACGCCTTTTGGACGGTTCGGAATGTTGTAATAATTGTCATAATCCACCGATTTACCTTCAGCAATAATTTCTGGATTTTTATTGGCACCTACAAAATCGATATCAACACGGTGATATTCATATTTTAAATCGTATTCTGTTTTTAGTTTATTTTTTTGAGGCAAATCACTTTCTCTTCGTTTGGATTTTTTTTTCGGGACTTTTTTAACTTCATAAACATCATAAGAAAATCCATCATTCTTAATCTGAACATTCAATCCATCCGAATTGAAAAGATACTGAACCGCAGGATTTTGTTTGCCGTCCTGATCTACAATTTGACCTTTGTTCTCCGTAAAAGAATACGCTGAAGAAGTTTTCAGTTGTTGACTGAAAATTGAGATTGAGAAAGAGAACAGAAAGAATAAGAGTAAAAATTTTTTCATTAAAAGGATTGTCCACAAATATAATTTATTCTGCACTCTTTGACAAAAGCAAATTGCTGAAAAACAAATCGATTGATTTTTCTTCTAAGAGAAAAAATCATTCTGTAACAGCAAAAAGAATGCGTCTCACAACAAAAAGTGATGCGGATTTTTATTTTCATTAAAATTCGATATGCGTTTGAAAAAAGGAAAAGTTGTCCTCTTTAGGC
>NZ_FTOI01000020.1 GCF_900156725.1 Kaistella chaponensis | reverse complement strand
TTTCAGCAGTTCCAGATAATGATCCAATGTTCTTAAAGTTTACTGCAAAAATCGAAAACTTATTTCAATTTGCACACAACTTTTGAGATTGATCCGGACTAAGCAAAATGTTTTGATAATCTCAATAAGAAAAACGCATTATCTTTTAATTAGAAATTTGAAAATTCCTAAAACTTAAAATTCACAAAAGGAAGCCATTAAAAGAACAAAAAAAATAAGTTTTTACGAACACTTCTTTTTTGCTTTTAGAATTCATAAAAGACCAGCTCCTTTTTATTCCTTTTGTCGTTTTTAACATCGAATGAAGCAGGTTTTTAGATTCTTTTAGCAACACTGTTTAGATTTAACAAACAAAGCGGAAACATCTCCTACCTTAATCAGGATTATGCGAAAGAATAAAAAACTCCCGTTCGCTTTTCACTCCACAAATCCAGCAAACAATAAAAGAACTCCCTTTTCTCGGTTAACACCCAAAAATCTTTTTTTTAAACATTCATATAAATTGATTAATTTTAATCTCAAAACACAAATTATGTTAGTCAAAGTTTATGGTAGTGCAATCTTTGGGGTTTCCGCGCAAACGATTACCATCGAAGTAAACGTGGACACCTCTGGAGTTGGTTATCACCTGGTTGGTTTACCCGATAATGCAATCAAGGAGAGCAGCTATCGAATTTCTGCCGCCCTGAAAAATGTGGGATTTAAAATTCCCGGCAAAAAAATCACCATCAACATGGCTCCTGCAGATTTACGCAAAGAAGGATCGGCGTATGACCTCAGTATTGCATTGGGAATTTTGGCAGCCTCTGATCAGATAAAAGCCGAAAACATCGGCGAGTACATCATCATGGGAGAATTGTCTTTAGACGGTGGTTTATTACCCATAAAAGGAGTTTTACCCATCGCCATTAAAGCCAGAGAAGAAGGCTTTAAAGGAATAATTTTACCCAAACAAAATATTCGCGAAGCTGCGATCGTAGATCAACTTGAAGTTTATGGTATAGAAAACATCAGTGAAGTCATCGGTTTTTTTAATGAAGGAATTCCTTTGGAAAGAACCTCCTTGGATACCCGAAAAGAATTTCAAGACAAGATCAATTTCTTTCCCTTCGATTTCTCGGAGGTTAAAGGCCAGGAAACCGCAAAACGCGCCATGGAAGTTGCTGCTGCAGGTGGACATAACATCATTCTCATTGGTCCACCCGGAAGTGGCAAAACCATGCTTGCGAAAAGACTTCCCAGTATTTTGCCACCTTTAACAATGAAAGAAGCCCTGGAAACAACCAAAATCCATTCGGTCGCCGGAAAAATCGGGACTGAAACTTCTCTGATGACCGTTCGACCATTTCGCAGTCCGCATCACACCATATCTGATGTTGCACTTGTTGGTGGCGGAAGTTATCCTCAACCGGGAGAAATTTCTCTGGCGCACAATGGCGTCTTGTTTTTAGATGAAATGCCAGAATTTAAAAGAACTGTTCTTGAAGTAATGCGACAACCTTTAGAGGATCGGGAAGTTACTATTTCCCGAGCAAAATTTACCGTGAATTATCCAGCGAGTTTTATGTTGGTTGCGAGCATGAATCCGAGTCCAAGCGGTTATTTCCCCGATGATCCCAACAACACCTCTTCACAGTTTGAAATGCAGCGCTATATGAGTAAACTTTCTGGTCCACTACTCGATCGGATTGATATTCATATCGAAGTTCAAAAAGTAGAATTTGAACAATTGGCTGATAAAAAGAAAGGGGAGCAAAGCAATGATATTCGAGACCGTGTCTTGCAAGCGCGAGACATTCAATCAAAACGATATAAAGATTCCAGCATTCATTATAATGCTCAAATGGGTCCCAAAGAAATTGAAAAATTTTGTGAACTCGACGAAACTTCAAAAAACCTGATCAAAATTGCGATGGAAAAACTAAATCTTTCCGCGAGAGCTTACGATAGAATTCTAAAAGTTTCCCGAACCATCGCAGATCTAGAACTCGCAGAAAATCTATCTTCATCGCATATCTCAGAAGCAATTCAATACAGAAGTCTCGACCGCGAATTCTGGAGTGTATAAAAAATCCTACTTCTGCAAAAAAGTAGGATTGTATTCATTTTTGGAAAGGATTACTTCCAGGTTTGATTGTTTTTGTTTTCAGAGCGCTTTAGACCATTGTCAATATTATAGGCTAAACCAAGTCCCAACGTTTGCTTCAACTGCGTTTTCCAAATTTGATTATGATCATACAACACATCTAAAGTAATTACAGAAGAAATATATTTATTGATTTTCATATTCAAAACACCGCCATAAGAAAGCACTAATCGATCAGGATGATCAAGATAATTTGAGAATACAGAAGCAGAATTTACCAAAGTAATGTTCTCCATTAATTTAACTTTATAAATTGCTTTTCCGAGAAAACCGAACTGAAAAAGAGAAGAATCTCCGTTATTTTTCAAGCCATAATTTCCGGCATATTGCAAATCTTTATCCAAAACAAAAGTCCAGCGTGCATTTGCAGGGCGCAAAGTCATGGTAAAATTATCGGAAGGTCTGTACGTAAATCCTGCACCCACATTTACATAACCAGGTGCCATAAAATTAGATATTTTTGCGGCGGCTGGATTATTTCCATCAGCATAACCCGGTGCAAACTGCGTTAATAAACTTGCGCCACCGGAAACATACCAACTTTTTGAAATTTTCTTACCGTAATTGGTAGAAAGATTGATAATATCTTGTGTTTTTCTGGTTCCTAAACCCTCTGTATTGTTTTGTCCGTACCCTAAAATCACTATATTTTCCCACAAATCATTTCCTTTTTCGTAGGTCATATTGTAGTTTACTCCAGCGATCCACCCAATATTATTAGCACCACCACCAATCCAGTTTGAAAATGCAGCTTGATTAAGCATGATGGTATTTTGCCCTTGAATGGACCAGTTTTTTAAAGTGTCTTGCTTCACTTCTGTTGATTGTTCTTGCGCCAATGCAAATCCCGAAATCAATAACGTTACTAAAAGTAAATTTTTAATCATAAGTTTATTTTAAGCGACAAATTTACCAAAATAAGTTTCAAATTAATTGGTGATAAAAGGCTTTATTAATTTCTTGTTTTTCTCGCTGTTTTCATACCCAACATTGTAGGAAAACCCAATTCCTAAGGTTTGTTTGATTTGAAGTTTCTCAATCTGATCATGATCGTAGAGGAGATCTACACTTACCACCGTAGAAATAAACTTATTGAATCGAAAATTCAGCGTGCCGTTGTAGGAAACATCCACATTTTGAGGCTGGTTTGCGTAGCTGCTAAAAAAATTCACCCGATTAACAAAATTGATGTCTTTGTATATATTAATTCGGTACAGAATATTCATCAAAGCTCCCAATTCTGCGCGAATACTTTGGCCATCTTTTTCCAGTCCGTATTTTCCTTCTTTTTGCAAGTAAGGATCTGCTACAAAAGTAAATTTGCCATTGATCGGCCGGAAAATGACTTGGAAATTTTCATTGGGGTTATAAGAGATCCCTAAACCTGCATTTAAATATCCAGGTGACATAAAACGAGAAATGCGGTCTGCAAAAGTGGGGTTCGGTGTTGCAGAAAAATTATAACCGGGAGAAAACTGTGATAAAAACTGAAAACCAGTGGAGAGATAATAATTCTTCCCGATGTCGTATCCATAATTGGTCATGAGATTGATGTAATCTTCGGTTTTTCTAGATTGTTCACCTTGCGATGCTACAAAACCATATCCCAATTGAAGTGTATTATCCAAAAAATGCTTTCCGTTTTTATAACTCAAATTGTAATTGACTTTACCAATGATCCCGATGTTATTATTACCTCCAGAATTCCAGTTAGAGAAGGAAGACTGGTTAAAAACAAAATTATTCTGGCCGAAATAAAACCACCTCTTTGCGGTTGCTAATTTCATAATATTATAGGGCGTAATCGGAATTCGCTCCGAGAGATCTGGGATCACCAATTGATTCCTGATCACGATTGTATCTCTGAAATGGATTTCAAAATTCTCCAACTTCGGATTCGCCAAACTATCAAGATTCAACGCAACAGAATCCCATCGTTTTTGAGAAATGGAATCAATTTCCTTTAAAGAATTTTTGCTAATTTGAGACATGAACCTTCCCGATGTGATCACCAAAACAGCGATTAAAAATAACTTTCTCATAGCGCACAAAGGTATAATAAACCGTATAATCTTTAAAATTAATTGCTCAGCGCTTGTCTAATTCTATCTAAAATCCACAAAAAACCCCAAAGTGAAAATTCTTGTAACGTTTTTTTTAAAGTAAAGTGTTCATTGACCATTACAATCTTTCGCTTTTTAAAGTTTCAGTTGGAGTGCATTTTGGTTTAAAGATTTATTTTCAATCATTCACTTGCAATTAGAACTTTTTGTCTTAATTTTTTGGTTAAATCTAAAAGTTATAGCCATATTTACTCATTAATTTTTTTGGCAACAGATTTGACAAAAAGGTATTTATGTTCAAAGATACTTTCAACTTCAAAGCAATAATTTACGCAGCCATGATGGTTGCAGCAATGTGGGTAGGTTTCTTTTTGCAGCATTTGGGTTGGTTTGAAGGTTGCAGTGGCGCCATCATTCCTTTAAATCCTTCAGGTTTGAAAGGTATTTTCTTTTCCCCTTTTCTTCACGGGAGTCTTGAACACATTTTCGGAAACACTGTTCCTATTTTCGTTTTAATTTTTCTGCTCTTTCAGTTTTATCCTTTTATCGCAAAAAAGGTGTTTTTTCTAGGATGGTTGGTGTCCGCATTTTTGGTGTGGCTGCTTCCTCCTGTTGATATTTTCACGGGAGAAATCAACCAAGTTTGCATTATCGGAGCAAGTGGAATCGTTTATACTTTAGCATTTTTCATATTTTTTAGCGGCGTCTTTCGGTGGAATATGAAATTACTGACCGTTTCGCTCATCGTAGCTTTGTATTATGGCAGTTTAATTTGGGGCGTGGTTCCCGAAGAATTATTTTCTCATCTCCCAGAAAGAAGCAAAATTTCTTGGCAGTCCCATCTTTCCGGTGCGGTGGTCGGAATTATTATCGCTTTCGCTTTCCGGAAAAATGGCGAAAAAAACATGCGCTATATTTGGGAGTTTCCCAATTATTACAGCGAAAAAGATGATAAACTTTGGCAAGAATACAAAGAAAACCATCCCGACGATTTCCTAGAATTGCCTTACCGAAAAAATGAAGATTTGTGGGATCACCTCGAAGAAATTAGAAAGAAATGATTAATTTTCTATAAATTTGATAAAAATTTCCTATGTTTTCGGAGGAAACACTTTATTCAGTTGCTCTTCGACATTGCCCTTTGATTGGCGATATCATCTTCCGTAAGCTCATCGGTGAAGCTGGTTCTGCAAAAGAAGTCTGGAATCTATCAAAATCTGGCTTAAAAAATATCTTCGGAATTGGCAAAAAAATCTCTTTAGAAATAGGAAACGCCGACCATTTACATTTTGCGGAAAAAGAACTGAAATTCTGCGAGAAAAACAACATCAAAATTAATCTTCGCCACCAAAAAGATTTGCCCACTCTTTTAAATGAATGTGAAGATGCACCCGCAATTCTATATCAAAAAGGAAATTACAATCCTTCCTTGAAACCCCTAAGTTTGGTCGGAACCAGAAACATCACTTCCTACGGAAAGCATTTTATACATGATTTCTTGGCAGAAGTGAAACATAGAAACATTCAAACAATAAGCGGTTTAGCTTTAGGTGTTGATACCGAAGTTCATCAGGTTTCTATTGCACAGAACATTCCTACGATTGCGGTTTTAGCGCATGGTTTTCATACGCTTTATCCTTCCAAAAACAGAAAATTAGCAGATAAAATTCTGGAAGAGAACGGTGTTTTGTTTTCAGAATTTAATTCTTCCCAAAAACCTGACCGTGAAAATTTCATCCAAAGAAACCGAATTATCGCGGGATTATCTCCGGCAACGATTGTAGTAGAAACTGCTTTCGGTGGAGGCTCCATCAGTACCGCAACTTTTGCTTTAAATTATAATCGCGAAGTTTTTGCATTGCCGGGAAAAATCACAGATCCATACAGCCAAGGTTGCAATCAATTGATTTTTTTGAACAAAGCGGGCGCAATTTCTACCCTTTCATCACTGATTGAACAGCTTGGTTTTCAGGCTAATAATGAAAAAACAGGCGAACTTTTCCCAAGTTCTGAAATTAGAATACAACTTTCCGACAGTCAACAGCAGATCCTCAATTCCATCGATAAAAATACGCCTATTTCTTTGGATGAATTGTCTGAAAAAGTTGAAATTGCCGCCTATAAAATATTGCCAGATTTGCTACAATTAGAGATTTCTGGATACATTAAAGCACTTTCGGGAAGACAATATCTTGCCGTATAGCATTCATTGGTTTTTAAAAATTTATTAATATTCATTTAACATTCAATTATTAACATGATAAAGCCAAAAATTATCGATTTAATAAAAATAAAGTTGAATTTTATTAATATTTTGTCAAATTTCAAAATTTAACTTGCAAGTTTTGAAAAAAAAATTAAATTTGTTGACAATAATAATCACCAGTTTATGGAACACTATAACGTAGAGCAAAAAATTGAAGAATTCATTGCTAAGATTGAAGCAAAAAATCCTAACGAGCCAGAATTTCTTCAGGCTGTAAAAGAAGTTGCAGTTACTGTAATTCCTTTTATTGCCAACAAGCCAAAATACAATGGCATGAAACTTTTGGAAAGAATGGCGGAACCAGAAAGAACCATTATTTTCCGAGTTTCTTGGGTAGATGACAAAGGTGAAATACAAGTAAACAGAGGTTTCAGAATTCAAATGAACTCTGCAATTGGTCCTTATAAAGGCGGAATTCGTTTTCATCCGACGGTTAATTTATCGGTGCTGAAATTTTTGGCTTTCGAGCAAACTTTCAAAAACTCACTTACTACCTTACCAATGGGTGGTGGAAAAGGAGGTTCAGATTTCGATCCTCAAGGAAAATCTGATATGGAAGTGATGCGTTTTTGCCAAGCTTTCATGACAGAATTATGCAAACATATCGGTCCAGAAACCGATGTTCCAGCAGGTGATATCGGAGTTGGAGCAAGAGAAATTGGTTATTTATTCGGACAATATAAAAGAATTCGCAACGAATTTACAGGAGTTCTTACCGGAAAAGGTTTGGCTTACGGTGGTTCATTAATCAGACCAGAAGCAACAGGATATGGCGTGGTTTATTTCGCTGAACAAATGCTGAAAACAATCGGTCAGGATTTCAAAGGAAAAACAGTTTCTGTTTCCGGCTTTGGAAATGTTGCGTGGGGAGTAGTGAAAAAAGTAGAAGAACTGGGCGGTAAAGCAGTCACCATTTCTGGACCAGATGGTTATATCTACGATAAAGACGGAATCACTGGCGAAAAAATAGATTTCTTACTAGAACTTCGTGCTTCTGGAAATAACAGAGCTGAAGATTATGTAAAAAAATATCCGACCGCAGAATTTCACGCGGGAGAAAGACCTTGGAATGTAAAATGTGATGTCGCAATTCCTGCTGCAACGCAAAATGAACTTTTCATTGAAGACGCAAAAAAACTAGTAGAAAACGGAGTAATTTGTGTTGTTGAAGCTGCAAATATGCCTTCAACTTTAGATGCAATTAATTATTTCTTAGACAGCAAAGTTTTGTTCTCTCCAGGAAAAGCCTCCAATGCAGGTGGTGTTGCAACTTCTGGATTAGAAATGACGCAAAACTCCATCCGACTCAACTGGTCATCAGAGGAAGTTGATGCCCGACTCAAAGAAATTATGATCGGAATTCACAAAGCGTGTAGAGATTACGGAAAAGAAGACGATGGCTATGTGAACTACGTGAAAGGCGCAAATATCGCTGGTTTCGTAAAAGTAGCAGAAGCAATGTTGGCTCAAGGAGTCGTATAAAAATAGAAAGTCTGGGAAAATCTCCCAGACTTTTTTTACCAAAAAACCTGTCCCGGGAAAATGGGAAAAAAGTAAAGTGAAAGGATAAAAAGCATTGATTTTTCAGTGCTTTTTATTTTTGGGGTAAGTGCGCTTTTTTTTAAGGAGCTTCAACACCGGTTTTCTTTTCAAAGACCTGTCCCGCTCTTCCCTACAATCTTTTTTACCAGCCTGAAGTCTGGCAAAAAAGGATTTCCAGTACGATCGGGGCTATTATTTCAGGCAGTTTGTTCTTGCCAATTATTTAGAATTTTTTTTCCAAAGAAGCACGCGCTCTCAAAATCTTCTGAGTTTTGAGCCATTAGTACTTCAATATCTCCACTTCGAATGCGGCGCTAAAGAAATTTGCATAAGATAGGAACTTTACTGCATGAGATAGGAAATTTACTGCATGAGATAGGAAATTTACTGCATAAGATAAGAAGTTTACTGCATGAGATAGCAAGTTTACTGCACAAGATAGGAGCTTTACTGCAAGAATGATGTGATTTTGATCTAAATGCTTACCTGTGCTAAAAATACCACGCCAAGTTTGTACTTCAAATACGAGAATGTTTTTTAAATATTTAAATTGCGTATTTTAGATATTTTAAGTTGCGCATTTTTAATATTCTCTAAAGTGGCAATGTAAAAACGAAGGTAAAAGCTGATAAACAGGGATAAGAAATAATTTTGTAAAATGATAAACTTGCGTATATTTGAGAGTTAGAGCGCAATTTTATAAGCCAGATTGGTTTTTTTGTTGAAAAGATTGGTGTATAAATCAGGGATTAAAAGAATCAAAATATAATATTTTGAT
>NZ_FTOI01000009.1 GCF_900156725.1 Kaistella chaponensis | reverse complement strand
ATCTCATTTACTGTTTTTCCTTGATTTTGTTCAGATAAAATCTTGATGATCTGAACTTCTGAAAATTTACTGTTTTTCATAGTCTTCCAAATTTAAAAACTATATTTTTAAATGTTCTTATTTTTGGGGAAGATTACATTATTGAAAGGTATATACGTAGATTTTTCATAAGCTGAAGATAGCCGTGAAGGCGAAAAGACATTACCAATAAATTGAATAAAATCTCGAAAGAACAAAACGTGAAATTAATAAACTATGCTATGAGAAAAATACTATCCGTATTTATTTTGACTTTTATACTGATCGGCTGTAACAATCAAACAAAAGAAAAAACGATGGACACCTCTACAAATGAAAAATTGGTTAAGCAATATTTTGAGCATTTTAACAATCACGAGTGGACAAAAATGGCTGATATGTATGCTGAAACTACCGATTTTAAAGATCCATCACTAGGACAGGGAATTGTAAAACAAACAAGACAACAAATTGTAGACAAATATTCAGAACTCAATAAAGTTTTCCCAGACCTTCACGATCAGGTTATTCAAACTTATCCTTCGGACGACAAACATATCATTGTAGAATTTATCTCAAGTGGAACTGCACCCGACCACTCGAAATTCGAATTACCTATTTGCACGATTTTCACGATTGAAAACGGAGTGATAACAAAAGATTTTTCCTATTTTGATAATTTTGACGAAGAAGAACAATAAATATTTCATACCAAGCATAAACGGTAATATTAATTTGAAAATAGGGCGATTTATAAAAAAAGAAGTACCGGTTCGATTCTGGTGTCGGGTACAGTTTAATGATCTAATGAAAGCATTTTAATCAGGTCTCTCCCATGATGGATTCTTCCTAAAGATTTATACCACGAGTATTCTAAAGTTGATACACTATAGCTTTTTGTATAAAGTCTTGCCCAGAGTAGTAATTGGGATTAAATCTCTTAGCAAATATATTTTTAGTAAATGATTTCCTACTTTTGTTAAAACTAATATTAGAATGCCCGCACTACATTGGATAGAAAAAACAAAGTCATTAATCATCACCAAGATGTCTCTTATAGAAATTTATAGAAGCGTACACGTACAAAGATGGGCAAAAAAGTGATGCTATTTCTGAGAATAAATTATTCATATAGATAACCTTGAAGCCTTAAAATCTGAGCTACCTCAATATCAAGGTAAAGTAAAATGGATCTACATAGACCTACCTTATAAATTTAAAAAATGGTTAGGACAAATTGTGGGTCCTATCGCTAAGAATAATTAACTGCGGTCTTTTTAATTTCTTTAATCTTAGACTTTTTAGTTAATACCTTTTTAAGTAAATTCATATCATCGCCAATTTTTCGATCTTGAATTTTAGCATAATGTTGTGTCATTTGAACATTGGAGTGACCCAACATTTTACTAACAGTCTCAAGTGGTACCCCATTATTTAATGTTACAGTCGTTGCAAAAGTATGTCTGGCCGTATGAAAACTAATATCAAAGTCCAACCCGCATAAAGTGGCAATCTCTTTTAAATACTCATTCATCTTTTGATTGCTTAGAACAGGTAAAACTTTCTCATCATTGACACACTTTACATTTGCCTTATAACGTTCTAAAATCTCGTTTGCAATTGGAAGAATAGGAATACTTGCCTCAACCTTTGTTTTTGTTCTTTTAATTTTGATCCATTTCTCGCCATTTGCATTAATTGATATGTTTTCATTTGCTAATTTCTTAACGTCGGAATAAGCTAATCCTGTAAAACAACAAAAGAGAAATATATCGCGAATAGTCCGTAACCTATCAGTGCTGAATACTTTATTTTTTATTTTTTCTAATTCATTTTCTGTAAGAAAGCGTACATCTGTAATGACAATTTTAGATTTATAAGTAGCAAAAGGGTTTTTAATAATCCACTCGTTATCTAAACATATATTGATGATTTTCTGAAAATTTTTGATGTACTTTACTGCTGAGTTATTGGCGCAATTACGTACCGTTCTTAGAAAGAATTCATAATCTGAAATAAATGCAGGATTAATCTCTTTTACGTCAATATCTGAAATATTATATTTCCACATCATAAACTGTTGAGTATGTCTAAGAGATGTTTCATACCGCTCCCAGGTTCCATGTGCGAATCCTCGTCCTATTAATTCCTTTATTTGATTATTGTGATCTTGAAAAGCTTCTACTAAAGTGACTTTTCGTTCATCAATCCCCAGAAATCTATTTTTCAGACATTCACAAGTAATTATTTTTCGATTATTCAAAAGATAATTATAAGATTCGAACATTTTTGCTCGTAGGCTTTCGAGGAATGAATTAAAAGATTTTGCATGAGAAGAATTTCCAAAAACTTTTCCGGCTTTAGAATTCCATTCTGTCGTTTTAATCGTTTTTCCTGTTGAAATTTCTTTTCTTTTTCCGTCAATAGTAATCCGCAAATAAATGGCGGACATTTCAGAATTACCTTTTGTCTTTTTTGCATAGAGTAGTAAACAGTAGGTTTGCATAAGTCATGATTTTAAAGGTTAATAAATTTATTTCGAAACCTCTAAACCTACAAGATGTTCAATGAATGAATAAGCGATGAATAGGCTGTTTACTGCTAAATTCGGTGAGTACTTCTTTTTATTTTTCAAGTACTCACCTAGGTACTCCCTTTTGTTTTGTATTAATTTGATATAATTTGATACATCTTAAATACAAAAAAGCCTTTAAATACTAGTATTTAAAGGCTTTTGATGTGTTTTGGTTGTTCACCAAGCGGAGAAATAGGGATTCGAACCCCAGGACCTGTTACAGTCAACAGTTTTCAAGACTGCCGCAATCGACCACTCTGCCATTTCTCCAAGAAAATATTTCTCTTTTTCAGTGGTGCAAATATAAAGACCTTTTACAAATTGACCAAATAATTTATTAAAAAAAAATTTAAAACCTTCATTATCAAAAGGAAAAATTAATTTTTCGCCAATTGCATTCCCGCATAAACAGCAAATAAACCCAAAATGACACTCAACACAATATAAAATAGCAGTATCGAATAGTTACCACTTTGCCATAAAGAGTAGTTTTCTACAGAAAAAGTCGAAAAGGTGGTGAATCCGCCACAAAACCCCGTAATCAACAGAAACTTTAAATAATGATCTACTTTCATAAAATAGGAAGTGAGAATCCCAATTAAAAAACACCCGATCAAATTGACCACAAAAGTTCCCATCGGAAAGGTATTGATGTTCCAAAGCTTCTGTGTATAATTGGAAATCAAAAAGCGCAAAACACTTCCCAATCCACCACCGAAAAATATGTAGAGGAGGTTTTTCATGACACTGAATTTTGAGTAGTTGAGTTCTGGAGTTTTTGTGTTTTTGAGTTCTTGAGTTCTTGAGTTCTTGAGTAATTGAAAAAAGAGCATAAGATATTACCGAAAATACTCAAATACTCATACACTCCAACACTAAAAAACTTCTCCCAAATATTTTTCCGCATCCATCGCTCCCATACATCCACTTCCAGCCGCTGTAATCGCTTGTCTGTAATGACTATCTTGAACATCTCCTACTGCGAAAACTCCCGGTAAATTGGTTTTTGATGTTCCTGGAATCGTATCGATATAACCATTCTCATCCAGCGTTATCTGGTTTTTAAAGATCTCTGTATTTGGTTTGTGACCAATCGCTATGAAAATTCCGTGAACGTCTATTTTTGAAGTTTCCTGAGTTTGGTTATTGATGACCACCGCTCTTTCCACCAAAGAATTTTCGCCTTCAATTCCGATTAATTCATGGTTGAATTTCACTTCGATATTTGGCGTGTTGCTTACACGGTGAATCATCGCTTTTGAAGCTCTCATATAGTCTTTTCGTACCAAAATGGTAACTTTATTGACCAATTTCGCTAAATAAGTGGCCTCTTCAGCTGCGGTATCTCCTGCTCCAACTACGACTACATCTTTTCCTTTGTAGAAAAATCCATCACACGTTGCACAAGCTGAAACTCCGCCTCCAGAATATTTTTTTTCATCGTCTAAGCCTAAATATTTCGCAGTTGCACCTGTAGAAATAATGACTGTTTTTGCCAATATTGCTTTATTTCCTGCCCATAATTGATGAGTACCGCCAACTTCCGTAGAAAATTCAGCTTTGGTAATCATTTCGTAATGAACTTTGGTTTCGAATCTTTCGGCTTGTTTTTGAAGATCCATCATCATTTCTGGACCCGTAATTCCGTTGGGATATCCTGGGAAATTATCTACTTCTGTGGTGGTCGTCAATTGTCCACCTGGTTCTAATCCGGTGTATAATTCAGGTTTAAGGTCGGCTCTTGCGGCGTAAATTGCGGCTGTAAATCCGGCTGGACCAGAACCGATAATGACACAGTCTAAAATATTTTCTTCCATTAAATTGGGTTAAAGTTGAGGTATAATTTTAAGTGCTCAAAAATCGTGATTTATTTTGGGGTTTCGAAGTTTTTGGCGATGAATTTTTTCAATGACTGAAAATTTCTGATTTAAAAAGAGGGATTGGAATCCGCGAAATGCTGTGTTTGAAATTTTCAAACTTTTCTTTTAGCCGAAACTTTCTTTTGCATCCTAGACTGCGACCCGGCCTGAATGGAGCTCTTTTTGTGGAACGAAGTGGAACAAAAAAGCGGGAATGGAGGACGGTCCCGATAACTATCGGGAAGTCGCCCAAAAAAAATTACAACTTCACTTTGTACTGATCCACATGCAGAATTTTGTACACCATCTCTTTCAGCAATTCACTTTCTGTCATATTGATCGCACCCAATCCTTTGCTTTTTAAATCCATTTCCCTTAAAATAGAAATAATTCGGGTGCAATGTTTGAGGTTATAAAACCGAGTTGCTTCAGCGAAATCTTTGATGAAATAGGGATGAATTCCCAAGGTTGTAGCTTGATTTTGGGGCGATTCTCCTTTAATGGTATGAAAAATTACCAAATTTGAAAAAAAGTTGTACAAATTCCCAATCATCATGGGAAAAGTATTCTGTTTCGGAGATTTTCCGAGAAAATGCGCAATTCTAAAGGCATTCGTGGAATCTTTTTTTCCTAAAGCTTTGATGAGTTCGAAAACATTGAAATCTTTGCTGATTCCGATATGAGTTTCGATGATTTTTTCATCGATGATCTCGCCTTCTTTCAAAATCATTTTGAGTTTTTGCAGCTCATTGGAAATTCGCGAAAGATCGGTTCCTAAATATTCGGAAAGTAAAGCGGCGATCGGAGGTTTACTTTCCAACCCTAATTTTAGCATTTCACCCGAAATCCATTTTGCAACTTCGTAATCCTTTACTTTATCACTGACGAAAAGCATTTTACTTTTCGTAAGATTTTTTGCAAAACTTTTGCGGGCATCTACTTTTTTATACTTGTGAGCAATGACCAAAAGTGTAGATTCCACAGGGTTTTCTGAATAGATTTTCAAGGCTTCAGCTTCCTTTTCGGTCATTTTAATTTCCTGTGCTTCGCGCAGAATGATGACTTGTTTATCACCCATCATGGGAAATTGTCTTGCTAATGAAAGTACATCAGAATACGTCGTATCTTTCCCGTAAACTACGGTTTGATTAAAGGCTTTTTCGTCTTCTTCTAAAAAGTCATTTTCAAAAGATTTCAAAGCTACATCCATAAAATACGGTTCTTCGCCATGAAAAAAATAAATAGGCAAAAGCGTTTTATTTTTAATATTTTTGAGGATTAAATCTAATTCTTTCATAAATGGAACTTCCGAAACTGAATTTTAATGAGGATTTTGACTTTCAAATCAAGAGAGACAAAGATAAGTTTTTTATTTATGATTTGGTGCGAAAATCCTGGCTTCAGCTTACGCCGGAAGAATGGGTACGACAACATTGGGTGCATTATTTTCATTTTAAAAAAGGCCGAAACTTATCCTCTTTAATTTTGGAAAAAAAACTGGTTCTCAACGGAACGACAAAGAGAATTGATCTTTTGGTGACCGAAAAAACAGTGGCAAAAATTTTGGTGGAATGTAAAGCGCCAGAAATTAAACTGACCGAAAAAACATTTGAGCAAACTGCGCGATACAATTCTATTCTCGAGGCAGAAGAAATCATTTTGAGTAATGGTTTGCAGCATATTTTCGCGAAGTTTCGGGAAAAAGGGTATGAATTTTCTCCCTTCGAATTTTAATCATCACCAAATTTTTTACTGGGCTCTTTTTTTGCTTTTTGACTTTTTGTGGCCTAGTTTTGCACCATGACAAAAACACACGGCACTTTTCTCTCTATTTTACCTCTGCTCCTCTTCGTAGGAATTTTTTTAGGATTCGGAATTTACAATCAGGATTTTTACGCTTTACCCTCTCCTATTGCTGCTTTGATCGGAATTGTTTCCGCCTTTGTTTTGCTGAAAGGAAAAGTAAATGAAAAAATCGATACTTTTTTGAAAGGTTGTGGCGATGGCAAAATTTTGACCATGTGTATCATTTACCTTTTAGCGGGCGCATTTGCTACGGTTTCGAAAGCCACGGGAAGTATTGATACGATTGTGAATTTAGGTTTAAATTATATTTCGGCTGCATATTTTCCGGTGGGAATTTTTGTGATTGCCTCATTTTTATCTTTCGCTTCCGGAACTTCTGTGGGCTCGATTGTCACTTTGGGTCCCATTGTTATTGATTTAGCTGAAAAAAGCGGTTCTCCATTAGGATTAATTGGGGCTGCTTTGCTTTCTGGAGCGATGTTCGGTGATAACCTTTCGGTGATTTCAGATACCACGATTGCGGCCACCCAAAGTTTAGGATGTGAAATGAAGGATAAGTTCCGGGTTAATTTCAAACTCGCTTTACCAGCGGCTATTATTGCGATTGTTATTTTAGTTGCGATCGGTTTTAGTCAGGAAACTTCTGCCGTACCCTTGGAACAAAAGGATTACAATTTCATCCTGATCCTTCCTTATTTACTTGTAATCGCGCTTTCTATTATCGGAATTAATGTTTTCGTTGTGCTTTTTTCAGGATTGCTTTTCGCAGGTGTTTTAGGAATGGGTTACGGAACTTTCGGTCTCATGGATTTTGCCAAAAGCAGCTATGAAGGTTTTACGAGCATGACCGAAATTTTTCTGCTTTCGCTTCTTACCGGTGGTTTAGCCGCATTGGTAGAAAAAGCGGGCGGAATTAATTTTCTCTTGAGAAACATCAATAAAATCATCAGTTCGAAAAAAACGGCTCTGCTCGGAATTGGCGGATTGGTCACGGTGGCGAATTTCTGCGTGGCGAATAATACCATTGCCATTTTAATCTCCGGGAAAGTCTCTAAGGAAATTACTGAAAAATATGGACTAAAACCTCAGGAAAGTGCTTCTATTCTTGATATATTTGCATGTTACGTTCAAGGGATTATTACTTACGGAGCGCAGATTTTGATTCTGATATCGTTGAGTAATTTTAAAATGAGTTATACCGATTTGATTCTAAATTCCTTTTATTTACATCTTCTTTTGGTAATCACTTTGATTTCGATCTTTTTCAGAAGTAAAAACAATTAACATTCATCAAACAACTTTCAATTAATGGCTATTAAAAATATTATTTTCGATTTCGGTGGTGTGGTGATGGATTGGAATCCGCGCTATTTTTTCAAAGATTATTTTAATGACGATGAAAAAATGGAATATTTCCTAAAAAATATCACAACCGATGAATGGAATATCGAACAAGACCGTGGACGAACTTTAGCGGAAGGAACAGCAGTTCAAGTTGCGAATTTCCCGGAATGGGAGAAAGAAATCCGCGCTTACTACGACAACTGGACTACGATGTTAAAAAGTGAAATTGCAGATAATGTGGCAGTTTTACGAAAGCTAGAATATTCAGAATATGAACTTTTTGGATTAACGAACTGGTCTGCAGAAACTTTTCCCTACGCTTTAGAAAACTATGATTTCTTCAGTATTTTCAAGGGTAAAATCGTGGTTTCCGGCACAGAGAAACTCATCAAACCCAATCCAGAAATTTGGCATGTTTTATTGAATCGTTATCAAATTAAAGCTGAAGAATCGGTTTTTATCGATGATAATTTTAAAAATATTGAAGTCGCGAAAAGTCTAGGATTTATCTGCATTCACATCAAAGAAGATACAGATTTGGAAAAAGAATTGAGAGATTTGGGAATTGAATTTTAAATGATTGTGTTTTAATCTTCCATTTGATGTCTTGATATTCTAATATTTACAACCAATTTTCACCCACGAATCTTAAGGAAAATTGTAAAAAACGTGGTTTCATGACAGTATAAAACCACGTTTTTTTGGATTTTATTTTTTCAAGAAACGATGAATCACTTCTCCATTCCTTGTTCGAACACGTAAAGTAAAGACGCCTTTTGATAAAAACTCAACCGAAATAAGTTTCACATCTCTGTTCAAATTTTTCGAAATTACCAGTTTTCCTTCTGCATCTGAAATGCTGTAGTTTTCCACAAAAACAGAATCTGAAAAATATAGGTTGTCTGAAGCCGGATTAGGATAAATTACCAATACCTTTCGTGGTGACAAGTTCACTCCTAAAACGGAACAATTATCTTCCACATTTACCGTAATTATGGGTAAAGTGTCACTACAATCTTTAATAATTCTATTAAAACCTAAATTTCCTGTAAGATTTACCATGGTCAAAGCGTTTGCAAAACCATCCTGAAAATTTAATGATTCTAACCTATTATTTTGTGCAAGAATAGTTTTTAATAAAGGATTATTTGAAAAAGTAATCGTGGTAAGCAAATTATTATTCGCAGAAAACCAATTCAACTTGGAAAGATTGTCAAGATGAAGATTAACCAATTTATTATTGTCGAGATGAAGGCGATCCAATAAAAGGTTTTGGGATAAATCTAACGTAAATATCGAATTACTGACCAGAAATAATTTTTTAAGATTTGGAAGATTGGTAACATTTAACTGAGTCAATTTATTTTCATTGCAGTACAAAACTTCCAGGTTTCCATTTTGAGGCAGAATTATTTCTGTCAATACATTTTTATTTAGTTCTAAAGTTTTCAGCTCTGACAAATTGCTTACATTAAAAGATCCTTGCAGTTTATTTTGCCGAAGATTAAGAGTGATTAATTTTGTATTCGCGGAAACATCAATCGAAGTTAAATCTTTCTGTCCTAAATCAAGCTCGGTAAGATTGGTAAAAGCTTCAATTCCATTGGCGTTTGTTATCGATGGAAAGCTAGATAGATTTCTGATTGAAGTTAATCTTTTTGCATCTTCGAAAGAGATTTCGCCATCTTTATCGGCATCAACTTCTGGATAAGCCTTGATGATGGCTTTTTTAAAATTAATGTCAGTAAATTGTACATTTTGTGCCGAAAAGAAACCTCCGACGAATAAAAACAATAATGCTTTTTTCATATTTCTAAAATTTAATTATTTCACAAAAAAGAGAAAAAAAGAAATTGAAAAAGCCTTTACGCACAAAGACAGCATGATAAAACAAGGAACGCTTTACCAAATCAATATCTCTTTTTTCCCGAAGAGATGTATAATAAAAAATAGGCAGGTCTCCTGGCTTGCTTAGTAATTGTTGGCCTTCCCGATCTAAAATCAGTGACACAAAAATAACAATACTATTGATGGCTTACAGTTGCGGGTACAGCTCAAGAATTCAACTTGATTCCCTATTAATGTTTTCTGAAAATTCAGATTACAACCTTATTTTATCAAGCGGCAAATATATCTTTAAATTAAAGAATTAAAAAGTGACATTTATCATTTCAAATAACACA
This sequence comes from Kaistella chaponensis, assembly GCF_900156725.1. Lineage (GTDB taxonomy): Bacteria > Bacteroidota > Bacteroidia > Flavobacteriales > Weeksellaceae > Kaistella > Kaistella chaponensis. Next base: position 135,033 of record NZ_FTOI01000009.1, on the reverse strand, counting down.
CTTCACTAAACAACGATAAATTTGTAAAAACACGGTATTATTTCAGTCTTCACGATTCACCAAATCCATCGAAAATGCAGGCAGACAAATCGCCAGATAATCACAAGGATTTTCAAACGGATTGCTGTACTTCACTCGCACTCCTTTTTGGATAAGAATACTTTGTCCGGTTTCTAAAACAACGATTTCCCCATCGATTTCAAATTGTTTTTTACCTTTAATAATGTAGGTAAATTCATCAAATTCAGGAGTTTGAAAAGGTTCACTCCAATTGGGAGGTGCAACCATGTGAGCAATTGAAATTCCAGAATTTCCGGTCGAATTTCCCCAGATTTCTTCGATGAGTTTTCCATCAGTGGTCGGAACGATGAAAGGTGATTTTTGGATTTTATATTTTGACATACCCTTTTGTTTTTTTTATAATAATCTAAACCTTAAAAATTAGATTTGTTAAAGTAATACCACTCTAATTTCAACAAAATTAAATCTTTAAATTTAAAAACCAATACTTACATTTTGCTTTTTTGATCAGTAAATAGCGCTAGTTTTCTGATTAAAAATATCAATCGACATCATTTACTATTTTGTCATTATTGTAGCTCATTTTGTATGTACTTTTACCCTAATAAAATTAGATAAAATGATACGTAATTTATTTTTAGCAGCACTTTTCATGGCATCAGGAACAGCATTCGGTCAGAAACTGAAAAGCGTTTCTTATCAAGATGGAACGCAAAAATTGAGTGGTTTGGTCACTTCGAATGCAGGAAAAAAACTGCCCGGAGTTTTGATTTTACCAGCATGGATGGGAATTGATAAGGAAGCAAAAACAGCAGCGGCAGAATTGGAAAAAGCAGGTTACATCGCCTTTATTGCCGATATTTATGGAGTCGGAAATACGCCGACCGACTATGCATCTGCAGGAAAAATGGCTGGTTCCTACAAACAAAATTTTGAAGCGTACCAAAAAAGGATCGCTCTCGCTTTGGAACAATTGAAAAAAAATGGCGCTAATCCTGATAAAATCGCAGTAATTGGCTATTGTTTTGGAGGAACTGGAGCATTGGAAGTCGCACGTGGAAAAATGCCAGTTTCAGGAATCGTTTCTATTCATGGTGGAATTGGAAAAGATGCCGCTCGAAAAAACGAAGCAATTTCTACCAAAATGTTAATAGAAAACGGTGCCGATGACGAAGGCATAACTCCAGAAAATTACAATTCTTTGGTTACAGAAATGAAGGAAGGAAAAGCAGATTGGCAAATCATCACGTATGCGAATTCTAAACACACCTTTACCAATCCAGAATCACCAGATTACAATGCTGTAATGTCGAAAAGAGCCTGGAATCACACGATGATGTTCTTGAAGGAGATTTTAAAATAAAATCACTAATCCATTATAACAAAGAAATCCTTTTCAATTTTGAAAAGGATTTCTTTGTTATATAAAAGCTATGATTAAAACTGCATCTCCGGAATTTCTCCTTCGATGATTAAATCTGCTTCGGTAGCTTTGATAATATCTTCCACAGAAACTCCGGGAGCTCTTTCCAACAGTTTAAAACCATTTGTTGTAATATCCAAAACCGCCAATTCCGTGACTACTTTTTTCACGCAGCCAACTCCCGTTAAGGGAAGCGTACAGTTTTTTAAAATTTTGCTTTCTCCCGCTTTATTCACATGCATCATCGCAACGATAATATTTTCTGCAGAAGCCACTAAATCCATCGCACCGCCCATTCCTTTTACCATTTTTCCAGGAATTTTCCAGTTTGCGATATCGCCTTTTTCGGAAACTTCCATCGCGCCAAGAATCGTTAGATCCACTTTTTGGCTTCTGATCATGCCAAAACTGAAAGCAGAATCAAAAAATGAAGCTCCGGGAAGTGTCGTGATGGTTTGTTTTCCCGCGTTGATCAGATCAGGATCTTCTTCACCTTCAAAAGGAAAAGGTCCCATTCCGAGTACGCCATTTTCACTTTGAAATTCTACGGAAAGGTCGTGAGAAACGAAGTTCGCAACCAAAGTCGGAATTCCGATTCCGAGGTTTACGTAATAACCATCTTTTACTTCTTTGGAAATTCTTTGGGCGATTTGTTCTTTTGTGAGCATAGTTTTAAGTTAAACTGCAATTTATTCATTTTTCATTTCCTATACAAATGGTATCGAGACAATCTATAGAATGCCATGAACAAACCAATTAATAACTGTAATTTTGCATCTTATTATTTTTAAAAATGAAAACACTTCTCAAATATTTAAAACCACATCAATGGTTGCTCATTTTATCTTTATTTCTCGCGACCATTAATCAGGTTTTTTCTTTGTTTGGTCCCGCTATTACAGGAAATATTCTCGATCAGTTGGTAACGCATCCTAATTTTTTTGATAAAGAAAAACTTCTGGCCAGAAATCTAAACGACTATTTGTACGGAACCGATATTTACCACGGCGTTTTTTACTTTTTGGGACTATTAATAGGAACCGCTATGGTAAGCCGAATTGCGAAAGCTTTTCAGGATTATGTGGTGAATGTGATCACTCAAAAATTTGGCGCTAATATTTTTACCGATGGTTTGCAACATTCTATGGCATTGCCTTTTCAGGAATTTGAAGATCAAAGAAGTGGCGAAACCTTGTCTATTTTAACGAAAGTTCGGGAAGATTCGGTGAAATTTATTACCAATTTTATCAATATTTTCTTTGGAATTTTGGTGAGTATCATCTTCGTTTCGGTGTATGCGATCCGATTGCATTGGTCGATTATGCCGGTTTATGTGGTTGGAATTTTCATCATTTCCTTCATTACGAATTTGCTGAGCAAGAGAATTAAAAACATCCAGAAAGTCATTGTCGCAGAAACCAATACTTTGGCAGGAAGCACCACAGAAAGCTTAAGAAATATAGAAATTGTAAAAAGTTTGGGATTAACCAAACAAGAAGTGAAACGTCTGAACAGCAATACGTATAAAATTCTTGGATTGGAGTTGCGAAAAGTAAAAAGCATTCGTTCTTTGAGCTTTATTCAGGGAACGATGGTGAATTTTCTGCAGCAGATGATCACGTTTACCTTGCTCTTTTTAATCTTTAAAAATGTTGTAACTCCGGGACAATATTTATCTTTAATGTTCTACGGATTCTTTATTTTCGGACCGATGCAGGAAATCGGAAACATCATTATTTCGTATCGTGAAGCACAAGCTTCGCTGAATAATTTTGATACGTTGATGAAAAAACCAGTAGAACAGAAACCGCAAACACCAAAACAAATCGGAGCCATCGAAAAATTGGCATTCGTAAAAGTATCTTTCCAGCATCAATCTGCTTCATACAAAGCGTTGAACGATATTTCTTTTGAAGTAAAAAATGGAGAAACGATCGCGTTTGTTGGTCCAAGTGGATCGGGAAAAAGTACATTGGTGAAATTGTTGGTTGGATTGTACCGCCCAAAAGAAGGCGCTATTTTCTACAATAATATCAATGGAAATGAAATTGATTTCGATGAATTGCGGAATCAGATTGGTTTTGTAACGCAGGATACGCAACTTTTTGCGGGAACCATCAAAGAAAATTTACTGTTCGTAAATCCAAATGCCACCGACGAAGAATTACAAATGGCTTTAAAAAAATCCAGCGCAACTGCTTTAATTGAACGAGCAGAAAAAGGAATAGAAACTGTAATTGGTGAAGGCGGACTCAAATTAAGCGGTGGAGAAAAACAGAGAATCGCTATTGCAAGAGCGTTATTAAGAAAACCACATTTGCTGATTTTTGATGAAGCAACTTCTGCTTTGGACAGTATTACGGAAGAAGAGATCACGTCTACAATCCGCGAAATTTCTGCGCAAAAAGAGCAGATCACCGTTCTCATTGCACACCGATTAAGCACAATTATGCATGCAGACCGAATTTTCGTTTTAGAAAAAGGCAAAGTCATTGAAACCGGTTCTCATGAAAATTTACTGGAATTAAAAGGACTGTATTTCGCAATGTGGAGACAGCAGATTGGAGAAAGGAAAGTGGTTATCTAAAATTTTTTGTGAATTAGTATATTTGGAGAGTTATCTGATACGTATGAAAAACACTTATCTCAAAATAGAACTTGATGAAATTTCTCAACCTGAAAATATAATTTTTTTATTACTTTATTAGAAAAGTTTCTTTCAACAATATTCCCAAAAGCTAATCCTGATTTTGAAAATCAAATTCAAAATATAAATTTTTGGCTTATTAAATTTGATGTAAACGGAATTCCTGAAAGAGAAATAGGTTTAGATAAAGATGAAAAAGTTGTTATGATAATGCCGTGGAAAGATAATTACGGATATTGGACAGATACCAATTTTAATCTAAAAGATTTTAAAAATGGTTTCAATTATTCGCAAATTGCAAAGGCGTATTTTGAAAGTGCGTGGAATCAGTTTGAGTCAAATAATTGCTGAAAAATAAAGAAACATTTCCCTGTTGAGAAATGTTTCTTTTTATTAATAAATCCAAATGTGTACTAACTTCTTTTCCTCACCGTTCTCTGCTCAATTCTTTTTTCGAAATGTTCTCCTTGAAAAATACGTTGCACCATAATTCCGGGTATGTGGATTTCATTGGGATCTAAAACGCCTGGTTCTACCAATTCTTCTACTTCGGCAATGGTGATTTTTCCGCTTCCCGCCATTGGTGCGTTGAAATTTCGGGCCGTTCCTTTGAAAATTAAATTTCCGGCGTGATCACCTTTCCAGGCTTTTACGATGGAATAATCGGCTTTGTAAGCGTGTTCTAAAATATGGGGTTTTCCGTCGAAATCTTTGACTTCTTTTCCTTCTGCGACTTCGGTTCCGTAACCTGCAGGAGTATAAAATGCGGGAATTCCGTGTTGTGCAGCACGACATTTTTCGGCTAGAGTTCCTTGTGGTGTTAATTCAACTTCTAATTCTCCTGAAAGCATTTGTCTTTCGAATTCTGCATTTTCACCAACATAAGAAGCGATCATTTTTTTGATCTGTTTTTTCTGCAAAAGCAATCCTAATCCGAAATCATCAACTCCGGCGTTGTTGGAAATGCAAGTCAAATCTGTGACATTGCTTTCTACCAAAGCGTTAATTGAATTTTCCGGTATTCCGCATAATCCGAATCCACCGACGATTAAAGTCATTCCGTCGCTGATTCCAGCAATTGCTTCCTGCACATTTTTTACTCTTTTATCGATCATGGTTTTTTAAAAATTTTGTGGCTTGAAATTACACTTTTTTTAGGAAATGGGGAAATCTGTTTGATGTTGTTTGATGTTGTTTGCTGCTGATTGAATTTTATCTGAAAGTTTCCAATTTTCAACTTGGCTTTTTTTACTTTTTATGATTCGAAATTCGTTAATTTCAAATACTCAAAAACCCAAATACTCAATTACTCAATTACTAAAAAACTAAACCACTAAAAAAATTTGAATACCAAAATGCCTGTGAACCTAGCCCCGATTGCAATGGAAATCCCGCAGTGACGACGTAGGAGGAGCGAGGAATTGGAATGGAAAGCGGGACCGAATCTACTGAGAAGCTGAAATCTTGATGCTCCTAGAAATAAACAGTAAAATTGTTGTATAAAGTATTGGCTGTTAATGAAATTTGTTTTATTTTTGCAACCTGTTAATCAACCTCTGACGAAGGACGTGAAAGTTGCTTAGCTCGACAAAACAAATTTTTATTATAAAAATGGATTTAGTAAAGTACGTACAAGACAAGTACATCACAAAAAAAGAATTCCCAGAATTCAAAGCCGGTGACACCATCACTGTGTATTACGAAATTAAAGAGGGCGCGAAAACAAGAACGCAGTTTTTTAAAGGAACTGTTCTTCAATTGAGAGGAACTGGAGCTACGAAAACATTTACCATCAGAAAAATGAGTGGAGATGTTGGTGTACAAAGAGTTTTTCCTTTGAACATGCCTGCTTTGCAAAAAATTGAAATCGACAGAAGAGGTAAAGTTAGAAGAGCAAGAATCTACTACTTCCAAAAACTTAGAGGTAAAAAAGCGAGAATTAAAGACGCTGCTTACAAAAAGTAATTCTGATTCAAGGATAAAAGAAACCCATCAATTTATTTTGATGGGTTTTTTAGTGTTGCAAAGCGGCAATGCATTCTTCTCTAATGTGCCAGAATTCACTTGGTGAATATTTAATTTGCGGATTGTTCAGCAGGTAATTTTCTAGAAAATTTTTGTGATATCCGATTTTGAATTGGGTAATTTGGTCCGCTTTAATTTCTATTTCTTCGATCAAATCATTTACAAAATCTTTGGGTTCAGAATTTTTGGTGGTAAAATCTTGAATTTCATCTCTAAATTTTAGATAATTGTGTGCTTCAGGCATTTCTTTTAAGTGATATTTCTGAAGAACAGGGGCAATTTTTGGAGTGTTTTCGGCATTCATTTTGAAAATACCGAGCATGAGTTTTACTCCATCGTAATTATTTTCATCGGCTAATCTTTTGAGTAAAGCGTGTTTCGTGCTGCACGTTCCACCCTCTTCTTCTAAGACACAGAAGATATTTTCCTTATTAAGATTTCTTTTATAAGGTAATTTTTTAATGTATTTTCCTGCATTTTCAAAATCAAAAATTCCCATTTCGAGGAAGTAGTTCGATATTTTTTCGGTTTTATTTAAAATGGTGTTCTGCATCAATGTATTTAGCCATGTTGATTAATCCTCTTTATATTAAGTGTATAAAAGAGAAGGAGAATTTGGTATGAAAAATTTAAAAAAATTACTTTTCAATGAGTAACCTGAAGGAATAATGGATTCCTGAATGGGTCATTTTTACCGTATAAACGCCGTTTTGAAGCATTCTTACATCAAACGAATTAGCGTGGGAAATTTTCTTGTGGGAAACCAATTTCCCGGAGTCATCGAAAATTTCAACATTTACTTTTCCGAAAATATTTTCGGATGATTTCAAGAAGACTTCATTTTTTGCGGGATTTGGATAGATGGAAGTTATTTTACCTGCAGCAACCTCGCTATTTCCTAAAATTAAAGTAGAGTAGAAAATTTTGTTCCCATTCTTATTGGTCACTATTAAGTTTTTGCCGGAAAAGACTTGTTCATATTGAAAATTAAATGGATCTGTGGGTTGAAATCCGACGTAAAAATAGTTCGTCATGGCATCAAATTCTCTCACAAGTTGCTCGTTGACGCCATAATATTCCCCCAAAGTGACTACAATATTCTGCAATGTAAAATAGGTTGCATTATTGGCACCAAATGTAACTTTTCCGTTTGCATTATTGTAAAAGGTAGATTGAAATCCATCAACAGTATTCACACCGAATGCAACTTTTCCGGACTGTGTAAAAGGAATTGGTGGGTAATAATCAATCCCGTTGTACTGAATTTTCGTAACGGTCCAGTTTGCGTCTTTTAGCAAACTGCTGTAAGGTTGCGACTGTGCGAAAAAGCATAAAAATGCAAGAATTAAAGTGTAAATTTTTTTCATGATGGTGTTTTTTGGTTGATATAAAATTAAAGAATCTTTCACCAAAAATCATTAAATCTTGAAAAATTTCATAAAAAAAACCGCCTTGTAAAAACAAGACGGTTTATAATTTCGATTAAAAATTATTTTTTAATCATTAGTTTAGAAGAATAATCAACTCCTAATCCTGTAGCTTTTACTACATAAACACCATTTGGTAATGCTTGTGTATTTACTGCTTCTGTAGCTGCAATTTTCTGACTGGAAACTAATTTTCCACTAGCGTCAAAAATTTCAACACTTACTTTCCCTAAAATACTTTTGTTTGATTTTAGGAAAAACTCGTTTTTAGCAGGATTTGGATAAATGCTGAACGCTTTTGCAGCATTCACATCATTGGTTGCTAAAACACATTCAGCAGGAATGTCGTAGCTGTAAGTTTGGTCATTGATATCTGTTTTAGAACCTGCAGATGCATCAACACCTAAACCTCTGGCTGCAAAAACATTCCAGATCATACATTTGTCTGCACCATTACTTAAGGTATTAGCAGCTTCTGCAGCTAAAATAGCATCTCTTCCGTCGATGAAGGTTGGGTTACATGGTTGTAATTTAAGACCATTCATTACGTTCTGTAAAACTCTGGTACTTCCGTTTGTAGCATTTGCACTAACATCTGAAGAATAACCATATTTTTCAACGTATTTCCAGTGAAGATCCCAAAGCATTGTTGCCCAAACAAATCCGATTGAGTGAACATCTGGAACAAGTGCTCCTGAGGTGTTGGTATATTCCATTCCGTTTGTATCACCATAACCGTAACCGTTGATTGCCAAATCTGGAGAATATTTTGCAGGTCTAATTCCACCATCTGTAATCAATTCTGAAGTAGCATAAGTACCAATTCCTCTTGGTACACCTGCAGTAGCTCCTGGTTGATTGGTTAACATCAATGCAAAGAAGTCAGACCAACCTTCACCCATTTGTTCTTTAGAAACTGATGAGCTAAGACAAGATGAGCCATTACCAGTATTTCTGTTAGAAATTCCATGACCATATTCGTGAACCACAATACCATTATCAAAACTACCGTCTCTGGTTTTTTGGGTAGCCGGATCATATTTCAAGGTTACATTAACCGTTTTTGAAGTTAGGAGGTTTTTCATGTAAAGTCCTTCGGCATTTTCAATCAAAACAGAAGGAATTGTGATGGTAGCATCCACACCTGCCATTCCTGATGTTGGTGCTGATGTTGGTAAACTATAAATAATCGCGGCAGAAGCACCTGCATCTTGTGCATTTTTCACTTTTACGGTAAATGCGCAAGTTCCTCTTTCAATTAAACCAATTTTACCAGCAAGAGAACCTGCAGGAAGTGCAGTACATGCATCTAAAATAGGAGACAATGTCACATCTGCAGTTACACCTGTTGCATCTAACGCAGGACCAAAAGTGGTAGAAATATAGTTCACAACTGATCTTCCAACAGCTTCAGAAGGGGCATTATAAAATACTCTTTCAACAACTGCAGGATTCCAGAGGTACATTTGCATTCTCGGTCTTGATCCATCTCCCGGGGTCGCAAAATTTGCATTATCTGTTCCACCACCATCTTGCGATTCAGCTTGAACATAATCGTTTTGTAAACCACCTTTGCTAAAATTCCATCCCTGGAAATTTCTAGCTGTTTCTGTAAATCCTAAACGATAGAAAATATCGTGAATCTTATTATTTATATAAAACAGGTTGGTTGTAGAAGAATTAAGATTACCTGCAGTATCATTTACTACATAAGGAAAATCAAATAATCTGTTTGCTCCACCATCAGCATAAGCTCCGGGTGCATTTAAATTGGCTTTGTCGTCGTAAGCCATTACGTTATTTCCTCTTGTAGTATTGTAATTTCCAGTAAAACTTCCTCCTGGGATTGAATGCCATCCTTCAGGAGAAGCATCTGAAAACCAAGGGTTATTAACCAAAGTTCTTGCACCGTGATTTGGACTTTCAAGTGGCAAAGCGAAAACTCGGTAACTTGCATCTAAAGGTGCTAAAGCGCCAATTTTATGGGTAGAATCTGCCGAGAAGTCGCTTGTAAAACCTTCTGGTGTATGTGCTGAATAATCATGGCTATAAGCATTATGTTTAAAGGTACACGACAGGGTAAGATTTTGTTTGCTTAAGATTTGGCCTGTAGTTGCATCAGCTAGGATATCCCAATAGTTAGATGTTCCTTTTTCTTCAAAGATAAATTCATGACATAGTTTAAGGTCATTATTTTCTGTTTGAAAATAAATCAAGCGGGTTTTTACAAATGCTCCGTCTTTGTCAGCATCATTGATCCCTATAATTTCATAGGTATTGCTGTTTTTCAAATTCAAATTCTGCGCAACATCACCAAAAATTGACTTGGTTGGTTTCGCTGAACTTGGCTGTGCAGCAGTTACATAATTTTTAGTAAAAGATTCATTAGCGTAAGTAACTTTAGCATCCTTGATCAATACGGTACCAACCGCATTGTATACTGGAATACCATTAAAGGACTGTTGAATTTTTACAACTTCACCATTCATGGACTTGGAGTAATCCTGATTGACGATTTCAAAGTGATTGAGATCAGGTTTTAGAAATGTATTCTTTGCGGAAATGTGATTCTGGATAATCGATTTAAAATCCTGCGCATTCACACTACCAAAAGAAAACATAAAGCAAACCGCCGCAATTTTCAAGGGTAAATTTCTATTTTTCATATATATTAATTAACTGGCACCGAATTTATAAAAAAAATCGATATGTTTTGAATATTTAACACAAAAAAACGCCTCATGTTATTGAGGCGTTCTTTTTATGACTGAAAATCAGGATTAATTCCCTTCCATTTTCTTTTTCAATTCTGCTAAAACATCTAAATCACCAAGTGTTGATTTCTCTTCATTATTTGAAGATGATGCTGGTTTAGAAGATGAAGTGTTAGTGTTTTCTCTTACATTTTTCTTTTCTTCATCTCTGAAGATTCCTGTATGAGATACTACTACTCTTTTGAATTCTTTGTTGAATTCGATTACTTTGAACTGAGCGTCTTCTCCTTTTTTGATTTTAGATCCGTCTTCCTTCTCTAATAATCTTGATGGACAGAATGCTTCAACTTCAGCATCGTCAAACTGTACTTGTGCACCTTTGTCGAATACTTCTGTAGCTTTTCCTGCGTGTACAGTTCCTTCAGCGTATTTAGTTTCAAATTTATCCCAAGGATTTTCTAACAATTGTTTGTGTCCTAATGATAATCTTCTTGCTGCTGTATCTAATTCTAGAACAACAACTTTCAATTTATCACCAACTGCACAGAATTCTGATGGGTGTTTGATTTTCTTAGTCCAAGAAAGGTCGGAGATGTAAATTAATCCATCGATACCTTCTTCTAGTTCTACGAATACACCGAAATTAGTAAAGTTTCTTACTGTTCCTGTGTGCTCAGAACCTACTGGATATTTTGCTTCGATATTAGACCAAGGATCTTGGTTTAATTGTTTCATTCCTAAAGAAACTTTTCTATCTTCTCTATCTAAAGTTAAGATTTCTGCTTCTACTTCATCACCAACTTTTACGAAATCACCTGCACTTCTTAAGTGAGTAGACCAAGACATTTCAGAAACGTGAATTAATCCTTCAACACCTGGAGCAACCTCAACGAATGCACCATAGTCAGCTAGAACTACTACTTTTCCTTTTACTTTATCACCAACTTTAAGATCCGCAGAAAGTGCATCCCAAGGATGAGCTTCTAATTGCTTCATTCCTAATTGGATTCTTGTTTTCTCGTCATCAAAATCAAGGATTACCACTTTTACAGTTTGTCCGTCTTCCAAGATTTCTGATGGATGATTAACACGGCTCCAAGAAAGGTCTGTAATATGGATCAATCCATCAACACCACCTAAATCTACGAATACCCCGTAAGATGTAATATTTTTAACAGTTCCTTCTAGAACTTGTCCTTTTTCTAATTGACCAATGATTTCTTTTTTCTGACCTTCAAGATCTGCTTCAATCAATGCTTTGTGAGAAACTACAACGTTTTTAAATTCTGGGTTGATTTTCACAACTTTGAATTCCATTGTTTTTCCTACGAATTGATCGTAATCTTTGATTGGTTTTACATCGATTTGTGAACCTGGTAAGAAAGCTTCGATACCGTGAACATCTACGATCATACCACCTTTGGTTCTTGATTTTACAAAACCGTTTACGATTTCACCTGTTTCGTGAAGTTCGTTTACTCGATCCCAAGCTTTAAGCGTTCTTGCTTTTTTGTGAGATAATTGCAATTGACCAGATTTGTCTTCTCTTCTGTCAACCATTACTTCCACCTCGTCGCCTACAGCAAGTCCTTGGTTATAACGGAATTCGTTTAGAGAAATAACCCCTTCAGATTTGAAGTTGATATCAACAATTGCTTCTTTGTCGGTAAGTCTTACAACTCTACCAATTAATACGTCATTGTCTTGAAGATTGTTAAGAGATCCATTATAGATTTCTTCCAAATCGCTTTTCTCTTTTCTAGCTTCAGCATCTAAACCTGATTCAAATGAATCCCAATCAAATTGTTCTGGAGCTACGTTTTGGTTCAAAAGAACCCCTGCTTTGTCTGTCGTTTCTGACATAAAATAAATAATTTGTATTCTAAATTTTTCAATTTTGGCTCAATGTGGTGTGATGAAAAATAGAGAAGATGTTAATTGTTAATGTTTTAACTGCGCCAAATGCCTCCACAAAAAGTGGTGCAAAGATACAGATTTTTATCAATTCTACGTCATATATTTAGATCATGTTCATAAAAAATGGATGTTCATACCAACACCCATTCTACAAGCATTTAAATCAACTTAATTTTTAATCAATTTTGTTGCTTTGATATTATTTCCATCATTAACTTTAATTAAATAAATCCCTTTTGGCAAGTCACTTACATTGTAAGACTCAGAAACTTTAAAGTTTTTCACTTTCTTACCTGATTGGTCATAAACACTTACTTCTGTTTTAGTTCCTAAGGATTCAGGTGGCAAACTTAATTTAAAAGTATTTACCGTTGGATTTGGATAAACAACTACTCTGCTATCCAATTGTCTTGATTAGGAAGTTCCCAATGAAGTTGCTACGTAGTTTACTATAAAAGGCAAAGCTTGTACAGCAGTAGAACCTGCATCTATTAATGACGCCCATGTTCCTGAAATTGCTTGGATAGCATTAGCTCCACTTGGCGCTGGAGATCCTACAATCGTAACAGGTGGAAAAAATACATTCCCATCATTTATCGCATGTGCTTGAAAGTCTAGATAATAAGTTCCTGGTAAAAGTGATTGCCCTACAGTTGCCTTCAATTTCCAAATTCGTCTGGTTGTACCTACGGCAGATGCAGCTACTCTATACATAAAAGAATCTCCACTACCTGCAACATTCAGTATATTAGTTGTGGCACTACCAAACACTAATGTTCCTGCAGCAGCAGGACTACCATTCCAAATTCGTAAATTGAGTTGATCGATAGGAAAAGCAGTTGAACTTGTTTGATATGCAAAAACGTCTACAGATGAAATAGCCCAACTTTCTCCTGCGGGAACAACAAAGTCATCTGCCAATCTATTATTAGCGGTTGCAGTTACTTGTCCACCAGCTCCCAAAGTAGTATTCGGGCTTTGTAATTCGCTCCAGGTGTAACCTGCAGGTGCAGCTACACTTGTACTTGTTGTTGCACCTGTACTCAGATTTCCACCAGAATACGTTTGTGCACTAATCATTGATCCAACAAGGATCACTAAAGTTAATAGATTTTTTTTCATAATAATAATTTTTGTTTTCCAAATTTAACAAAACTTCCGTGAGATAAAAAATTATTTTCAATAAATTTACAAACAAAATAAATAATAAGTAATTTATTTGAATTTTATCTATTGATTTTACGACAAAGATTTGCAATTACTACATTATCTTCAAATAGCACTATTCGGATTTGTTTAGATTTGCAGGGATAATGAAGCAGAAACCAACTCCTTTCTCGTAACTTTGCAAAATGGAATTACAGTCAATTTATAAAAATCTACAGATTCAAGACATGAATCAAATGCAGAAATCTGCATACAAAGCTTCTGAAAACGAAAACGACCTTCTTCTTTTATCTCCCACAGGTTCAGGAAAAACACTTGCTTTTCTCTTTCCGGTTCTAAGAAATATTAAAAAAGAAAATTCAGGAATTCAGGCCATGATTTTGGTTCCTTCAAGAGAATTGGCTTTACAGATTGAGCAAGTTTTCAAATCAATGGGAAATGATTTTAAAGTGAGTGTTTGCTACGGCGGTCACGATAAAAAAATTGAAGTCAATAATTTAATTGAATCTCCAGCTTTATTAATAGGAACTCCCGGTAGAATTGCGTACCATTTAAAAAATGGTAATTTCGATGCAACTACGATTAAAACTTTAGTTTTAGACGAATTTGATAAATCATTAGAATTTGGTTTTCATGATGATATGAGTTTAATTATCAGTGAAATGCCGCTTCTTTCGCAAAGAATTTTGACTTCTGCAACTGCGATGACCGAAATTCCAGCATTCACAGGTTTAAATAATGAAGCGACCGTTGATTTCCTGAAAGTATTGGAAATAAAGCCCGATTTTCAATTAAGAAAAGTCATCACGACTTCTGAAGGAAAATTAGAAACGCTTTTTCAACTTTTGTGCAAAATAGGAAATAAAAGAACTTTGATTTTCTGTAATCACCGAGATGCAGTTGATCGTATTTCTGAATTATTAAAAGAAAAAGGTATTTCCCGCGAAATTTTTCATGGCGGAATGGAACAAGACGAGAGAGAACGTGCCCTACTCAAATTTAAAAATGACTCTTCCCGAATTTTAATTACGACCGATTTAGCTTCAAGAGGTTTAGACATTCCCGAAGTAGAATCGATTGTTCATTATCAATTGCCTCCAAAAGAAGACGCTTTCATCCACAGAAACGGAAGAACTGCAAGAATGAATGCAAAAGGTTTCGTCTTTCTAATAATGACTGAAGATGAAAATTTCCCTTTCATTAAAAAAAATACGCCCGAAGAAAAACTGACACAGGATTATAAAATGCCTTCAAGAACGCCGTATCTTACCATTTATATCAGTGCCGGTAAAAAAGACAAGGTCAATAAAGTTGATATCGTAGGTTTTCTCATCAAAAAAGGAGAATTAGAAAAAGACGATATTGGTCTCATTGAGGTAAAAGATACCACTTCTTATGTGGCCGTAAACCGACAAAAAGTAGTAGCACTTTTGAAAAAGTTGGAGAATCAAAGATTAAAAAACAAGAAATTGAAAATTGAAATCGCTTACTAAAATCACTAAAACAAAATTTTCTACCTTCTGAATTTTATGTAAATTTGAAGTTGTGACTTTTTTAAAATGAAATTAAATTTACCAGACAAACTCTACTATTCCATCGGCGAAGTGGCAAAAGCATTTGATGTGAACGCATCACTGATTCGATATTGGGAACAAGAATTTCCCATTATTAAGCCCAAAAAAAACAAGAAAGGAAACCGCTATTTCACGCCAGAAGATATTAAAAATCTGAAAATCATCTACCATTTAGTAAAGGAGAAAGGTTATACTTTGGATGGCGCACGAATTGCCTTAACAACCAACTCAAAAATCTCCGAAACCGTGAGTATGATTGACCGTCTGGAATTTGTAAAAGCAGAATTACAAAAACTAAAAGATTCTCTGGTAGAAAAACCCGAATAAAAAAGGTGATTTTCACGGTCAAAAAAAGGTGATTTTCACGGTCAAAAAAGGGTGATTTTCACGGTCGAAAAAGGGTTTTTTTCACGGCTTTTTTTTTCAAAAAGGATATTATGTTTGCAAAAACATAGTGTCATGAGTTTCAAAATCCAATTCTCCGCCGCTAAAAATTATTTTTTAGGATTCGCTACTTCTGGGGTGATTCTGTTTTCAAGTTTGCTGTATTTTAACAACAAAGAAAAAACCTCAACCTCTCCTACTTTTACCTCTGAAGAAAATACGATTTCAGAAAAAATTCCTTTAAAAAAATTCAATCCAAATGCTTTGACAGAAGAAGATTGGAAAGAACTGGGATTTACAGAAAGACAAATTGCAACGCTTTTTAAATACAAAGAAGTGGTGGGCGGAAATTTTACTTCAAAAGCGCAACTTAAAAAATGTTATGCGATTTCTGCAAAGAAATTCGATGAACTTGAAGCGTATATTTTGCTTCCTGAAACGGGTTCTTCTCCAAATAAAAGCTATTATTCCGGTGGCTATGAAAGTTCCACCAATTATTCCAACAATTACAAAACACGCCAAAAAAAAGAACTTAAAATACCAGGAAAATTTAATCCTGACCATTTTAGCATTGATGATTTTGTAAAAATGGGATTCACAGAAAACCAGGCCAATTCAATTTTAAAATATAAAAACTATTTAGGCGGAAGTTTTTTAAGCAAAGAAAAATTTAAAGCGTGTTTCATGATCACCGATGAAAACTATCGCAAAATGGAACCCTATCTTTTGCTCCCTGAAAAAACACCTGAAAACCAGGCCACTTCTTCAAAATTCAAAAGTACCAACTTTGAAAAACCACCTGCAATTTATCAGAATTTCGATCCTAATATTACTGATTTTGAAGGTTGGAGAAAATTGGGGTTTTCTGAAAAACAAGCGCAAGTCATTTTGAATTACCGAAACAGAAATTTGAAAGGCAGTTTTAAAAATATAGAGGAAATCGCAAACTGTTTCGTGATTTCTCCAGAGAAAATGGAAGAGTTGAAACCGTACATTATATTAAATCCCAACAATTTCAAAACCATTTCGTCAAAAAAAATGGAGACCAATTTCAGTTCTGAGCCTAAAGTTTCTGCTCCAGAAACCAAAACCGATTTTTCAAATATTGATTTAAATAAAATTACTTTTCGGCAAATGATCGAGTTTGGTTTTGATGAAAAAAGCGCTGCTATGATGCTCAGTTTCCGTAAAAAATTAGGTGGATTTGCAAATACCCAACAGATAATCGAGACCTATGAAATCGATAAAGATCTTGCACAGCAATTAATTACCATTTCAAAACTCGACCAATCGAACATTGTAAAATACAAATTATCAGATGCGCCCGAAGAATGGTTAAAAAATCACCCCTATTTTAAATATTCGGCAGATAAAATCATCTACTTTCGGTTGACAGAAAAGAGCGATAAAAAAATGTGGAAGTTCCTCAAACTAAAACCAGAATACGAATCGAGGATGAAATTGTACTTGGTTCAGGATTAAGTTTCATTAAAAAAAAATCTCACCAAAATGAATTGATGAGATTATGAATCCTACAAATGTTGAATTATTTTTTAATAAACTTCACGGTTTGACCATCAAGCTGAAGAATATAAACTCCAGTTTTTAACAGATGAACATCGATTGTATTTTTATTTTTAAAGGGTAGAATTTCTTGCAAAATCAGTTTTCCCGCAAGATCAATCACCGAAACATTTTGAATGCTTTCTAGTTGCGACCCATTTACCACTAAAGTATTTCCTACAACAGGATTCGGATATATTGAGAATGCATTTTCTGTTTGCGTATTACCGTTTGAAACACCCAAAACGCCTACATTTTGGCAGTAATTAGATGGGAATGCTTTCCATTCTGACAAATCAAAAGTCTTCGTTGGCTGAAGAACGGAAGGTAGTCTATACAACGAAACATTTCCTAAAATTGAGAAATTATTAACTCCTGTTGTTCCAATGCTTTCTACTGTTGTATTAAGGTATTTAAGTTCAACATAATTACTTCCGTCATAAGTAATTTGCGGCGCGTCTGTGACAAATCGTGCTTGATCAGGAGTTATACATGAAAAATTAGACTTTGGATTTAAGACGACGAAGGTTTCATTATTTCCGACCGTTCCATCGAGTTCAAAAGGTGCAGGAAAATAGTAATTGGTACCACTGTAATACTGAATATTTAGGCGGTATTTATTCAAATTCACAGGATGACCTGTTTTATTGGTAATTTCAAGTGCTTTGTTATCGCTTGATCCTTCCAGATATTTTGTAATCATTAAATCCGACGCGAAAATATCAGAATTTAAAGTAGTCACTGATAACAAATTACTATCAGCAGATTCCATATAATTATTGTTGTAAGCTTTTACGGTATAATTATAAGTTGTTGATGGCGTAAGATGATCAATTACAATAGAGTTGGTTTTACTATAATCTACAAAAATTCCGTTTTGATAAATCTTGTATCCAATCACATTTGAATCTACCGAAGGAGTCCAGGTTAAATTAACAAAATAAGCGCTGGTCTTCGAACTTACTAAATTTGAAGCAACTTGCGGCGCACTAGTAACCGGCGATTGGGACCAAATCAAATTGACCCATTCCGGATGATCAATAAAAGGATTTCTGTTTTTTTGAATATTGAAAACGGCATTATTTCTATCAATTTCTCTTTGGGAAACAGGATCCTGAGTATTCCATTGCTGCAACATCGCGATATACCAGTCTTCAAAAGCTTTTTCTTCGGTACCGTCTAAAGGACTCGTATCATTTGCAGCCGAAGTTCCATTATAAAAATTAAAAGAGTTGAGTTTACCTTCATATCGAACGGCAAAGTATAATAAACTTCTGGCGATGTCACCTTTAAATTCATTGACAGGCTCATAAACTCTTCCTGTGTAACCAGAATTTGGTGTACCATTCTTATTAATTTTAGAACCGTTTGTAAATAACCAGTAATTGGTGGTTCCCGACATTCCGTATGGATAATTACTTCGTAACTGATTAATTCTGGCATCGGTCGGAATTACAAAAAACAAATCAGAATACATCGGATAATTACTATTAAAAGTACTTTGCGGCATCATGTGTTCTCTATTCCAACCCAATCCTTCCGCATTCGCAGAACCTATAATCTGTGCATTGGTATAATGATAAGCCGTAGTTCCCGTTGGATTATTAGAATACATATCTAATAAAAAAGTAGTGTTTGATGCATCATAATCATAATATTTATCAATATCGGTCTGATTATAAAAATTTTGCAAGTCACTGTAATGCCAACTGATTGTATTTTTAGAAATGATATAGTGCAATTTTGATTTCAGAGAGTAGCCTGTTAACGCAGAAGTACCATCATAATAACCCGTTGGAATTTGAGAAAATCCTATAAATGGCACTAAGAAACAGAAAAATAAAATTCTTTTCATTGTAAATAATTTTGGAGTGCTAAAGTAAATAATTAAGTACTCCAAAACGTGTTTTTCGTCATAAATTTTTGTTCACTTTACAATTTCAAACAGATGATTAGCAAATTGATGCAATCAGAGCATAACTTCTTTGTGAAAAAAATATTTTCAAACTAGAGCATTTTAATTATCTTTGAAAACAAATATTTGATATGAATAGTGATACTTTACACAACATTAACATGATCGCAGAAACCGCGAGAGACTTCGCAGAAAAAAAGATCAGACCCAATATCATGGATTGGGATGAAAGCCAAACTTTCCCCGTAGAACTTTTCCATGAGTTAGGAGAAATGGGTTTTATGGGAATTGTAATTCCAGAAGCGTATGGTGGCTCCGGTTTGGGATATCACGAGTACGTAACGATTTTAGATGAAATTTCTCAGGTTGATCCTTCCATCGGATTATCTGTTGCAGCACATAATTCCTTGTGTACGAATCATATTTACGAATTTGGAAATGAGGAACAGAGACACCGTTGGTTGCCACAATTAGCGTCCGGAAAAGTAATCGGAGCATGGGGTTTAACAGAACATAACACCGGATCAGATTCTGGCGGCATGAGTACGACGGCAGTAAAAGATGGTGATGACTGGATCATCAATGGAGCGAAAAACTTTATCACCCATGCAATTTCCGGTGATATTGCGGTGGTAATGACAAGAACAGGAGAAAAAGGCGCAAAAAATAATTCCACAGCTTTCGTTTTAGAAAAAGGAATGGCCGGTTTTTCTTCGGGAAAAAAAGAAAATAAATTAGGAATGCGGGCTTCAGAAACTGCAGAATTAATTTTTGATAATGTTCGCGTTCCAGATGCAAACCGTTTAGGAGAAGTTGGTTCAGGCTTTAAGCAAGCCATGAAAATTTTAGATGGTGGTAGAATTTCTATTGCAGCCTTAAGTTTAGGAACAGCAAGAGGAGCATACAAAGCAGCTTTAAAATATTCATTAGAAAGACACCAGTTTGGTAAAGCAATCAATCAATTTCAAGCCATTAACTTTATGCTTGCAGATATGGCAACAGAGATTGATGCAGCTGAACTTTTGATTCAGCGTGCTTCTAATTTGAAAAACGCCAAACAACCGATGACCAAAGAAGGTGCAATGGCAAAACTATACGCTTCTGAAGCTTGTGTACGTATTGCAAATAACGCAGTTCAGGTATTTGGTGGATATGGATATACGAAAGATTTCCCTGTGGAGAAATTTTATAGAGATTCGAAATTATGTACCATTGGCGAAGGAACTTCTGAAATTCAGAGATTAGTGATTGGAAGAGAAATTTCAAAATAGGCTCTCCTAATTTTTACTATAATAAAGCATCTCTTTTGAGGTGCTTTTTTTCGTGTAATTATTTTTATTAATTTTATTGTAATAAAAACTACACCAATGGCAACTGAAAACAAAACCGAAAAAACGTCGATTGCGGTCATTATTACTGCAGTTGCGACCTTGTTAACTGCATTAGGCGGATTAATTTACGCATTGAAATCTCCCTCGCAAAACACATTACCTGCTCCTAACAATCCGGTACATCTTTCAGAAAATACAGAAAAAACATATCATGGTAATGTTGGTAAATTAGAAGCTACCTTTAATTTAACCTTTATTAATAATTCCACAACGGTGAAAGGAACCTATTTCTACGACAAAAAACAGGATCAACGGTACGAACTTTCTGGAACGGTGATCAATGGTGATTTGCATCTGAATGAGTACACTAAAGGTATATTAACAGCCAACTGTGTTTTAAAAAAATACGATGGATGCTTTAGCGGAAAAATGTTCAACAAGGATGGAAGAGTTTTTGTCATGAATCTTTGCGAATAAAATAACTTTAAAATCGAGCTGGTTTTCTCCCAAATCAACTTTATGAAATTACGAGGAGCTAAAAAATTAAATGATCCTGAAATCACTATCGCTTAATTAAAGCTTGGTTTATTAAGTTGACTTAAAAAATTGGGACCGCATTTATATTTATTAAACTGAATGTTTATCTTTGTTCAAATTAAACTTTAATGGAAAAAATAGATGCGCTGAATCAGGTTGCAGAATTTCACAAAACATTTAATGCCCCAATTTTAGAAAAGCCTCAAATTCCTTCCCAAGAAAGATGCGAACTCAGAGTTTCTCTCCTACAAGAAGAATTGAATGAGCTGCAGCAAGCAATTGCTGACAATGATCTGGTAGAAATTGCAGATGCATTGTGCGATTTGCAGTATGTTTTGAGTGGTGCGGTTTTAGAATTTGGTTTGGGCGAAAAATTTCCGGCCCTTTTTAATGAAGTTCAACGATCAAACATGTCTAAAGCTTGCAGCAATCAACAAGAAGCTGATGAAACCATCGCATTTTATAAAGAGAAAGGTGAGGAAGCATTTTCAGAAAAATCAGGTGACAAGATTAATGTTCACCGGAAATCCGATCACAAAGTTTTAAAAAACAAATACTATTCTCCAGCTGATTTAAAAACTATTTTAGACAAGTAAGTCTATTCACTTAATTTAATGCTTTACAAATGAAAAAAATATCCCTGATTATAGCGACTGCAACCGTACTTTTTTTTACACTGCAATCTTGTAATTCCCAAAAAATGGTTGTTAACAGAGAAGTTCAAACAACAAAAGACGGAAAAATGCTTTTAGGACAACAAACCAAAAAACAGTTGCTGAAAGAACCTTACAGCGAATGGTACATCAAAGAACACGATGAATACGCCATCGATCAAAATGCAATTAAACATCTGAAAAAAGCAAAAATAAATACCTACAACATTACCTTGGTGATGGGAACTTGGTGTGAAGACAGTCACCGCGAAGTTCCACGCTTGTTTAAAATTTTGGAAGCTGCTAATTATCCTGAAAATAGAGTAACCATGATTGCCGTAAATAGAAAAAAAGAAGCACCGAGCGGCGAAGAAGGTCCTTTCAATATTCAGAAAGTTCCTACCATTATCGTGCAAAAATATGGCAAAGAAATTGGTAGAATTATAGAAAGTCCTCAATCAGGTTACTTGGAAAAAGACTTGGTAGAAATTCTAAAAAAAGACGATTCATCATTTAAAGATCTCCTCAAATAAATTGAAAAATAATAAGACCGGAATAGCATTCGTTTTAGGAGCTGCTGCAATGTTCCTCCTCTTTTTCATTTGGAATGCAATTACAAAAAAATCGGAAGATAAAGTTCAGAACGACTACTATATCATCTCCAATCAGATTACGAAAATGAATAAATTGGTGGTTATGGAACAGGACTTCTCAAGCATGCAGAAAACTAATATTTCTTCTGAGCTTTTAGGAGGAATGTTGCCAAAATTTGAAAAAGAATTAATCACCTTTACAAAGACCAATGCACAGGTTTCTTATGATCTGACCAAGATGAAAATTGAAGTTGATTCGATCAATAAAAAACTCATCATCAAAAAATTACCAAATGCCGATATAAGAATTACACCCAGTGTAGAGATTCAATCACTTGATGATTCATTTTTCAACCGTTTTGATGAAAAAGATTTTCAGAAAATCACGAAATCGGCAAAAGAAAATGCGTACAAAAGTGTCAATCAGACTCGATTGCGTGACGATGGTCGAAAACAATTATTAGAAAATCTTGAAAATATTTTTGTTTTAGCCAAAGCGTTGAATTATAAAATCGAAGACCAAACCGGCCAAATCGATGTTTCCAAACTTTAGTAATACAGGATTGTCTTGCAAAAGAAATAATATTGTGTAATTAAATATTTAGTCTGAAATTTTGTTTTGAAAACGGACAACACATTCAAAAAAGCGAAAATTAATTTTTTCGCTTTTTTTATTTTTAAAGCTTTACTAAAGTCCAAAAATAATTTTCAGGTGCCATAAGATTTGCAACCAATTACTGAAGCGCGATATCCCATTAAATTTAAAAATTTATAAGATGACAAACAATATTAATGCAATTGTAACGACCATCGAGGAAGCAATCTTCGCAGCGAATCACCTAAAAAAACGGTTTTTTTAAAACAATTTCCTGGTTTTTCAAAAAACACAAAGTTGCGCGATGAATCTCAAGCAGAAGATCATTTGATTGCTGAAAATGAAATTCCCGTTTATACGCCAAATTTGAATGGAGCACCCCTCGCAAAAAATATCTTAATGATAATCGAATAGCAATTCATCATTTACCAAATCTCCATTTTCTATATTTTTCATCAATATCTTGTTTGCTTTCAACATCTAAAGTATGCACTTTATTTTGTTTGCTGATAAAATAAGACGATTCCATTAATCTACAATTCAATTTCTCTAATTTTATTAAAAACTAAGTTTTTCAAATTTTTATCCCGATTTCACAATTTAAAATCAAAATATTTATTAATTTTACAGAAAGTAAAACCAATAATTATGAAAAAAAAATTACTCACGCTCGGTATTCTCGGGCTCGTTCTTAGCATTACCGATTCAATTTCTGCACAAGATCTTGTTAAGCAAAGAATAACCAATCCCAATGGCGGAATAAGTCTTGCCGTTTTTGATGATCATTCTAACCTGAATGAAAGCTCTGTAAAAATGATTTTTCAAGATATTTTGAAATTACGTCCTACAGAAGAATTGCGACTTATAAAATCTGAGAAAGATTTCACTGGTAAATTTACGGATGCTAAATACCAACTTTATCAGAATAATATTAAGGTAGAGGGTGGAATTTACTTTTTGCATTATCAAAATGGAAAACTCGTCAGCATGAATGGGGAAATTTTTCAGGATGACAAAACCATTACAACACCTGTACTTTCTCCTAACGCTGCTTTTCAACAAGCAGTTAAAAGTGTGGGAGCCGACAAATACATGTGGGAAGATGATGCATACATGGCAGAAAACACGTACAAAAAACCCACAGGTGAATTGGTTTATATGCCGATTTCGCAGGGTGTTGATAAATACAGTTTAGTTTTAGCCTATAAGTTTGATATATATGCCGCTCAACCATTGAGTAGAGATTATGTTTTCGTAGATGCAACAGAAGGAAGAATTATTGCTGTGGATGCTATTATGAAACATGCACAAAAGAAACAAAGCAATGAAGAAAAGTTACCAATATCAATCGCACCATTTGCAGAAACTAGTAAAAATTTCTCAACTTTAGTTCTAGGAACAGCCGATACAAGATACAGTGGCTCTCAATCGATACAAACTACTTTGTTAGGTTCCGGTAAATATACATTAAACGATACGACACGAGGCGGCGGAATTCGAACTTATAATTTGAAAAAAAGCAGTACACTTTCGACTGGTGTTGATTTTGAAGATAATGATAATAACTGGACCGCTGCAGAATTTGACAATGCTTTATTTGATAATGCTGCGTTAGATGCACATTTGGGTGTAGAAAATACGTATGATTATTTCTTCACTACTTTTGGAAGAAATAGTTACGACGGTCTTGGTACTTTGCTCAAAAGTTACGTTCATTACGGCAACGCCTATGAAAACGCAGGTTGGACGGGTTCTGAAATGATTTATGGAGACGGTGCATCAACGTTCAAACCTTTAACAGCATATGATGTGACTGCTCATGAACTGGGTCACGGTGTCTGTTCCAGTTCAGCTGCTTTGATTTATAACAGAGAATCCGGCGCTATGAATGAAGGTTTCTCCGACATTTGGGCCGCAACAGCAGAATTTAAATATTCGCCTACCAAACAAATTTGGTTGATTGGTGAAGACATTACTAAAATTGCTCCATTCTATCTTCGCTCGATGAGTAATCCGAAATCTGGGCTCAATCCACAACCAGATACTTACCGCGGTATCAACTGGAAACCTGCAACCGTTGCAGAAGGTTGTGTAACTCCAAGTTCTTCAACAAATGATAATTGTGGAGTGCATTACAACAGTGGAGTTCTAAACCATTGGTTCTATATTCTTTCTGTCGGAAAAACTGGAACCAACGATATTGGAAGCAATTACAGTGTAACTGGTATTACCATTGCCAAAGCAGAAAAAATTGCTTACCGCTTAGAGACTACTTATCTTACACCCTCTTCCAACTACAAAAATGCAAGAGATTTTGGTATTCAAGCGGCAAAAGATCTGTACGGAGCTGACTCTCCAGAAGCAATTGCTACACAAGATGCCTTCTACGCGGTGGGAATTGGTGCGAAATACTTAGCTATTCCCGACACAACTGCACCAACCGCTCCTTCAACTTTAACAGCGACAAATACTACAGGTTCCCAAACCAAATTAACATGGAATGCTTCTACAGATACCAACGGAATCGATCGTTACCTTATTTTTAAAAACGGTGTAGAATCTGCTACTGTAGCAGGAAATATAAATACCACCATTATGGCAGGTCTTACTACTTCTACTGCATACAATTTCTATGTAAAAGCAGTTGATCCTTATGAGAATGTATCTTCTGAAAGTAACACGGTAAATATTACAACCTCGAATGTCCCAACATATTGCACCTCTACTTCATCAAATACCAATGATGAAAGAATACAGCGGGTACAATTTGGAACCATTAATAATCCAAGTACAAGTACCGCAGGTTATGAAGATTTCTCCTATCTTTCTACAGTCGTCTACAAAGAGTCCATTTATCCAATTACCATTACTCCAGAGTGGCCCGCAACTATTTACAATGAAGCATATGTGGTTTATGTCGACTGGAATAATGATGGTGATTTCTTAGATGCGGGCGAAACTGCCTTTACAAAAGCTGCATCCAAAGACAATCCTGCAGTAGGAAGTATTACAGTTCCATCAACATATACCTACACCGGACCAGTTCGTATGAGAGTTATCATGAGATTTAGTACAACTCCAACTACAGCTTGTGGCACCATTCCTTATGGTCAAATTGAAGATTATACGTTAAATGTTAACAATAAACTTTTAGCAACTTCAAATATCAATAATACTTCAACAGCAATTTATCCAAACCCTGTAAATGATATTATTAATATTCAAACGAAAGTTAGCGGAGAATTTTCTTACAAAATTTTAAACGCGGCCGGACAAATCGTGAACAGCGGAACTTCTGCCGATAAAAAAGTGAATGTTCAAAAGCTTCCTGTAGGAAACTATGTTATTGAACTTACCGATAAAACGGGTCAAAAAATAAGCAGCAAATTTATCAAAAAATAAATTTTAGGTCCTTTTTTAACCGCCTCAAAGTTTTCTTTGAGGCAGTTTTTTTTCGATTAAATTTCGCTTTTACTGCGTTAAAACCATATCAGTATAAAAATTTGCGAAAAACAAAAAGATGACCATTTCATATTTTTAAAAACATTTCAAAAATTAAATCATAGGCCACTTTTTTCCTAATGACCCTATTCGGAATTAAAGTTTTTGCTTCGTGAACAAAGAAATGATAGGAAATAAAAATTAATTCGGTAAAAGATGGAATAAAAAAGGCAAACTTGCATTTTCAAATTGATTGGCAACACTTTTGAAGATAAATGGTCTAACCCTTTAAAACATTGTTATGAACAACGAAAAAAACAACAAAAAAACAAAAGATTCCGAGGTTCTTAAACAAAACGAAGACTTTCCAAATATTCCCGTGTCATCAGAAAAAGTTGGGTCAGGACAAACCATGAAAAAGCAAATCAAAAAAACGTCTAAATTAAATGTTGACGGAAAAACAGACAATACAGAAAAAAATAGCAACAATTAGTATTTTAGCCGTTTCATACTTTCCCATATCGCAATCAATCAGCTAAAAAACACCCAGTTCAAAAATTCAAATCAGAAATATTTTCGATCGAGTGAGCAATTTTTCTGAGCATGAAATTTCATTTTGTACTTCCAAGACTCCACCGGCTTTCACTACTCGCTTCCCGATAAATCGGGAGAGCTCAAACATGATGTTCAATCCGGGCTACAATATCATTTCGTTTTTCTTTGTGGGGATCTGAACCACAAAATCTCAAAAATTCACACAAAATAATGCAAGTACACCATAAAAAACATTAAACTAAAAGACTCTTTCATAGAAAATCCGTATTTTTGCCTCCTAAAATTTCTCGTTCAAAATGATAAAAATTACTCTTCCCGATGGGAGCATCAAAGAATTTGAAGGCGCGGTAACTCCGCTTGACGTCGCAAAATCAATCAGTGAAGGTTTAGCAAGAAATGTTATTTCTGCACTCGTAAACGGAACACAGGTTGAAAATACCACACCAATCACGACAGATTCTACGGTTCAATTGCTCACCTGGAACGATGATTTGGGAAAAAAAGCATTTTGGCATTCCTCCGCTCACCTTTTGGCACAAGCGATCATCGCGTTTTATCCGGACGCTAAATTAACAATCGGACCTGCAATTGAGCAAGGGTTCTATTACGATGTTGATTTCGGTGATGAGGTTTTATCAGAAAAAGATTTCGAAAAAATCGAAAAGAAAATGTTGGAGAACGCGAAGAAAAACGAAACCTTCAGTATTTATCCGGTTTCAAAATCAGATGCTTTAAAAGAATACGCAGACAATCCTTATAAAACAGAATTAATCACCAACTTAAACGATGGTGAAATTACGTTCTGTACCCACGACAACTTCACCGATCTTTGCCGCGGCGGTCACCTTCCTGCAACAGGAATCGTAAAAGCTGTAAAAATATTAAATGCAGCGGGAGCATATTGGAGAGGCGATGAGAAAAATAAGCAATTAACAAGAGTTTACGCGATTTCTTTCCCGAAACAAAAAGACCTAACAGAATATCTAGAACTTTTAGAAGAAGCAAAACGACGTGATCACCGAAAACTTGGTAGAGAATTAGGAATTTACGCCTTCTCCGAAAAAGTAGGTGCAGGTTTACCTTTATGGTTACCAAAAGGAACAGCTTTAAGAAAAAAATTAGAAAACTTCCTTTCAGAAGCGCAGAAAAAATCTGGTTATGAATTTGTGATGACGCCGCATATAGGTGCAAAAGAATTGTACGTAACTTCTGGACATTGGGATAAATACGGAGCAGATAGTTTTCAACCCATCAAAACTCCAAACGAAGGGGAAGAATTTATGTTGAAACCCATGAATTGTCCGCACCACTGCGAAATTTACAAAGTTGGTCAATGGTCGTACCGCGATTTACCAAAACGTTTTGCAGAATTTGGAACAGTTTACAGATATGAACAATCCGGGGAACTTCATGGTTTAACCAGAGTTCGTGGATTTACTCAGGATGATGCCCACATTTTCTGTACTCCGGATCAATTAATGGCAGAATTCGAAAATGTAATTGATTTGACGCTTTATGTTTTCAAATCTCTAGGTTTTGAAGATTTTGTTACTCAAGTTTCTTTAAGAGATCCAGAAAAGAAAGAAAAATACATTGGAAGTGATGAAAACTGGAAAAAAGCAGAAGATGCTATTGTTCAGTCCGCCATCAAAAAAGGATTAAATTATGTGGTAGAATATGGTGAAGCTGCCTTCTACGGACCAAAACTCGATTTCATGGTCAAAGATGCATTGGGTAGAAAATGGCAATTAGGAACCATCCAGGTTGATTATAATTTACCGGAAAGATTTGATCTTTGGTACACTGGAAGCGATGGGGAAAAACACCGACCGGTGATGATTCACAGAGCGCCATTCGGTTCTATGGAAAGGTTTATCGCAATCTTGCTAGAAAATACAGCGGGAGATTTCCCATTGTGGTTAGCTCCAGATCAATTCACTATTTTGCCGATAAGCGAAAAATATTTGGATTATGCAAAAAAAGTTTCACAATTGCTGGAAAATCACGATATTTGCGGAATAGTTGACGAAAGAAACGAAAAAACCGGTAGAAAAATTCGTGATGCGGAAATCAACAAGCTACCATTTATGCTCATAGTCGGTGAAAACGAAGAATTGAATGGCACTATTTCTGTAAGAAGAAGAGGCGAAGGAGATTTAGGCGAAATGAGTGTAGAAGACTTTATCACGTACTTCAAAAAAGAAGCAAAAATTAGCAATTAGTATTTAAACAATTAAAATTAAGAAACCATAGCACAGAAATTTAACTACAGAGGTAGAGGTCCACAAAGACGAGTTCAGGAAGATTTGCACCAGATCAATCAAAAAATCCGTGCGAGAGAAGTTCGTTTGGTAGGTGATAACGTGGAACCAGGCGTTTATCCTTTAGAAAAAGCCCTGGAAATAGCAAAAGATCTGGAATTGGATTTAGTGGTTATTTCCGATAAAGCAGAACCGTTTATATCCAGAATTTTGGATTATAAAAAGTTTCTTTATGAGCAAAAGAAAAAGACCAAAGAGCTAAAAGCGAAACAGGTAAAGGTTGTCGTAAAAGAAATCAGATTCGGTCCACAAACCGATGAGCATGATTACGATTTCAAAAAGAAACATGCTGAAAAGTTCTTAGAAGAAGGTTCTAAATTGAAAACGTACGTTTTCTTTAAAGGACGTTCGATCATCTTTAAAGATCAAGGTGAAATTCTTCTTCTTAAATTGGCTCAAGAATTAGAGCACGTTGGAAAAGTTGATCAGTTGCCTAAATTAGAGGGTAAAAGAATGATTATGATGATGAGCCCGAAAAAACCGGCGAAGTAATTTGATGTAACAATTTACCAATTTAAAAATGTAGCAATTTTGAGTTGGGAAGGTATAAAAAAGAGATTTTTAATTTTTAAAAGTCTCTTTTTGTTTGAAGTATGATAATTCAAAGAAATTTCGTACTTTTGCAGTCTGAAAATGTAGAGTTTCTGCATATTCACTAGTAATGACATTGATAACAAATAGATAAAATTAAGCAAAATGCCAAAATTAAAAACTAAATCAGGTGCTAAGAAGCGTTTTAAGCTGACCGGAACCGGAAAGATTAAAAGAAAAAGTGCTTTCAAAAGCCACATTTTGACCAAAAAAGAAACGAAGCAAAAGAGAAATCTTACGCAGACTTCTTATGTTGCAGAAGTGGACAAAAAAAGTGTTTTACGTCAATTAGCTTTAAGATAGTTTTTATAAATCAACCGGTTTATAAGAATTAAAAAAATTCAGAAAATTTAACCCTGAAACGGTGCAAAAAAGTGCAATGAAATAAATTGCCGCCCTTTTCAAAAAAACAAATTTAATTATGCCAAGATCAGTAAATGCAGTAGCTTCTAGAGCTCGCAGAAAAAAAGTAATGAAGCTGGCTAAAGGTTTTTTCGGTAGAAGAAAAAATGTTTGGACCGTAGCTAAAAATGCCGTACAAAAAGCAATGCAATATGCTTACCGCGGTAGAAAAGAGAAAAAAAGAAGTTTCCGAAGCCTTTGGATTATGCGTATTAACGCAGGAGCTAGAGAACACGGAATGTCTTACTCCCAGTTTATGGGCGCTCTAAAAACGAACAACATTGAATTGAACAGAAAAGTTTTAGCTGATTTAGCAATGAATCATCCTGAAGCGTTCAAAGCAATTGTTGATCAAGTAAAATAAATGTAAAATTTTTGTTATCAATTATAAATCCTGAGAATTTCTCGGGATTTTTTTTGTGCCTATAATTTCTTACAATATAGCGAAAAGCAGGTCCAAAATTTGGTGTACTTTAAACCACTAGTTTTTCATTTAGAACAAGTACAAAATAAAGAAGACGTGTAAAATTTCACCAAAAAAAAAATCACTTAATAGGTTCGTGCTTTTTAGTTTTCGCTGAACGAAGCGGTGTTTTTGGGTAAATATTTTTGAGATGCAGCAAGGTTTAGAATTGTTTTATTTTAGGTCCGCTTATAAGAAAGGTAAAAAATAGTGTTCTTCTTTATTACAGTAGCTTTCAATGGTATTGTATATAAAGGAAACTTAATGTAAACTTTTTGGTGATCCGTTCTAAATTCTAAACGTTTGTTTAGGATTTTTTTTTATATTTGAATCAAAATTAAACTATATGAAACGTTTTCTACTTCCATCCCTACTTCTTCTTTCTACCATCGCATCTTCCCAAAGTTTTATACAAGCCTATAAAAACCGGGCAAGCCAAGTTACACAAACAAATATCAATACGCTCTTAACCGATTTTACTGCATTTGGAGTTAAAACAACCGGTTCTACTGCAAATAATAATGCGTTTACTTGGCTTAAGAATAAGTATTTATCTTTTGGATATACTGCTGCAGAAATCACAGAAAATGCATTTACCTATTCTGGAAAGCAAACCAAAAACTTAATTGTAACGAAAACCGGAACGGTGTATCCGAATAAATTTCTTATTATATGTGGTCACTACGACACCATTACAGGAACAGGAACAAATGATAATGGATCAGGAACGAGCATCATTTTAGAAGCAGCCCGGATTTTAGAAAATGTTTCCAGCGAATATTCTATTAAATTCATCAATTTCTCGGGAGAAGAACAAGGACTTTTAGGAAGCCAAGCCTATGTAACAAATGTTGTAAAAGCTACTAATCCAAGAATGGACATCCTTTTAGTAATCAATTTGGATGAAGTTGGTGGTGTAGCTGGAATGGTTAACGACAAGATTTACGCCGAAAAAGACGGAACTCCTACTTTTCCAAGTGGAATGTATACCACTTATCCATCTACCAATAACGCTGCATCTGCAATAAAAACTACCGAGTTTAAGAATAGCATATTGAATTATTCAAACATAACACCGGTCGATAATTACATCGAACGTTCAGATTATATGCCATTCGAAAAAGAAGGATATGTAGTGACCGGTTTATTCGAATATAATCAAAGTACTAAACCACACACAGCGGGTGATACTTATATCAATATGGATCCAGTTTATGTTTATAATGTTGCTCAAGGAGTTGTAGGTGCAATACAGCATTTTTCTACGGCAGCAACAGATATCACTCTATCCACAAATGAATCTTCAAAAAATTTGCAAGATAGAATCAGTATTTTTCCTAATCCTGCAAATGATTTTGTAAACATTGGACTGGATGGAAAAGGTTACACCACATCGATTTCAGATATTTCTGGAAGAAAAGTACAGGAAACCAATGATCAACAGAATCTAGATACTTCTAAATTGAAAAATGGAGTCTATTTAGTTACAATTACCATGAACGGCGAAAGTGTAACTAAGAAACTTATTATCAAGAAATAATTTTTTAACTACTATTAAAAAAAACCTGAACAACTGCTCAGGTTTTTTTTTATGCTATTTTGAATTCCGTTGTAGTAATACTTCCTCAATTTCATTTAATGAAAATCCTTTCGCTTTCAGAAGAATTAAAAAGTGATACAACAGATCTGCAGCTTCATTTTTAAAAAGTTCAGCATTGTCATCTTTCGCTTCGATCACGAGTTCTACGGCTTCCTCTCCTACTTTCTGCGCCATTTTATTGATACCTCTTTGATACAGATCGTAAGTGTAAGATTTTTCTACCTTTTGGTCAATTCGCTCTGAAATGGTTTCTTCTAATTCATATAAAAATCCTTTTGAATTTTTCTCTGCAAAACAACTGAAACTTCCGGTATGACAAACATTTCCAGCAGGTTTTGCCTGGATTAAAAGTGCATCGGAATCACAATCTTCTTTAATGCTTTTTACGTAAAGATAATTTTCAGAAGTTTCGCCTTTTAGCCAAATTCGGTTTGTGGTTCGGCTGAAAAAATGAACGCGTCCATCTTTTTTGGTTAAATCAAGTGCTTCCTGATTCATATAACCCAACATCAAAACCTGCTGCGTTCGATCATCCTGAATAATTACGGGAACCAAACCATTTCCTTTTTCAAAATCTATTGTCATCTTACTTCTATTTTTTGTTGTCTTAAATTATCTTTTAAATCACTGATTTTTATTTCATTAAAATGAAAAATACTTGCAGCCAAAGCTCCGGTAACAGAAGTTTCGGTAAAAACTTCGGTGAAATCCTCCATTTTTCCGGCACCACCTGAAGCGATGATCGGAAGCTGACAAACCTTTGAAATATTCAGTAATATTCGGGTATCGAAACCATTTTTTGTTCCATCGAAATCCATGGAAGTCAGTAAAATTTCTCCCGCTCCTAAATCAGTTACGGTTTTTACCCAATCCAAAGTTTTCAATTCCGTTTGAATTTTTCCCCCATTAATGAAAACATAATCTTCACCGTCGATATTTTTAGTATCGATCGCTATAACCACGCATTGATTTCCGAATTGCTGCGCGATTTCCCGGACCAATTCCGGACGACGAACAGCAGCAGAATTGATGGAAATTTTATCAGCTCCCGCTTTCAACAAAGCTTCTACATCTTGAACCGAGGAAATTCCGCCACCGATCGTA
Source organism: Kaistella chaponensis (assembly GCF_900156725.1). GTDB lineage: Bacteria > Bacteroidota > Bacteroidia > Flavobacteriales > Weeksellaceae > Kaistella > Kaistella chaponensis. The sequence goes on along the minus strand of NZ_FTOI01000009.1, from coordinate 102,070 downwards.
AAAGGAATATTGATTTCTAAACTCAGTTTTTCTACGAGTTCAATTATGGTTTTTCTGTTTTCCAAAGTTGCGGTAATGTCCAGAAAAACCAATTCATCTGCGCCATCTTTGACATATTTTTTCGCCAATTCCACAGGATCTCCGGCAATTCTAAGATCTTCAAACTGAATTCCTTTTACGGTTTTTCCATCCTTGATGTCCAAACACGGAATAATTCTTTTTTTCAACATTTTATAAAAATTTTTGAAGTTCTTTTAACGTAATTTTCCCTTCATACAAGGCTTTTCCAATGATCGCTCCGGAACAGCCGAGTACTTTTAAGTCCTCCAAATCCTTCATGCAGGAAATTCCGCCACTCGCGATGAGTGAAATTTTACATTGTCCCAAAATTTCTTTGTACAGTTCGAAGGAAGGACCTTGCAACATTCCATCTTTGGAAATATCCGTACAAATCACGTCTTTTAATCCTTTCTTTTGATAAGATTGAATAAAATCGATCACCTCCAGATCCGAACTTTCTAACCAACCCGAAGTTTTTACTTTTCGCTCTAAACAATCTGCGCCTAAAATTAACTTTTCCGCACCAAATTCTTGAATCCATTCTTCACAAATTTCCGGATTTTCTACGGCGATACTTCCAACCGTCACTTGATTTGCTCCTGCATTGAAAGCACTTTCCAAACTTTCCCGGGTTTTAATTCCACCGCCAAAATCGATGACTAAATTGGTTTCGGAGGCGAGAATTTCTAAGGTTCTCAAGTTTTTAATGGTCTTCGCTTTTGCACCATCTAAATCGACCAAATGCAAATATTGAATTCCGTTGGCTTCATATTCTTTTGCGATATCCAAAGGATTTTCATGGTAAATTTTCTTCGTATCGTAATCTCCTTTGGAAAGTCGGACGCATTTTCCGTCGATAATATCAATTGCTGGAATTATTTTCATTTGTATTTTATTTTTAAAACCACAAAAGGCACAAAAGTTTTTTTTAAATTTTTTGAGAAACTCAAAAGTCCATAAAAGATTAAATTTTAACGCTTATCTTTTGTAAACTTTACAGCGAATAAATTTCACTTTTACTTTTGTGACTTTTGTGGTTAAAGTCTTTTATTTTAATTTTAAAAAATTTTCTAGAATTTTAGAACCAACGTCACCAGATTTTTCGGGGTGAAACTGTGTTCCATAAAAATTATCTTTCTGTAAAGTCGCACTGAATGGCAAAATATAATCACATTCAGACGTGGTAAATTCCCCAACTTCGCAGTAATAACTGTGAACAAAGTAGAAATTATCGAGTTCTGAAATTCCTTCAAAAAGCGGTCCTTGCAACTTTTGCAAATTATTCCAACCCATGTGTGGAACAATATCTGTGGACGGAAATTCCTTCACTTTCAAATCAAATATTCCGAGACATTTGGTTGCTCCTTCTTCAGAAAAATCACATAGCAATTGTTGTCCTAAACAAATTCCCAAAAAAGGTTGTTTCAAAGTCGGAATTAATTTTTCTAAATTTTTCTGTTTTAAATATTTCATCGCTGTTGAAGCTTCACCAACACCTGGAAAAATAACTTTTTCAGCGTTTCTGATCTCCTCAAAACCTGAGGTAATGATGGTTTCAAAACCCAACTTTTGCACTGCGTTTTCTACGGATTTTACATTTCCCGCCACATAATCAATAATCGCTATCATAATATTCCTTTGGTACTTGGGATGGAAAAATTGTTTGGATCCTGCTTCACTGCATCGCGCAAAACTTTCGCAAATGCTTTAAAAATGGACTCTATTTTATGGTGTTCATTGTCACCTTCACATTGAATATTGAGATTGCATTTTCCTGTATCGGTGAATGATTTAAAGAAATGATAAAACAATTCTGTAGGAACATCGCCAATTTTTTCACGTTTAAAATCAACGTTCCAAACGAGCCAGTTTCGTCCGCCAAAATCCAACGCAACTTGCGCCAAACAATCGTCCATCGGTAAAGCGAAAGCATATCTTTCAATGCCTTTTTTAGAACCTAAAGCCTGCTCAAAACAAGTACCCAAAACCAAAGCGGTATCTTCAATCGTGTGGTGTTCATCAACCTCCAAATCACCATTAACATTCACTTCCAGATCAAAATTTCCGTGTTTGGAGATTTGTTCCAACATGTGATCAAAAAATGGTAAACCCGTATTGATATTCGATTTTCCACTACCGTCAAGATTTAATTCCACCGTTATTTCGGTTTCCTTCGTTTTGCGGTTCACTTTTGCTTTTCGCGGAATTTGCTTTAAATATTGATAGATTTCATCCCAACTTTGCGTGGCTAAAGTGGCCTCTTCAAAATTTTCATTTGCGATAAAAATAGATTGCGTTCCGAGATTTTTCGCCAATTCTACGTCTGTTTTTCGATCACCGATAACGAAAGAATTTTTTAGATCGTAATTTCCGTAAATGTACTTTTGAAGCAATCCGGTTCGTGGTTTTCTGTTCGGCGAATTATCCGATTCAAAACTGTCATCAATCAAAAGATCAGAAAAAACGATTCCTTCATTTTCCAAAGTTTTCAGCATTTTTTCTTGAGGAATCCGGAAATCTTCTTCTGGAAAAAAATCCGTTCCCAAACCATCCTGATTCGTTACCATCACCAATTCGTAATCGAGTTCAATCACGATTTTGGCCAAATTCTGAATTACTTTTGGATAAAATTCTAATTTTTCTAAAGAATCCACCTGGAAATCTGTAGGCGGTTCTAAAATTAATGTTCCGTCGCGGTCGATGAATAATACTTTTTTCATGATGGTATTTTGGATAAAACGTTTAATAATTTTGAATTTTCTTCTGCTGTTCCCACCGTAATTCTCAGACAATTTTTCAAAGCGGGATGTCTTAAACTCGTCAGAATATTCTCTTCTAATAACTTTTGATAAGCGGTTTCTGCATTTTTAAATTCAATGAGAAAGAAATTGGCATCGGAAGGAAAAATTTTATTGACTGAACTTAATTTTTCTAAACCAACTTTCAAATGATCTCTTTCTTTTAAAATAATTGAGATATTTTTTTGCAATTCCTCTAGATTCTCCAATTGTTTTAAAGCCAGTTTTTGACTTTCTGAACTGATGTTGTAAGGTGGTTTAAATTGATTGAATAGCACAGCAATTTCTGGTGAAGCAAATCCGACTCCTATTCTTAAACCTGCCATTCCATAAGCTTTTGATAAAGTTTTTAGAACAATTAAGTTCGGATATTTAGCAAGCAAACTCACCGCAGAAACTTCTTTGGAAAACTCAATATAGGCTTCATCCACGATCACAATTCCTGCAAAACTCTGAATATAAAATTCTAAATCGTCAATTGAATTGCCAGTCGGATTATTCGGCGAACAGAGAAATAAAATTTTAGCCTTTGTTTTTGAAATAACGTCTTGAAAAACCTCTTTTTCTAATTGAAAATCTGAATTTAACTGAAGTTTCTCAACATCAAGATTATTTAATTTTGCAGAAATTTCATACATCACGAAACTCGGATTGAAAACCAGTATGGCATCCTGGGTTGGTTCGCAGAACATTCGCATCGCCAAATCAATCAACTCATCACTTCCGTTTCCTAAAAATAATTGCTCTGGCTGTACTTCATTTATTTCTGCTAATTTCCGCTTCAATTGAAGATGTTCCGCATCTGGATATCGGTTGTAGGATCCAAATGGATTTTCATTGGCATCCAATAAAACCACTTCCTTTTTTAAGTAAGAATTGCGCAAACTTGTGTAAGATTTCGAATCCAACAAGTGTGGACGAATTATATTTTCGATGTTAAATTCCATTTTCTAAAGATTTTAAGCGAAGTGAAACTGCATTTTTGTGAGCGGTTAAACCTTCCGCTTCTGCCATCACTTCTATCGTTTTTCCAATATTCTGAATTCCGGTTTTTGAAATCTCCTGAATGGTGATTTTCTTAACGAAACTGTCCAGAGAAACGCCACTGTAATTTCTGGCAAAACCGTTGGTTGGCAACGTGTGATTGGTTCCGCTTGCATAATCTCCCGCAGATTCTGGCGTATAATTTCCAAGAAAAACAGAACCCGCATTATTGATTTTTGAAATATAAGTTCTCGGGTTTTCTACGGATAAAATTAAGTGTTCCGGCGCATAATAATTGCTCATTTCAAGAGCTTCTTCCACAGAATTCATCAAGATAAATCGGCTGTTTTCTAAAGCTGACTTTGCAATTTCATTTCGGGGTAATTCAGCGACTTGTTTTTCGATTTCTTTTAAAGTTTCATTAAAAATGCCTTCGTCCGTGGAAATAAAAATCACTTGCGAATCGGTTCCGTGTTCCGCTTGCGAAAGCAAATCTGCCGCACAAAACTGTGGATCTGCAGTTTCATCTGCAATCACCAAAACTTCGCTTGGACCAGCCGGTAGATCGATCGCTACATTATATTCCATCGCCAATTGTTTCGCTTGTGTGACATACTGATTTCCAGGGCCAAAAATTTTATCCACTTTCGGAATACTTTCTGTACCCGAAGTTAAAGCTGCAATTGCTTGAGCACCACCAATTTTAAAAATTTTTGTAATTCCACACAATTGTGCCGTAAATAAAATCGCGGGATTGATGGAACCATCTTTTTGTGGCGGTGTACAGAGAATCAATTCTTTGCAACCTGCAATTTGAGCGGGAACAGCCAACATTAAAACGGTAGAAAAAAGAGGTGCGGTTCCACCCGGAATATACAATCCTACATTTTCTATCGCTCTGGATTCTCGCCAACAAAAAACACCTTTTGCGGTTTCAATTTCTTCAGATTCCGCTTTTTGAGCAAGGTGAAATTTATAAATGTTTTCTTTTGCTTGCTTGATCGCCGTTTTTAGTTCCTCAGAAACTTCAGTAATTGCAGATTCGATCTCCTTTTCAGAAACTAAGAAGTTTTCAATGGTTACTTGATCAAATTTTGCAGAAAATTCCTTTAAAGCTAAGTCTCCTTCATTTTTTACTTTCAAGAAAATTTCTGCGACGGTATTTCTTAAATCCTTTTTTTCCAGCACGGGTCTTTCTAGAAGAGTTTCCCATGTATTTTTTTCTGGATATTTACTAATGTTTTTCATATACACTATAATTTACAGGACCATTTTTTCAATTGGAATCACTAAAATTCCTTCGGCTCCATACTTTTTCAACTCGTCAATAATTTTCCAAAATTCACTTTCCCGAACTACAGAGTGAATACTGCTCCATCCAGATTCTGCCAATGGCAAAACGGTCGGCGATTTCATTCCAGGCAAAATGTCGATGATTTTTTCGATGGAATCATTGGGAGCGTTCAACAAGATGTATTTATTTTCTCTGGAATTGATCACTGCCTGAATTCTAAAAAGTAAAGATTCTAAAATAATGGAAATGTCATCCGAAAGATCCCGGCTGGAAATTAAAACAGCTTCACTGGTTAAAACCTGCTCTACTTCCTTCAAGCCATTATGTAAAAGTGTACTTCCGGAACTCACCAAATCTGCGATGGTATCGGCTAAACCAATACTTGGTGCAATTTCTACAGACCCCGAAATTTCCACAATTTCTGCTTCAACATTGTTGGCTTGGAAATAATTTTTAACAATATTTGGATAGGAAGTTGCTATTTTCTTTCCTTGGAAAAAAGTAAGATTGGAATAGTCCTGTTCCTTCGGAATTGCCAATGATAATCTGCAATTTGCAAAACCCAATTTTCTTACGAGATCCACATTTTTACCCTGTTCCAAAACTTCATTTTCGCCAATAATCCCGATATCAACAATTCCCTGCTCTACATATTTTGGAATATCATCATCACGAAGGAAAAGAATTTCTAAAGGAAAATTGGTTGCTGCATTTTTGAGTTTACTTTTAAAATCAGGGATTTTTATGCCACATTCTTTTAAAAGTTCGAGGGATTTTTCGCTGAGTCTGCCACTTTTTTGGATGGCGATTTTTAATTTGTTCATTTTTCTGGGATGTTGGGTCTGAACAAATTCTTAAATTTTAAAACAAAAAAAACCGTCTTTGTTCAGACGGTTTTTAAATATTTTGTTCGCTTATAGCCATAAATAATCAACTCGTCTTTTGGATGAGATGATAATGATGGAATAAAGCGGTTGTATTTTTCATATTGTTTAACGTTGCAAATATATCAAATAAAAAAATGAATATGCAAATATTTATTTTTATTTAGACATAACTTCCTGATAAACAGATTGTAAATTTTTGCCAATTTCTTTGTCATTAAATTTCTGAACGAATTCTAAACTTTTTGCAGCACGTCGATTTCGTTCGGATTCGTTGTTCCAAAGAAACAAAATTTTAGCTTTAATATCTTCGAAATGATGTGGATTGATATAGACCGAATCTTCTCCTCCAGCTTCCGGAAGACAACTTAAATTACTTGTAATTACAGGAGTTTTTGAAAAAAGTGCCTCAATTATCGGAATTCCGAAACCTTCGAAAAAACTGGGATAAACGAAAATATCTGCGAGTTTATAAATTGCTGCCAATTCTTCCATCGAAACATTTTCTAGAAATAGAACTTGCCTTTGCAGCGCATTTTTATCGATGAAATTTTGAACTTTTTTATAATATTTTGTCTTTTTACCAATCACCACCAAAGGAATTTCTGTTCCCTGTATTGCTTTGACAATATTTAACAGATTTTTTCGCTCTTCAATGGTTCCAACATTTAGGATAAATCTTTCGGGAAGATTAAATTTTTCTTTAATCGAAATTAAATATTGCGCACTTTGATTTTCTTTAAAAGATTGGTGACAACCTTGATAAATCACTCTAATTTTACTTTCCGGAACTTTCAAATAATGAATGATATCTTGCTTTGTTTGTTCAGAAATCGCGATAATTAGATCGGCTTGTTCAGCAGCTTTTTTGAATTTCCAGAAATGTATTTTTCGATCAAAAAAAGAATAATATTGCGGAAATCTCATGAATATTAAATCATGAATGGTTACTATTTTTTTAATGGGTTTTTCTGTCCATTTTAGAGGCAATTCGCCAGAAAGTCCGTGGAAAATATCCGCATTAATTTGTTGCGCATCTTTTCCCATTTTAAATTGGCGAGAAAAATTTCCTTTCGATGTTTCTAGGAATGAAACATTAGGTAAATTTAAAATTTCCTTTCCTTTTTCAGACTGATTTTTATTGAAAAGTACATACTGGTTTTCAGGAAAATAAGTCCCCAAAATTCTCACTAAATCCCGGGAATAGTTGCCTAAACCAGAACTGTTATTGAAGAAGCGTTTTCCGTCGAAAGCAATTTTCATGATCAAAAGTTTTTGGAACGGATAATATAATTTGGTCGCTCTTTCACTTGTTTAAAAATTTTGCCAAGGTAAATTCCGATAATTCCAAGAATAATTAATTGTATTCCTCCAAAAAATACAACAGTCATAATCAATGAAGCCCAACCTGAAATTTCGGTTCCTGATACAAAAGAATGGATCACATAAATACCGTAACCAAGAACGGCAATTGCAGAAAATATAAATCCTAAATATGCCGCTAAATAAAGCGGTTTTACGCTAAAAGCAGTAATTCCGGTAAAGGCAAAACGCATCATTTTTTGTAAATTGTAACTGCTTTCACCAAATGCACGTTCACCTGCTGTGAAGTGAATTCCCGTTTGGCGGAAACCCATCCAATTAGAGAGTCCACGCAAAAAAATGTCAGACTCGTTCATATTTCGCACCACATCAACTACGGAAGAATCCATCAATCTGAAATCCGAACCACCACCTTCCCGTAGGTTAACATCGGAAATTTTCGATAAAAACTTATAATATAAGGACGATGTCTTTCTTTTAAAGGCGGAAATTTCTTTTGGGTAAGTTCTGATGGTATAAACGATATCAAAACCTTCTTCCCATTTTTTAATCATGTCGGGAATTAATTCTGGTGGATGTTGCAAATCTGCATCCATCGAAATAACAGCATTGGCGTTGGAACGATCGATTCCGGCTTTTACCGCCGGTTGATGTCCAAAATTTCTAGAAAATTCGATAAACTTAACCTCCTCAAACTGGCTCGCTAATTCTTCAATTTTTGCCTGAGTTTGGTCGCGACTGCCATCATTCACGAAAATAATTTCGAAATGATAATTTTGAAGTTCAGAAAAAACTTTTTTTATTCTTTGATGAATCAAAAAAATATTGCCTTCTTCGTTGTGCGCGGGAATAACGATGGAAATTTTCTTCACGTCGGAAATAGGTTTAATCTAATTTATAATCTTTTTGAAAATCTTTGGTCAGGAGTTCGTAAATCACTCTGAACCAAACGAAACAACAAGGTAGCGCTTTTAGCGAATATTTGATGATATAATTTTCCTTAATGAATTTTGGGAATAAATCTGAGAAAGAAAAGCAAGTTAAAATAATTACAAAAATCAACAAACCTATAACGTAAGGTGTTTTTTCTTTTTGAATTAGGAACCAAATCATGACTCCTGCAACCGCAATAATATAAGTCGGAGATTCGGATCCAGAACTAAACAAGACGATAAATAAAAGTGTAGAGGACAAAATTAAGAGTTGAAACGGAAGGTTTTGATACTGCTTGATTCTTAAATAAGGAAGCGCAAAAACAGCCATTCCCGGAATTAAAAAAGTAAGATTAGAAATGGAAGCGTCTCCTAAAACGCGTCTAACAATGCCCATTAAAGAAAAATCTTGTCTGTTTCCCAAAACTTGGTTCGAAACATTTTTTTCTGACAAAGATTGAAACCAATCGGCGTAAGATTGAATTCCGAAATGAGGGCTCGAAAGCAGCATGGGAAGTACAATAAACAAAATTCCGAATGCTATTAAAGCTCCAATAAATTTTATTTTATTCTTCACGAAAAAGAAGGCTGAAAGTCCGGCGACACCATATAATTTCACAAAAAAACCGATCATGATGAAAAAAGCAGACTGGGTTTCCTTTCTTTCATAAATATAAATTGCAGACAACATCAATAATCCTGCAAGTGCAATATTAAATTGCAGACTCACTGCGGCGGTAATAAATTCTTGCAAACAGAGCCATGCAAAAAATGCTCTTTTCTGGTTCGAAAAAGGGAGTTTGTGAATTGCAAAAAGAAAAACCAACGTATTCGCAACATTCCAAAGTGGCATTCCTAACCAATCAGGAAGCATTGCAAACGGAGCAATTAAAATACTAAAAAATACGCCGTAATGATTGGAATCAAAATGAATATCAGGATAGTGAAGGTAAATATTATTCTCGTGCAGCGTGTTATAAAAAACGTTTGTGAAGATTAAATAATTATTATATTTCAATGGACCTCCATTCAATTTGGCAATCGCTGACAAAACGGCTACAAGCAGATAAATCCCAAAAATATATTTGGGATTTGAAATGAATTTTAAAAATTTATCTTTCAAAATTAATTAAAATTATGATTTAAACCGACACGTTGTTTTCTCTCAAAGCATCATTAAGTGAAGTTTTCTTATCAGTTGATTCTTTTCTTTGTCCGATAATTAAAGCACATGGAACCTGATATTCTCCCGCGGGGAATTTTTTCGTATAACTTCCAGGAATAACAACAGAACGAGAAGGAACTCGGCCTTTAATTTCTACAGGAGTTTCACCGGTAACATCGATAATTTTTGTAGAGGCAGTAAGTACAACATTTGCACCCAAAACGGCTTCTTTTTCCACGTGAACACCTTCTACAACGATACATCTGGAACCAACAAAAACATTATCTTCAATAATTACTGGAGCCGCTTGAAGGGGTTCTAAAACACCACCAATTCCTACTCCGCCACTTAAATGAACATCTTTCCCGATTTGTGCACAACTTCCAACAGTCGCCCAAGTATCGACCATTGTTCCAGAATCCACATACGCACCAATATTGACGTAAGACGGCATCAAAATAACGCCAGGTGCGATATAAGCACCTTCTCTTGCAACTGCGTGAGGAACTACGCGCACTCCTTTTTCTGCGTAATTTCTTTTCAAAGGCATTTTATCATGAAATTCAAAAGGACCCACTTCAATGGTTTCCATTTTTTGAATTGGGAAGTACAGTACTACGGCTTTCTTTACCCACTCATTCACTTTCCACCCGTTTTCGGTAGGTTCTGCGACCCGAAGTTCACCCAAGTCGAGTTGTCGAATTACTTCACGGATCGTTTTTCCGCTTTCTTCGGTGTGTAATAATTCGCGGTTGTCCCAAATATTTTCAATGGTTTGTTGTAATGTCATTCGTTTATTTATTTAATTTTAAAGTGGAGACAAATTTACAAAACTCTTCGTGCGAAAAGGTATGCTTTGTTCCAATATTTTTCATTGAGAGAAGAAATGATGACTCCTTTTGAAGTTGAGGCATGTATAAATTTTACTTCACCTTCACCTCCGATGTCGTGCACAATTCCTACATGAGTAACTTTACTTCCACCTGCTGTTGCGAAAAACAGTAAATCGCCGGGTTTTGTTTCTCTGATATTGATCAGTTTCCCGGCATTGGATTGATCTTCCGAACGGCGCGGAAGTTTGGTGTCATTTTCATCAAAAACCTTGCAGGTAAAACCGGAACAATCGAAACCGGAAGAGGTGTTTCCCGCATATTTATAGGGTGCACCAAGATATTTTTCGGCATCTTTCAAGATTTCTTTTATTTGTGAACTGACGTTTCCAGAAAAATTAGAATCTAAGGTTTTTAGACCTTCAGTTTTTACTACAGATTTTGTAGGAACCGATCTTTTCACTACCGTTTTTGAAGCTCCACAAGAAACCAAAAAAAGAAATGCAAGAACGATAAATAAACCCTTTTTCATATTTTACTTTGATGATTTTCAAAAATAGTAAAATTATTTGCAATGGATAGAAATTTTAGCATTTTTCCTCGATTAATAAATGTTTTGGATGATTTTGGGTGGATTCTGCAAAAAAGAATTTATATTTAAAAATTACTTTAGCGCAAGAGAACATCATGACTATTTTAGAATTAAAAACACTCTTTACCGAAAATTTATCTTCCCATTTCACAACCTCGGAAGGTGCGGAACTCTACTCTATTTTTATTGAAAAAGAGTTGGGATATAATAAATTTCAGCAAAGACAATCTGGAAATGAAATACTTTCTGAAAAGCAAATCGAAAATTTTCGTGCCCTAATTTCGGAGTTGAAAACCGGTAAACCTTTTCAACAGATTTTGGGAGAAACCGAATTTTATGGGCTAAAGTTTTTCGTAGATGAACACATTTTAATTCCTCGTCCGGAAACAGAAGAGTTGTTGGAATTGGCGATTGAAAAGATTAAAGCTAGAAGTTTGAAGTCTGAAGTTATTAAGATATTGGATATTGGAACCGGTTCTGGAATTATTCCGATTGTTCTGAAAAAACATTTTCCGCAAGCTGAAGTTTCAGCGATTGATTTTTCGGAGAAGGCTTTGAAAACGGCAAAAAGAAATGCTGATTTTCATGAAGTTGAGATTAATTTTATCCATCAGGATTATTTGAATGCAGATTTGACGGAGATTTATGACGTCATTATTTCTAATCCACCCTATATTGGAATGGAAGAAGAAGTTGAGATTGCGGATTCTGTGAAAGAATTTGAGCCGAAAATGGCGCTGTTCTCTCCTACTTCTAATGCTTTGATTTTCTATGAAAAAATTGCAAAAGATTGTGAAAATCATTTGGCTAAAAACGGAATGGTTTTTTTGGAAATCAATCAGAAATTAGGGAATGAAACACGGGAATTGTTTGTTGATGTGTTGTCGGAAGTGGAATTATTGAAGGATATTTCCGGAAATGAGCGGTTTGTTTGGGGAGTTTTTTGAGTGATTGTGTAAATGAGTTTTGCGTTTTTAGATCAAGTATGAATAAAAATGAAGTTCAATCTACACTTTTAAGAAATTAAATTGATGAAGGCTTAATGAAAATCTCTTCATGGTAAAAGAAATCTAACTGTTTTATACGTTAAACGGTATAAAAATCTACAATTTTGACTGAGAGAAATACTTTTCTAAGAAGAGATATCTGAAGTTTTAGCCCCGATCGCAACGGCATCCTTTTTTGCTAACCGTCATTTTCTTTTTAAAGATTCTTTTTCTGGCAAAAAAGATAGAGTGAAGAGCGGGACGGGTTTTGGAAAGATGCGATCCCGATTGCTATCGGGACTTGTTGCTCCTTAAAAAAAATTAGCCAATTTTCTTTTTCACGAAAACCATATAGGACATGTAAATAAGCGGAAGTGCCATAATTCCTAGGAAAAATGCATTTTGAATTGCTCTTTCTGGCTGAAATGCAACTGCATAAATTAATCCTAAAAAAGCGCCACCTAAATGTGCAGCATGACCGATTTTGTCGTTTTCTTTGGGATAAAGCATCATATAAACGGAATAGGCGAAGTATAAAAATCCGAAAATATATCCGGGAATTGCAATGGGAATAAAGAAAAAATAAATCCCCAAATCTGGAATCATCGCAATGGAGGCAAACAAAATTCCGGAAACACCGCCACTTGCACCGATTGCTGAATACCACGCTTGATTTTTGTAGAGATAAAGAGAAAATACATTGCCTAAAATGATGGAGCCAAAATAAACCGCTAGAAAGCCAATATCGCCAAATGCCTGAATGACAATGGGTCCAAAGAAATAAAGCGTCATCATATTGAACAGCAAATGCATCATATCACCGTGTAAAAACCCGGCAGAAATTAAGCGAACATATTCCTTTTTTTGAAGAATCGCACCTACATTGAACTTGTATTTTTCGAAAAGTTGGTGGTTGGTGAAGCCCACATAACTAAAAATTGCGGTTGCGATAATGATGATTAATAAAACTGGACTCATATTATTTTTACAAAATAAAAGTTTCGAAAAACGAAACTTTAGTTAAACGATTTCTGAAGTTAAACTGCGCGCAAGTAATTGTTCGTGCATTGGTTTGAGAACTTCTAAACTTCCTGTTTTCACGGTACATTTTCCTTTGTAATGAACGAGCATTGTGCACTGTTCCGCCTGTTCTAAAGTATGTTTGCAAATTTCGACTAATGCTTCGATGACATCATCGAACGTATTTACATCGTCGTTCCAAAGGACGATTTTGTAAACTTCGTCTTCTTTCTCGAGTAATGCGATCTCTTGGTCGTATTCCCGCTGTGGATTTTCGTAATCCTTAATATTATTAATGGTACTAAACATATTTTTTAAATAAAATGATACCTGTAAGTTAGCATTTAGAAAAAAAACTAGAGTTCTGTTATCTCCTCGGAAATATCATCTAGGAGACTTGGTTCTTCGTAAACCAGTTCTACTAAATCGACACTTTTATTCTGCATTTTGAGAATTTTCACATGGTAATCATTAATATTGAACTCCTGATTTTCTTCCGGAATATCTTCTAATTCGTGTAAAATAAAACCTGCCAAAGTATTGTATTCTCCGTCTTCCGAAAGAGGGAACTTTTTGGGTAGATTTTCATTGATTTCGTCTAAGGGTTGCGTTGCTTTTACCCAGAAAACGTTCTCTCCTACTTTGTCGACGATTCTTTCCTCCTCATCTTCTTCATCTTGAATTTCGCCCACCAATTCTTCTAAAATATCTTCGAGGGTAACAATTCCTTCAGTCCCACCAAATTCGTCGATTACTACAGCTAAATGTTGCTTTTTCTGCTGGAAAACTTTCAGCAAATCAGAAATCTTTTTACTGCCTACGACAAAAAACGGATCGCGCATGAGATCTTTTAGATCTTCGTGATTAATGGCACCTTTTCTCTTCACATATTCGCGAATGATTTCTTTGGCATAAAAAATTCCAATAATATTATCGATTGAATTTTCGTAAACAGGTAATCGGGAATATCCACCATCCATAATAATATTGATGATATTTTCGATAGGTTCCTCGATATCAATGGAAGAAATATTCTGTCTCGGAATCATGATTTGCTTTGCAGAATGATCGGTAAAATCAAATGCATTTTTGATGATTTCATAATTCTCTTCTTCGATTGCTCCCGAATCTGCAGATTGCTTTACCAGCAACTGTAATTCTTCGGTAGAATGAATTTCCTGATCTGAAGCTGGGTGAATTTTTACCAAACGCAAAAAACCATTGGACATTTGATTCATGGACCAAATGAAAGGCTTGAAAACAGTATAAAAAAGACGCAACGGCATTGCGATTAACATTGCAGTTTGTTCTGATTTTCTAATGGCAATCGATTTCGGAATCAACTCACCGAATACGATATGCATAATGGTGATGAGTAGAAAACTAATGACAAGGGAAATGGTGGTAATCGTAGAATCAGCCAACGCGATACTAAAATAATGCAACGTTTTATCGATGACATGATGCATTGCACTTTCACCAACCCAACCTAATGCAAGTGAAGCTAAAGTAATCCCCAACTGCGTTGCAGAAAGATACTCATCTAAATGTTTGATCAGATGTTCAGCTTGTTTAGCCATCGCATTTCCTTCGGCGGCTTTAATTTGAATTTGGGAATAACGAACTTTGACTATGGAGAATTCTGCGGCTACAAAAAAACCATTGAGTACTACTAAGAATAAGGCTAATAAAAGCTTGACGACGTCTGAGTCCATTTATTTTTTGAAATATTTGAAGCAAAGATAGAGAAAAATTAATAATTAAATTTTTGAATGAAACCTTTAAACGATTTATTATCTATTAAATAGGGTAATAAAAAAGCATCGAAATAGACGATGCTATTACGTTTATTAATGAATGGTAAATAATATTTTTTAATGAAAAGTTTTATCTTGCTTTCATTCTTTCATTAAAGTTTGTCGTTGGGTAGAAACAGGGTTTCATTCTTACCTGAAAGCTTGTCGCTGGGTAGAAAGAAGCTTTCCGGAAGAGTGGAAAGGTAGTTGCAGGAGTGCATTGCATTTCCCTTACTTATTTCCTCAGCAATCTTATCATTGTTAATAGACAGAGAGAAAAACTAATAACTTATTTCTTGAATGACACCTCAAAACTATATATTCACTATCAAATTGGAAAATAAAAAAAGCACCAGAATTTATCCGGTGCTCTTCAATATAAAAAAAAATGGGAACTATTTTTTAATAAATTTGATGGCTTGTTTTCTCTCACCATCTTTCACTGGATTTAGAAGATACATACCAGGAGTTAAATTTCTAACATCAAGTTGAATGTTTTTTGTATTTTTTATGATGTTTTCATTTTTAACATTTTTGCCCGATGCATCGTATATTTCTAAATTTAATGATTTAAAATCATTGTTCACATCGATCAATAAGTAATCTTGAACCGGGTTTTGCTTAATTGAAATTTCGCTTCCAAAAGTACCAGTTTCGCCAGCTTTTAATGTTGCTCCTGCTGCTACAACAATTTGCCATGAATTGAGAGTAGTAGCATCACCAGTTCCATAATCGTAGACGATAAGTCGCCATGTTCCACTTAATTGCTTGCCATTAAAAAAAGTTGCCAAATTCCCCGGATGATGCACTGGAAATTTTGCAGCACTATAGGTTGGAGCATAATTACCTGCAGGAACGGGAGTACCTGGTGTACTTGCTGCAGCATTAATAAGGTTCACATTTGCCGAATTAAAACCTAGAATATTACCTACAACGAAAGAAGAAGAAGATCCACAACTTGAATTTGCTATAGCACCAATTCTTCTAATCAGCGTAATTCCTTCTCCACCTGGACTTACTAATTCTACGACAACATCACCTAACCAAGCAGCTCCGATGGATAAATTGACCGTAATTTTCGAAGGATCCACAATCGTACCGACTAACGGCACTGCAATTTCGGACATGTTAACACCAGGTTGCGTGGAATATCCGCAACCACCTGCTCTTGTGATTCCATCCACAGCTGTTGCTGGAGTATTGTTTTGATAGGTTTGTGCTTGTGTAAATCCAGCGGACATGAATAAACAAAAAGCCAAAAAATTAAATTTTTTCATCATTTTAAATTTTAAAGGGTTAAAGAATTCTATTTTGTTCTGATTTTCTTTCACTCTACAAATATTATTTAATTATCATTCAAAATAAATAGCAAATCGATGAACGACGTTTTAAATAGACCAATCATTTAAATAAGATAAAAATACCTTTGAAACCTCCCAAAAGAGAGCTAAAAATCTTATTATAAGCGTTCTCCAATTTTTAAGTTTGATAATTATAAACAAAATTAAAACTAAACCTTGTATTATTATAGGGTGAAATCACCCTTTTTTTAACCGTTAAATCACCCTTTTTTAATGCGTGAAAACACCCTTTTTAAAAATCCAGAAAAAATGCACGAAAAAAAGACTGCAAAATTGCAGTCTTTATTATTTTCAAAATAAAAAATATTAGCTATTTTTCAAAGCTTCAGCACCACCTACAATCTCCAAAATTTCATTGGTAATCGCAGCTTGACGTGCTTTATTGTAGAAAATCTTCAACTCATTTCTCAATGCTTCTGCGTTATCAGTTGCTTTGTGCATTGCTGTCATTCTTGCACCGTGCTCTGAAGCTACAGAATCTAAAATCGCTTTGTAAACTTGCGTTTTAATAGATTTGGGCATCAAAACATTTAAAATTTCGCCTGCATTTGGTTCAAAAATATAATCGGTGTTTATGGCGTCTTTCTTCTCGGCCATTGCAATTGGTAAAACCTGTTCTATTTTTACTTCTTGTGTAGCTGCGTTGATAAACTTGTTGTAAATCACAAAAACCTTATCGAATTTCCCTTCTTTATAATCGTTCATCACGTGCTCCACAAAATTGGAAACGCCACGAAAACTCAAAGAATCGAAAATTGCGCTTTGATTATCATATACTTTTCGGCTTCTTCTCACCGCATCATATACTTTTTTACCGACTGAAAGAATTTCAACTTCGTGCGAAGTATTGCTGATCGCAGTATTCAATTCTTTAATTACTGAAGAGTTAAATGCTCCGGCAAGACCTTTGTTTGAAGTCACTACAATATAAAGAACTTTCTTTACTTCTCTTTCTGCGGTGTACATAGAAACACCTTCCAAATCTGTAGTGGAACTTACGTTTTCAATGATTTCCTGAAGTTTTTCGGAGTAAGGTCTCAACATCACAATTGCATCGGTTGCTTTTTTCAGTTTCGCTGCCGAAACCATTTTCATTGCACTCGTAATTTGCATTGTGGAAGAGATCGAAGTGATTCTTGCCCGTATTTCCTTTAAATTTGCCATATTTCTTTAGTTGTTGGTTGTCGGTTGTTGGTTGTTAGTCTTAGAAAAAATCCATCAACTATCAACCAAAAACCATCAACTAATTTTAATTGTATTTAGAAGCTAATTCTGCTGCTGCCTGTTTTAGAACTGCTGTAATATCGTTATCAATTTTACCTGATTTAATGGCTGCCATTGTTTCAGGATGTTTTGATCTTAAAAATGCAACATATTCGATTTGGAATTCTTTTACCTTATTGATAGGTACGTTTTTCAAAAGATTTTCAGTTCCAGAATAGATCATAGCAACTTGTGCATCAACCGGAAGAGGTGAATTTACAGGTTGTTTCAAAATCTCCACGTTTCTTTCTCCTTTAGATATAACTGCTTGCGTAGAAGCATCAAGATCAGATCCGAATTTCGCAAATGCTTCTAATTCTTTGTATTGTGCTTGATCTAATTTCAAAGTTCCAGAAACTTTTTTCATGGATTTGATCTGAGCATTACCTCCAACACGAGATACAGAAATACCTACGTTAATCGCTGGACGAACACCTGAGTTAAATAAATCAGTCTCCAAGAAAATCTGACCATCAGTAATTGAAATTACGTTGGTTGGGATATATGCAGAAACGTCACCCGCTTGAGTTTCGATAATCGGAAGTGCAGTTAAAGAACCGCCACCTTTTACGATTGGTTTCAAAACTTCTGGCAAATCATTCATCTGAGCTGCAATAGTATCATCTTTGATCACTTTTGCCGCTCTCTCCAATAATCTGGAGTGAAGATAGAAAACGTCTCCTGGATAAGCTTCACGACCCGGTGGTCTTCTTAGAAGCAAAGAAAGTTCACGGTAAGCAACCGCTTGTTTCGATAAATCATCATAAATAATTAAAGCCGGACGACCAGTATCACGGAAGAATTCTCCGATTGCTGCTCCTGCCATTGGTGCATACACCTGCATTGGAGTTGGATCAGAAGCATTTGCTGCTACAATTACTGTATAAGCCATTGCTCCTCTATCTTCCAATGTTTTTACAATCTGAGCTACGGTTGAACCTTTTTGTCCAATCGCAACATAAATACAGAATACAGGTTCACCTGCATCATAAAATTCTTTTTGGTTGATAATCGTATCAATCGCAACGGTAGTTTTACCCGTTTGACGGTCACCGATGATTAATTCTCTTTGACCTCTTCCTACAGGAATCATAGAGTCGATTGCAACGATACCAGTTTGTAATGGTTCAGTTACCGGTTGACGGAAAATTACACCTGGAGCTTTTCTTTCCAAAGGCAATTCATAAGTAACACCAGCAATTGGTCCTTTTCCATCGATTGGGTTACCAAGAGTATCAACTACTCTACCCAACATACCTTCTCCTACTTTAATAGAAGAAATTCTTTTGGTTCTGTTTACGGTATCACCTTCTCTTACCAATTTAGATTCACCAAGAAGTGCAACACCTACGTTATCTTCTGCAAGATTTAGTACGATTCCTTCAATACCACTTTGGAATTTTACCAATTCACCGTACTGAACATTTTCTAAACCGTATACTAAAGCGATCCCATCACCGATGGTCAATACAGTTCCCACTTCTTCCACATTAGACTGCGTATCGAAGTTTGCTAACTGTTGTTTAAGAATTGCAGATATTTCTGCCGGATTTATTTCTGCCATTTTATGGTTGTTTTTGTCTTAATTTAATTGAAATTCTTTTTGAAGTTGAGTCAGTTTTGATTTTACCGAAGCATCAATCTGCTGATCACCAACTCTCAAAATATAACCTCCTAAAATACTAGGATTAATGATGGTTTTCACATCGAACTTATTGTCGTGATTCACCAATGCTGAAGATTTCAAAATATTCGCAATATTTTCCTGAGATAATGAAGTTGCAGCAGTTAAAGTAATTCTCTGAACTCCATTTAGATCTTCTACTTTATTTACAAATTCCTGAGCAATATTCTGCATTTGACTTTCTCTTCCGTGTTTGATGACCATGGTGATCATATTAAGAGAAACGGGAGATAAGCTTTTGAAAATTTCTAAAGCAATACTAATTTTTTTCTTAACATCAATAATCGGAGAACTGAAAAAGTTTTGCAGTTCTTTAGATTGGTTAATGGTGTTCACAATGTCTCGCATCTCACCAAAAACAGAAGCAGTACTTCCGGATTCCTGAGTGAAATTAAGCAAACCTTGCGCGTATCTTTTTGCTACTTTACTTGTAAGCATTTTAGTTCAGGTTTGTTTTGTTAAGCATATTTTCTACCAAAGCATTCTGTGCACCATCGTTATCCAATTTCTGTTTCAAAATTGTTTCAGCGATGTTTACAGATAAAGTACTGATTTGGTTTTTGATATCTGACATTGCAGTAGCTTTTTCAGCCTGGATAGACTGTCTTGCTTGCTCAATCATTTTATCACCTTCCGTTTTAGCAAGGTCTTTTGCTTCACCTACAATACGGTCTTTAATTTCTCTGGCTTCTTTCAAGATGTTATCACGCTCTACTTTCGCTTCACGGATGATTACTTCATTTTCAGCTTTCAAATTCAAAACTTCTTGTTTTGCCAATTTCGCTTGGTTCAAAGAATCTACGATGGTCACTTCTCTTTCATTAACAGCATCCATAATTGGTTTCCATGCGAATTTTCTTAGTACCAACAATAGAATGATAAAAACCACCGATTGTATGATGAATAAACCTGATGAAAAATTTTCTAATAATCCCATAATGAGTTATGATATATATTGTAATTGTTTTTAATTTTTTTTAGAAAAAACATCTGCCGTAACCAACCGTTCCCGGCAGATGATTTTTGGGTGGCTGAAAAGCTTGCTTAAACTGCGAATAATGCAGCAAATGCAAGACCTTCAACAAGTGCAGCAGCAATAAGCATTGCAGTTTGAAGTTTACCAGCTTGTTCTGGTTGTCTAGCCATACCTTCTAGAGCCGCAGCACCGATTTTACCGATACCAAGACCTGCTCCGATTACTACTAAACCTGCTCCTACTAATTTAAGATCCATAATATAAAAATTTAAAAGGTTTTATTAATGATGTGCTACTCCTTGTTCGCCCTCATGTGCATGCTCTTCGTTTGCCATACCGAAATATACGGCAGAAAGCATGGTGAAGATATAGGCCTGCAAGAAAGCAACTAATATTTCAAGAAGATAAAGTACAAATGTTAAGAGTGGGAATGCTACTCCAGCGATCACATTTTTGAAAACATAGATCATCGCGATAAGTGACATGATTACAATGTGTCCCGCGGTCATGTTCGCAAAAAGACGGATAAGAAGTGCGAATGGCTTAATGAACATTCCAATAATTTCAATTGGCATCATTACTATTTTCATTGGCCAAGGCAATCCAGGCATCCAGAAAATATGTTGCCAGTATGTTTTGTTTGCTGTAAACTGGGTAATAAGGAATGTAAATATTGCTAAAGCCGCAGTAATTGCGATATTTCCAGTTACGTTAATCCCAAATGGTAACAATCCGAAAATGTTCAAGAACAAAATAAAGAAGAAAATAGTGAGCAAATAACCCATGTATTTCTTGTATTTCGGACCAATGTTTGGTTTAGCAATATCGTCTCTGATAAAAAGAATCAAAGGTTCTAAAATTTTTCCAGCACCACTTGGTACTAAAGAATTTTTATAGCTTCTAGCGATTCCACCAAAAATAAAAATCATTAATAAAGATACCACAACAATCATAAGAACACTTTTAGTAATGGATAAATCCAAGACTTTTTCATTGGTTGCATGGTGCGCCTCATCTAGGTTAATTGTTCCTGAAGCATCGGTTTTGTAGATTTTTTCGTGGAAAAGTTTGTAGTGTCCACCTTTACTTTCTACTACTTTTTCACCGTGATGAAAAGCAGAACTCATCATTGCGTGAAATCCGTTGACTTTATCATAAAAAATCACCGGCAGCGGAAAACCAATATGCTTTCCTTCTTTAGTCACCATGATATCGAAGCTATGCGCATCCAAAAGGTGATGATTAATAAAGTCCTTGTTTTCTTTTCTTACTTGATCAGCTTCAGAAACTACAACAGGAGCTTCTACCCCGTGGGTATTTGTTTCTTTTACTTCAACAGCCTCATGCTGTGCAAATGACGTTGAAAATATCGATAAAAAACCTAGTACAAGAACTACTCTTTTCAGCATTGCTATATCTTATTTTAAAGTTTTGCAAAAATAGGATAAATAATCATAATATAAAAATCCTTTTTTACTGATTTTATTCATCTTTCGAGGTTTCGGAAACCTCCTCATCCTGAATTATTTTTACCGCATACAATGTTTCCAGCACCAAAGCTATTAAATATGGTATAATGAAATGAACCTTGTAATTGGGAACTTCATTTAAATTAAGTTTCTTCATTACCAACAACATCAGCATTAATTTAAACATCACCAAACCCATAAATGCAAAACCCACATAATTTGGATATATTTTTTTGATGATTGAAATTACCGTCACCACCATCATAAAAAGTAAGGTAAGAAACAAATAATACTTAATAAAAGTGGTTTCAAAGCCGATATTTAAGTTTTGCCAAATAAAAAAATGCAAGGCAAACATTAAAAAAAACAAAATTACATATATGGTATTACTTTTTATTTTCATTATTCTGAATATTTTTTAGCTGATGAAGAAGATTATAAAAGGCAATTCCCATTCCCAAAAAACCTATCGCAATAGTCAAAAGATTTCTTTCAATTTCGAAATGATCATTAATTCTTTTGCCGCCCCAAAAAGCAAGTCCCATCGTGGCGAGCATCTGAAAAACAATCGCTGAATAAACACCATACTGCCGCAAACCATTCATTTCGAAATTTTCTTTGTCTTTGTTGCTGAACTGGTCTTCGGTGGATTTTTCGTCGGACATCTTGTTTACATTTTTGCAAATCTAATGATTATAAGACAATAGAAAAATTTAGAATTTTAAAATTCATCAAATTTCTGTATTTTTGCGCATCTTAAATAAAAAACAATGTTCAACAGTTTACAAGATAAATTAGACAAAGCGCTTCACAATATTTCCGGGCGCGGAAAAATCTCGGAAATCAACGTTGCAGAAACGGTAAAAGAAATTCGCCGTGCATTGGTTGATGCCGATGTAAATTACAAAATTGCCAAAGATTTAACCAAAAGAGTTCAGGATAAAGCTTTAGGACAAAATGTTTTGACAAGTTTGACGCCTGGACAATTGATGACGAAGATTGTTCATGATGAACTCGTAGAATTAATGGGCGGAACCAGCGAAGGAATAAATCTTTCTGGCAAACCAAGCATTATTCTGATCGCGGGACTTCAAGGTTCGGGTAAGACTACTTTCTCTGGAAAACTGGCCAATTTTTTAAAGCAAAAGAAAAATAAAAAACCATTGTTGGTTGCCTGTGACGTTTACAGACCTGCAGCAATTCAGCAGTTGAAAATTTTAGGAGAACAAGTTGGTATTCCTGTTTATACTGAAGAAGGTGCGCTAAATCCTTCTTCTATCGCCGAAAATGCGGTAAAATTTGCAAAAGAGAATGGGAACGATGTTGTGATTGTAGATACTGCAGGTCGATTGGCGATTGATGAGCAGATGATGAACGAGATAAAATCGGTTCACTATTTCATTAAACCCAATGAAACTTTGTTCGTAGTAGATTCCATGACGGGACAAGATGCGGTGAATACTGCAAAAGCCTTTAATGAAGCTTTGAATTTTGATGGAGTTGTGCTGACGAAATTAGATGGTGATACTCGAGGTGGAGCTGCATTAACGATTCGTTCTGTTGTTGAAAAACCGATCAAGTTTATTTCCACAGGAGAAAAAATGGAAGCGCTTGATATTTTCTATCCGGAAAGAATGGCAGATCGTATTCTAGGAATGGGAGATGTTGTTTCCTTGGTTGAAAGAGCTCAGGAACAATTTGACGAAGAGGAAGCAAAAAAACTTCATAAAAAAATTGCCAAAAATGAATTTGGTTTCGATGATTTCTTAAAGCAGATCAATCAGCTCAAAAAAATGGGGAACATGAAAGATTTGATGGGAATGATTCCGGGAGTTGGAAAAGCTATTAAAGATGTTGATATTCAAGATGATGCCTTCAAACATATCGAAGCGATGATTCACTCGATGACACCAGAAGAAAGAAGAAGACCTTCCATTATCAATACGCAAAGAAAAAACAGAATTGCAAGAGGTGCAGGAAGAAAAATCGAGGATTTAAACGCATTGATGAAACAGTTTGATCAAATGGGTAAAATGATGAAAATGATGCAAGGACCACAAGGAAAGCAAATGATGGAAATGATGAGCAAAGGAATGCCGAAAATGCCTGGAATGGGCGGCAATTTGTTTGGAAAGTAAAGACTAAATAAGAAAAATACAAAGGCGCTGCAAAATAATTTGAAGCGCCTTCGTTTTATGAAATAAATTTTTAGAATTTATACCCTAAACCAACTTGAAGATAATTCATTTTTAATTCTTCACCATCAACGGGGTCTTTAATATAATTTGTCAAACCAACAGTGTATCTTGCATCTACAGATAATCCTTTGTAAAAAGTATATTCACCACCAAAGAAAATGTTGAAAGCAGTTGATTTAAGACTTTCTTTAAGTAGATCATCTTGTTCTTTTTCCAAAGCTGAAAGTTCCTGATTAATTTCCCCCATAAATTCTGAAGGAATATTATGATCTTTAAATTTTAATTCAGATTTATAACCTGCATTAAATGCAACAGAAGGACCTCCGTATATTGCTAATTGTGGTATAACAAAATACTTAGCAGAAATGGGAATAAGAATTTGATTAAAATTTAATTTATCCTGAAGTGTAAATTTGATGTTTAATCCTCCCGCAGTTTCATCATATTTTACCTCAAATTGTCCACCAAGATTTGCATATTGAGCTTCTCCTTGGATAGCAAATTTATCATTTAGTTTATGCTCTACAAAAGCACCAATAAAATAACCCGATTTAGAGTTGTTATTGCTACTACCACCAAACTCGTCTTCCAAGCTTTCTTCCAACTCTTGCGACACAATGTTAGAGAGAGCATATCCAGCTTTCAAACCAAATTTTGTTTGTTGAGCATTTAAAGCTCCGAAAAGTGCAATAGCACCAATAAGTAATACTTTTTTCATAATTTTTTAAATTTAAACGCAAAAATACATTTTATCAATATTATTACAACATGATATTTATCACAAAAAAACATGATGAAAATAAGAAAAAAATCAAAGTGAATTGTAATTAAATGCACCTCATAAAAAATCCCGAATCTTTCGACCCGGGATCCTGTATGTAAATAATACGATAATTAGAATTTGTAAACTAATCCCAATTTAATATCGTTTAGGTTTACACCGATGTTAAAGCTATCAGTAGACTCAGCACCAGTTACATCTGGTTTAACAGAGTTATAACCAAGAACTCCCGCTTTAGCTTCTAAAGCAAAATGGTTTGTAAGGAAATAGCTAATTCCTGGAGCAAATTCAGCACCAAAACCATTAACTTTTGCTTTTGTAGAACCAGCAATACCGTTATCATAAGAAGCAGTAGCATAATCAACACCTAACTCAGCAAAGATGGAGAATTTAGAAGCTGGCATCCAGTAATATCTACCGAATACACCTGCAGTAAAAGTATCTAATGTAGATTTAACAACTCCGTTATCCTCTGTACCATTATTGTAACCTACTCTTGCACCTAATGCAACGTTAGGAGTTACAAAGTAACCAACACTTGGAGAAATTGTAAAATTGTTTTCTTTAACGTTACCAGTTTTCACTGAATTAAATCCTACTGCACCTGTAATAAAAGTATTACCCTGTGCAAAACCTTCAGTTGAAGTTTCCTGTGCGTTTACCGCTGTAAAAAGTGCTACAGCACCAACTAACATTAATTTTTTCATGTTTAAAATTTTAGTGGTGCAAAGCTAAAACTAAACCTGATAAACCCCACCACGATCTTTAATGAGATAAATCATATCAAAAAATCCCGCTGTATGCGGGATTTTTTGTATTTATTATAATATACTATTTTGTAAATTTGTAAGTTAATCCTATTTGGAAAACATTGTTTCTTATTGAAGTTCCACCATCAGTTTTATCTGCATTGGTAAGACCTGCAACAAATCTTGCATTAATTCCTACACTTGGGATGAAGTAATAACCAGCACCTAAACCAAGTCCTAGATCGAAACTATTAACATTATCTTTAATATCAAGCGTTGCGCCACCTCCTTTTGCTTTAGCACTTACTAAAAAACTAAATTCAGGACCTGCTTCTAAATAAAATTGTGGTACAACATTATACTGAAACATTACTGGAACAGAGATATAATCAAGATTAGCAGTAACGTCAGCTCCGTCAAACTTAAATCCTTTTGAATTATATAAAACCTCCGGCTGGATACTAAAGTTTGTAGCAATTGGTGCGTTCATTAAAGCACCTGCATAAAATCCTATTTTAGATTTTGTATCACTTTCAGACACAGATGAAACATTCATACCTGCCTTTAATCCAAACGTTTGAGCATTCATCGCTCCGAAAAGTGCAATAGCACCAACTAACAATACTTTTTTCATAATTTTTGATTTTTAAATTAGTAAAACAAATATATACTATTTTTTTTAATTAACAAAAAATTAACACTTTTATGGTAAAATTTTTATTATACAAAAGATTTTATAGTATTATTTACTGTATTTTAAAGGATCATTCTTCCCGCAAACGTTGCTCTTCTTTACTGTAAGACTGAATAATTTTTCTTACAATAGGATGCCGCACTACATCTTCTTCTGTTAAATAGACAAAACCTATTTCATCTACGTCTTTTAAAATCCTCATCGCTTCTTGCAAACCAGATTTCTGCCTCATCGGTAAATCAACCTGACTGGGATCTCCGGTGATGATAAATTTCGCATTCATCCCCATTCTGGTCAAAAACATTTTCATTTGCGAGTGCGTGGTATTCTGGGCTTCGTCTAAAATAACGAACGCTTCATCTAAAGTTCGACCTCTCATAAATGCGAGTGGCGCAACTTCGATGACTTTTTTCTCCATAAATCCTTCCAGCTTTTCATGAGGAATCATATCGCGGAGTGCATCATATAACGGTTGTAAATACGGATCCAGTTTCTCTTTCAGATCGCCCGGAAGAAATCCTAAACTCTCCCCTGCTTCTACGGCGGGTCTGGTTAAAATGATTCTTTTTACTTCCTTATCTCGCAATGCTCTTACCGCTAAAGCGACACTGGTATAAGTTTTTCCAGTTCCCGCAGGTCCGATCGCAAAAACCATGTCTTTTGTATCACACGCTTTAACGAGTTTTTTCAGATTGGTCGTTTTGGCTTTAATGACTTTTCCATGAACTCCTTTTACAATGATATCCTGATCAAAAACGAGCTGTTTCTCTGAATCATCTTTAATTTTCAGAATACTTTCGTAATCTTTTAAAGTGATGGAATTATTGGTGGAAATAAAACTTACAATGTCATCTAATTTCTTTTGAAAAAAGTCCAGCGTCTCCTGATTTCCGTGGGCAAAGACGAAATGATCTCTTCCTGTGATTTTCAGGGTAGGAAAGATAGATTTCAGCAGGTTAAAAAATTGGTTATTGACTCCATAAAATATTTTAGGATCGATGTCTTTCAGTTCATAATTTAATTCAAACATTCACAGTCTATTTGGGTTAAAATTTTTATTAAATGTATCAATTTTATTTGAAATAAAAGGTTTTACTTTTCCACAATGGTTGCTCGAAACCTATTTTTTAGTCTAAATTTGTAATCCTCTAAATTTTTTCATGGCGGTTATCACTTTTACATCAGATTACGGGTTAATAGATCACAGAGTTGCTTCGGTGAAAGGTAAAATTCTGAGCTTAAATGAGGAAGTGAAAATCGTCGATATTACGCATCAAATTCAAGCTTATAACTTACTTCAGACTGCATATATCATTAGAAATTCTTATTCATTTTTTCCGAAAGGAACGGTTCATATTATTTCCGTTGACAGTTTTTTCAGCAAAGACCGAAAATGTATTCTTTACCAAAACGATGGCCATTATTTTATCGCTGCAGACAATGGACTACTGAGTTTAATTTTTTATGACATTAAACCCGAAGGAATTTACGAAATCACCTTAAACAATCGGTTTGATGATGAAGTACGATTCACTTCAACTGATATTTTCGCGCCTGTTGCGGTTCATCTTCACAATGGTGGTTTGCCAGAAGTGATCGGGCGAAAATTCAAATCTCCACGTCAACTTTCGTTTCCACGACCGGTTTATAGCGATAGTGAAAAGATGATTATTGGTGAAATTATGTATATTGATAATTTTGGAAATGTGGTTTCGAATATCAGTAAAAAATTCTTTGAAAAGAACAATATTGTATTAGAAAACTTCATCATTAAATTTAGAAATTTAGCGCTTTCAAAAATTTACAATCAATACACCGATTTTGTAAGCGACTGGAAAAACGAGCATGAATATCACGGCAAATCTGCGGCGATTTTTAACGATGCCGGTTTGCTGGAACTCACGATTTACAAAGGCAATGAACACAATGGTGCAAAAACATTGTTTGGTTTGAAGGTGGGCGAAAAAATCTACGTCGAATTTCAATAATCAATATATTTGACTTTAAAAAAAATAGCCGACTGTAAAAAGAGCCGGCTATTTCTATATCTTAAGATTTGATTATCTGATAATCTTTTTCGTTGTTGTTTCTTTTGTAGTAGTAACACTTACCACGTAAGTTCCAACAGGATAATTGGCAAGATTTAATTTTTCTTCAGAACTGTTGAGCTGATTGCTATTCTTAACCAATTTCCCGGAAGCATCAAATACTTTATAGGAAAGGATTTTATCTTTAGAAGTCATTGCAAAAACACCTTTCACTGCCGTACTGGAAATATTCAGGGAGTTTACAAGTGCATTTTCGCCAGTTGCTAAATTTAAACATTCTACTGTTGCTTTCCAACCTGCTTTTGTGCTGCTTGAATTCGAAATAAATCGAATAGTTATCGCACCTGTTGCGTTTGTTGCCTGAAATGGTCCTGGAATCGTAGTTCCGGATAATTGTGAACCATTCGAAAATCGTGGTGATCCAATTCCTGGACCATCATATACATTCATAAAATCACCTGCATCAACATCAAACTGGGAAAAAGTAAGTTTCACTTTATCTGAAGCATTCACCGGGTAAATCGTTTTTGAAAAAGACTGACTGTCGCCATAATTTGCATTCGCACCGCCTGAATCGGTAAACAATACTCCACCACACCAATCTGCATCAGTAAAAATAAGTTGTTCACTAGCAAAAGCTGCTGAACAAGAAGATCCTACTGCGATGGTATAATAAGTACCTTGTGTTAAATCAGTAAAATTCAAAACCTTATTGGTTGAAATACCTGAAGAAATTACGGTACCATCCATTTTGGCAAGTCTGTATTTCCAACTTGTGCCCGTTGCATCACTAATAGTTGCAGTAACTGAAGTTTTTGTAAGATTAGAAAGCGCCATACCTGTAACAGAAACCACGCAGGAAGTAACGCAGTCTGTTCCTAAGCAACTTCTTGCATTGATGGTATTTCTAATTAATGCTCCTGGTTGTGGACCGAATCCTTTAGTAAAATTAATTCCGACACTAGAAACTAAGTGACAGTAGCTCATGATTGTTCCACCACCACTTGGTAGTGTTCCTGCAGCACAAGTTCCGTTCCCTGCATTCCCTGAAGCGGGTCCGCAACCGTCGATTCTGGTATTATCGCCATTCCAAGAACAATCGTGCGTATGTGGAGAGCCTAAATTATGACCAATTTCATGAGTCATTGCTTCAATGTTCCAAGAATAGGTAGGTACATTGCTGTACGCGAAATTTACTCCAGAATAGGAATATTTAGAACTTGTACAAAGCGCATTAACAAAAGCAATACTTGTTGTAGCAGGATTTCTTAAAAGCTGAGCGACATCACCGTTGAAAGTTGTTCTCGTAGTTCGGAACTGATTCAAAATTTCGGAAGGTGTTCCTGTAAAAGGATCAGTGGTCGTCCAAACAAAAACTTGGCTCAAAGCGACTGTAATTCCATCATTGGCATAAAGGGTAGAAATATTATTATGCATTGCAGTAACCCAGTTGGTTGTTGTAGTTGTATTAGAACCGTTTTGAGTGTAAGGTCCGAAACCAGCTTCGTAATAAATTCTTACGCAGTTATCGGTTTTCTTTGCAGTCATGGTTTTTGGATTGTAAGAAGGAATCGCCGTGTTTTGATTTTCTAGCAATTCGTCGCTACCACAAGAAAAAGGATTAACTCCTTTAAGATTAACATCGTTATACGAAACAAAATCGTCAGAATTTTTCGCTTTTCCGATGACGATATTTCCGATATCTTCAATAGAAGTTACCCCAATCACATTATCATTGAAGAAACTGATTGCAACAATCGATTTATCGTCCCCTTTCACAATTCCTTGGTAATAAACTCCAGGAGTATAATTCACAAATCCTTTGTCGGTATTCACTTTGAAATCTTGTGTGAAAAAATTATTCTTCACCAATTCAAGTGTAATATTTCTTCCTTCGAAGGGAAAATTCATTTCTAATGCTTCTGGTCTTTCAGAATTAATTCTTTGAATTTCATTCTTATTTAATTTCATTACGGTAATTCCATCAGCAGCATCTTTGTAAAGACTTTGCTTTTGTACAGAAGGATCTACGGTGAAGAAATTGTAAGGTGCAAAGGTTTTATTTGCAGCGTGAGCGTTGCTCACTTTTTCAGCAACCAGCTTTAAACTCTGCGAATATCCGAGAGCAAAAAATGCCAATGTGAAACAAAATGGGAAAAATCTTTTCATAATTATTAAACTAAATTTTATTATTTTACAAAATAAGTAAAAATTACAGAAGACAGCAACAATTAGCTCAATTCAAAAATTCTTTCGGAACAGAAGAGAAAACTATCACCTGTTGTAAGCGTTTAATTTTTATCTTTGTGCCTAAATTTTTCAGATGCTTTATACCATTCTCAAAGCCGTTCATATCATTTTTATGGTCAGTTATTTTGCCGGAATCTTTTACTTGGTTCGGCTCTTCGTGTATTATAAAGATACCGATGAATTTGAGGAAACCAAAAGAAATATTCTTCGCGAACAATATGTTTTTATGGCCAGAAGATTATGGAACATCATTACTGTACCTGCAGGAATCATTATGCTGGGAACTGGTCTCACCTTGATTTTTCTGAATGATGGCTTAATGAAAACGCCTTGGTTTCATTTGAAACTTACTTTTTTATTGGGTCTCGCTATGTATCATTATTGGTGTTGGAAAAAAGTTTTACAGATCAAAAAACTAGAAGGCAATGTACTTCCCATCAAAAACATCAAACTTCGTCAAGCGAATGAGATTGCCACTTTCCTCTTATTTTTAGTGGTTTTTACGGTGATTCTAAAGTCTTCAATTATCGAATATTGGTGGCAATTAATTGTAGGGTTTTTCGTTTTGGTCTTGTTGATAATGACCACTGTGAAACTCGTCAACAAAAGAAAATAATTGTAAATTTTCAAATTATCGACTTATCAACTTAACTCATTATAAAATATGATTGCAATTTTTAGAAAAGAACTTTGGACCTTTTTCGGGAACTGGAGCGCGTGGTTCATCATCGCAGCGTTCAGTTTGATTGGGTCTTTGTTTTTGTTTTTCTTTGAGAATGATTTTAATCTATTCGATATTGGTACTGCGACTCTGCAAAGTTATTTCGTTTTAGCACCGTGGTTATTGATGTTTGTAATTCCTGCTGTTTCGATGAAATCTTTGGCAGAAGAAGAGCAATCGGGAACCCTGAACTGGCTTTTTTCTCAACCGGTGAAAATATCTGAAATTATCGCCGGAAAATTTCTTTCAGTTTTGATCGTTGGTGTTTTATGCATTATTCCTTCTCTGGTGTATTTTTGTACCGTTTACATTTTAGGTGTTCCGAAAGGAAACATTGATTTAGGCGCGACATTCGGAAGTTATTTCGGTTTAGTTTTACTCATTGCTGTTTTTTCAGCGGTCGGAATTTTAGCTTCATCACTTTCTCAGAATCAAATCATGGCTTATCTTCTCGGTGTCTTTTTGTGCTTTATTTTCTATTTTGGAATTGAGCAACTGGCGAGTTACAAATTATTGGGTGGCGCCGATTACATTCTCAGCAATTTGGGGTTTTATCAGCATTTCATCGCATTTACAAGAGGTTTAATAGACACCAGAGACGTTTTCTACTTTCTTTTGGTGATTGTACTGAGCCTTTTTTTGGCGAAAATTTTTGTAGAAAAGAAAAAATAACCGTTCTATACTATTCATCAAATGGACAAAAAACAGATTCTCTATATTCTTCTTGCGATTTTCGGAATGCTCGGCGTTTTCGGCATTTTTTCAAAGCGATTTGATTTCACTCAAGAAAAACGATACACGCTTTCCCCTTCTACTTTAAAAGTATTAGAATCGGTAGAAAAGCCTTTAATAGTCGATGTTTATCTGGAAGGTGATTTCCCCGCAAGTTTTCGTCAGCTGCAAAACGAAACACGATTTATGTTAGAAGAATTTCGAAAAGTAAACCCGAAAATCGATTTCAAATTTATAGATCCCATCCAAACAAAAATGTCCAAAGAAACTTTGGCGGCTCTGGGAATGCAACCCTCTGTTCTTCCTGACATGAAGGATGGCAAAATTTCGGAAATCGTGATGTTTCCGTATGCGCTTCTAAAATACAATTCGAACTCATTTTCTATTCCTTTAATCATTAATCAAACTGGAATCGACGCTTCTGAGCAACTCACGCGATCCATTGAAAATCTGGAGTATAACTTTGCATCCAACATTAAATTACTGACCGAAGATCATAAAAAAAACGTCGGAATCCTCATCAATCAAGATGAATTGGGACCTACGCAATTTCAAGGTTTTATGGATATGGCGCTGGAAAATTACAACGCAGGTCCGATTATTCCGGCGAATCAAAAAGAATTGTCATTAGCAGATGTTCCGAAACTGAAAAAGATGGATGCGCTGGTTATAGCAAAACCAAGAAAACCTTTTACCGAAAGCGAAAAATTGATTTTAGACCAATACATCATGAACGGCGGGAAAACGTTGTGGATGATTGATGCGGTAAATGCTGAAATGGACACGCTTTTTCAGTCGAAAAAAATCATGGCTTACCCGATGGATAATAATTTGACCGATTTCTTTTTTAATTACGGAATCAGAATTAATCCAGGTTTGGTGAAAGACATGAAAAAATCTGCGCTGATCAGAATCGTGTCTGGTGAAGTTGCCGGAAATCCTCAATTCAGCAGTTTTTTGTGGCCTTATTTTCCGTTGGGAATAGCAGAAACTCCCAATCCGATCACGAAAAACATCAACCCCGTAAAATTCGAATTTCCTACTTCTATCGATACTTTGGGCAGAAAAAATTTGAAAACCAAAGTTTTATTTGAATCAAGCGAAAGAACGAATATCAAACAGGTTCCCAATTATGTTTCATTAGCAGAAATTGTAAAAGCAGATTCTCTGAGTGAATTCGATAAACCCTCTTCACCAAAAATTTTTGCGGTGAGTTTGGAAGGTAAATTTAAATCCGCTTATGCGACTAGAAGCGAACGAAATGCTTATCCGAATTTTACATCGGACAGCAAAAACAATAAAATGATCATAATCGCAGATGGCGATGTCGGTAGAAATCAAATTTACAAAGGGAAACCGCTTGCTTTAGGCGAAGATTTGTTGACCAAACAAATGTATGGCAACGAACAGTTTCTGAGAAATTCCCTTGATTTTCTTTTGGATGATTCCAACTTAATGGAATTAAGAAACCGAAATATAGAAGCGAGATTACTCGACCGACAAAGAATCGACGAAGAAAGAACAAAGTGGCAATGGATTAACTTATTGCTTCCACTAGCAATTATCGGACTTCTGGGTGGATTTTTCTACTGGCTGCGAAAGAGAAAATTCGCATCAATCAAAAACCTTCAAGAATAAAATCCTGAAGGTTTTTTTTAATGGTCATTTCGTGAACGTCTTTTTAAATTTAAAGAAGAAAAATAACGGAGCTCAGAATGTTGTTATCAAACAATATGAGAATACCCTTTTAATAAAAAATCTTGAAACAAACTTAATATCTAAGCTCCATTATTGGACTTACGTACTTAATTAATTGCGTCGTGCGCACTTAACATATTTTTCGGATCTAGAATTTCGTCCAGTTTTTCTTTCGATAGCATGTTTTGTTCTAACACCAAATCATAAACCGTTTTTCCTGTTTCCATGGCTTGTTGAGCGATTTTGGTACTGGCTTTATAACCAATATAAGGGTTCAACGCGGTTACGATTCCGATGCTATTCATGACGAGATTTTTACAAACATCGCGGTTCGCTGTAATTCCATCGATACATTTGGTTCGCAAAGTATCCATGGCTCTTTGTAAGAAAATCATCGATTCTACAATCGAAGCGCAAAGTACAGGCTCCATCACATTTAACTGTAATTGCCCTGCTTCTGCGGCAAAAGTTACGGTTAAATCATTACCAATTACTTTAAAACAAACCTGATTCACCACTTCTGGAATTACAGGATTTACTTTTCCTGGCATAATGGAAGATCCTGGTTGCATGGCTGGAAGATTAATTTCATTAATACCCGTTCTCGGACCAGAAGAAAGCAATCTTAAATCATTACAGATTTTCGAAAGTTTCACCGCCAAACGTTTTAGCGCTGAAGAGTAAATTAAATATGAACCTGTATCTGGAGTGGCTTCTACAAGGTTTGGAGCAGACACAAAAGCTTCGCCAGTTAACTTCGCCAGTTTTTCTGCGCAAAGTAAAGCGTATCCTTGTGGAGCATTAATTCCTGTTCCAATTGCGGTTCCGCCCATATTAATTTCTAAAAACAAATTAGAAATATTATTTAAGAGGGTGATTTCTTCATCTAAATTAGCTGCAAATGCGCCAAATTCCTGACCCAAAGTCATTGGAACTGCATCTTGTAATTGGGTTCGTCCCATTTTAATGACATCACTAAATTCTTCTCCTTTTTTTCGGAATGAATTGTTTAATTCAGCCAAATGCTTCACCAAAATCTGATTCATTTTGATTACCGTCAATCGAACTGTGGTAGGATACACATCATTTGTAGATTGCGAAAGATTTAAATGATCGTTTGGATAACAGTGTTGATAGTCTCCTTTTTCGTAGCCCATTATTTCTAAAGCACGATTGGCAATAACTTCATTGGCATTCATATTAACCGAGGTTCCTGCACCACCCTGAATCATGTCTACGGGAAATTGATCGTGGAATTGACCGTCTATAATTTCTTGGCAAGCCTGTGAAATCGCGTCGGTCATTTTATCATCTAAAAGACCTAGTTCATGATTGGTTTTGGCAGCGGCAAGTTTTACATAAGCGATCGCTTTTACAAATTCTGGATAATCGCCCATCTTTTGACCGGTGATGTAAAAATTATCTACAGCACGTTGCGTTTGTACGCCATAATAAGCCTCTTTAGGAACTTGCAATTCTCCGAGTAAGTCGGATTCTACTCTGTAATTTTTCATAATAATTGATTTTGAAGTATTTATAAATATATTTTTTTAAATTTTTATCAATGTTTAAATTGAAGATGCCTCTTTTTTAAGACTTTTTAAACATCGAAAGATCGATATTTGCCTTCCTTTTTTTTAGAAAGCTTTAATTCTATACATTACGCCTAAACTAACTCGATCAGTATTAAAATCGTGTAAAGTCGGAATTGCTTTGGTGTAGACATATTTTCTACCGATATAGGCCAAGAAAAGTCTTAAGTCCTGATCTTTAAAAGGGAGATATTCCACGCCTCCCATGTAACCATAGGCTTTTCGGAAATCATCATCGTAATTCACTACGTCTTTTACAGAGGTGGTTTCATACATTCCTTTGGCGAAGATATTCCACTCTGGTTTGGGTTGAAATTCTGCTTTTAGAATGAGGGTATTGTAAGTAACGTCGCGAAATATTTTCTGGTTGTTTTGCTCTAGCCATTTCGCTCCATCTTTGGTGGCAATTCCTAAGCGATCAATTTTTTCATCAGCATTCATAAAATCAAAAGTCAACTGAAACTGCTCGAGATTATATTTAGTACCCAGAGTAATCATTTTAGAATAGTTATTCTTGGCTTCTGTCTGAATTCCATACGCCCATCGCGTCTGAAAACGCTTGTTCAGAAAACTACCATTCCAGTTGATGACGTAGGCAAGCGGACTGTGAGACTGTTCAATTCCCTGCGCTGACAAATCACCATAAATATCTTCTAAGTAGGAGTTTCTGTTATTGGTGATCTGAAACTGAAATTCCTGATTTTTAAAGGGAGTATAAATAATAGTTCCACCCATCATACTGTTATCCATTGCATTAATAAAATCAGAATATTCATGAACATTAATGGCATTGAGATCAAATTCAAATCCGCCCCAAGCTTGACGTTGTTTCCCAGTAATCAGGGTAATTTTATCGGTGGCTTTATAACCAACGTAAATATAATCGGTGGCTTTACCTAAGTTATCCAAAGATTGTGGGTTCGTAGGCTTGTTCAACCTTTGTCTAAAACGATAAAACAATTTATCAGTAAGATTTCCTTTAATTTCCAATCGGAACTGTCTTGCCTTAAATGCCATATCTGTTTCTTTACTTTGTTCTGAAACGACGTCGAAACTAGATTGAATATGGAAAAAGATATTGAGTTGGTCGTTATGTCTTTCCAGAAAACTAATTTTATTATCAGTTTCTTTGTTGGTGGGATTATCCTGTGCATAGACGCCTAGAGAAAATAAAGATACGAAGGCGACTGTTATATATTTTTTCATGATGTTTATTCTTTAATGATACATGCTACATAAAACTGATAATGAGATAACCGACTGCAATTGCTACAATTGTTGAGACAAATCCTGGGATCTGAAACGAGTGGTTAATCACATACTTACCAATTCTGGTTGTCCCTGTTCGGTCGAAGTTAATCGCTGCCACCACCGTCGGATAATTAGGTAAGAAGAAGTAACCGTTCACCGCTGGAAACATAGCGAGCAATGCAAGTGGTGAAATACCCAAAGCCAATCCTAGCGGATAAAGTGTACGAACGGTCGCTGCCTGACTGAACAATAAGATCGACATCACGAACAGCGCAAATGCGAAAAGGAAAGGATACGTCGTCACTACACTTTGTATGTTTTCTTTGAAGAAAGCAAGGTTTCCATTAAAAAACGTATCTCCCATCCAGGCAATACCGAAGATGGCAATAACTGCTTGCATTCCTGCAATAAAGATGCTTCCATTAACTGCCTTCGTAACATCAGCTTTCGCGAGAAGTAAAATCAACCCTGCGGTAGACATCATCACGATTTCAATGATTTGTGCCATTGTTACTTTCACCATTTCACCATCGATATTAAATGAAGGTCTTAAACTGGAAATTGAACCAAACAAAACAACAGAGAATACACCCATTAGAAATAGAATCACGGCAATCAACGGACGACTTTTGCTATCTGCATTAGATGTTTCTGTATGTTCTTTCGTTTGTATTAAACCTTCCTGTAATCTTTTCAAATAGATGGGATCTTTATCTAAATCAACTCCCACAAAACTAACGGCAAAGGCACCAGCTAAAACTCCGAGAATCGTTGCAGGAACGCAGACCATCAAAATATCAATCATTTCGATTCCTTGACCACCTAATAAACTGGTACTTAATAGTGCGGCTGTAGCGGCAGAAATCGGGCTTGCTGTGATCGCCTGCTGCGAAGCAATAACCGAAATACTCAGTGGACGCTCAGGACGAACTTTACTATCTGTGGCAATTTCAGAAATAATTGGCAGTAGTGAATAAGCGATATGCCCAGTTCCCGCTAAAAAGGTAAATACATAACAGACAATCGGTCCCAAATAAGTAATTGATTCTGGATTTCTTCGAAGAATTTTTTCTGCCACCTTAACCAGATAATCCAATCCACCGGCAGACTGTAAAGTAGATGCTGCAGTAATTACCGCAACAATCATTAACATAACTTCTATAGGCGCTTCACCAGGAGGAATATGAAATACGAAGACCAATATGGCCATTCCTATCATTCCAAAAATTCCTAACCCAATTCCTCCTACTTTTGCTCCAACAAATATTGCGGCCAAAACCACGATAAGTTGTAAATAAACTGCGTATTCCATGTTCTTGTTTTTTATTGGGGTAAAGGTCCGCCGAATAAACACAGATTTTTGATTCTACCCTATGAACTATCTTTCAGCAGGGAGTTTGAATAGTCACATCAAAGTGTGAACATTTTCTTAGTTGATTAATTTCATACAATACACCCACTTGATACGAATAAAAAAAACGTAAATTGCTTGAGTTAATAAAAACGATGACTGTACCAGAAACTTATTTAGAAAATCCTTTTTTTGACCACTTGAGTGATCATGAAAAGTCGGTACTTAATTCTAATGCGTCACTCATGAAATTTGAGCAGGAGGAAATGTTCATCAAAAACGAAAGCTTACTACTGTCGGTTTTTTACATTTACAAAGGGGAAGTAAAACTAAAAGATAGTGAGGGTCATCTTGTAGATATCTATGGCGAAAAAGATTTTATTGGCTTGAGGTATTTATTCACTGAAGAGCCTGTCTTTTTTTCAGCGTACGGAGTAAAGGGAACCGAAATTATACAGTTCGAAAAAAATGTTTACAGAAAGTTTGTCGCAACGAATTCTAAATTTCTTGTAGAGGTTTATAATAAGTCTAATGAGAACATGAATTCCTTGGTAAAAAATCTTTTAAGCTATAAACGGAATAAGGTGAACGGAGCTTTAGCAAATTTTCTGCTTTGCTACAGTGAAAAAGGATGCTTGATCTATTTAAAACAAAAAGAAATTAGTGATATGTTGGGATATTCCAGAGAAAATATCAATAAGTGTTTAAATAATTTCACCGCAGAAGGTTACATCGAATATACCGATGAAAACATAAAAATAAAGAATATTGAAGCCTTGCAATCCATTAAAAAATTCGGCTAAAATTTTTTAAGATTTTGATCGATAAATTTTGAAATTACGGTTAAATAATTGGATTAAACATCTTTAATAAAATCTTCATATTCATAGAAAACCCTTTCAAAACCTTCCATTTTTTCGACAAAAAACTCAAAGATTTCTTGCCATGTATTTTTATCATAAATAGATACGTTCGCTTTGGTGATCCAAAATCGAGAAATGACTTTTCCGTTTTCTAAAAGATAAAATTCATCTTTAAAAATTTCCCCTAATTCCTCTTCCAGAATAGATTCTAGCGACCACATTTTTTCGAAATAGGCATTCCGAAAGACTTCATCAATCATTTCTATATCTAAAGAAACCTCAGCTTTTTTTGGATCTGCATTAAATTTAAAGGAGAAATCTTTAATTTTCGTGTTGTATAAAATCCACTTTCGGGGAAAACTTTTTCCAAAAGCGATCCAGAATTCTTTCCTGATTTGTTGTGCTTCTACTTTGCTGAACATGTTTGCTGTTTAAAAAAAGCCTTCCAGCTTTGAAAGGCTGAAAGGCTTCCTAGATTGGTCAAAAAAATTATGAAATTACGCCTAAATCTTTCCCCACTTTTTCGAAAGCTGCAATCGCTTTGTCTAAGTGTTCTTTGGTATGAGACGCAGAAAGTTGAACTCTGATTCTGGCTTTACCTTTTGCTACTACTGGGTAGAAAAATCCGATCACATAAATTCCTTCTTCCATTAAATGTTCTGCCATTTTTTGCGCTAAAGGTGCATCATAAAGCATTACCGGAACTATCGCAGCATCACCATCAGGAATATCAAAACCTTTGCCTTTCATTTCTTTTCTAAAGTATTCTGCGTTCTCCATGACTTGATCTCGAAGTGAAGTATCATGAGAAATCATATCCAAAACTTTAATTGCCGCACCAACAATTCCTGGAGCCAAAGAATTCGAGAATAAATAAGGTCTGGAACGCTGTCTTAGCATATCGATGATCTCTTTTTTACCAGAAGTAAATCCACCCAATGCGCCTCCTAAAGCTTTTCCTAAAGTGGAAGTAATAATATCAACTCTTCCCATTACTTCATTCGCTTCATGGGTTCCACGACCGGTTTTCCCAATAAATCCTGTTGCGTGCGAATCATCGACCATCACCAAACAATCGTATTTATCTGCCAAATCGCAAACTCCTTTTAAATCTGCCACAATTCCGTCCATAGAAAAAACGCCATCGGTCACAATGATTTTAAAACGGTGGTCTTTTTTGGAAGCTTCAATAAGTTGCTCTTCCAAATCTTGCATGTTGTTATTTTTATATCGGTATCTCGCTGCTTTACACAAACGAACGCCATCGATAATTGACGCGTGATTTAATTCATCTGAAATTATAGCGTCCTGATCGGTAAACAAAGGCTCGAAAACGCCTCCATTTGCGTCAAAACAAGCTGCATATAAAATGGTGTCTTCTAAACCCAGGAAGTTCGAAATCTTGGCTTCCAAATCTTTATGAATATCCTGAGTTCCACAAATAAAACGCACAGAAGACATTCCGTAACCATGACTTTCGATCATTTCTTGGGAAGCTTTCATGACCTCTTTGTTATTCGATAATCCGAGATAGTTATTGGCGCAGAAATTTAATAATGTTTTTCCGTTGGCTTCAATCACCGCAGATTGCTGTGAGGTAATGATTCGTTCGGTCTTGAACAAGCCATCGTTCTTAATATTTTGCAGTTCGCTCTGCAGCGTTTCCAGATAATTTTTAGAAATCATAAATAGTAATTTTGAAAAATGCTAATTTAAGAAAAAAGCCCTCATTTCTGAGAGCTTTTCGTTTTATTCTTTTATTCGTTTTATTCTTTGATAAACTTAAGATTTTGATCATCTATTTTTAAGAAATAAATTCCTTTCGGAAGGGTATTCACCTCTATGATTTGATCGGAAGAATATTTTCCAGTTTTAATCAATTTACCTTCAACATTATAGATTTCAAAAGGCTGTGCTTTGGAAATTCCGGTTACTGTAATTTGATTTTTTACAGGATTAGGATAAATTTTAATTGCTTCTTTTTCGGAGTTTCCAACAGCAAGAATCGACGTATCTTTTGTCACCGTAGAATTTTTCTGAACAATTTGATATTCATAATTAAACTGAACTGAAGCAACTGGGAAACCAACCGTTTTAGCAAAATTCTGATTATTGGTGGTGTTATCTAAAACAAGATAAGCCACTTGTCCTCCTGTACCATTCACTTTGATTGGTAAAGGCATTTCAAAAAAGCTCACAGAAGAATGA
This sequence comes from Kaistella chaponensis, assembly GCF_900156725.1. GTDB lineage: Bacteria > Bacteroidota > Bacteroidia > Flavobacteriales > Weeksellaceae > Kaistella > Kaistella chaponensis. The sequence goes on along the minus strand of NZ_FTOI01000009.1, from coordinate 61,517 downwards.
CTCTGCGTTTGACTTACTTTAAATCTTAATATTTGATCTGCAGTTTGGTTCCATTTGATTTGATAAGTTGGGTAGCCTTGTCCGTAAATCCAATCATTAAAAAATTCTGTAAAATCTTTTCCGGTTGATTGCAAAAGTGAATTTTTGAGGTCTGCAGTTTTCACATAGTTATAAGCAAGATTAGGGCGCGAATGATAATCCCGAATTGCGGAATAAAACGCGTCATCGCCCAAGATCCATTTCAACATTTTCACTACATAACCCCCTTTTGAATAAGAGAGTCTGCCGCTAAAAATCACATTAGTATTGCTTAAATTACTGTCTGCAACATACACACTTCCACTTGGAGAGCTTGTAATATTGGTAATTTCGTTTGCCAAGTACGTCATAAACTGCGTATTGGTCATGAGTAATTTTTCATTGGCGAGCGTAGCTCCGTAGGTTGCAAAACCCTCATTCAACCAGATATCGTTCCATGCTCCACAAGTTAATTTGTCGCCAAACCATTGGTGGGCTAATTCATGCGCAATAATAGATCTGCTCCATGATCCCATTGAGGACATCGTTGCGTGTTCCATTCCACCGCCCCAACCGAATTCCATGTGACCATATTTTTCGTTTCTATAAGGATAAGGTCCTAAATAGGTTTCGAACATTTCCATAATATTTTTAGTATAGGCAATATTCGACATTGTTGTGGTGTTAGAAATTGTCGCGGGATATAAATAATTGACAAACGGAAACGGTGGAATTCCCATGGTATCATTCAATTTGGTATAATTTGTAATACCTAACGCAATTAAATAAGCAGGAATCGGATAATTGGTTTGCCAGAAAGTCCGTTTATTGCTCCCAGTTATTACTTCTGAAAACAACTTTCCGTTTGAAGCAACATTATATTGTGAAGGCGTCGTAATTTTCATATCGACTTTTTCAATTTTGTCATTCAAACTCTGCTTTGTAGGAAACCATTCCTGTGCACCGTATGGTTCAGACAGCGTAAATAAAACCGGAGTACCACCTTGTGTAGAAATGGTAAAAGCGTCACCTGCACTTCCTGTCCTATCTGGAGCACCAGAATATTTAATCGAAAGTGAATCAAGGGTTGCAGCCGGAATATTCGTAGGGAAATCTATTTTAACTTCCTTGGTAGACAATTGGGTAAAAGTAAGATTTGCACCGTGATATTTTACTTCAGAAACCGTCAATACATTTGAAAGATCAAAATAGATACTCGACATATTCTGTTTTGCCTGAAAATGACTGGTCACCGTACCACTTACGAATTGAACCGCCGGATCTAGACTTAATTCCAAACGCTGGTATTTTAAATCGTAGTTTAATGTATTCGGATTCTCATTGTACCCGATCATTTTTGCATAACTGTTAAGCTCATTTTTGATCATACTCTTTCGCTCAGCTTCCTCATTTTTTTGAGAATACACTTGAACAAAAAGGAGCGCAAGAATTAGGACGTATAATTTTTTCATTTAAAAATTTATTTTGCGATAAAGATAAAAAAAACCTTCCAATTATTATTGAAAGGTTAAAAAATTTCGAGAATGCTTATTATAAACTCAACGCTGGCTGCAAAAGCTGCTCCATTTTGTTTTTCACCTGATCAACAGAACCTGCATAATTATTGATGAGAAGAGAAAAAACTAATGTTTTCCCACTATTGGTTTTCATATAACCCGCTAACGTTTTTACTTTATTCAGAGTTCCTGTTTTTGCAAAAATCTGTCCGTAACCTTCTCCATTAAACATCTTTTTTAATGTTCCTGTTTGTCCACCGATTGGCAGTGAATCGAAATAGGATTTATAAAATTTCTCATTCATTAAACCTGTCAGAAATTTAACCTGTGCAATTGGAGTTACCAAATTACTTCGGGATAATCCACTTCCGTCCATGTAATTCAATCCGCTTGTATCAAAACCAATCGAATTCAAATGGGAAATTACAGCAGCTCTACCCGACTCCAAAGTCTGATCACCGTTTTTTTGAAATCCAACCGTTCGCAAAAATGCTTCTGCCAAACCATTATCACTGTGTTGATTGGTATAGATAAGAATATCGGTTAAAGAGGGCGATTGATAAGATGTAATCAATTCTCTTTTTTCCGGATTTAGATCTGTCAATTTAGGAACGACTTTTCCTACGACAGGAATTCCACTTTTGATGAGAGTCGCACGCAAAACATTTGCCAGATAAGCCGGAGCATCAGGAACTTTTGTCGTTAAACCCATTCCTTCAAACTTGTCGGCATAAACCATCTGTTTGATATAAGGTGAAATGTAATAGAAATTCTTACTTTCCGCAAACGGATTAGATTGTTTTGCAATAAGCTTTTCGTTAGATGGACTGATTTGTAATGTAGAACCAACCGGCAAATAATAATTCCCATTTTCTAACCACACAATATTTTCGGGAAGTGTCTGCGATTTATTAACTTTAAAAACTCCGGTTTGAATTATGATATCACCGCTCACTTTTTTAATCCCTTTTTCGGCCATTGCCAAAACAAAGTCAGAAACAATATCTTTATAAGATGCAGCTCCAGCTTTGTTGGTTCCTAATGAGGGATCACCACTTCCAACTACATACAAATTCCCCTGAAGAGTCCCGTCTAAATTAACCGTTCCAGAATATTCGAGTTGGGTGATCCAACGGAATTTTTCTCCCAGCAAACTTATCGCAGTTTCGGTCGTTAATAATTTCGTAGTGGATGCTGGAACTAAGGGCGTATTTTCATTATAAGAACTTACTACTTTTTTAGTCTTTGGATCATAAATCACAAAACCCCAACTTGCATTTCGAAGAACAGGGTCACTCATCATCGAATTGATATTAATGTCAACCAATTCTTTGGCGGTCATTAATTTTTCGGTAGTGGTTGAACTGAAGTCTTTCGGCGAACTGGAGGATTGATTATCGTAAGATTGAGGATAAGTAGAAGTTGTAAATGTTCCCTGTGAGAATGCAAAAGCGGATACAGCAAGTGCTGAAGAAACAAATATATTTTTAAGTCTAATCATTTAATAATCATTTATTTGATGATGGTTGCTGATTGATGTTAACCTTATATGAAGAAACCAACATCTTTCCAACGCTCAAAAATATAAATTATTATCGACCTACCGTGTTTTCACCCTTATAAAAGGAGCCAAATAATGTTAAAAATTGTTAAAAATCGACAAAAATCATCTTTTTAATGCTTTGATAAGCAGTGATTTCATCAAATTCTTCAAAACTTTTCAAAACTAAGTTCTTGTATTCGTTGTAATTTTTTCCCCGCGGAAGCTTTAATAAAATTTGATATTGATACATTAAATTTAATTTTCCGATGGGTGATTTTTCTGGCCCAAGAATACATTCAGAAGGCAAATATTTATGAAAAATAGAACCTAAAAACTGAGAAGCGCGATTGACTTTATCTTCTTTTCGATGTTTCAATTCGATCATGATTAATTTCACGAAAGGTGGATAGAGAAACTTCTTCCGCTCTTCCAAAAAATGCTCATAGATTTTTGCAGGATCATTTTCTTTGATCAACTGAAAAACAGAATGTTGCGGATTATAAGTTTGAATGAGAATTTTTCCTTCACCTGTAATTCTTCCGGCTCTTCCAGAAACTTGCGTAATCAATTGAAAAGCCCGCTCTTCTGCGCGAAAATCCTGAACATACAGCATCGAATCTGCGCGTGGAATTGCGACCAATTCTATATTTTCGAAATCGAGACCTTTAGAAATCATCTGTGTTCCGACCAAAATATCGGTTTCGCCTTCTTCTAGTTTTTCGTACAGTTTTTCGTAGGCGAATTTTTTACGCATCGAATCTACATCCATGCGATCGACTTCTGCTTCAGGGAAAATCTTCATCATTTCTTCATGAATTTGCTCCACACCAACTCCTCTTTCATTTAAGTTTTCGGAATTGCATTTGGGACAAACTTTGGGTTTCGATGCTTTTTGTCCACAATAATGGCATTTCATCTCATTCGAAAATTTATGATACGTCATCACCACATCACAATTAGAGCAGTAATTCACATAACCACAACTTTCGCATTCAATCACGTTGGCGTAACCACGACGGTTGTGCAGAATCATGGTCTGTTTTTTCCGGTCGAGTTCTTTTTTTATTTCTTCAATTAATTTTAAAGAGAAATTTCCGATAATTTTTTTTGAGTCCTGTTCTTCTTTAAAGTTGATCAATTCGAACTCGGGCAATTTCACGTTTCCAAACCTTTCTCCTAAAAAAACATAAGCCAGTTTTTCTTTTTTTGCTAAATAATATGATTCTACAGAAGGTGTTGCGGAACCTAAAATCACTTTCGCATCATACATTTTTGCTAAAACCTGCGTCGCATCTTTCGCATTAAAAAATGGCGAAACTTCTCTCGGTTTATAAGCGGAATCGTGCTCTTCATCGACGATTATTAAACCTAAATTTTGGTAAGGAAGAAACAGTGCATTTCGTGTTCCTATCAAAATTTTCAAATCATTATTCTTTACGCTTCGCCAAACTTCTACCCTTTCAAAATCCGTTAGTTTTTGATGATAAAAACCCAATTGTTTGCCGTATTTTTTTTCTAAACGCTGCACAATTTGTTTTGTAATGGCAATTTCGGGCAGCAAAAACAAAATATTTTTTCCCGCTTCAATGGTTTCTTCAATTTGCTCCAAATAAAGATGTGTTTTCCCGGAAGAAGTAACTCCGTGAAGCAAAACATTTTTGCCTTCAACGAACGCTTTATCAATTGCTGTTTTGGCTTCCAGTTGCGCATCTGTCAAAGAATCTAAATCTTCAATTTCGCCTTCATACTTTTGCAGGCGATCTTTTTGAAGATAATATTCCATTACCAAATTTTTCTCTACTAAAGATTTCAACTGGGAATGTGCAAAATTTCCATCTTCGAAAACATCTGATTTTTTGATGGATTTTCCAGGATCTTCGGTATGTTTCTCTAGAAGTAAAAGAAAAAGTTCTTGTTGTTTGGGAGCTTTTTTTAACAATAAAAGAATTTGCGCCAGACTTTTATTTGAAACTTCTTCCTCATTAATTTTGAGAAAAGCAATTTCTTTGGCTTTGTATTTTTCGGCAATTTTTTCATCAATTTCGATGTACTGTAAATCGATGAGAGATTTGATGGTTTTTACAATTTCCTTTTTGGGAATAAACGCTTCAATTTCGGTCAAATTAATAAGTTGCCGAACTTCTAAAGCTTGTATCAAATACATTTCATTGACATCTAAATTCTGAAAATCGATGGTCGCTCCAGATTTTAATTTTAAATAGGTTTCACTTTCCAGTTTTAAAGAAGATGGAAAAGCAAATCGGTAGATTTCGCCTATATTGCAGAGATAATACTCGGAAAGCCAAGTCCAGAAAGAGATTTGCTCTTTTGGCAAAATCGGGGAATCATCTAAAAGATTGATGATTTCTTTTGGGTCAAAATTTTCGGGAGCCAGATCGTGCAAATCAAATACAATTCCGGTATAAATTTTCTTGCCACCAAAAGGAATTAAAACCCGCATTCCAATTTCTATTTTTTCGGCAAGTTCAGCGGGAACTTTGTAGGTAAAAGTTCCTTTTAAATTGAGCGGAAGAATAATTTGGGCGAATTTCAATGAGATAATTTGAGAATGAGATAATTTGAAAATTTAATTTTCATTATGAAGATTTTCAAATTATTTATCGTCATAATGTCCTTTTGCAGAGATAATTTCTATGGTAATAATATTTTCTTCAACATTGTAAATCAATCTGTTCTTACCGTCGATTCTTCTGGACCAAACATTACCTTCTATGTATTTCAAGCGTTCAGGTTTTCCGGTTCCGAAATAGGGATTGTCTTGCAATTCTTGCAGTAATATTTCGATTTTCTTCAGCAGAATTTTATTGCCTTATTTTTTGAAAAATTCTATATCTTCATTTGCGCGTTTTCTAAAAACTAAAATATAGCTCATAAACCCAAAAGATTTTTAATATCTTCTTTGGTTTTCAGTATCACTTTATTTTCGTTGGTATTTTTCTTCAATTTTTTAATCCTCTTTTCCAATTCTGCAACATTTTCAGGAATATCATAGTAAGGATCGTTGCTTGGACTTACGCTTTCTTTTACTTCTTTTTTTAGAACAAAAGACGCATCCAAGGCTTCAAGAATTTTTTTCAGAGTTGATAATTCTTTTCTGTTTCGGGGTTTTATAATAATTGAATCTGTCATTTTTTGTGCTTTTTAGAAATAAAACTAAACGAATTTACGAATTTTTTCTTCTTTGCAATTCTTTTTCAATCAAACCTAATTCTCGTCCAGTTTGTCCTGCAACAGAGGTGTTTTCCTGTGCTCTTCTTGTCAGATAAGGAACCACATCTTTTACTGGTCCATAAGGAAGATATTTGCAGACATTGTATTTTTCTGCGCCTAAATAATAGGTAATATTGTCGCTCATTCCGTACAATTGTCCAAAATGAATTTGAGGATGATCATGTGGCAATTCCATGGCTTTCATTTTATCCATCACGAGTTCTGTAGATTTCTCGTTGTGTGTTCCAAAAAATGCAGAAACCTTATCTAAATTCTTTAATACAAAATCAATGGCTGCATTGTAATTGTCATCTGAAGCTTGCTTTGTGGGCTGAATCGGATCCGGATAATTCAATTCTGCGGCGCGTTTTCTTTCTTTTTCCATATACGCACCACGAACAAATTTGTAGCCGAGAAAATAGTTTTTTTCTTTGGCGCGCTCCAAATCTTTTGCAAGATATTCTAATCTTCCGGTTCTGTACATTTGAACAGTATTCCAAACGATGGCTTTTTCTTTGTTGAATTTCGACATCATCTCATTCACCAAATCATCGGTAGAATCTTGCATCCACGTTTCTTCGGCGTCAATCATGATCACTACATTTCTTTCAAACGCCATTTGACAAACTTCTTCAAATCTTTTTACAACTCTCGCCCATTCTTGTTTTTGGGAAGTTGTTAATTCAACATTTTTCCCTACTTCTTCATAAATTTCAATGCGTCCAAAACCCGTTGGTTTAAAAACAACAAACGGAATTGCCGGATTTCCTTCTGCAAATTTGATGTTCTGTTTGATTTCGGTACAGGTATCATCAAAAACCTTTTCTTCTGCTTTTCCTTCAATCGCATAATCGAAAATACTTCCGACGTGATGTTTAAACATTTGCTTTACCACTTTCATGCTTTCTTCATGCGTTTCGCCACCGCAAAACTGCTCGAATAAAGTACTTTTAACAATATCGGTTACAAGTGGGAAATTATTTTTTATGGTAAAATTGAGCGCAGAAATTCCAATGTTGGTAATAAACGGCTGCTCAATTGCCTTGAACATCCAAAATGCTTTTTTGAGTTGAGAATCAGTTTTGTCTGCGAAGGCAACTTGGGTGTTATTGAAAATACTCATGATTATTTTTAAAGTGCAACAAATTTAATATAACTCTATGAATTGATAAAACGAATTTATAGTTTAATTTTGCGAAAAATTTTAGTTCAATGATTTCAATTTTAGATGAGGATTTCTCCCAACTCAACGAATTTCTACACCGATTACAACCGACCCAACTATTAATTTTGGTTGATGAAAACACGCATGAATATTGTCTTCCAAGACTTTTAGGAAATTTAGAGACCGAGATTCCTTTTGAAATTATAGAAATTGAAGCCGGCGAAGAAATGAAAACATTAGAAACTGCGGCTCAACTTTGGGAAATTTTAACCGAATTTGAAACTGATCGGAAAGCTTTGATGATTAATTTAGGTGGTGGAGTTCTTACGGACTTGGGTGGATTTATCGCCTCAACTTACAAAAGAGGAATTCCTTTTATTAATATTCCTACGACGCTTTTGGGAATGTGCGATGCTTCAATTGGTGGAAAAACAGGAATCGATCATCAGTTTTTGAAGAACATTATTGGAACTTTCGCGAATCCGGAACAGATTTTTGTCTTTCCAAAATTTTTAGAAACATTGCCGTTTGAAGAACTTAGAAGTGGTTTTGCCGAAATGCTCAAACATGGTTTAATTATCGATGAAAAGCATTGGAACGATTTAATTTCGATTAAAAATTTAACGCCTCAAAGTGTTTTCCCTTTCATTGAAACTTCGATGAAGATTAAACAAAAGGTGGTTGAACAAGATTTTACCGAACAAAATATTCGTAAGACCTTAAACTTTGGTCATACGATTGGTCATGCTTTAGAAAGTTTATTCTTATTGCAAGGAAAGCCAATTATGCATGGTGAAGCGGTTGCTTTAGGCATGATTTGCGAAACGAGAATTTCGATGTTGCACGGATTAATTTCAGAAGAAACATCGAATACCATTATTTCTCATCTGCGACAATTCTTCCCCGATATCGATACGAAGCAGTTCTCAGTAGAAGAAATTTTAAGTCTAATGAGGAACGACAAGAAAAATTCGCACGGAACCATTAATTTTTCCTTGTTAACCGGAATCGGAAATTCTGCTTATAACTGTTCGGTTGATGCAGAACACATCAACAAGTCATTGCATTATTATCAAAATTTGCCTTAAAAAGTAATAAAACTGCTGAACTCAATTCTTGTACAAATATTGTATGAGAATTTTTATTTTACGGCAATACATTTGATTTACAGCATCTTAATACAAAAACTATTTAAACCATCGTTTAATTTTTTCAAACTTTATATCGTTTTGGCACAGCGTTTGGAAGTACCCCACACGTCAAACAAAATTTAAAATGCGTAGATAGTGAGGATTTAATGATTTTAGAAATGGTAGGCTTATCATTTTTAAAAAAGAAAAACATCTCATTATCAAAAATGTAAAATTAATTAGAAAAATTAAAGATTATGAAAAAGTTATTTTTAGGTGCAGCAGTAGCAATGAGTTCATTAGCATTTGCACAACAATTCGGGATTAAAGGAGGAATGAATGTTTCATCTTTATCAAAAGACGCTTCATTAAGCGATCAACAATCAAAAATTGGTTTCAACGCAGGTGTATTTATGAATGCTCCATTGGGATCTAATTTTAGTATTCAACCGGAGTTACTTTATACACAATATGGTGCAAAAGGAAATTACACTGCACCTGTAGTTACGACCAGTGGAGTTGTAAACCAAGAGTTTTCATCTTCAACACATTTCGATTACATCGCTCTACCTGTAATGTTTCAATATAATGCTACACCAGCATTTTATTTAGAAGCTGGTCCGGAATTCGGTTTATCAGTAAGTGCTAAAGACAAAGTAAAAAATGAAACTACTGGAGAAACCTTGGCAGAATCAGACAACTATAAAGATAATATCAACGGCTTTAATTTAGGTTTAGGTATTGGAGCAGGGTATTATTTCACTCCGAATGTTGGCTTAACTGCAAGATATGTTGCAGGTTTAACCGATGTTGCGAAAAACAGACCAAGTGGTTCTGATGCAGTAAGAAACAATACTTTTCAAGTTGGTTTAGCGTATAAATTCTAATAAGAATTGCTTATACACCTTATAAGAAAGGTTGGGAAATTATTCCCAACCTTTTTTCTATTTATTCATCTTTAAAATCGGGATTTGGTCCCGGTGGAACAGGATATTCTTCTGTAAAACACCCAAAACAGTGATTAGAGCTACCCAAAATCACTTTCAGATTATCCATGCTTAAAAATTCTAGAGTATCAACTCCCAAATAATTTCTCAATTCTTCCACATTCATGTTCGCAGAAATGAGATCATCTTTTGATGGAGTATCAATTCCTAAATAACAAGGTGCGATAATTGGTGGTGAAACACTTCGGAAATGAATTTCTTTTACTCCTGCATCTTTCAGTATTCGCACCAATCTTTTTGAAGTAGTTCCGCGCACGATAGAATCATCGATAATAACTACTCTTTTTCCTTTAATTTCGGAAACAATGGGATTCAGTTTTAAATTGACAATTCTCTCACGCATTTCCTGAGTAGGAACGATAAAACTTCTGCCAATATATCGGTTCTTAATCAAAACGGGGCGAAATGGAATACCCGAAGCAATAGAAAAACCAATCGCAGCCGGAACTCCAGAATCTGGCACACCAATAACAATATCAGCTTCTACAGGTGCTTGTTCCCATATTTTCATTCCCGATTTCTCTCGGATTTCGTGTACATTAATGTTTTCTAAAATAGAATCGGGGCGCGCAAAATAAATATATTCGAATGCACAGATTCTTTTTTCGCAATCTTCTTTGACCAGAAAGCTTTGTAAACCTGGTTCATTTTCATTGGTATAAACAATTTCGCCAGGTAAAATATCGCGTACATATTGCGCTCCCACAGCATCTAAAGCAACAGATTCTGAAGCCGCAACAAATGTTTTTTCGTCAATCGCACCCAAAACTAAGGGACGAATCCCATGGAAATCACGAAAGGCAAAAAATTTATTTCTCGTCATTCCTACCACAGAATAAGCACCTTCGATCTTTTCCATCGTGGCTTTAATGGCACCTCTTAAACCAAGATCAAGGTTTTTTTGAATCAATCGCAAAATAACTTCAGAATCAGAAGTTGCCTTGAAAACGACTCCTTCTGCTTCCAATTCCTTTTTAAGTTCATGTGCATTGGTTAAATTACCATTATGAGCGATGGAAAGGATGATTTGATCATATTCGTTTTTAGCAAAAAAGGGCTGAAAATTATACTTTTTCTTATCACCTGCAGTCGTATATCGGGTATGACCGATTGCAGAATTGCCCATAAAAGTCTCGGGATTGCGAATTTCTTTGAAAACATCAAGAACCAAACCTTCATCTTTAATATTGAAAATCTTTCCGTCTTTCATCACAGAAATCCCGCATGCTTCCTGACCTCTGTGTTGAAGCGCAAAAAGGCCAAATTGCGAAAGAGAAAAGGTATCGACATCGTTCTCTGAGTACAAGCCGAAAATTCCACATTCCTCGGAAGGAGCATCAAATGAATCTTCGGTTTTGAGGAGATTTCTGCCGTACGTATTTTCCTTAAACTGATTTAAATAAACTTCTTTGTATCGTTGTAAATCTTTCATTTTTAGTTTTCCCAAAAATTATTTTTGAAGAACTTTTTTCAATCGTTCATAAATTTCTACATACGCTTCGGTAACATCACCCAAATCTCTTCTGAATCGATCTTTATCGAGTTTCTTCATGGTATCTTTATCCCAAAGTCTGCAGGTATCGGGCGAAATTTCATCGGCTAAAATTATTTTTCCGGTCGAATCTTTACCCAATTCAATTTTGAAATCAATCAAAATGATATTCATTTGATCAAAAAGTTCAATTAAGAGATCATTAATATCTGAAGACAGTTCATACATCTCATCGAGTTCCTCATACGTTGCCGCACCGAGAAAAACAGCGTGATGATCATTGATAAGAGGATCTCCGAGATCATCTCTTTTAAAGCAGAGATCGAAAATGGTTACAGGAGATTTAATTCCTTCTTCCACTCCTAATCTTTGTGCCATACTTCCGGCGGAATAGTTTCGAACAACCATTTCTAGAGGAATGATCTGAACTTTTTTTACCAATTGTTCTCTTTCGTCTATTTTACTAATGAAATGCGTCGGAATTCCTTTGGTGTTTAAATACTCGAAAATCAACGTGGTAATCGCGTTGTTCATTTCTCCCTTAAGATCTACACTTCCTCTTTTTTGTGCGTTGAAAGCGGTTGCATCATCTTTAAAACGGACAATCACTTCATTGGGATTGTCGGTTTCAAAAACCTGCTTTGCCTTTCCTTCATAAAGCATTGCTCCTTTTGTCATTTTTACTTTTTATTAAATTTTACTTTATATTAAATTTTCACTAAAATTCCTGTTAGAACTGCGATGCCAAAACTTAGCAAAGTTCCTATTAATACATATTCTGTGAGTTTCCTCTGTTTTGCTTCTGCCAAATCGCTGAACCTGAAAACCGATTTTGCCGCGATCATAAAACCAACGCCTTCCCAATGATTGACTACAATAAATACGAAAACCAAAAGTCGTTCTAAAATTCCGATATATTTTCCGGCATTCACCAAAGACTCTGTTTGCAATTTGCTGTGTTCTACGGTAATCGGAGTCCAAACAGAGATGACGGTTTTAATTAAAATGGAACACGGAATGGTGAGAAAAATAACTGCTGTTGCAATTTTTAAATTTTCAGGATTAAAGAAATCATTCCATTTAAAATAAGGAAAATACCAAATTGAAATTGCAGCAATGATGAGAATATGCAAGATTTGATCGATGAAAAACCAAGTTCTTTTTGTTTTTGATGTTTGAAATTTCAGTTTTGCCCAATCGATAAAAAAGTGTGTGATGCCAATAATTATGGCAATCCACCACAGTTTTAAATCCCAAAGAAACACGAGTGCAAGAATGATATGGATGAAAACATGAAAATATAAATAAATGCTTCTCCCCTTTTTTACCTCTTTATCAGCGACCCAAGAATTGGGTTGAAGAATAAAATCTCCCAATAAATGTGCAAATATGAGGTTGGTAAAAATCATTTATAATTCGGTTATTTTTTTTCTAAAATACAAATCTGTTTCTTGCAGCAATTCAAAATTAGCTCTTTTAAGTCTCTGACTAACTGACGATTGGGTAATATTGAGTTCTTTCGCCAGTTCATCCTGAGTTAATTCTGAATTTCGCAATAACTGATGAATAATTTCTGCTGTTGCTACGGTCCAGTTATCGAAGTCAATTGCAGCCCATTTAAAAAGAATATTGAGATCTTGGTTTACTTTTTCATTTTCCGTTTGTATGGCAAATGTTTTTCCCTGAGATTTAATATCTGTGAGCAATCTTCCCGAATTCAAATAAGCAGAGCCATTCGATTCGGTGATTTTTTCAGATAGAAAAACTTCATTGCCAATACCGATTGCCACACGTACATCTAAATTCTCAAAACTTCGGAGGAGTGATTTTATAAGCAATGCTTTATGAAAAACTTCATCAACACTGCATTTTAACTGAAATTCATCGCCTCTGTATATTTCCCAATTCTCTGGTGTAGTCGACCATGATTGCAACAATCCCTTTAATTTTGGAAGCCACAACTCAGAATCGGACTTTTGAGAATTAATAATATCTCCGGTAATAATTGCAATCATGATTCAAATATAAGCATTATTCCTTATAAATTCAAATTATAAGGTAATTGCCTTATAAACTCAAATTATAAGGTGATTGCCTTATAATTTTTTAAAAAAATTGATTCGAAAATATAAGTCAATTCACTAATAAAACACAAGTATAAGCAAATTGACTTATAATTTAAAATTGATGCTCTCAACAGTCTAACTCCTACTATTTAAAATACTCAACTCCATTTTTAAAGATATTATGGTAATTCGCCGTTGGAATGTTCTTCAATAAACCTTCAGAAAACCGTTCCGGATGTCCCATTCTTCCATAAATTTTTCCAGATTCAGAAGTCAATCCTTCAATTCCAAATAAGGAGTTATTGGGATTAAAAGGCATTCCGTGCGCAATATTTCCATCGTGATCAATATATTGAGTGGCAATTTGTCCATTTTCGTACAGTTCCTGAAGCACTTTTTCTGAGGCCACGAAACGACCCTCACCATGTGAAATAGGAATTGTGAAAACTTGATCCTTCATTCCTTTTAACCAAGGAGAATCATCATTAATGACTTTCACATCAACCATTTGAGAAATATGACGACCAATTGCGTTATGCGCTAAAGTCGGCGAATCTCCATCTAAATCCCGAATTTCACCATAAGGCAATAATCCTGATTTTACCAACGCTTGAAAACCGTTACAGATTCCGAGAACCATTCCGTCCCGTTCCAATAATTGATGAACTGCATTTTTCATCTTCTCATTTTTCAAAACATTGACGATGAATTTTGCAGAACCATCAGGTTCATCTCCGGCTGAAAAACCACCCGATAAAACTAAAATTTGCGACTGGTTAATTTCCGAAATCCAGGCATCTAAACTTTCATTTAAAAGCTGATGATTGAGATTAATTAAGGGCAATCCTGAAACTTCAGCACCTTCTTTTCTAAAGGCATTTTGAGTTTCATATTCACAATTGGTTCCCGGAAAAATGGGTGCAAAAACTTTCGGTTTCGCTAAGTTGTGTTTTAAGATCTGAATCGATCTTGGTTGAATAGAGTTCAATTTTGAATCAATTTCAACAACCATTTTCTTTTCTTCTGCCGTTGGAAAAAGTTCTTCAAAAGTTCCTTTCCATGCTTCAAGTAATTTTCCGATATGGAACTCAAAAGTATTGATTTTCAAATTACTCGAATTTGAAATCTCACCAATAACTTGAAGTAAATCATTTTCTAAAACTGCTGAACTTTCAATGATCAGACTTCCAATATTCTTGGTCAAGAGCAAATCTTCAGCGAGTTCAACTTCCGCTCCGAGATGATTCCCAAAACTCATTTTCGATAAGGCAACTGCAACTCCACCTTCTTTAATCGTCTTGACAGAAACAATCTTTTTCGCCTTAATATTTTCAAATATGAAATCAAAAATTTGTTTCAAATCGCCATAATTCGGCATTCCATTTTCTTGCGAAATATGGTTAAATAAGTACAATTTATTTCCGGCTTTTTTGAACTCTGGTGAAATGATATTTTTCTTTTCTCCGTTTGCACACGCAAAAGAAATCAAGGTCGGTGGAACGTGAATATCTTGAAAACTTCCACTCATAGAATCTTTACCACCAATTGCAGCCAATTCGAAATTCATCTGCGCATCATACGCTCCAAGCAAAGAAGCCAATGGTTTCCCCCACTTTTTAGGATTATTCCCAAGTTTTTCAAAATACTCCTGGAAACTCAAACGGATGTTTTTATAATTACCACCCATTGCAACAATCTTGGCAACACTTTCAACTACGGCGTTCGCAGCTCCAATTAAGGAGTTTTGAGACGATAATTCGGCATCAAATCCCCAACTCGCCAAAGAAACTGTTTCGATGTTTTCGGCGTTTAAAATAGGCAGCGTTTGTACACTTCCTTCCATTTCTGTTAGCTGATGTCTTCCTCCAAACGGCATTGCAACAGAAGTTCCGCCCACAGAAGCATCGAACATTTCTACCAATCCTTTCTGGGAAGCGACATTTTTACTGGAAAGAACCTTTAATAAATTTTCTTCATTAAAGTTTAAAACTTGATTATCAATTGTTTGCAAGTGTGAAACTTCAGCATACTGTTTTTTTGCACAACCATTGGTATCTAAAAATTCCCGACTTAGGTCAACAATTTTATTTCCCTGCCAAAACATCTGCATTCTTCCGGAATCGGTTACTTTCGCAACTTCTACGGCTTTTATATTTTCCTTTTCACAGAACCTGATGAATTGCTCTTTATCTTTGGCTTCAATAACGACCGCCATTCTTTCTTGTGATTCCGAAATAGCGAGTTCAGTTCCATTTAAACCTTCATATTTTAAAGGTAAGATATCGAGGTTAATTTCCAGTGAATCAGCAATTTCACCGATCGCAACAGAAACTCCACCTGCTCCAAAATCGTTTGATTTTTTAATCAAAGTCGTAACTTCTGGGTTTCTAAAGAGTCTTTGAATTTTTCGCTCTTCAACTGCATTTCCTTTTTGAACTTCGGTTGATAAAGTATGAATCGAGGTTTCATCCTGTACTTTTGAACTTCCACTTGCACCGCCAACTCCGTCTCTTCCGGTTGCGCCGCCTAATAAAATAACAAGATCACCATTTTGCGGTTGCTCCCTTTTCACCCAATCCTTTTTCACGGCACCCACGACGAAACCAACTTCCATGCGCTTTGCTTTGTACCCATCGTGGTAAATTTCATTGACAGAAGTGGTCGCTAAACCGATTTGATTTCCGTAAGAAGAATAGCCGTTTGCAGCTTGTTTCGTAATCGTTCGTTGTGGAAGTTTACCTGCTAAAGTTTCAGAAATCGGTTCTAGAACATCGGCTGCTCCAGATAATCGCATCGCCTGATAAACAAAAGCACGGCCGGATAAAGGATCACGGATTGCGCCTCCTAAACAAGTTGATGCACCACCAAAAGGTTCAATTTCCGTTGGGTGATTATGGGTTTCATTTTTAAATAACAAATACCACGGTTCTTTTTTACCATCGAATTCTGCTTCAATTTCAATCGTACAAGCATTGATTTCATCGGAAACTACGAGGTTTTCTAATTTACCTGTCTTGTGAAAATATCTTGCACAAACCGTCGCTAAATCCATTAATGAAACGGGTTTCGCTTCTCGATCCAAGAATTTTCTTTTTTCTAAATAATCATTAAATATCGTTTCTAAAGTCGATTTAAAGGCATCATTAAACTGAATATCAGTTAGTTCAGTTTCAAAAGTCGTATGTCGGCAATGGTCGCTCCAATACGTATCGAGAACTTTGAGTTCAGTTTCGGTCGGATTTCTATTTTCTGACTTAAAATAGCTTTGAATAAAACCGAGATCATCAATATCTAAAGCAAAACCGTGATCATCGTAAAAAGCTTTTAATTCTTCTGCAGAAAAATCATTGAAACCTTCGTGAACAATAACCGGATCAGGTGTTTCTTCTGCCGGAATTTCTAATTTTGATAAATTTTTAACCTGAGATTCAACTTTGTTGATCAAATGATTTTTGATGGTTTCTATTTCAGCTTCCGAAACTCCAAACAATTCGATGAGTTTCCCACTTCTTACTTTACCATTCTCATTTTCAGTTAATAAGGCAATACATTGCTGTGCAGAATCTGCGCGTTGATCATATTGTCCTGGTAAAAATTCGGTTGCGAAATGATTGCTTTTTGCCGGATTTTCTTCATGCAAAATATCGGTCACTGGATCTACAAAAGTACTGTTGATGACTTTCGAGAACTCATGGTCATTCACTCCGAAAACATCATAGATGTTGTAAACTTTAACATCTTTAATTGTCGGAACAATATTTTTGATTTCATTAAAAACCTGTGGACTTTCAACATCGAAAATTCCTTTTTTTTCTACGAAGATTCTTTTTTTATTAGACATTAGATGTCAGTTTTTAGTTTTAATTAGATTTTTTATTGATTCTGATAAACTTTATCTAAAAGTTCAAAATGTGGATCACCAAAAAATAAAGAAGATAGGATCCGTCGTTTAGAATAATTACAGAAGTTCCACATTCTCGCTTCTTTTTAAAAAGAAGATTTTTTAAAAAGTAGAGATCATCGATAATTATCGTACTATCCCATAATTTAAGTTTGTTTATTCTATTTCCTGGCTCTCTAAAGTTATAAGCAATTGCATCTTTATGTTGAGCGTTGAAATCTGAAATATGCTTCTGAAAACTCATTTTGATAATCTCTATTTTTTCATTTCCCTGCTCATCTAAGCGATTCCAGCAACTTTCTTTATTGAAGTCATATTTAATAAAAATAGTATCCTTAATTTGCAGATTTTTAGAAACTAAAAACGCTTTCAAATCACTAAACTGACTCGAACTTAACATTCCTTTTTTTTGATTGCTAAAACTCTGCGCTTTATAAGCACTTTGAAATATTAACGTAAATAGGAACAAAAGCAAATATTTATGTTTCATAAGGGTAAAAAAAATTGCAGCCAAAAAGACTGCATTAATTATTTATACTTTAAGGTCGGCTTTTAACCCGATTAAGTCGGCGTACTTTTGGAGGATTGGATTTACCTCGTTTTCGATAAATTCTTCCGTTTGAATGGGCGCGAAACCGATGAAGTTTTTCGGATCGAGCACTTCCATCAATTTCGATTTATCCAGTTTTAAGGAATGATCGTTTAAAATTCTTTCAAGCAAATCGTTCTCCTTCCCTTCTTCTTTCACCTTTTTTGAGGCTTCCATCGAATGTACGCGGATGGTTTCGTGAATTTCCTGACGATCACCGCCAGCTTTTACTTCCTCCATAATAATATATTCGGTCGCCATAAATGGAAGTTCTTCCATAATATGTTTCTGAATTCTATTTTCATACACCACGATTCCGTTCATGATATTATTCCAAATCATCAGAATTGCATCTACGGAAAGAAACGCTTGTGGAATGGTTAATCTTTTATTGGCAGAATCATCCAAAGTTCTTTCAAACCATTGTGTAGATGCGACCATTGCGGAACTTGTAGAAAGTGACATCACGAATTTTGATAAGGCTCCGATTCTTTCAGAACGCATTGGATTTCTTTTGTAAGCCATTGCAGAAGATCCAATTTGATTTTTTTCAAAAGGTTCTTCGATTTCTTTTAAATTCTGTAAAAGTCTTAAATCATTGGTAAACTTATGAGCAGATTGTGCAATATTAGAAAGTAAAGCAACAACTTTCGCATCAATTTTTCGGTCGTAAGTTTGGCCAGAAACTCCGAAAACTTTATCAAAACCAAACCGTTTTGAAAGTTCTTTATCCAAATGTTTTACTTTGGAATAATCGCCATTAAACAGTTCTAAAAAACTTGCGGCAGTTCCGGTTGTTCCTTTCACGCCACGAAATCTTAAAGTTTCTAAGAAAAATTCTAATTCTTCGAAATCTAAAATTAAAGACTGTAACCATAATGTGGCGCGTTTTCCTACAGTTGTTAATTGTGCCGGTTGATAATGCGTAAAACCAAGAGTCGGTAAATCTTTGTATTGAAGGGCGAAATCAGCTAGATTTTTCATCACATTGACCAATTGTTTTCTGATCAACAGAAGACCGTCGCGCATTTGAATCAAATCGGTATTATCACCAACAAAAGCCGAAGTAGCTCCGAGATGAATAATTCCTTTTGCTAAGGGAGCCACGTCGCCGTAGGTATGAACATGCGCCATAACGTCGTGACGAAACTTCTTCTCATATTCTGCAGCTTTCTCGTAATCAATCTCTTCTGCGTTGTCTTTCAGTTGCGAAATTTGTTCGTCAGAAATGTCAAGCCCTAAATCTTTTTCAATTTCAGCCAGTGCAATCCACAGTTTTCGCCAGTTTCGGAACTTATTATTGGGAGAGAAATTATAGAGCATTTCTTCACTCGAATAGCGTTCTTCAAGAGGATTTTTGTAGGAATTCATTTTAAATCTTTAAGGTAACAAAAGTAATATTTTAAGAGCAGAAATAAAAGTGATTCAATCTTAAATAAATTTTATTTGTGAAAATCTTATTTAAAGCATTATTAAAAATGATGCATTTTTTTAAAAAAGATCAATTAAATGATTAAATTTAAAAATTAGACCTTAAAAAAAAATGAATGTAGATTTTATAATTATTGGCGCAGGTTCTTCGGGAAGTGTTTTGGCAAATCGACTAAGCAAAAATCAAGAAAACTCAGTTCTATTAATAGAAGCGGGTGGAAAACCGAATTTTTTATCAAAAATTCCGGGATGGTATAGTTTGTTGAATCGCAGTAAAATGGATTGGGCATTTTCAACGGAACCACAAAAATTCGTCAATAACCGGAAAATTTATATTCCCAGAGGAAAATCTTTGGGTGGATCGAGTGCGACCAATGCAATGGCTTACGTACGTGGAAACTCAAAAGATTATGACAACTGGCAAGAAATGGGAAATAAAGGTTGGAATTACGATTCGCTTCTTCCCTATTTTAAAAAATCTGAAAACAACCACTCCTTTAATAATGAGTTTCACGGTAAAAATGGGGAATTAAATGTTTCATTGCGCAAAGAATACAACAAATCAACCTATAAGTTTATTGAAGCCTGTAAAGAAAATGGGTTGAATTTTAATGAAGATTACAATGGTGAAAACCAGGAAGGTTCTTCTTTTTTACAATACACGATTGATAAAAACGTTCGTCAAAGCACGTATGAAGCATTTTTAAAACCTATTTCTGACCGAACAAATTTAACAATCAAAACAAAAACTTTTGTAAAAAAGATAATCATTGAAAATGGAAAAGCGATTGGTGTAGAAATCTATGCCGGGAAAAATTCCTCGGAAAAAATATTTTGCAATAAAGAAGTGATCCTTTGTGCAGGTGCAATTCAATCACCACAACTTTTGAAAGTATCGGGAATTGGTCCAAAAGAAGAACTGAAAAAATTTGATATTGATTTAATTAAAGATTTACCCGCAGTTGGCGAAAATTTGAAAGACCACGTGTGGACAGGAACCAGCGATTTCAGTAAAGTAAATGGATTAAATACTGTTATTAAAAAAACGGGGTTCATCAACAATCTGTTGCAATATTTTCGAAAAAAAGAATCGTTGCTCAACTACTCTATTATTGAAACCACCTCATTTTTTAAATCTTCAGAAGAGAAAAAAATTCCAGATTTGCAGTTTCACTTTTCGCCTTTACACATGGGAAATGACTACAAAGCGGATCTTTACAATCCATTTTCACTTCCAACAACAAACGGTTATACGATTTTGGCCATATTATTGCATCCAGAAAGCTCGGGAAATATTCTTTTACAATCTGAAGACAGTCGAGTTGCACCATTGATCCAACCCAATTTTTTATCAAAAGAAAATGATGTCAAGACATTATTATTTGGATTGAAAAAAGCAATGGCAGTAATGGATTCTTCGACTTTTGATGACGTAAGATTAAAGAAAATGAATTGGCCGCCAAGAAATTCTTCTGATGATGTTTTGATTGAGCACCTTAAAAAAACATTAGAAACCCTATATCATCCTGTTGGAACCTGCAGAATGGGAAACGGTGAAAATTCTGTGGTTAATGATAAATTGCAAGTTCATGGTATTGAAAACCTTAGAGTTGCAGATGCTTCGATCATGCCGGAAATTATTTCTGGAAATACCAATGCAGCATGTTTGATGATTGCGGAAAAAGCCGCAGATTTCATATTGAATAACTAATTGTTTTTCAATAATTTAAAAAAGATATTACCCTCAATTGATACGAAACGAAAAATTAAAATAATAATGGATTTTCAAAATATTTTATCCGATCAGCGGAATTTGTTTAACAGTCAAAAAACCAAAAACCTGAAATTCAGGAAAATGTACCTGGAAAAACTGAAAGAAGTTCTTCTGAAAAATGAGGAATTACTTTACGATTCGATCTTTAAAGATTTTGGGAAATCGAAATTCGACACTTTTACGACGGAGATTTCCTTTGTTTTGAAAGACATCGATTATTTTTTGAAAAATCTTAATTCTTTAGCAAAACCTAAAAAAGTTCGCACCAATCTCGCCAATCAATTGGGTTCCAGTAAAATTTATCCCGAACCTCTTGGTTGTACGTTGGTTATTGGCGCCTGGAATTATCCTTATCAACTATCACTTTCGCCAGTTGTTGCAGCTTTGGCGGCAGGAAATACTTGTATTTTAAAACCAAGTGAAATCGCAGAAAACACGATGAAAGCAATGGCAAAAATCATCAATGAGAATTTTCCGAAAGATTATTTTTACGTTGCTGAAGGCGGAATCGAGGAAACAACGGAAATTTTAAAACAAAAATTCGATAAGATATTTTTTACAGGAAGTCCGAAAGTGGGACAAATTATCTACGAAGCTGCCGCCAAACATTTAACACCTGTAACTTTAGAATTGGGTGGAAAAAGTCCTGCAATTGTAACATCTAGCGCCAATTTTGACGTCGCTGCAAAAAGAATTGTGTGGGGAAAATTTTTGAACGCAGGACAAACTTGCGTTGCACCAGATTATATTTTGGTCGATGAAAAAGTGAAAGACAGTTTTCTAGATTCTTTACAATCTTACATTCAAAAATTTAATTACCATTCAGAATCCGAAAATTACACCCAAATCATCAATCAAAGAAATTTTGATCGGTTGGTGAATTTAATTGATCAAGAAAAAGTATATTTTGGTGGAAAAACAGATGCTGCAAAAAGATATATTGAACCCACGATTATGCATGATGTAACGTGGAATGATAAAGTGATGCAAGAAGAAATTTTCGGACCTATTCTTCCGGTTTTGACATTCAAAAATTTCAATGAAGCTTTACTGCAAATCGCAGCGTATGAAAAACCACTTTCTGCGTATTTATTTAGCGATAATTCGGAAGAAAAGGAAGAATTTACTATAAAAATTTCGTTTGGTGGTGGTTGTATTAATGATGTTGTGATGCATTTGAGCAACGATTATTTACCTTTCGGCGGTGTTGGAAATTCAGGAATCGGGAATTATCATGGGAAATATGGGTTCGATGCATTTTCTCACCAAAAAGCAGTTTTGGATCGTGCAACTTGGGGAGAACCAGATCTAAAATATCCACCTTACACCGATAAAAAATTAAATTGGATCAAGAAACTCCTCTAAAAAAAAATCTCGTCAAATCAATGACGAGATTTTTTAATTTAAGATTTCGGCGACCATTCTTTAAAAAAGGTTTTGGTTTTTTCTAAACTGTATCCTTTTCCCTCTTCTAAAACTGAACTATCCTGCGTATGAATTTGTTTCCCGTTCTGATCTAAAACGATAAAAACTGGATAGCCAAATTTTTCTCCTGGATTCCCATATTTTGCAAAAACCTTTTCATTTTTATTTTCGGGAGAGTAATTTAAATGATAGTAAATGAAATTTTGATCAACCAATTCTTTTAATTCTGGCGTAGTTTGAACATAATGATCAAATCTCAAACACCAAATACACCAGTTTCCACCAGCTTGAATCATGATATTTTTATTTTCTTTCTTCGCTTGTTTTACCAATTCTGCGATTTTTGTTTGCGCATTTTCCTTCTGATTGTAAGGTTTCGGAAGCTTTGCGATTTCGGCTGCAGCTGCCTTTTTCTTCGCCGCAACAACGGAGTCATTTTTTGCTTTTAAAAGGAGAGCATTATCGGAAACATTATTTTTTGTTTGCAATTGATCCGTTTTTTGCGAATATGCCAAACTTGAAACGAGTAATGACGAAAAAGCTAAAATTTTCAAATTTAATTTGATCATACTTTTTTAAATATTTATTCGAAACAAATAAACAAAAATAGCGCCATCAATAAACTATATTATCATTAAATTTGCAAATTATTTATGAGATTTCTTTTTAAAATAATTCTGCTGCTTTCACAAATTCCACTTCGGATTTTGTACCTGATTTCGGATTTTATGTTTTTTGTAATCTATTATATCATTGGTTACAGAAGAAAAGTGGTACTCGAGAATCTTCAACATTCCTTTCCAGAAAAGTCACCTACAGATCTAAAAAAAATTGAGAAAAAGTTTTACATTAATTTTTGCGATTATATTGTAGAAACTTTCAAATCCTTCACCATTTCTTCCACGGAACTGCGTGTTCGCGTTCAGCATTTGAATCAAGATATTTTTCAGGAAGCCAAAGAGGAAAATAAAAATGTGATTTTGCTCGCAGGACATGTCTTTAATTGGGAATGGTACAACACTTTAGCGACCATTATTCCTCAAGAAAATAGTTTTCCTGTGTATCGAAAAGTTCAAAACAGTTTCTGGGAAGAAAAGATAAAATCCCTTAGAAACCGATTTGGGAATCAAGCTTTGGAAGCAAAAGAGGTGATTCGGCATATTTTCAGAAATCCCAATGATGGAAATTCCGTGTATATGTTTGTTGCCGATCAAACTCCTCATCACTCGGAAGTTACTTATGGTCTTAATTTTTTGAACCAAAAAACTCCTGCTTTTGTAGGATACGACAAACTTTCTACCAGAATGGAACTGGCGTTTGTTTTTTGTGAAATGAAAAAAGTCAAGCGCGGATATTATCAGATCAATTATTATCGAATTTATCCAGATGGTGAAAAATTTGTGGAACATGAAGTTGTAAAAAAATTCCATCATCTTTTGGAAAACACCATTAATAAAAGACCCGACAATTATCTTTGGTCACATAGAAGATGGAAATACCAAAATGCCATTAAATTTATGGGACAATGATAGCGCATCTTTTCTATCATTAATAATTAATTTTTAATTTTTACATCTTGAATTTAGCAATTGTTATCCTCAACTGGAACGGCAAAAATTGGTTAGAAAAATTTCTTCCAAATGTCATTTTACATTCAGGAAACACCGAAATTTTTGTAATTGACAATGCTTCCACAGACGATTCTGTTTCTTTCTTAAAGGAAAAATTTCCCGCGATAAAAATTGTTAAAAACGAAAAAAATTACGGATTTGCGGGAGGTTACAATGAAGGTTTAAAGAAAATCGAGGCTGAAATTTACTGTCTTTTAAACTCCGATGTTGAAGTGACAGAAAACTGGATCAATCCCGTTTTAGACCTTTTTCAAAGTGATTTAAATATTGCTGCTGTTCAACCGAAAGTTCTAGATTACCACCGAAGAAATTATTTCGAATTTGCAGGCGCTGCAGGAGGATTTATCGACAATCTTGGATTTCCTTATTGCAGAGGAAGAATTTTTGAAGATCTAGAAGAAGATCTCGGACAATATAATGATGAAACCGAAATTTTCTGGGCTTCAGGTTGTTGTTTGTTTATCCGTTCTCAAGATTTTTGGGATCAAAATGGTTTCGACCAAAGATTTTTCGCCCATCAGGAAGAAATTGATTTGTGTTGGCGATTAAAAAATTCAGGAAGAAAAATATTTTATACCGGAAAATCAACCATTTTTCATGTCGGAGGTGGAACATTAAATAAACAAAGTGCACAGAAAACATTTTTAAACATCCGAAATAACCTGTCGATGATTTTAAAAAATGCGCCTTTACATACATTATTTTGGGTGATTCCCGCACGTTTGATTTTAGATGGTTTTGCAGGAATATATTTGGGATACAAAAATGGCTTCTCTCACTTTTGGGCAGTTATTCGAGCACACAGAAGTTGGTATCGACAGTTTTATGGAACACTCAAATTGCGCGGAAAAAATCAAATTACCGATTATTACCAAACAAAATGGTTAATATTTAAACATTTTCTATGAAAATTTGATAAAAATTTAAAGAAACACAAATAATTCTCATAAATTTATTTACTTTTATATCATTGATATGAAAATAGATATTTACTTTCTTTTGAGCATTGTTGTGACAGTTACGCTGATTACAGGAATACTGATTTATTTTTTTCAACATCGATTTTTTTTTCAACCCGAGAAACTTTCACCAGATTTTAAATTTGCTTATGAACATTTAAAAGCGGAGGAAAAAACCGTTGAACCAGAACGTGGTGCCCAAATCAATTATTTGCATTTTCAAGTTGAAAACCCAAAAGGCGTTGTAATTTATCTGAAAGGTAACACGAAAAGCATCAAAGGTTGGGGAAAATTTGCCATCGATTTCACGAGGTTAAACTACGAAGTCATCATGATGGATTATCGTGGATTCGGGAAAAGTACGGGAAAAAGAACTGCAGAAGCCATGAAGCGCGACTCTCAATTTATTTATGACATCGTAAAAAAAGAATATTCAGAAGATCAGATCATCGTTTACGGACGATCGCTCGGTTCCGGATTTGCAGCAAGATTGGCCGCGAAAAATAATCCTCGAATTTTGATTCTCACTTCTCCACTCTACTCTCTTTTACGAGCGATTCATCGATATCTTCCGTTTATGCCCGCAAAACCCTTTCTGCGTTACAATATTCCGACTTTTCATTATTTAAAAAATGTTCGTTGCCCAATTAAAATCCTTCATGGAAGTGATGACGGTTTAGTTCCTATAAAAACGGCGATCGACCTTTCCGAAGTTAATCCAAAACTAACCAGACTTTATGTTATTTTAGGAGCTGGACATATTAATATTCATCAGTTTGAAGAATATCATCGTGCGATGGAAGAAATTTTTGAAGAGCGAAAAGTTTTTATCGACATGGAGAAAACGAGTATGAATGAAAACCACCGAAAAAATTAGTTTTCTTAAATTTGCGCCATGTCAGAAATCCTAAAATATTTTCAGGAAAAAGTAGTTTTTTTACCCGTCATTTTACCCGAACATCACGAATTCGATTTTGATAAAGATTTCGAAGAATACTTTTGGGAAACACCATTCGAGGGAAAAATCAATGCGCTTCATTTCAAAATAAAAAATCCAAAAGGTGTGTTGCTTTATTTTCATGGAAACTCCGACAATCTTCATCGTTGGGGAAAAATCGCCAGTGAATTCACTCAATTTGGCTACGATGTTTTGGTGATGGATTATCGAGGTTACGGCAAAAGTTCCGGCCCGAGAAATGAAGATTTGCTCTATTCTGATGCCCAATTTTTTTATGAATTTGCAAAAAAAAATTATGGCGAAAAAAATATGGTGGTTTATGGCAGAAGTTTGGGTGGTGTTTTTGCCATTAAAGTCGCCTCCGAAAATCATCCGAAAGCTTTAATTTTGGAAGCTACTTTTTTTAATCTTCAAGATATTGTAAACCGATGGTTGCCAAAGCAAGTGACCGATCGGGTTTCGCCAACGATGACTTATCATTTTAGGTCAAATGAACTTATTTCTTCAGTAAAAGTTCCACTCTTTCATTTTCACGGGACGAATGATAAAATAGTTCCGCTAAAATCGGGAAAAAAATTATTCGACACCTTTAAAAACGCCCAACCAAAAATAGAGAAAAGATTTATAGAAATACTTGGTGGAAGTCATGATGATTTGGCTTCTTTCGAAGAATTTAATATTGAAATAAAGAAAATTTTGGAATGAAAACTCTTGCTCTCACTGATTTTGCTGATTATTTAACCGCAAAAGAAACAAAAGATTTACCGCTAAATGAGATTTTCAAAAGTGTGCAAAATTTCAAAAAAAAACAATTATTTAGATTTTGCAATCTTTGTAATTTTTTTTCAAGAATTACTTTTGTAAAAAAGAATATATTTTACTCATGCAAATATCTTACTGTTTAAACTAAATAATATCAAACCTTAAATGATTGATTTCTGCGCCATCGATTTTGAAACTGCGACACACGAAAGAAATTCTGCATGTGAAATGGGAATTTGCGTGGTGGAAAACGGAGTAATTGTGAAAACTGAAAACTGGCTCATTAAACCTCCAAGTTATCCTTACTTTCATCCAAGAAACATCGACATTCATGGGATTACACCGAGAGATGTTAAAGATTCGCCTACTTTTGATGAAGTATGGCAAGAAGCAGAAAAATTGATGTACGGAAATTTAATGATTGCGCACAATGCTGTTTTTGATGCGGGAGTTTTGCGAAGTTCTTTAGATCACTACGGTTTTTTCAAACCAAAACTGAATTATTTATGCAGTATTTCTTTGGCCAAAAAATCATGGAAAGATTTACCCAAATATGGCTTAAAATCATTGGCAGAACTTCATCAAATCAAATTTAATCATCACCGAGCAGGAGCGGATGCAGAAGTTTGTGCCAAAATATCCTTGCTCGCTTTTGAAAGGTTAATGTTGACGAGAAATGAAGACGTGAATTCCGTTATGAAGAATAACTTGAAAGTTTTGTAAACGGTTTCTTTTTTTGAGCAAACTACCTATTTAGGAACGTTCTAAAAATTAAAATTTGAAGAAATGGTTGCTTAAGTTACCGCGTTTTTGTACTGCTTCCTACTAAAGGTTTCGTAAAAAATAACGAAGAATTAGCATGGTAAAAAGCAAACAATATTTCCCTTTAATTACTCAAAACTTCGGCAACAAGATTAAATTTTGGGATTTCGATTTCCAGTTCATCATTGGTTAAAAGATGGGTGCAAAAGTAAGAACCACTCATATTTCCGACACCGGATCTCAACATGACATTTGAAAAATAGGTAAAATTTTCACCGGAATGAATTTCGGGAGTTAATCCAATGACGCCATCGCCCATTACTTCGGTAAAACCGAAACCGACATCATAAATTAGCCATTTTCTTTTTAAAACTTTAATCGGGAATTCGCTTAAATTTTCAATGGAAATATGGTAACGAAAAACAAAACGGTTATCTGAAGGGAAACTGTTTTTGTAATCGTACTCCGTAAGTACAGAAACTTTAATATCGAAAGTAGTTGCAGAGTTCATATTTATTGTTTTAAAAATTAATACAAAAATCCCGCCTTTTTGTGACGGGATTCATATATTCTAAAAAATCTTTGAATAAATTCTAAAGTTCTAAAGCTTTTCTTTCGTCGCCATTCATTAAAAATTCAACTGGATTGTCGATTGCTTCTTTTACGGCTACTAAAAATCCTACTGATTCTTTACCGTCAATAATACGGTGATCATAAGACATTGCAACGTACATCATTGGGCGAATTACCACTTCACCGTTAATCGCCATTGGTCTTTGCAGAATATTGTGCATTCCCAAAATTGCAGATTGTGGTGGATTAATAATTGGTGTGGACATCATCGAACCGAAAGTTCCACCGTTGGTTACGGTAAATGTTCCGCCTGTCATTTCATCAACGGTGATTTTACCATCTCTTACTTTTTCAGCGAGTGATTTTATATTTGCTTCAACACTTCTGAACGTCATGTTTTCCGCATTTCTTAGCACTGGAACCATTAAACCTTTTGGTCCAGAAACAGCAATAGAAATGTCGCAGAAATCATAATTTATTTTGTAATCTCCATCGATAGAAGCATTTACATCTGGATACAATTGAAGTGCTCTTGTAACTGCTTTGGTAAAGAAGGACATGAAACCAAGACCAATCCCATGTTTTTGACTGAATTCTTCTTTGTATTGTTTTCTAATTCTAAAGATTTCAGACATATCAACTTCATTGAAAGTTGTCAACATGGCTGTTTCATTTTTTACAGAAACCAATCTTGCAGCGATTTTTCTTCTTAGAACTGAAAGCTTTGTAGTGCTAGAATTTCTGGAGCCATTGGTAGAAGAAGATGATCCCATTGCTGCAACAGAAGCAGTTTCCGCATCATTTTTCGTAATTCTACCGTCTTTTCCAGAACCCGAAACCTGATTTGCATCGATTCCTTTTTCGTCTAGAATTTTCTTAGCTGCAGGAGAAGGAGTTCCCGATGCATAACTTGTTGCAACTGGCTTTTCTTCTTTTTTAGCTTCCTGAACGATTGCCGGTTTTTCAACAACTTTTACTTCAGCTTGTGGAGCTTCGGCATTTTCTGTTTTTGGAGCAGCTGAACCTTCTGGTTTCGAAGCAGCAGTATCGATCAAACAAACAATTTGCCCTACTTGTACCACTTCACCTTCTTCCGCTTTCAGAGTGATGATTCCACTTTGTTCTGCAGGAAGTTCCAGTGTAGCTTTATCAGAATCAACTTCGGCAATTGGTTGATCTTTTTCTACATAATCGCCGTCTTTTACCAACCAAGATGCGATTTCAACTTCTGTGATAGATTCTCCCGGCGACGGGACTTTCATTTCTAATATTGACATCGTTAATATTTTTGTTTATTATTTTAAATCTTTTAAAAATTGTTCTGGAATAAATCCTATTAATATTGGGATTTGCTTTTGTTCCAGGACCGTAAATTTCCAATTTTTCAAGTCACTTGAATTTGCTACTGCTGTTTTGACCGTATTCACTAAAAAAAATCCTGTTTTATCCTCATATTTCACCTGTTCATTACCAAAAGTTTTTTGCAAAGCAGCCAACAAATTATCTCTATTCAGTTCAGCATCATTAAATTTCATTTCCAGTTTTTGCTGAAAATCTATTTTCACAAATTTCTTCTCGTTTTGATCAATAACTTTATCACTTACAACTATATTTTCAGGAGCTGCCAAATGAAAATCAATTTCTGGTGAGCTGAACATTTTATTCATCTTTTCAACCAGCTGCTCTATCGGAAAACGCTTTAGGAAATCTTCATTGCCATAAAGCTGAAGTGCTTTTTCAAATTTTTTCTCTATCAATAAGTTGTTGTAATCCCGGAACTGATTTTCAATTTCGGTTCTCAAGTCCTGCGCAAAAAACGGAACAAAAGAAATAAAACTTAAGAATAAAAAAAGCTTTTTCATTAATCAATTACGCAGTTACAGGTCGTTTTACCGGTGCGTCGTCTCTGTCAAAAACTCTGTTGATCACATTGTTCTGATTTTTCTCGAACATTTTATGGCTTCCAGGAGCCGGTGTTCCACTGGCAACTGCTGCAATAACTTGAATTCCGGTATCTCTGAAATTTCTTAAAATAAAAGTCCACGCTCCCATGTTTTCTGGTTCTTCCTGTACCCAAAGAAGTTGTTTTCTATTTTTATATTTTGCGAAAATTTCTTCAATTTTATCATTTTGAATTGGGTAAAGTTGCTCAAATCTAACTAAAGCAATATTTTCACAATTCAGTTCTTCTTTTTTAGCTAAAAGTTCGTAGTAAATCTTACCAGAACAAAGAACTAATTTTTCAATTTTATCTGCATTTGCCGTTTCATCATCTATGATTGGCTGGAATTGTCCGTTAGCAAAATCTTCTAAAGGAGAAACAACTTTCGGATGACGAAGCAAAGACTTCGGCGTCATTACTACCAATGGTTTTCTGAAATTCCATTTTAATTGTCTTCTTAACAAGTGGAAATAGTTTGCAGGCGTTGTTGCATTAGCAACCGTCATATTTTCATTTGCAGCAAGCGTTAAAAACCGTTCAAGTCTGGCCGAAGAATGTTCTGCACCTTGACCTTCAAAACCGTGTGGAAGAAGCATTACCAAACCATTTTGGATTTTCCATTTTTCTTCGGCAGCAACTACATATTGGTCAATAATAATTTGTGCTCCATTTAAGAAATCTCCAAATTGTGCTTCCCAAATGGTTAAAGTTTTGGGAGAAGCCATTGCATAACCGTAGTCAAAACCAAGAACTCCGTATTCAGACAGATGCGAATTATAAATATCGAACCTGTTTTCGGAAATATGTCTTAAAGGAATATAATCTTCTTCTGTATCTTCTGTTTTCACTACTGCATGACGGTGAGAAAAAGTTCCTCTTTCAACGTCTTCACCAGAAATTCTGATATCATTTCCTTCCGTCAACAATGTTGCATAAGCCAACCACTCTCCAAGTGCCCAATCTAATGAATTGGCCTCGATCATTTTGAGTCGATTTTCAAAAAGTCTTGTGATTTTGGAAATGAATTTTTTGTCAGCAGGCAAAGTTGTCATTTGAATGGCAAGTTTTTTTAACTCGTCTAAATTAAAACCTGTATCAACAGGACTTTGCATTGCATCTTTCGAACTTAGCGGGAAATCTCTCCAATCACCGGACATAAAAATATCCATTGTGTTTTTTTCAATTCCCTTCGAAGCATCGTAATCTTCATCTAAAAGTTTCTTGAATTTGGATTCCATTTCTTTCAGAACTTCGTCTGAAACTACTCCTTCTTTAATCAATTCAGCTTTATAAATTTCTCTTGGATTCGGATGTTTGGAAATTGATTTGTACAAATTAGGTTGCGTAAATCTTGGTTCATCGCCTTCATTATGACCATATTTTCTGTAGCCTAATAAGTCGATATAAACATCTTTACCAAATTCTGCACGGAAATCTGCTGCGAATCTGATGGCATGAACTACAGCTTCAACATCATCTGCATTTACGTGCATTACAGGAGATTCTGTTACTTTAGCAATATCTGTACAATAAATTGAAGACCTCGCGTCGATATAATTGGTGGTAAATGACACCTGATTGTTCACGACAATATGAACAGTTCCGCCGGTTTTATAACCTTCCAAAGTCATCATTTGCGCGATTTCGTACACAATTCCTTGTCCGGCAATAGCTCCGTCACCATGAATAACGATTGGCAAAACTTTTTTGTAATCTTTATATTTATGGTCAACTTTTGCACGACAGATTCCTTCTACCAATGCAGCTACTGTTTCAAGATGCGATGGATTCGGGGTTAAATTAATGATTACTTCTTCGCCAGATTCTGTTTTAATTGTTTTTGATGAACCTAAATGGTATTTAACATCACCGGAAAATACATCTTCTTCGAATTCTTTTCCTTCAAATTCTGAGAAAATCTGTTTGTACGATTTTCCGAATATATTGGTTAGAACACTTAATCTTCCACGGTGAGCCATTCCCAAAACCACTTCATCAACTCCTAATTGAGAAGAGCGCGTAATCAATTGATCTAATGCTGGAATAAGTGATTCACCACCTTCTAATGAAAATCTTTTCTGACCTACAAATTTGGTATGAAGATAATTCTCAAAAGCAACCGCTTGATTAAGTTTTTCTAAAATTTCTGTTTTTTCTGGCGCTGAAAGTTTTGCATGATTTTCATTTACGGTAATCCATTCACGAATGAATTTCTTTTCTGAAACGTTGTTGATATGCATATATTCAACACCGATTGATTCACAGTAAATCTTTTCAAGATGTTTAATGATTTCCTGCAACGTCGCTGCAGAAGACATTCCTGTTTCTGTTGCAGAATTAAATTTTGTGTTTAAATCGCTTTTGGAAAGTCCAAAATTTTCAATATCCAAAGTTGGTTCGTAGTGTCGTCTTTCTCTAACAGGATTGGTTTTGGTAAATAAATGACCTCTCTGTCTGTAAGCTTCGATTAAATTGAGAACTTTAAATTCTTTTTGAATGTCATCAGGAATCTGTTCTTTAGAAACAATTTGATTTGAAATCGGCGCCGAAGTTTGTGCTGAAGATGGCGCGATATTTACCGAATCCTCCTCGCTGTAATTTTCGAGTGCAAAATCAAATCCCTGAAAAAATGCTTTCCAGGAAGGCTCTACGGAATCGGGATATTTTAAATATTGCTGATATAAGTCTTCTATTAACTGCGAATGTGCAGCATTCAGGAATGAAAATTTGTCCATTTTTTACAGATTAACTCTTTATTTTATTTAAAAGACAAACTTAGCAAAAAAAAGTGAGGTAATAAAGCTGAAAGACCTTTAAAAAAACTTAAAAAATTTATCTAAAAACAGGGAGCGATAATTTAATCATGGTATTGGCTTCGTCTCGAGGTTCCTCTAGAAAAGTCTGTTGCAATTCTCCGGTTCGAAGCGTGTCTTTTTTAGCTTGAAGAAGTAATTGCTGAATTGCTTTTGTTCTTCCTGCGTAGTTTCCACGGTAATAAATGACGTAATTTTTAGACGCATTTAGGGTTCTGAAGCTGAAATTATTGTCTGAAATTCCAATTCTTTTTGGGAGCGGAATACTGTAAAAATAAGAAACTTCTTTGTCTTTAAAATTATCGGCATCTGTGATTAAAATCGGTTCACCATATTCGTCGCTTTTTTTCGCTAAGTCCATTTTAACGTAATTCAACACCTTATTATGATTGATCACTATATTTTTGAAAAGCGCATTTTTGTCATTTTTGGAATTCACATTGATCCCCAAAAGCAACTGGATTCCCTGGTTTTCAACCATCAAACTGTCGAATTTTAAACTTTCGCGTTTTCTATCTTTATCGACCTTATTGCCCAATGTATTGTAAAGATTTTTCATGCTTAAATCAATCTGATCTGCAATAAAATCCTCTGTAAGTAAATTCAAAGAACGTTTAAGAAAAGGTTGTTTGGGAGTTTGAATGTACCAAACAATTCGCGTTTTCCCTTTATCGGCCACGAATTTCACATCGATGAGATAAGGATTGCTTTGCATGCCTTCATAAAAGCGATAACGCAATGTTTTATTGGGATTCGCATATCGTATATACAAATCTCCCGCACTTTTTTTGTTTTTTTTGTCGTGAAAAGTCATGGCACTTCCCTGCCCTTCATAAGGCGTGAAATATTCGAAGGTCCATTGATTATTTTGACTGAAAAAAGAATTCCACATGCTGAAATTCTGTAAATTATTAAATTGTGGAAATACTTTTTCTACGGGATAATTTATTTCCTTTTCAATGGTAAATTTTTTATTTTCCTCCACGAAAGACATGGATACCGCGTAGACAGTAAAGAAAAAAATGATGAGTAGAAGTCCGAATTTTAACCAGCGCATATCGCAAAAATACAAAAAGTAACATAAAAAAAGCACGGCGATTAAATATTGCCGTGCTTTTTGACTTGATTTGTTATTTAAGGGATGATGGTTCCTGCACTAATAACTGCATTTTTTTTCACCACGACGATTCCGTCTTTGATCGAATGATTCTCATAATCGCCATCGGAAAGATGTTTACCACCGATGATACGAACGTTATCACCAATACTGCAATTTTTATCGAGAATTGCATTTTCTATAAAGCAATATTTTCCTACGCCCAAATTTGGTATTCCATTCTGATCGTTGGATATGATATTTTCGGTACTTTGATAGTAATCTGCTCCCATCATATAGGTGCATATTAAGGTGCTTCCTTTATCAATTCTACTTCTGTTTCCGACGAGAGAGTTTTCAATTTTATCTGCCATTACAATACATCCATCACCAAAAATAGCTTTGCTCACATAAGATCCCAAAATTTTTGAAGGCGGAAGCATTCTGGCTCTCGTGTAAATGGGTGCATTACTGAACAGATTAAACTTGGGAAAATCTCTGGTTAGATCAATATTCGCATCAAAAAATGATTCAATGGTTCCGATATCTGTCCAATAACCATCATACTGAAAACTCAGTGTTTTATAGACACCAATTCCGTTTGGTATGAGTTCGCCGCCAAAATCGTCGCCGGGATCTTCTGCAAACATTTTTTTCAGAACAGCCTTGCTGAAAACATAAATTCCCATCGAGGCCAAATATTCCTTTCCTTCGTTCCTGCTTTTTTCGGAAACTTCCGATTTCCAGTCAACGAGCAAATCAGAAGAAGGTTTTTCGATAAATGAAGTAATATTCCCTTCGTCATCTGATTTTAAGATTCCAAATCCAGGTGCATCTTTAGCATTCACAGGAATGGTCGCTATGGTAATATCGCCTTCGTTTTTGCAATGGTAATCGATGAGTTCGCGAAAATCCATCTGATAAAGCTGATCACCGGATAGAATTAAGATATATTCATAATCATACTTATCAAGATGTTTCATCGATTGGCGCACTGCATCTGCGGTTCCTTGATACCACTGATCGTTTTCTACATTCTGTTCTGCGGCTAAAATATCTACGAAACCTTTGCTAAATATATCAAAATGATAAGAATTCTTGATGTGTGAATTCAAAGAAGCTGAATTAAACTGGGTTAAAACCAAGATTTTGTTGTAGCCCGAATTCAAACAATTAGAAATTGGAATATCAACTAATCTGTATTTTCCAGCAATAGGAACAGCGGGTTTTGACCGGGAATATGTTAACGGAAACAGCCGACTTCCTCTTCCACCACCGAGTACGATTGAGATGACATTGGGTTTCATACTTAAATTATTTTGTTATTTAGAAGTTAATTGCTTTATAACAATATTAGTACTTTTTACGCACTAAACAAAATTTTATAAC
Source organism: Kaistella chaponensis (assembly GCF_900156725.1). Classification (GTDB taxonomy): domain Bacteria; phylum Bacteroidota; class Bacteroidia; order Flavobacteriales; family Weeksellaceae; genus Kaistella; species Kaistella chaponensis. The sequence continues at coordinate 26,343 of NZ_FTOI01000009.1, read as the reverse complement.
GTGATAGTTATTGAATTAATAAGATTTAATGCTGTGTGCAACTGAAATTAACACCCTAATTCAAAAAGACAGGAGAATGTGGATTAAAATCTGTTTCAGTTTTCACGAAGATGAAATAAACCATTATCAAGATATTTAAAATAATTAAAACCACAGAAGTATTTGTGAGTTTGCAGAATTATTGACTGCGATAAAAAAAACCAATTGCACCTTCGAGGACCAAAAGACAATGGATTTCTCTACTTCACATTATCCAAATTTTTTGCTCAGTTCCCAAGTTTTGATAATGATTCCGTTTTGATTTTGATCCAAAAAAAAAAGTCTCCCAATTACATTGAGAGACTTCGCGATCCGGACGGGATTCGAACCCGCGACCTCCGCCGTGACAGGGCGGCATTCTAACCAGCTGAACTACCGGATCAATTTTTTGAAAAGTAATTGTAAACTTTTTGCGATCCGGACGGGATTCGAACCCGCGACCTCCGCCGTGACAGGGCGGCATTCTAACCAGCTGAACTACCGGATCATTAGAATCAGAAACTATGTTTCTTTTTGGTGAGTGCAAAAATACAACTTTATCCCTATCTACAAAACATTTTTACAAAAAAAATGCTTCCTTTTATAGAAAGCATTCATTATCACCTGATTATTTTTTATAAATGTGCAGATAATTTCTCAGCAATTACCTCTTTCGATGCAACTCCTACGATTTTATCAACGACTTGCCCACCTTTGAAAATTAAAACAGTCGGGATATTTCGGATTCCGTAGTCCACAGAAACTTGTTGATTGTTATCAACATCAACTTTTCCTACAACTGCTTTGCCTTCAAAATCGGCAGCAATTTCCTCTACAATTGGTCCCAACATTCTACATGGTCCACACCAAACTGCCCAAAAATCTACCAACACTGGTTTATCGGAATTCAAAACCATTTCTTGAAATGATTGATCTGTAATTTCTAATGCCATTTTTATACTATTTTTAAATTAATTTTAAAGTACAAATTTACAATTTTCCTGCTTAGTCAAAAAGTAAATCATCTATGTTCAACATTTGTTTTTTCTATATTAAAAGAGACCGCAATCTCCTGTAAAGCATCGACTAACGTATCTATTTCTTCTTTCGTTGTCAAATGACTGAAAGAAATACGCAATGGCGTACAATTTTCTATTTCGTCCTCATCCAGAATCATCATCATCACCATAGAAGGTTTTGTAGCACCAGATGAACAAGCACTTCCCTGAGAAACAGCAATACCTTTCATATCGAGTTTCAAACCGATCATTGGATCTTTGAAGGGCAATAAAACACTTAACACCGTATATAAACTTGTTTCTTCTTCAGCACTTCTCCCGTTAAATTTCACGCCATCAACTTCACTTAAAAGACGCTCTTTTGTATATTTCTTAATTTCCTTTATGTGGGAAGAATACTGATCCATATTATTCAGAGAAATCTCCAAAGCTTTTCCCAAACCTACAATACCGCAAACATTCTCCGTTCCAGCTCGTAAAGATCTTTCTTGTGGACCACCGGTGATAATTCCCTTTAATCCAGAAGCTTTTCTTATAAAGGCAAAACCACTTCCTTTCGGGCCGTGAAATTTATGGGCACTGCAAGATGCGAAATCCAACGGAATTTGGGAAAAATCAATTTCCATATGCGCCATTGACTGTACCGTGTCTGAATGAAAAAGTACTTTATTCGCTTTACACATTTCAGCAACTTTCTTAAGGTCTAACAAATTGCCGATTTCGTTGTTAGCGTGCATTAGTGTTACTAAAGTTTTCTTATCGGAACTTTTGATGATTTCTTCTAATTGAATCAAATCGAAATCTCCTTTTTGATCGGGACGAAGATACACGACTTCTACCCCTCTCCGTTTTTTCATATCTAAAACAGTCTCTGCGACGCACTTGTGCTCCATAGGAGAAGTGATAATTCGCTCTACTCCTAAATGGTTTACACACGATTTAATAATCATGTTATTGGATTCTGTACCGCAGGAAGTAAAAATTATTTCCGCCGGAGTTACATGGAGATAATCTGCAACCTGCCTCCTAACGTTTTCAATTAAGATTTTGGCTTCTTGCCCGAGACTGTGAGTAGAAGAAGGATTGCCGTAATTTGTTTTCATCACATCAACCATCGCATCGATTACTTCTTCGGAAAGTGGTGTCGTAGCAGCATTATCCAGGTAAATTCTATCCATTATTTTACTTTCTTTTTTAAGATTTTTCGCAGTTCAAAATTAGTGAAAAAATTCAAACTTCCCTTCATTCGCCCAAGCTAACATTTCTTTATCGCCCGAGGTGTCGCCAAATGCTATTGTTTTATCAAATTTTTTATTGCCAATTGCGTCGATCACTCGATTTACTTTTTCAGCATTGTTGCAATTTTTTCCGATAAAATTTCCGGTGAAAATATCATCTTTGTATTCAGCACGTGTTGCTAAAAGTTTAATATTGAATTTTTCTGCAAAAGGTTGTACCCAAATATCCAAAGAAGCAGAAACAATATAACATTCAGTAGTATTTCGGTCGATATTCTTGATAAATTCTAAAGCATTTTCTCTAAAAATATCAGGAAAATTGGTGTCGAAAAATGCTTTTGATTTGCTTTCTATTTTAGCTTTCCGTTCCCCTTTTAAGATTGAGGAAATAAAACTTTTTTTTACTTTTTCAGCATCGGCAAGTTTCAGTTTCAATAAAACAAATAAGGGTATATGCTTGAAAAACTGTAACTTGAATTTGCTGGGATTATAAAATTTGAGGTACAGAAACATGGTGTCTTTATAGGTTAAAGTCCCATCGAAATCGAATAAATACAGCTTTTTCATATTGGATTAGTGATCGTTAATAATCGACTTGTGTTCGATTAAAGTTTCAACTTTTTAAAAATAAATTCCGGAATATTTTTGATGATCAACATGATGATTCTCCAAATCGGGAGAATATACGCCACGTTTTTGCCGCTTTTGTAGGCTTTGTAGATGGCTTCTGCAGCTTGTTTTGGTGTGGCTGTTAATTTTGGATTCAGCGGTAAACCTTCGGTCATTTTCGTATCCATAAAACCTGGTTTTATAGTAAGAACATGTACTTTTCTTTCAAACATATAATTCCGGAGTCCGCTTAAATAAGCTGTTAAACCCGCTTTTGCACTTCCATAAATAAAATTACTTTGCCGACCTCTTTCACCTGCGACAGAAGACAATACGATCATCGTTCCGGCGCGCTGTCTTTCCATTTTCTTTGCAAAAAAAGTAAGTACAGGAACTAATTTTGCGTAATTGATATCAATAATTAATTCGGTATTTTTCTGATCATATAATCCCTCTTCGGTACCTTCACCTAAATATCCTGTGCCGCAGAAAAGTAAATCGGAAGAAATATAATCGAATTTGGTATAATCAATTTCCGCTCTTAAATCCAATTCTATGACTTCGGTTTGCTGCAAAAATTTCACATCGAGATGTTTCGCAAATTTCTCTGTGGTTTCTTTGTTTGAGGTAAAAAGGTAAATTGTAGAATATTTTTCGTTCGCTTCTAAAGCTTTTTCGACAAAAGCCTGAGAAATTTCTGAATTACTGCCGAGAATAATCATAGTGGAGAGATAATTGGGGATGAATATTTACTTTTAGTCAATAATTCAATTGTTATTAATGATCCTTTTGTGCTGCATCGAAACAAACTTCGGATTCTGCACATTTTGAAGGTAATTGGTCAAAGAAGATTTGCTCATGCTGTCTTTGCTCAAATAAATTCTACCGCCGTACTCCTCCACAATTTTGTCTAATTTTTCGACCAAATTTTTCAGTTTCGCATTAACTTTGAAATCTAAAGCCAAAGTATAGCCTTCGACCGGAAATGAATTGTAAGCATTAGGATTATTTTCGCCAAACAATTTCAGCACCGCTAGGAACGATCCGTTTCCACTTTTGGCGATGGTTTCTAGTATTTTTCGCATTCCCTCCTTTCCTTTCTCCTTCGGAATTACCATTTGATACTGTATAAATCCACTTTTCCCATAAATTTTATTCCAGTCATTGATGGCATCTAATGGATAGAAAAAGGTTTCGTAATCAATATAACTTTTAACTTCTTTGTTGCGTTGCTTATTAAAATAAAGAAGATTGAAAATCTTGACCGTGAGATTATTAAGTAAAAAATTAGGAAAATAAAAAGGAACCGTGGGATTCAATTTTTTCTTTAGTCTTAAGGGATTATCCTGCAAATTTTTTGGGAGTTGATGTCTGAATGCGTGTTCGCCTCTCATCAGAATACTTCTGCCGATATTATTGCCTGTTTGCAAGCAGTCGATCCAGGCGACATTGTACGTCCAGTTCTCACTTTCATCAAATAATTTGAAGATTTCGTCTAAATTTTCTGCTTTGATGCTTTCCTGACGAATATACGCCGTTTCAATATTTTTTAATTTGAATTTTGCAGAAAGAATAATTCCTGTTAAACCCATTCCACCGATTGTTGACCAAAATTTCTCGACGTTTTCTGTTTGAGAGCATTGTAAAACATTACCATTTTCATTTAATAAAGAAAATGAAATCAGATACTCCGAGAAACAACCTTCAGCATGGTGATTTTTGCCGTGAACATCGGAGGCGATTGCTCCTCCAACGGTGATAAATTTGGTTCCCGGTGTTACAAAAAGAAAATAACCTTGAGGAACGATTACTTCAAGGATTTCAGAAAGAAGAACTCCAGATTCACATTCTAAAACGCCATTGAGTCGATCAAAGCTTATGAATTTATTTAATCTTTTGGTTGAAAAAATATGTTCAGAAAGAGAGGCATCGCCATAACATCTGCCATTTCCACGCGCGATGATTTCGTTGCTGTTATCTATGAAATTTATAATTTTCTGAAGGGAATCTTCTGACTTTATTTCTTTTTCTACAACAGGAAAATTTCCCCAATTTGTGACTTTCTGGATAAAATTCGGTTTCATCTCTTGGTAATTATTTTTTTAAGGTCAGATGCAATCGCCACAGAATGTTCATTATTGTTTGTAATTTCGAGTCTTTGCGATTTCATTATTTAAAATAAATTTGAAGTAAAAAGGCAGCGACCCACAACACCAAAGTGATCTGAATATACCGGTCTCTGTAAATTATTTTGGTAGGAGATTCGGTTTTATTGTAAACCAAGGTTTGTTGTAAATATCTTAAAAAGGCGAAAACAACAAAAATCACGGTATAGAAAACCCGTGCATGAAAACGTTGCTGAACTTCGGGAGAAAGCGTAAACATTAAATAACAAACAATCGCCAATGTACAACTTACAGAAAGTGCAATATCGGCAAATTGCACATTGTAACCATCTAGAGCTTTTCTGGTTTTACCGGAAATTTGTGCGTTGATCAATTCTCCTCTCCTTTTTCCGATGGCCAAAACGAGCGCTAGAACAAAGGTGAGCAAGATTGCCCATTGAGAAATGAAAATGCCAGTAGCATAACCTCCCGCCAAAACCCTCAAAACAAAACCTAAGGAAATAATACTCACATCGATGATTGCGACGTGCTTAAGCTTAAAAGTATAAGCCAAATTCATGAAAAAATAAAATGCAATGATCGTGGCAAATTTCCAAAAATTATGATGAAAGTATTGCGCACCAAAGTAAATAAGCGCGATACTCAAACTGATGAGCGCAACCAAAACGATGAGCGCTGTTCTTTTTGAAATTGCACCACTTGCAAGTGGCCGTCTTCTTTTTTCCGGATGTTTCCTGTCTGATTCGATATCAGAATAATCATTAATGATGTAAATAGAACTTGCAGCCAAGGAAAAAATAATGAAAGCAAAAATGCTTTTGCCCAATAAATCGAAGTTGGTGATATTGCCGGAGAAAAATAAGGGAACAAAGACGAAAAAATTTTTGATCCATTGTTCTACGCGAAGCAGTTTTAAATATTTAATCATTCGTATAAAAAATCAATTGCGAAATTAGTGATTTTAAAATAAAAAAATCCGCCGAAGCGGATATATAATTATGAATTGAATGAAAAATTACTGTGCAGTTTTTGCATCATTGATCATATCTTGATTTGCAGTAATTGCAAATTCGACTCTTCTGTTCTGCGCTCTACCTGCATCGGTATCGTTACTTGCGATTGGATCAGCTTCACCCATTCCCATCGTATTCATTCTCGCTGAAGCAACTGCTTTAGATGACAAATAACTTTTTACTGCAGCAGCTCTTCTGTCAGAAAGGGAAAGATTATAAGAATCTGCTCCTTTACTGTCTGTATAACCGTAGATATTAATATTAGTATCTGGATTATTTGATAAAACGGTTGCCAACTTATCTAAGTTAGCTTTACCAATTGCTGTTAAATTCGAGGAATCAAAAGCAAAATTAACCATGTTTTCTTTCAGCGTAATTTTTATTCCTTCACCTACTCTTTCTACTTCCGCTCCAGGTAATGTTTCTTTGATTTCTTTTGCTTGCTTATCCATTTTATTACCGATAACATTCCCGGCAACACCACCTACGATCCCTCCTAGAACTGCACCAAGAGCTGAGTTACCCCCTTTTCCGATGTTATTTCCTAAGATTCCACCAAGAACGGCTCCTCCTGTAGCACCGATTACGGTACCTCTTTGCTGATTATTTGAATTTTGTACAGCTTCACAACTTGTCAAGATTAAAGAAGACGAGATGAAAAGTGCAGCGATGTTTGTTTTGTTAAAAATTTTCATAATTTATTTTTTACTATTATTATTTCATTCCTGTTCTAGCGAAATTATAAACGATTCTTACATTATCGCTACCTGAAGGAACATTTTGTTCTAATGAAAACGAATCGGTAGTTTGGCTGATTAAATTAAGAGAATACCCTACAGTAACAGCTTTGGCTTTAGATCCTTCCAATAGTTTCTTGAATTTGAATTCAGTTCCGTTTACTACTTCGAATTTAATAGGTTGAATAAGACTTGGACATGCGCCACCTCCGCTTAAAGTATAAGAACCGCTGTAATTATTCGGGATTAATCTCCAATGACTTCCAACGAAACATTTCGCATCAGCTCCCTCATCAAAAGGTTTAACTTTAAAATTTTTGTCGTAATCAACACTTGTTACTTCCCAATCTCCTTTTAGTTTAAGAAATTCTACACGGTCAGATTGTGCTGTTTTTGCTGTTTTCACGGTGGAACAAGAAACGCTCATGATAGCGCCTACAATTCCTGCAAGTAATAAATTTTTCATAGTGATTTAATTATTTAAAATACAAGTTACAAAAAACCGTGCCAATTGTACACACAAAGAAAAAAAAATCCGTTAAAAACGGATTTTTTTAATATTTAAGTATTTTTTATTTTACTTTTTTCATTTTTTTCTTTTTTACCGCTTTGGTCTTTATGGTAGAAGGAGAAGAATTCGCTTTGTAGAAATTGGTATAAGCGTATTCTGCAGCTTTTTTCAGGTCGATCACACCACCTGCTTCAGATATAAGATCAAATCTATTGTTTGTGTTGGAGCTGATCATCGCATTTACAGTAGATTTATTCGTTGTTTTCACCAATGACTCAATTACTTGAGCAGGTGTTAAATTGGGCATATACGCTAAAAGTACCGCTGCACCACCTGCAACAACTGGAGAAGCCATAGACGTTCCCTGAAGATAGGCGTATTTCGCAGCTGGAACCGTAGAATAAATTTTTTCACCTGGAGCAAAAACATTCACCATTTTCTGATTATAATTGGAAAAATCTGCTCTTAAAAATTCATTATTATTTGTAGAAGCTCCTACCACAATCATGTTGTTGATATAAGGTTTTGCATCTTCCACGTTTTTGAAATTGGTTGGATAATACACATTTTCTGCAACGTTTTCATTTTCGTTACCTGCAGCTTTCACCAAAAGAACTCCTTTGTCCTGTGCATATTTAAACGCCTCCCAAACTACATTTTTACCCGGTGAAACTGGCTTTCCGAAACTCATATTTAATATTTTCGCACCGTTATCAACTGCATATCTTACTGCATTTGCAACATCTTTGTCTCTTTCGTCACCATTAGGAACGGCTCTTACTGCCATAATTTTTGCGACTTTGTAACCCACTCCGTACTGTACTTCTTTTCCTTGCGGAAGTCCAGCAATAATTCCGGCAACGTGTGTTCCATGCTCACCTTTTGGATCTGCATAATGATTGTTACCATAGGTTTTCTGCGTATAATCATCATAATTATCACCAACGATTGCAGCACGAGGATCAAAATCAAGATTATATTGTTTGGTTGCCTGTACTTCGAAATAACCTACAGCTTCTTTCATTTGATCTTTTAAAAATACAAACACTTCTGCAGGTGATTTTCCATTTACATTCGGGTCTTGCGCCATTTGAGACAAAATAGAAGCAGACATTGCCTGTTCCTGATTCGTAGGTTTAATCGCTGCAACCAATTCCGGAGTTAAATTTTGCCCATTAAGCATTCCCACCATCGTTGGAATTAAGTCTTGAATTTTTTTATACGTTTCGTAGCCTTGTTTAGCTTCAACACCTTTCTTTGTAAAAATTTCTTTAGACTTCATGTACATTGCAAAATCTTCAGGCATTTTAGCTTGATTTGCTTTGTTTTTTGCAGAATCGTCGCCTTCGAAAATCGGCTGGTATTTTTTCACAACTCTGGTAACTTCTAAGTTATCATCGGTGATATCACCATTTTTTCCACCAATGAAATTCCATCCGTGAACATCATCAACGTATCCGTTTCCGTCGTCGTCTTTTCCGTTGTTTGGAACTTCATTCGGGTTGGTCCACATGTTTTTGATCAACCCAGGATGACCTACTTCTACTCCGCTGTCTAAAACACCTACAATTACGGGAGTTGCTTTCAGACCTTTGGATTCCAAATATTTATAAGCATTTTGGGTATTTACACCATATATATTGGTAGAAGCGAAATCTTTGTGGTACCAAGTCATCAAATCTTTATCTTGCATCGGATCTAAAGGTGCAACTTCAGTTTGTGCAAAAGTGGCAAAACCTGTCATAAAACAAGCTGCAATGAATATTTTTTTCATAAACTAACGATTTATTTGTTTTGAATGTTTTTTATATAGGTCAAAGATTCCGGTCCTTTGTTACAAAGAAGATCAATGATAGAAAGATCTTCTTGAAAACCAAATTTTTCGGTAAAAGTTTGGTAGTATTCTTCGAGAATAAATTCTTGCTCTTTTTTGGGAGAGAATTTTTCTCTGTAGTTTTCTTCGGTCGGATTTCTAAAATATTCTTCGGTCAAAGAATAACCTTTATCTGTTTTCAGAATTTTCTGAATAATTTTTAAAGCGTTCAGATTAAAAGCAAAGAGGGAATTGGTTTTAAAATTGAAAATTTGTTCGAGTTGATCTTCGTAATATTCAAAATACGGGGATCTTTGATAAGCGGTTTTGATCGATTTCCAATGGATTTTTTCCCAGCCATCGCGGTGCGAAACTTCGATTTCGTTGATGGTTCTAGTGTCGTTATGTTTTACGGGAATGATTAAAAGCAATCTTCCGTTTGCGCCATACACTGCGGTTCTATTACGATATGTCTGTTTGGGAAAACTTTCGAACTGTTCGAAAACGATTTCAGCATCTTCTCGCAGAAAAACCGAAAACCAGGAAATAGGCGGTAGATAAAAGAGGGGTAATAAAATTTTCATAATTAAAAAACCAGTCAGTAAAATTTTAATAAAAAAGCAAATCCCGGGTATTCATCCAAAATTCTAGCCCCGATCGCAACGGCATCCTTTTATGGAGCTTCAGCGGAATAAAAGATATAGTGGAGAGCGGGATTAAGCTCCTAAAACTAATCTTCGGAATCTTTTTTCTTGAATAGTTTTGCTATATAATCCCAACCGAAAAAGACGATTAAAATGATCGCTGCAACCCACCAATAAGAGGTTTTGTTAGCTTCACCGGTGTTTGTAGCTTTGAACATGCGATCCCAACGGAATTTTTTTCCTTCTGGTTGATAAGAGGAACTTTTATCCGGGAAAAGACCTTCTACACTTAACCACGTAAACATGGGAGAACCGACAATATTTTCTTCGGGAACGAAGCCAAAAAACCGAGCATCGAGCGATGCATCGCGGTTGTCACCAATCATCATGTAATAATCTTGCTTGATGGTATATTGCGAAGTTTCTTGTCCGTTGACGAAGATTTTACCGTTTTTGTTTTCGAGTTTGTTGTGCTCGTATTCTGAAATAATCCAGCGGTATTCGGGTAATGTTTCCTGATTTAATTGTACTACATCGCCTTTTTTCGGGATTCTAAGTGGTCCGTACCAATCTTGATTCCATTTTTTGTTGATGGGGAAAATGGATTGCGTGGTATCAACATGTTTCGTGTAGCCATCGTGCATTGCGTTTAATTTGAGGGAAACTGCAGCGGAATCTTTTGGCCAAATATGCTCTTTTAAGTCAATGATTTGTGGCAAAGCTTTGATTTCTCTTGCGGTTTCATCGGTCAAACCTTGGAAATCGTATAAATAACCGGTATGCGTTTGAACTTCCTGCACAGGCAGAAATCCGTATTTCCTGTAAAGCGCGGGAACGTCGAGTTGGCTTCCAGTAGTTGCAATAAATTTATGTTGTTTTTTCTGATCTCCCAAAATGGTTTCGGGTTTCCCATTCACGAAAAGTCTACCCGCACGAAATTCTAAAACATCGCCTGCAACGGCAACACAACGTTTTACATAAGGATCTTTGCGATCGATCGCAGTGTGAACAGAATCTTGGGGATAATTGAAAACAACGATATCGTTTCTCTGTGGTTTACTGAATTGCAGAAGTCTTGCGTACGGTAATTTCACGGCATCAACATAAGATTTCGGATCATCTTTTGGATTTCCTTTTTCGCCAGTATCCATCATTGTTCCCTGCAAAAAAGGAATTGCAAGAGGTCGCATCGGCATTCTGAAACCGTAACTCCATTTATTTACAAAAAGAAAATCTCCTACGAGAAGTGTTCTTTCCATGGATCCTGTTGGAATACCAAAAGGTTGGGTTAAGAAAACGTGTACAATGGTGGCGAAAACGACCGCAAAAGTAATCGATCCAAGAAAAGATTCCTTTTTGCCTTCTGCTTTTTCTTCTTCTGTCAAATACAATTCATTTTCTACTTGCAAATCAGCGTCTTTGGAATAATTAACCGTTGCCATGTAAATGAAAGGAAGGATTACGGTGAGTAATTTTTGAACAAAACTCGTTTTTCCAAAATGCTTCATTAAAAATAAATGGAAAACAGTCATCATAATTGGACCAACAATGGGAATATAAGCTAAAATAACCCACCATTTGGAGTGCTCTGTTTCTTTCTGAATAATGTAATAATTATAAAAAGGAACAAATGCAAAAAGCGGATTATAACCCATCTTTTTAAAAAGTTTCCACGTAGAAATCCCCATCAATACTGAGAGAATGATCACGTAAACCGAATAAGTAAGAAAGTAGTTCATATTTCTGATTGGTAATATTTGAATGATTAGTTTGTTTTAAAGCGCTTTTGTTACAAATGCTTGAGGAATTAAGTATCTACAAATTATTGCTTATTGCTTATTGCTCATAGCTTATTGCATATTGCTTAATGCTTGCTTCTAATTAAAAAGTACGTCTTTCATCGAAAAATTTCCTTTTTTACCTTGAATCCACTCCGCTGCGATTACTGCTCCCAAAGCAAAACCGTTTCTGTTGAAAGCGGTGTGTTTGATTTCGATTTCATCTACGTCGCTTTTGTAGAAAACACTGTGAGTTCCGGGAACCTCATCTTCACGAAGTGCGAAAATTCCCAGTTGATGATCTTTGGTTTCTTCCAATTTCCAGGCATCGAATCTTGGATCATTCTTTATAATTCCCTCCGCTAAAGTGATTGCAGTTCCGCTTGGTGCATCTTTTTTATGGGTGTGATGGATTTCTTCCAATTGAACTTGATATTCAGGGAAATTTTTCATCAGATCGGCTAATTTTTCATTTAAGGCAAAAAATAAATTAACACCCAAACTGAAATTAGAACCATACAAAAAAGCACTATTATTTTCGACTGCAATTTTCTCGATTTCCGGTTTCTGATCGAGCCAACCTGTGGTTCCGCAAATAACTGGAATTTGATTTTGAAGACAAATCCTACTATTTTCAAATGATGCTTCAGGATTAGAAAATTCGATCGCAACATCTGGATTATTCAAATTTTCCAAAGTTGGAGTTTCATTGAGTTGGGCAACAATACTGTGACCTCTTTTTTGGGCAACTTCCTCGATTATTTTACCCATTTTTCCGTAACCAACTAATGCTATTCTCATCATTTTTACGCCAAAAGCGTCAGATTTTAATTAAAAATTATAACTTAAACTTAAACCGGCTTTTGAATTATTTTCGGAAAATTCATCGAAAATTACGGTAGGTTTTAAAGCCAAATCAGGATCTTTTCTCCCTTCATACAAGTGCGCATCTACGACTGCATCGACAATATTCAGAACATAAATCAAGGCTGTAACTGCGATGGCATAATCGCGCTGTCTTTGTGCACGATCCTGAGTTCTACCCAAAGCTTCTGCAGAAATCCCCGGTATTTCTGAAAACTCATGAGGTTGCCCATTCAATTGTGCGATAAAAGCATTTCGGTATCTTGTATATTGTTTTTGATTCCAAAGTGTGATTCCGATTCCGGTTCCGATTCCGCCCCAAACGATCGGAATTTTCCAATATTTTTTATTGTAATATTGTCCGAGTCCAGGTAAAACTGCTGAATACAACCCGGCTTTTGTAGGATTAAATTTCAGTGCTTTTACCGGCGCATTCGCTTCTTGAATATCGGTGAGAACTTCCAATTCTGCTTTCGGTTTATCTACAGAAACAGAGTCTTTAGGATAATTTTCTACCCGAATGGTATCGTTGCGATTGACCTGAGCGAAATAGTTCAAGGAAAATAAAAGAAGCAAAATAAAGGTAAGTTTCTTCATTTATTTAAAGTGTGAAAGAATATTTTCAAGTTCTTCTTCATTTTTGAAATCGAGGACTATTTTTCCTTTTTTACCATTTGCAGCGGCTTTAATTTCGACTTTAACCTCTAAAATATCTGCAAGATTTTTTTCGGCTTTTTTAAAATGATTGGGAAGTGCTGCTTTCGTTTTACTTACCGATTGTTTTGGATTTTTCAGAAGGTTTGATTCTTCTTCGGCCTGTCTTACACTCCAGTTATTCTTTAAAATTTTCTGAAAAAGGTCGACTTGACTTTCTTTGTCATCCAAACTTAGGATTGCTCTACCGTGCCCTGCAGAAATTTCCCCACTTCTGATGGCGTTTTGCATATCGGGATTCAACCTCAACAATCGAATATAATTGGTAATGGTACTTCTTTCTTTCCCTACTCTTTGACTTAAGTTCTCCTGAGTCATTCCAATTTCTTCAAGCAGTCTTTGGTAGGTTAAAGCTATTTCGATCGCGTCTAAATCTTCTCTTTGGATGTTTTCTACCAAAGCCATTTCGAGCAATTCCTGATCGTTCACCAAACGAATATAAGCTGGAATCGTTTCTAAACCTGCAATTTTACTCGCCCGAAAACGTCTTTCTCCCGAAATAATTTCGAACCGATCGCCATCTTTTCTTAACGTTATAGGCTGAATAACGCCTAGATTCTGAATAGATTGCGCTAAATCAGCCAATGCTTTCTCGTCAAAATACGTTCTTGGTTGCGTAGCATTTGGATAAATATCCTCTAAAGCAACTTCTACGATATTACCGACAAATTTGTCAGCACCTTCATCTGTTGCGGAATTCACCGTTGCTTTGGATTCTGCACTTAAAATTGCGCCCAAACCACGACCCATCGCTCTTTTTTTGTCTTTCATTTTTTGTAAATAATTTTAATAAGGATGATTGCTCACCTTTAAAATCAATTTCTAATTCTTAACTAAATTTTCGTTTTTCAATAAAACTTCTTCCGCCAATTGAAGATACTGAATTGCGCCTTTGCTTTCTGCATCGTAGTTCAAAATACTTTCACCAAAACTTGGCGCTTCACTTAAACGAACATTTCTACTGATAATTGTTTCGAAAACCATTTCTGGGAAATGCGAATTGACCTCTTCAACCACTTGATTGGATAATCTCAATCGGGAATCGTACATCGTTAAGAGTAATCCTTCGATATCTAATTCTTTATTGTGAATTTTCTGAACATTTTTAATGGTGTTAAGAAGCTTTCCTAAACCTTCCAAGGCAAAATACTCACACTGAATCGGAATAATTACAGAATCAGCAGCAGTTAAAGCGTTGATCGTAATTAAACCTAAACTCGGCGCGCAGTCAATAATGATATAATCGTAATCGTCTCTTACCGCCTGTAATGCTTCTTTAAGCATATATTCGCGGTTTTCGCGATCTACCAATTCGATTTCGGCAGCAACCAAGTCGATGTGCGATGGAATGATATCAAGATTTGGAGAAGTCGTTTTCTGGATGCACATTTTCGCATCTTCACTACCTTCCAAAAGATTATAGGTTGAAAAATTTGATTGCTCAATTCCTAAACCTGAAGTTGCATTTGCCTGCGGATCAGCGTCTATCAGTAAGATTTTCTTTTCCAAAACTCCCAATGCGGCGGCTAAATTAATGGCAGTAGTTGTTTTACCGACTCCACCTTTTTGATTTGCAACACCTATAATTTTAGCCATTCTTTACAATTTTAATCACCAAAAGTACACTTTTTTCTGATTTTTGGTAGATTGCCAAACCTTGGATTTATATTAAAGCACTATCTATCAATTAATTGCGCTGTAAAAAAATTATCCACAAAAGTAAATCTTTTGTGGATAACTGTTGAGGAGATATCTAAATAAATAATTTTAGTCAAATTGCATGGAGATTGGGAAGTTGAAATAGCTTCTAACAGTTTCCCCATTTAACTTTGCGGGCATCCATTTCCCTTTGATATTTTTAATGGTGTTTTCAGCCTCCTTATTAAATTTGGAATCTGGTCCTTTTGCAGTTATGCTCGAGATCGTTCCGTCTTTTTCTACGATAAAAGTGACTGTAGTTTTTATTAATTCACCGGTTCCTTCAAAATTTTCTGCATTGAAATTGTTCACCACTTTAGTTCTAAATGCATTAATTCCACCGCTGAAAGCTGCTTCTACATCAACAATTGTAACTGGATTGTTATTGACAGGTTTTGTCGGAGCAGGCACAGATTTTATATTTTGATCAACAATTACTGGGGGAGAATTTATAACAACCGGCAATCCAGCAATGGTTTCTGTACCAATTTTCGCATTATTGATCGCACTTAGTGGAGTTGCAGGAGTTTCTTTTTTCGCATCACGTGTAGGTGTTGGAATTTCTAGTTTCACTGTATTTTCAATAATCTTTGGAGGTACAATTGGAGCTACAACGACAGGAACTTCGTCGGGTGGTAATTCAACAGGAGTATAGATCACTCCTCCACTATCAGATTCAAGAATTGTTGGACTTCTGAAAGAATTGATTATTAAAGGGGAAATTGCTAATGTACCAAAAATTGCAACTCCGATCAACAGAGATTTAGTTAGAACATTTGCTTCATTGTTTCGCATTACGTACGCACCGTAATTCTTATTGCGGTTTTCGAAAAGAAGTTCATTGAAACGAAATTCATTTTCAGTGTTCAAAAAATTTTTCATTGAGCAAAGATTTAAAGGTTAAAAAATAAAAATTACCATTATCGTATGAAATTACATACAACAATAAACTATTACCAAATTATAAGCCAAACAATTACTTATTTTATACAAATAGTATTCAATTCATAGCAAAATGAAAAATCAACCAGTGAGAAATTAATTGGATTAGTAGGAAAATTTTGCAAATCATTGCGTCATATTATGAATTTCATCAATGAAAGAAAATTATTCTACGCCTTCATCAATAATTAATGTTATTGTTTTCATTCAGTAAAACCTCCGAAATAATGCCATTCTACTGAGGTTTAATGATTTAGACAGAGCAAACCAATCAATTATTTGAAAAAAATTATTACTATTTGTTGCATATAATAAAATATAAATACCTAATTTTGAATAGCTTAACGCAATAAAAGGTGTTTTCACCCTATAAAATACCGTTAAAACACGGTGAATTACTCGAAATACTTGATATACCTTTACTTATGGAAAAATATCGGGGAAGCTGAAAACCGTACAGAGTAAGCGAAAAAACTAAAAAAACAAATGATGCCAACACAAGAAGACCTCACAAAAGATTTTATGGGCCAATTAATTGGTAAAGTCTATGACACTTTAACCAACAACAACCCAGAGAGTTTAGGACCAAACAATTTTATTGCTTTTGATCCTATTGGGAAAGTGCTAATGAGCAATTCCTTCGATTTCGCCATTAATGGAATTTTTGGAATACCACCAAAACCCAAACCAATTTTAGATAGCAAAGGCAACCAAGTTGTAGATGCAAACGGAAAACCACAATTTGATATGATAGATTATCAAAACATGGTCAATTCCACAAAAAACGGAAATTTTCTAAAAATGGAGCAGTTCGCTGCCATTACAGATGAAGTTCATGATGGAGTTCCCCCATTGCTTCCAAGTGGAAAAGGACGCGCTTTTGCGATTTTCAACCCTACTGGAAAGTCTATTTCTAAAGGATATGGTGATTTGATGGATTGGTGTGAAGTTGCCGATTCCACAATTGACCCGAAGGTTGAAACGAAACTGGCAAAAATGAGGGATAAATTATCAAAAACAAAAGTTTTGAAAAATCCTGAATTTGATCCAGATGAAATTGAAAGTGATACTAATTTGAAAATGATCACGCAGACCTTTGTATCTCCGATGTATAAAAAATATCTGGAATATGCGATTAAATACAACGATGTTTTAGAAACCAATAACGCCATACGAATCGCCGCAGACAATGGAGATTCCGATGCTGCTGCACAAATTTCCATTGACGGAAAGAATATGAAAAAGCGCGAAGACATGGCGCTTCAAGCCTGGAGTTCAATGGGATTCAAGGAGTCCGTTGAGCAAATGCAAAATTATATTGCTGAAGTGGAGGCAAAAAGTATTCTCACCTTAAAAAAGAGACTCGAGAAAGAATATAGAAATAATTTGCGAACCAAAATTTTAGAGTTCACCGACTATTCTGTCTCCTCACCTATTCCTGCAGAAGCGATCCAACTTTCATCGGGCTGGACAAAATTTGATTCAAAAACCATGGCCTCTTCAAGCAGCTACAACCACTCAGTACACGCAGCTTCTATAAAAGCCGGTTTCAATGCCCTATTTGTAAAAGGAAATGCAGGTTCGAGTTTTAATCGAGACAGTATGAACAGTAACTTCTCCAGTGAAGATTTCAGTTTCAGTTTCAAAATCGGAAAAGTTGCAGTTGCGCGAGGTTGGCTCAATCAAAATTTCCTGGAATCTAAGTATTGGAGATTAGCAAATAATTCACCACAGTCCATTAACAAGGATATTCTAAGTGATGGAAACGGGAAAGGTTTATTATCATCTTTAATTACGGAGTTAATCATGGTAAAAGATGTTTCCTTTAAATTTAACACGCAGTCTGCTAATTATTCTAAAATCAAAACCCATTTCGATGCAGGTGGCGGTTTCAGTTTCGGACCATTTTTTAATTCAAGTGCGAAATATTCTTACGACAACACCAATATTCAATCGAGTTCTCAATTTAAGAATGGAGAATTAAGTTCTCCCGATATTTCAATAATTGGTTACAAATGTCGCATTCTACCAAAATCCCCGAATACTGATCCAAGTATCAAAAAATTTGTGAGCGCAACTGAGTCATAAATCCATAGATCAGCAGGAAAGAATTCTTTCCTGCTGATTTTAAAAAAAAACAAAACTCATGAAATATTATATCGCAGTTTTCGAAAAACTGAGGGAAATTTATGTTTCTCGGGGCGCCATGGAAAATGACCTTCCTTTGATCTGTCCTTCCTTGCGCATGTACGAAAATGAAGATTTAGAACTTCTGAAACCGGCCTCTTTACTCAATGATGACCAGAAAAAAACAGAATCTATTCTAAAAAAACAAAACATTTCTTATGAATTGAATTCGGTGCCTATTTCCGCCTATTTTTGGGATCTCAATGTAAATACCGCACTTTTTGATATTTACCGGGATATTTTGGAATACAGTAATATTAGAGATTTTGAGCAAAATTTTATGCGGATTTCTGTGAATTCAAGCGCCATTCTAAGTGATTCAAAAAACGCGGATACCAAAGAATATAAAAGCTACAAGAAATACAGACTTGCGTATGATTTGGCCTTACAAAAAATCACAGAACACCTCTCAACTTTTGAAGATTTAAACACTGACGACCAAAAAACAAACTGGAAAGATCAATTTT
Source organism: Kaistella chaponensis (assembly GCF_900156725.1). Classification (GTDB taxonomy): domain Bacteria; phylum Bacteroidota; class Bacteroidia; order Flavobacteriales; family Weeksellaceae; genus Kaistella; species Kaistella chaponensis. Next base: position 7,965 of record NZ_FTOI01000009.1, on the reverse strand, counting down.
TAAGCCTTAATAATTCTAAAGAATTGGCAATGTCTGAGTGGAAAGTTCGAGGTTTCAAAGATCTCATCGAAAAAGAATTGGTTAGAATAAATGCTAATTCTGATGCTGATCTTTATTTGGCGATGTCACGTGATGCAAAATTCTCTTTCGATTCGGCAGAAAGAACAGACATCATTACATTTTCTGCAATTCACGACATCAATTTTATTCCTTATGATTTTATGGAAAATGAATCTGGGTGGAACTCTTTAAAACTCAATAAGCAGGAAATGGAAACCCTTTATCTCGCGGCAAAAAGCGGTAACCAAAATTTACCTTCCGAGATTTTATCCATTGATTATGATGAAAGTGGAATTGAAGCCATAGAAGTTGATTATAGTTTTGTACACCTTAAAAGATCTTGGTTTAACAAAAATTTTATGCTTTCCCCTTTCTTTGAATGGAAAGAAAGCAAACCAATTTCGGATGGCGTTACAATTTCTGATGGATTTAAGCTTCCAGCGATTCCGAAAACGATGATGCTCATCAAAAATCTGAAAATAATTCTGGATTCCTCTGTTAATTCAGCAGATGTGAATGACCCCAATAAACTAATCTTTTTTGGACCCATGATTATGAAGCAGCAACTCTTCATCAACAAAAATAATAATGAAAGATTTCTAAAAGTAGTTACGGACAAAAAAATCTTACAATCTGATCAGCTTTCGTACTTATCCAGAAAAGCTACTCCACAAATGGTGAACATACAAATACCGGGAAAAAGACCACAAATCTTTGAAAGCACCACTGGTGATCCAGTAACACCCGTTTTTAATACCATTAAAGTAGATCGAATGAAAATGGGAACGGTACTAACTTCCAGACAAATTTTTACTGCGGTGACTCCACAACCAATTGAACCTGTGCGGACAACAGTTGCAACTCCTCTCGCAACAGACCCAATAAGACCAAAAACGTTTCCCACCAATATAAAGCTTACTTCTGCGATCTTTGTTCCCATAAATTTACCAGTATTTGAGAATCTTTCTAATGTTACTTTTCGGGTTATTGATAACAAAAACAATGCGCCAGTTTATAAGTGCAGCATTTCTATCATTGGAACCAATAGTAATAACGAAACCAACAGAATTTTTAATATTGAAACTGACCTGGATGGTACAATCTCTCAAAAGCTACCAATTGGCGACTATAATATCAGTTTAAAAATTAATGAATACGCCGCATTCGATGCCAAAATAAATGTTCCCACTACCAATCCAATAACTTTGGAGTATAAACTTCAAAGAAAACAAATTCAATTTAAGTCATTTTTCCTCATCGGTATGGTCTGCGAAAAAATGCCGAAAATACCTGCTCATTAAACCAAAAAAAAATTATAAAAAATGATTACTTTAAAATACCGAGCAAAAGCACCGGAAGTTTATACCCTCTGCGAAATGCTACATAAACTAGGCTATGCCGTAAAGATTTCTGATTCATTTACCTTAGAAGTAGATGCTGCAGTAAAAGATTTTCAGAAAAAAAACGCACTCGTAAGCGACGGAATTGTGGGAATGAAAACATGGCAAGTTTTATTCGACAAAAGTTCGAAAATATTCAGCAGTAATAATCTATTTTTGTCTGAATCAGATTTGGTTAATTTTTCTAAAGAACACCATCTCGAATTGGCCGCAGTAAAAGCGATTAACGAGGTAGAAAGTTCTGGCAAAGGTTTCCTCATCAATGGTAAACCAAAAATACTATTTGAAGGTCATGTTTTTTGGCAGCAACTTCAAAAAAGAGGCATCAAACCTGAAACTATTTTAAATTCAACCAACAAAAATGTTCTCTATCCCAAATGGACTAAAGCTTTTTACCAAGGCGGTGTAAAAGAATACGACCGGCTCAACCAAGCCATCGCAATCAAATCAGATCCCAAAATAAAAGAGGCCGCTTTAGCTTCTGCTTCTTGGGGAAGTTTCCAAATTATGGGATACCATGCAGTGAGTTTGGGATATCCTACTGTGCAAAATTTTGTAGACAAAATGTACCTTCACGAAAGAGAACACTTAAAAGCTTTTGGTAAATTCCTGGAAACCAACAACATTATGACTGATTTAAGAAATAGAAATTGGGCAAAAGTAGCACAAAAATATAACGGAGCGAGTTATAAATTAAATAAATATGACCTGAAATTACAAAAAGCGTACGAGAAGTATTCTTAATTAAAATGAAAAAAAGCTGGGAAAAATATTCTTCCCAGCTTTTCTTTTTTTGGAATCAGTTCTATTAAAATAATTCTTTTCGAATAATGTTTTGGCTGCGTTCTGGTCCTACAGAAACGAGATACACATTAATTCCTAAATATTTTTCAATAAACTCGATGTATTTTTTTGCGTTTTCTGGGAGTTCATCATAACTTCTAACTTTAGTTAAATCTTCATCCCAACCTTGCAATTCTTCGTACAACGGTTCGTAATTGTATAATTTCGTGGTGGATGAAGTGAAGTAATCGATGATTTTTCCGTCTTCTGTTTTGTATTTTGTTGCAATTTTTATAGGCGAAATTCCTGATAAAACATCCAGTTTTGTGATCACTAAATTGTTGATTCCATTGATCATCGTTGCATGTTTCAACGAAACCAAATCCAACCAACCTGTTCTTCTTGGTCTTCCTGTAGTCGCGCCAAATTCAAAACCAATCTGTCGGATTTTTTCACCCAATTCATTATCCAATTCTGTTGGAAAAGGTCCTTCTCCAACTCTTGTGGTGTATGCTTTTGCAACACCGATTAAATTTTGAAGACTTGTTGGCGGAACTCCGGCTCCGGAACAAACACCACCCGTTGTTGGTGAAGAAGAGGTCACATAAGGATATGTTCCGAAATCAATATCCAACATTGCAGCTTGTGCACCTTCGAACAAAATATTTTTTCCATCGTGAATTGCTTGGTTCAATTCTACTTCGGTGTCAACAATACGGTCTTTCAGTTTTTCTCCTAATTCTAAAAATTCACTGTAAATTTCATCAAATTCTAAAGTCGGTTTTTCAAAATATTTTTCGAAAAGCGAATTTTTTATTTTTAAATTTTTTCTAATTTTTTCTGCCAATACTTCAGGATTCAAAAGATCAACCATTCGAATTCCGACCCTTGCGATTTTATCTTCATAACAAGGCCCGATTCCTTTTTTTGTGGTTCCAATGTGAGTTCCCTCTTCTTCTTCCTCGCGATAAGTATCGAGCAAAATGTGATAAGGCATTATTACGTGCGCTCTTCTGCTGATAAAAACGTGATCGGTTCGCATTCCTTTCGCTTCAATTTGTCCGATTTCTTTCAGAAAAGCTTTAGGATTCACTACTACTCCATTCGCGATGACACATTTTCCTTTGCACTGCAAAACTCCCGACGGAAGCAAGTGTAAAACAAATTTTTCTTCACCTGCGTAAACAGTATGACCTGCATTATCACCTCCCTGAAAACGTACCACATAATCAGATTTTGCCGACAAAACATCTGTTATTTTTCCTTTGCCTTCGTCACCATATTGAAGACCAACAACCACATAAGTCGCCATATTTTTACTTTTTTTTAGATTTCTACAAAAATAGAGTTATTAAAAGTTTTGGGCAAAAATTTGAATACAAATAATTTTTTTTAACAACAATATGATTATTAAAACCCTAAAAAATTAAAATACAAAAAATCCCTTAAAAAACATTAAATTTGCACTTTGAAAATATTATATGGAATCTGTTCAAATTCACGACAAAACATTTGTTCCTTATCTAAAAGATGCGGAGATTCAGGAAATTGTTAAAGCAACTGCCCTGAAAATTTACGAAGATTACAAAGATGAAACCCCTGTATTTATTGGAGTTTTAAACGGTGTCATCATGTTTTTTTCCGATTTATTAAAACATTATCCCGGAAAATGCGAAATTGCATTTATACAAATGAGTTCATACTCTGGAACACAAACTACGGGAATTGTGTATCAAAAAATGGAATTAACGAAAGACATTAAAGACCGCCACATCATCTTGGTTGAAGATATTGTAGACACGGGAAATACCGTAGAAAGTCTATTTCAATATTTTAAAGAAACCCAAAGACCAAAATCAGTAAAATTAGCTTCTTTTCTTTTAAAGCCTGATGTTTACAAGAAAGAATTTAAATTAGATTACATTGGAAAAGAAATTCCGAACAAATTCGTTTTAGGATATGGGTTAGATTATGATGAATTAGGAAGAAACCTAAAAGATTTATATCAGTTAGAAGAAGGTCGTATTAATGAATAACTCGATTTTTTTAAAAGAAATATAACAAGAAGCAAATCTCATAATATTCAAACAGTAAAAAATGATTAACATCGTTCTATTTGGTCCTCCAGGAAGCGGAAAAGGTACACAAGCTCAGAATTTAATTGAAAAATTTAATCTGAAACAAATTTCTACCGGTGATTTATTTCGTTACAACATGAAAAATGATACTGAATTGGGGAAACTCGCGAAATCATATATTGATAAAGGAGAACTGGTTCCTGATCAAGTGACCACCGATATGTTGACTGATGAAGTTAGAAAACCCAGTGATTCTAAAGGTTTTATTTTCGATGGTTATCCCAGAACTACAAACCAAACTGAGCAATTAGAGAAAATTGTAAAAGAAGTTTTAAATGATGAAATTTCAATCTGCATTTCTTTGGTAGTTGAGGATGAAATTTTAGTACAACGCCTTCTAAACAGAGGTAAAACGAGCGGAAGAACAGATGATTCCAATGAAGAAATCATTAGAAATAGAATCAAAGAATATTACGCAAAAACGGCAGAAGTTGCCGAACTTTACAAGCAACAAGGCAAATATGTTGAAGTGAACGGAGTTGGAGAAATAGATGAAATATCTGAAAAGCTTTTTGCCGAAATAGAAAAAATAAAATAAAAGGAGTTGTGGGATTTGAGTTACGAGGTTCGCTCTCACAATAACTCGAAACACGAACCTCGAAACAAAAATTAAAATGTCAAACTTCGTCGATTACGTAAAAATTCATTGTAAATCAGGTCATGGTGGTGCAGGTTCATCGCATCTTCGCCGTGAAAAATATATTCCAAAAGGAGGTCCTGATGGTGGCGATGGCGGAAGAGGCGGTCACGTAATCATGAAAGGGAATGCCCATGAATGGACCCTTTTACCACTTCGCTACACCCGACACATCAAAGCTGAAAGAGGTCAAAACGGAATGAAAAACCAGTTGACCGGAGCTTATGGTGAAGATATTTATATTGAAGTTCCACTCGGAACCATTGCCAAAAATGAAGAAGGTGAAATCATCGCTGAAATTTTGGAAGATGGCCAAGAAATCATCATTAAACATGGTGGTCGAGGTGGAAAAGGCAACGAACATTTCAAATCTGCAACCAATCAAACGCCGCGTTTTGCGCAACCTGGTGAAGATGGCGAAGAAGGTTTTGTGATTTTTGAACTCAAACTTTTGGCAGATGTGGGTCTCGTTGGCTTTCCAAATGCAGGGAAATCTACGCTTCTCGCAGCAGTTTCTGCGGCAAAACCAAAGATTGCAAACTACGCTTTTACCACTTTGGCTCCGAATTTAGGAATCGTGGATTACAGAAATTACAAATCTTTTGTAATGGCAGATATTCCGGGAATCATCGAAGGAGCGGCGGAAGGAAAAGGTCTTGGTCACCGTTTTTTGAGACATATCGAAAGAAATTCTATTCTTTTATTTATGATTCCGGCGGATTCTGAAAGTCATTTTCAGGAATTTAAAATTTTGGAAAATGAATTGAAAGAATACAATCCTGAGTTGATGGATAAAGATTTTTTAATTTCTGTGTCTAAATCTGATTTATTGGATGATGAGTTAAAAGCTGAAATCGCCAAAGAATTTCCGGAAAACCGCAAACCCATTTTCTTTTCCGGCGTTACGCAGGAAGGAATTATGGAACTGAAAGACGCGATCTGGAAAAGATTGCACGGTGAAGGACAAAACTTATAGATTTTTTTTAACCGCAAAAGAAGAAAAAAACTTTTGTACCTTTAAACGAGCAAAAGTATAAATGATATTTTTTAGAAAACCCCCAATTCATTTGATTGAATTGGGGGTTTTGTTGATTTGTGATGGTTCAAAGGCGGAGATTGTGCGGAGCGTAGAAATCTGGCTATTAAAACTTCATACCCGCTTGTAGAAATATTCTGTTAGCTGTAGTGCTTTTTTAGTAGTCAACTATGACAAAGTCCAGGTTTTTTGTTACAAAAAGAAAATTATCAATAAATTCGGATTTAGGAGCATTTATATATTCCTTATGTAATTCGGCAATCTCCCTTTTAGTTAAGTTTTTCGTATTTTTTCTTGATAATTCTATCTCTTTTTCAGTTTTCCAGTTCTCAAAATACTCCTTAACTTCATTCTGATAATCAGCAGTTTTTTTATATTAAACAAACTGGATTACTTTGAATTTCAAATATTCATCCTTTGTTACTTCTTTACTTCTTTCAATATTGTCATTCTTTATCGTCATTAATTGGTATTTACTGAATAGATAGGAATAACCAAAGTTTGCAGAGTCAAGAAAGTCCCCAGTTGGAATTATTAAAATTCCATTATAGTTAAGGCTAATTTGTTTGTCACCAAACAATTCTTTATAAACAGAAATATATTCGCGTTTTTCAGACTCTATATTTTGAATTTTAATATCAAACAACTTTAAAAAATTATTTTCAATTTTAAAAGTTGCAATATATCCTCGATAATTTCCTGTAGAAAATTGAATTGGAATAGGTTTATTTCTATATTTATTAAACATTTTGATTTTCCCTCCATAAATTGGATCTAATTCAGGATGTATTTTAAAAAACTGTTCTAGTGGATTATTTAACAAATCAAACTGCTTTTCGTCAATTATGATTTTGTCTGGCGTTTGAGCAGTTGCAAAAATTTTACAAATAGAAAAACTAAAAATTAATATAAATAACTTGATTTTCATTTTGTTACGTTTTTTTTAGCATTACAGCTAACGGTTGGGTATTTCTGCAGGCGGGATAAAAATACGAAAACTTTCTACTTGCTAAAAACTTAATTAATCGCTAAAATCTTCGATGAAAACTTCATACCCGCTTGCAGAAATACTTTGTTATCTGCAGATTATTTTAGTATTAACGCAATGTTTAAGGATGGATAAATGCTTTACCACATTCACAACAAACATTGTCCTCATAAAATCTTCTATTTATATGATCACATTTAGGACATTTTAAAACCACTTCGTTACACTTCGCGCATCTACCTAATTGTCCATCATCTCCCACATATCTTGAGATTGGATTTTGGCGACTCAATACATCCGAACCAATCATAACTACAAATTTTATTATTGATCCAATTGTCTGTCCAGCCGAAGGCAAGAAAAAACTGGAATGATTTGCACAATGAGGACATGTTCCCTCAAATAGTATTTCCATTATATAGTTTCTTTTAAGATCTGTCTTTCTTCGCGACCCAAGCGGGATTTTTATCTTTCGAAACCAAAGTATTCGCAATATTACTTGCCGTTTTTGCATCTCCACTTTTTGAGAAATGCTTTTGAGCATCAGCAATTGTTTTATAAGTGCCTCTTTTTCCAGAGTAATTGCCTCCGGTTTGTGTCTTGTGATTGTTAGTATTCAAATAATCTGCGACACCTTTTCCACTGGTTTTCCTACCCATGCCGCTTAATGAATTCGCTAAATCGGCGATCGCTTGAAATAAATTTTTGCTCATAATTACTTAATTTATAAATTGAAAATTTCTAGATTTAATGTTTGAAATTTATGAATATTAAAAATAGAAATTTATTTAATATTTTGGTACTTTTATAGGTGTTTTTTTTAATTTGCAGATAACGCCCGTCGGCTTTGCGAAGTGCGAAGCATTTCGCAAAACCGACAGTTAGGCGAATGTTTTTGTTTATGCTAATTTACAAAAACAAGT
>NZ_FTOI01000015.1 GCF_900156725.1 Kaistella chaponensis | reverse complement strand
ATTGCGCTTAAAGCATTTCTATCATTACGATTAATGGTGTGTGTAGCCACAACCAAATTGTATTGAGCATCAACAGCGGCTTGAATATTATAACTCACTTCTACCACTTGCCCTTGAACCAAAAGGGCTCTGGAATCTTCATCGGTAGTACTGATTTGAGGTTCGCCGCTCGCTTTTAGTTTTTCTTCTAAGACTTCGTAGTGCAGTTTATTCTTTTTTAAACGTTCTATTTTTTCTTGAATATGGGTGATTGTAGTGCTTTTTTCAAGTTCATCATTCCGAGCCAGTTCATCCAAATATTCCTGCGTTTTTTCTTCAATATAAGCCAAATGTCGATCCAACTTTTTTTGGTTGAAGTTCGCTTTTTTACTATTGTGAGCTCTGCTTTTGGTACCATCGATGGCAATGGTTTCGCCGGCAATTAAATCAGCATCTTTCAGGAAGGAAACAAAAACTTTGAAGAGCTTTTTTAAACCCGACGCATTGTCTTTTCTAAAATCAGAAATGCTGTGGTAATTGGGTGTAAGTCCGAACAAAAGCCATTGCAATTCAATATTGCGAATACTCTCTTTTTCGAGTTTCCGTGAACTGCGAAGTCCGTTGAGATAGCCATACAAATAGATTTTGAGAAAGATTTGCGTATTAAAACTCGGTCTTCCTTCCGTTTTCGGGGTTCGAAGTTCAAAACCCAAGGCTTTTAAATCGATATTCTCCACAAAAGCATCGATAAAGCGAACCGGATTATCTTCCGAAATCGAATCTTCTAAACTCGTAAAAACCATTTGATTGCGGGCAATTCCAGTGATGTGTTGCATCATTAAATATACGAATTTCTTCCCAAATTATTGAAATTTTTTACCTATTTTTGATTAAAATAAACGGAGGTTTTTTCACAGACTGACGTTACCTACAATTTTACAAAACCGTTTTTAAAATAAGAGATCCAATGCAAAAATTTTTAAAGCAAACAATTTATTGCCTTTTCGTTTTTATTTGTGGAGTGAGTTCAGCGCAAACTCATAGATTTTTTTATGAACTAAAATATAAATCTGACTCAACGCAAAACGATTATTTAAAGAAACTTATGGTGTTGGACGTTAATCCGACTGAAACTAAATATTATGACAATGCGTTTTTAGAAAAGGATTCAATAAATAAAAAATTTAATTCGCAGAATACAAATTGGACAGACCAAATTCCTGTAATACGAAAGAAAAACTCTAACAAAAATACAAACTTTGTTATGCTTCAGTTTCAAGTATATTCTTACCCAACAGAAGACAGTATTTCATGGAATTTAACAACTGAAACTAAAAAATATCAAGGATTCGATATCCAAAAAGCAACAACTAAATTTGGCGGAAGAAAATGGACGGCTTGGTTTACTAAAAATATTTTATTTTCAGAAGGTCCATATAAGTTTCGAGGTTTACCAGGTTTAATCGTATTGCTTTATGACGATAAAAATCAATTCGATTTTTCGTTCGTTAAAAACCAAAATTTAGACGAAACTTATGATACATCAAATTTTTTAGAAATTAGATATGGCAGCAAGCCAATACCTGTAACTGAAAAAATTTATTTACAAAAGAAAATCGAATATTACAATGATCCACTTTATTTAATACGTGAAGGTTTAAGAAATGGAACTACAAAAAGTTACGATGATAACGGAGTGAGATATACAAATGCGAATGATTTAATACCAAAGATTAAAAGTGAACAAGAGTATATTTTAAAACATAATAATCCTATTGAATTAAATAAAGCAATCAGATACTCGAAATAAAAACTGTAGGTAACAGCGTATTGGCAATAGTGCGGAGTAATCGCAAGCTTAACTATTTTAGATGTTTCGAAGTTTAGTTTATAATAAAAAAGTTTCCGCGTTAAAGCCGCACCATCGCCAATACGCGGAACGTTAGTGGCAAGGCTATGACGACACAACCCGACAGACAAATCGGGTACTTTTTGATATTTTGTATTTTAGTAATTGCTTAAATAAACAAATTGACTACCTTTGCCTTATGGACAATAATTCTTGCATAAGACAACAAGCGGACATTAAACAAATAAACCGCTGTAAAGACCGAGTTTCAGAACTTAACGGCTCGTTTGAGTATTTATCGAACGGACTTGAATTGGCAGGAAACAACGTAAGACTGAAAATTCTATTTCTACTTTATGAAGAAAAACGACTTTGTGTTTGTGATATAAGCGATATTCTTGGTATGACAATTTCAGCAGTTTCGCAACACTTACGAAAACTCAAAGACAGAAAGCTCATTGAAACCGAACGTGAAGCACAAACCATTTTTTACTCATTGACAAAAGAGTATGAAAAAATGCTGAAACCGTTTTTCAAAATACTTGACGAAAACAAAATATTAGAAACATTATGAAAACAGACAACAAACTAATCGGAGCAGGACTTTTAACAGCAATTGCAGCTTCATTGTGTTGCATTACACCTGTCTTGGCTCTCATTGCAGGAACAAGCGGACTTGCTTCAACTTTTTCTTGGCTTGAACCTTTCCGACCATATTTTATCGGTTTGACAATTTTGGTTCTTTGTTTTGCTTGGTATCAAAAGTTAAAACCTAAAAAGCAAATTGACTGCAATTGTGAAACAGAAGAAAAACCAAAATTCATTCAGTCAAAAATGTTTTTAGGAATAGTAACAGCATTTGCAATCGTAATGCTTGCCTTTCCATACTACTCAAGCATTTTCTACCCAAAGACAGAAAAGCAAATCATAGTAGTGGACAAATCCAATATTCAAAAAGTAGAATTTACGATTACCGGAATGACTTGTGCAAGTTGTGGCGAACACGTAAATCACGAAGTAAATAAATTGACAGGAATAATAAGTTCAAACGCTTCCTACGAAAAAGGAAACGCAATCGTAGAATTTGACAACTCAAAAACAAATATTTCTGAAATCGAAAAAGCAATAAACTCAACAGGATATTCTGTAACCGACAAAAAATAAAATCAAATGGAAATCAAATTACAATCAACAATTACTTGCCCCAACTGTGGACACAAGAAAGAAGAAACAATGCCGACAGACGCTTGCCAATATTTTTACGAATGTGAAAAATGCAAACAAGTGCTTAAACCAAAGCAAGGCGACTGTTGTGTTTATTGCAGTTACGGAAGTGTTGCTTGTCCACCAATTCAGCAGGACAAAAAATGTTGCTGACAGACGGAAAACAAAGAAGCCCAGCCACTAACAGCGGTTTGGCAAAAGTGGCGGTTTAGTACTTCGTATGACAGTTTTTCGTAAATTTGAAGTGTGTGCTTCGTATGAACATTTGTGGTAAAATCGCCACCTTCGCCAAGCCGCAAAACGTTATATTACAATTTAAAATCTTCCTACCAAGGAACCTCACCGCTCCACCAACCTCTTATAAATCCCCACCTCCATTTCCAGCTCCTTAATTCGCTCCACTTTTTCGGCGAGTTCCGTGCGCAGTTCTTTTTCTACTTTGGTTTCAAACGGGATATTCAACTTCTCGCCAATCGCCATGACGAGATTAAATTTCATCGCCTGGCTCAGTCGCCACAAAATGCCAAACTGCATACTGCGGTTTTTAAAATACTGATTCAGCGTGGTGGGAAGAATCTTCATGGCATCCGAAATATCCTTTTTTTTCAGGTTCAGCTCCAAAATATACCATTGTACAAAATTTCCCACATCGGGGTGCTCGTCTTCGCTCCGTTGCAAATATTTTTGAGGTGTTTTCATCGTGTTTATTTTTTTTGTTGCTATCAAATATAATCACTTTTTCCTATAAATCATAGATTTTAAATCAGTTGGTTGGTTGAAATTAATAAGTTTATTGGGTAAGTTTACTCTATTTTATAGAAAAACAACCAAGTCTATTGGTTGAAATCAATAAGTATATTGGTTAAGTTTACTCTATTTTATAGAAAAACAACCAAGTCTATTGGTTGATTAAAGCTATTCTATTGGTTAAGTTTACCCTTTTTTATAGTAAAACAACCAAGTTTATTGGTTGAGTTTGCCAATAAGGTGAGGTATTTGAACCACTAAAAGCAAAAAAAACGCTTCCCGAAAGAAGCGTTTAAATGTAAATAGTTTAAAAAAATTTTTAAGGATTTGGATTTACCGGCGGGTTATTCGGCGTATTTCCATTAGAAGTAAACCGCTCGCGGAGTTGAGCCACGATCGCATCTGCACCCGGAATGCCAGATTCTGCAGCAGCTCCAAATAATTTGTAGATCATGAGTGCCGTAGTATAGGCTTCGCTGCCCGCCAAGAATCGGGTATCTTCTAATTTTTCCAGCTGCTTTCTTACCATCGGAACCAGTTCATCCAATTGATTGAAGAGCTTCATGTCAGTCTGTACTCCGCTTACAGAAAGGTAACCCGGCAACATATCCATGTTATTCACTGCTGCATTAATCGCATCTTCTGTAAAAATTTTATTATCTACATTAATTGCGGGCAGCGTAGTTTTTTCCTCTACAGTTAATCCAATCAGAAACGGAAATTGAGCGTCGAACTGAACCAGTGAATTTTTTGCAGCGGTGATTTGTGCTTCTGTCGCCACGATGTTGAGGCGATTGTTTGTTAAATTTGCCATCTTGTTTGTGTTTAGATTGTTAATTAAGAATAAAATTAATAAAAATTTGTGATATACTCAATAATGATCTCAAAATATTATTGATTTTTAATATTATTTTATTGTATTCATTCTTAAAATTTTTTACTAACCAAAAAAAAACACAATCTCAATTGAAATTGTGCTTTGTTAACTAACCTTTTCAAGGAACCTTGAAAAGGTTAAGCGGTAATTGTATTTGTTATAAAACGATCAGAAATTACTCCACCATCACTTCACCGTCTTTTCGGTAAATAAAATTGCCGTAGATGTGTCTTCTGGCAAAACGACTCGGCGAATCAGAATTCACCATTTTGATGTAGGTATTTCTTGGAACACCGATGTATTCGAACATTTTCCCATTCAAATGCTGCACTTTCAAGATAGATTTCTCCAAATAAAAATCCTGAATATTCGATTTTGAAATGGTTTCGGTGTATTCTTCTTTGTATTTCTCCTGCGTCTCCGGATTGATGCTTACCAAAAAATGATAGGCTTCAATGATAGATTTGCTTTTCTCTTCTGCTTCCAGTTTACCCGCTTCATCATTGACAAATTTATCGGGATGAGAATCTTTCATCGTATTTCGGTAGATCGTTTTTAAATCTTTTAAAGTCGCAGTTTTATCAACTCCCAAAAGTTTTCTGTGTTCCCCTATTCTTTTCATAATCTGAATATCTTTATTTCGGGGTGCAAAATTAAGCTTTTAAAAATTAATGGAAATGATGTGCTCTCAAGTTCATTTTAGGAAAGCAAAACGATCGAATAAGCGGTACTTTTTTATATTTTTTTTAAAGGATTTAATCTCCATACCACTACAAATAACTTTGTGCTTTGTCGTTTAAAAGCTAAAAAATTCCCCTCAAAATCCCTATATTTGCCCCTGAAAAAATTGCGAGAAAATGAATCCTTTTATTGAAGAATTAAAATGGCGCGGCTTATTTGCCGACATGATGCCCGGAACCGAAGAACAACTGAACAAAGAAATCACTACGGCCTACATCGGTTTCGATCCTACCGCAGATTCTCTGCACATCGGGAGTTTAATTCAGATTAAAATTTTAGCACATTTTCAGCAACATGGTCATAAACCAATTGCTTTGGTGGGCGGTGCAACAGGAATGATTGGTGATCCATCCGGAAAATCCAGCGAGCGAAATGCTTTGGATGAAGAAACCCTTAATCATTACGTTTCCTGTTTAAAAGGTCAACTTTCCCAATTTTTGAAATTCGACGGAACCGAATCGAACAGCGCAGAATTGGTTAACAACTACGATTGGATGAAGGAATTTTCTTTCCTGAAATTTATCCGTGAAGTAGGGAAAAACATCACCGTGAACTACATGATGGCGAAAGATTCTGTAAAGAAAAGACTTACCGGAGAAGGCGGCGCAGAAGGAATGTCTTTTACCGAGTTTTCTTACCAATTATTACAAGGCTACGATTTCTTGCATTTGTACAAAGAAAAAAACGTCAGATTGCAAATGGGCGGTTCCGATCAATGGGGAAATATCACCACCGGAACAGAACTGATTCGTAGAAAAGTTCAGGGAGAAGCTTTTGCTTTAACCGTTCCTTTGATCACAAAATCCGACGGTTCAAAATTCGGAAAATCTGAAAGTGGAGAAAATTACTGGCTGGATCCAAAAAGAACTTCACCGTATAAATTCTACCAATTCTGGGTCAATGCAACTGATGTTGATGCCGAAAGATTCATTAAATTCTATACTTTTTTAAGCAAAGAAGAAATTGAAAATTTAATTAGCGAACATCAAACTGCACCTCACGAAAGAAAATTACAGAAAAAACTGGCGGAAGAAGTGACGGTTTGGGTTCACAATCAGGAAGAATTTGAAAAAGCCGTGAAAGCTTCAGAGATTTTATTTGGTCGTTCTACCGCAGAAGATTTGGTGAATTTAAATGAAAACACTTTTCTGGAAGTCTTCGAAGGTGTTCCCCAAATAGAAATTTCAAAAACTGAAGTTGTAGGAAGCAACGTTATTGATTTAATTTCTGAAAAATCCGGATTTTTAAAATCAAAAGGAGAAGCGAAACGCGAATTGGCGGGAAATTCCATTTCCATTAATAAAGAAAAAGTAAGCGAAACTTTCGAAGTTGCAGAGAATGATCTCATCGACGGAAAATTTTTATTACTCCAAAAAGGAAAGAAAAATTACTTCATCGTAAAAGCGATTTGATTTTCTGTCATTCTGACGAAGGAAGAATCTGAACGATTATTAGAAAAAGATTCTTAAAACAATAGGAGATTCTTCACTCCGCTTCGCTGCGTTCAGAATGACAAAAGAAATCTGTACCAAATTAACTATGTAATTCAGCGTTAAATTCTCTTAATCAAACCAATATGAAAGGTAATTCGTATATCTTTACACTAAATAAATAAATTTTTCAATGACAATTATTATATTCATCATCGTTCTCTGGTATTCCGGACTGTTTTTTCAGACGTTTTTTCTGCACCGTTATGCCGCGCATCAAACTTTTAAAATGTCTAAGTTTGGGGAAAAACTATGTTTTATCCTAACGTGGATCACGCAGGGATCCAACTATCTTTCCGCTTATGGATACGGCGTAATGCACAGAATGCACCATGCTTTTGCAGACACGGAAAAAGATCCGCACTCCCCGAAATACGACGATAATCTGTTCAAAATGATGTGGCGTACGAAGAAAATTTACGCAGACATTAACGCTCAGAAGGCAATCATAGAGGATAAGTTCACAAAAAATGTTCCCCAGTGGGAAGGTTTCGATAAGTTCGCAAGTTCCTGGGGATCCAGAATCGGTTGGGGAATTGCCTATACTGCATTTTTCTATTTTTTCGCAACGGCTTGGTGGCAATGGCTTTTGCTTCCGGTTGCTTACATGATGGCGCCGATTCATGGAGTGATCATTAACTGGTTTGCGCATATTTATGGCTACACGAATTTTAAAGTTTCTGATACTTCCAAAAATCTTTTCCGTTTCGACTGGTTAATGATGGGTGAAGGATATCATAATAATCACCACAAACACGGCGGAAGAGCAAATTTTGGTGGTGTAAGATGGCACGAAATTGACGTCACGTATTACATTATGATTTTGCTGGACAAAATGAAACTCATCAAACTGAATCCAGTTACAGTAGTAAAAAGAGAACATTAAGAAATTAGAAACCGAGTTGAAGCTCGGTTTTTTTTTGGTCCAATTTCGAAAAACAAAATGCCCGCTCTTTTAGCCCGGATGGAAACGGCATCTTTTTTCTTTCATTGCGATTACGAAAAGTCGTAACAGATTACTTCACTCCGTTTGCAATGACAGAAAAAAATATAGTGGACAGCCGGACGGATCTTCAAAGAAGAAACACGCTTGTTGCTCCTAAAAAAATAGAATATCTTTGCGATATGGATTTAAAATACCTCCTTCGGGAACCCAAAAATATCAGTTCAAAAACGCCCCTTTTAATTTTACTGCACGGTTACGGAAGCAACGAACAGGATCTATTTTCCTTCGTTCCCACTTTGCCCGAAGACTGGTTGATTGTAAGCTTCAGAGCGCCCTTTAACACGGAGTATGAAGGCTTTTCATGGTATGATCTTGATCTTATGAATGAAGAAAACCGGATCGATGTTCCGCAGGCGAAAAAATCACTCGAAGCCATTCTGGAAAGCATTATGAAAATCTCCAATCAATACGGTTTGACGGATAATGAAACGCATTTAGCCGGATTTTCCCAAGGCGGAATTCTGAGTTATGCACTGGCTTTGAATTACCCCGATCTTTTCTCTAAAATAGCTTGTATGAGTTGCTATCCGGAAGAAAAGCTGTTGGAAAATATGGTGAAAGACAAAAAGAAATTGGAGCGTTTGCGTTTCTTTGTTTCCCATGGAATCGACGATGCTGTAGTTCCGTTGGACTGGGCGAAAAAGGGCGCAGAATTACTGTATGATTTGAGTTGCTATTTCAGTTTCCGGGAATACATGAGCGGACATGGCGTAAACCAAAAAAATTATATGGATTTGATGGATTTTTTTCAGAAATAAATTTTGAAAATGTGCACTTCTAAGATCAAAATCTGCATTATACTTCTGATGTTGATCAGTACAGGTTGTAATAGTCAGGTCTTCATCAAAATCACGTCGCTCCCAAAAGATACGCCGGAAAATGCCAGAATTTTTTTGGTAGGTTCTCTTAATAAATGGAATCCAGGCGATCCGGATTTTGAACTAAAAAAGGACAGTTCCGGAAATTTTACGATGCAAATTCCTAAAAACGCAGGAACAGTAGAATACAAATTCACGCAGGGAAACTGGGAAACTTCAGAAGGCGATGAAAACGGAAATAAGCTAGACAACAGAAAAGTGGTGATTAGTGAAATCGCTCAAACCATTGAAAACCAAATTATTTCCTGGGAAAAAACCGTCGCTAAAAAAAACACTGCTTCTGATAACGTAAGGGTTTTAAGCGAAAACTTCAACATTCCTCAATTAAAAACCACGCGCAAAATCTGGATTTATCTTCCACCGGATTATTCCACTTCCCGCAAAAAATATCCTGTACTCTATATGCAGGATGCGCAAAATTTATTTAATGACGTTACTTCTTTTTCCGGTGAATGGAAGGTTGATGAAACGCTGAATCAATTATTCAAAGACGGAAAACCAACTGCAATTGTGGTAGGAATTGAAAATGGCGGCGCGGAAAGAATTGATGAATATTCTCCCTGGAAAAATGAAAAATACGGTGGTGGAAAAGGCGATGCATACACGGAATTTCTGGCAAAAACCCTGAAACCTTACATCGATAAAACGTACCGGACTTTACCACAAGCAAAAAACACGGCGCTTATTGGAAGTTCGATGGGTGGCTTGATTTCTTTTTATGCAGGTGTGAAATATCCAGATAAATTTGGGAAACTGGGAATTTTCAGCCCAAGTTTTTGGTTTAATTTTAAAGATTTGAATTTCTATCTGAATAAAAATGTAAAAAAATTAAAATCTACCCAATTTTATTTTCTCAGCGGAACCAAAGAGTCGGAAGATATGGTTTCAGATATTCAAAAAATAATCCCCATTTTACTTAAAAAAGGAGTTCCTGCAACGAACATTAGAACCAAATTCGATGAAGACGGCACCCATTCTGAAACGTATTGGTCGCGGGAATTTGGTGCGGCTTATTTGTGGTTGTTCCAAAAATATAAACAACGATTCTCTTCTATCTACTTTTGATAATTATTAGTTAAATTTCATTCTCGAGACGACTGAATTTCTGTCAGAAAATTTAATATTTAAACTATAAATTAAGGTTCGATCACGGTAGAATTTTTCACTTCCTTGATCATAAAAGAACTTTGCGTACTTGCAATATGCTGCAGATTCGTTAGTTTACTCACCATAAATTCGCGGTATTCCTGAATGTCTTTTACACAGATTTTCAAAATATAATCGGAATCACCGGAAACATGAAAACATTCTAAAACTTCGGGAAATTGAGTGATTTCTTTTTCGAACTGAGAAATATATTCCTTTTTGTGCTGTACAAGTTTCACATGACATAAAACGATAAAGTTTTTCTGAATTTTCTCTGGATTCAAGAGCGCGACGTACCGTTTGATGATTTGTTGCTTTTCTAATTTTTTGATTCTTTCGAAAACTGCAGTTACCGACAAATCGAGTTCTGAAGCGAGTTCTTTGGTGGTTTTCTTCGCATCATTTTGAAGTAAAACAAGGAGTTTTTTATCTTTTGAATCAAGCATACGTAGAATTGTTTTCGGTTTTTCTAAAAGTTAATTTTCAAATATAGATTTTAAATCCAATAATATAAACTTATTTAGATTTATTTTCTAAATTATTAGATAAATATTGTATTCAAGTTTGAAAGTGCAGATATTTATCCAAATATAAAACAAAACTCATGGAACAATTTAATGCCGCAAATAAAATTCAGGATTTGCAATATTTCGGAGAATTCGGAGGAGTAAACCCTTCCATTTCAGACAGTTCAACCTACACTTTTCTCTCCGCAAAAACCATGTTCGATACGTTCGAAGGAAATACAGAAGGTTGCTATTTGTATTCCAGACATTCTACACCGAGTAATCTTTATTTGAGCGAAGCTTTAGCACAAATGGAAGGAACCGAAAGTGCAAATGTAACCGCTTCTGGAATGGGCGCAATTACTTCTACCCTGCTTCAACTCTGCAAAAGCGGAGATCATATTATTTCGAGCCGCACGATTTATGGCGGAACGTATGCTTTTATGAAAAATTTTCTGCCGGGTTTCAATATTCAAACTTCATTTGTAGATATCACCAATTTAGAAAAAGTGGAAGCTGCCATTACCGAAAATACCAAAATTCTCTTTTGCGAAACAGTAAGCAATCCACTTCTAGAAATTGCCGATTTGCGGGAGTTGTCAAAAATTGCTAAAAAACACAACCTAAAACTCATTGTTGACAATACTTTTTCGCCTCTTTCTGTTTCGCCGCAGGTTTTGGGAACGGATATTACGATTCACAGTTTGACCAAATTTATCAATGGAAGCAGTGACGCGGTTGCAGGTGTGGTGTGCGCAAGTTCGCAATTTATTGATGATTTAAAAGATGTGAATTCTGGTGCGTGTATGTTGTTGGGACCGACTTTAGACAGTTTTCGGGCGGCAAGTATTTTGAAAAATTTACGAACCCTTCATATCAGAATCAAAAAACACAGCGAAAATGCGCAATATTTGGCAGAACAGTTTGAGAAAGATGGATTGACCGTAAAATATCCCGGATTGAAAAGCCACAAACAGCACGAGCTCTTCAAAAGCATGATGAATGAAGAATACGGTTTCGGTGGATTGTTGACTTTAGATGTGAAAACAACGGAAAAAGCCAACGAACTTATGGAACTGATGCAGAAAGAAAATTTAGGATATTTGGCGGTAAGTCTGGGTTTTTATAAAACATTATTTTCCTGTTCGGGAAGTTCAACTTCCTCGGAAATACCGGAAGCGGAACAGAAAGAAATGGGACTTTCACCAGGATTGATCAGAATGTCAATCGGTTTGGATCATGATATTAAAAGAACCTACGAAAAAATGAAATGGTGTATGGAGCAGGTTGGTATTTTTAAAGAAATAAAATCTGCACTGGCAAATTAGAAAGATAGAAATTAAAAAAAAAAAAGACTTCGCTTGAAGTCTTTTTTTTTGACATTTATTTACAGATCAAAATGATTCGGATGTTTCTTTTGAATTTCGGTAACTGTTCCCAAAACTTTCTCTTGCAAACTATCTTGATAAATTTCTAATTTTTTTGAGATTTTTTCATCTGCACTTCCAATAATTTTCGCCGCTAAAATTCCAGCATTCATTGCACCATTTAATGCAACCGCTGCAACCGGAATTCCTGATGGCATTTGTAAAATAGAAAGAACAGAATCCCACCCATCAATGGAGTTTGAGGATAAAATAGGAACTCCAATTACAGGCAATGTGGTGCAACTTGCGACCATTCCAGGAAGATGAGCAGCGCCTCCTGCTCCTGCAATAATTACTTTTAAGCCACGAGATTTTGCCGATTTTGCGTAATCGAACATTCTTTCTGGTGTTCGATGCGCGGAAACGACTGTTAATTCATAAGGAATTTCGAGTGATTTCAAAAAATTCGCTGCCTGTTCCATAATTGCCAAATCGCTTTGGCTTCCCATAATTATTCCGACCATTTTTTCAATTAATTTTAAAGGTTAAAGGTAAGAAAATAAATCCCGAATTTATAAATTTAGAGAATCTGCAACCGCATTCCCAACAAAAAATCCCGTGCTGAAACAAGCCTGCAAAAGATAGCCTCCAGTTGGTGCTTCCCAATCGATCATTTCTCCTGCGCAGAAAACATTTGGAAATTTTTTCAATTCAAAAAAGGAATTCAATTCTGAAAATGCAACTCCGCCCGAAGTAGAAATCACCTCGTCAATTGGCCGAAAACTTAAAACTTCAATCGGAAATTTTTTAATCCTTTTTGCTAAAATTTCGACATCGGTGTAGGTTTCTTTGTCTAATGTTTTTAGCAGATTCAACGCAGTGGTTGATAATTTCAATTTCTTTTTTAAAATCGGACTGATTCTGTCAGAACTTTTCAATTCCGCTACAATTTCATCTTCTGATAAGTTTGGCTTCAGATCAATTTCTATCACTATAGGGAAATCATGTTTTCGGGTGAAGCGATTCAGGTAGTAAACCGGACTTCCTTCAATGCCGTATTTGGTAAAGACAATTTCGCCAATTTTACTGTGATCTTCAAAAAAAACTTTAATGTTTTTCAAATATTGTCCTTGCAATAAGTGATATTTTTTCGGAGTATTATAACCAGAATTTGCGGATTGCAAAGGAATAATCTCAATGTTTTTTGCGGCTAAAGTTTCCACCCATTTTGCATCAGACCCGGTTTTTTTCCAGGAACCGCCTCCCATTGCGAGAATTAATTTTGAATATTTGACGATTACATCATTGTCATTATTTTTAAGAAAAACTGAAGAATCATCAAAATCTTTAAAAGTATAATCATAATGAATCGTAACTCCCAAAAACGTCAAACGATCTAACCAAGCTTTTAAAACCTGAATGGGTTTGAAATCTTTTGTCGGAAAAATCTTGCCGGAACTTCCGATATATGTTGTAATCCCAAGATCAGAAAGCCATTGAATTACTTGCTGATTATCAAAATATTTAATTAAATTTTGAATTTCTGATGATTCATATTTTTCAACGAATTGATCAATTTCTTCACTGTGCGTCAAATTAAAGCCTCCATTTCCGGCGACTAAAAATTTTCTTGCCGCTGCTTTGTTTTGCTCATAAACATGAACTTCAAAACCTTTTTCCGCTAAAATTTGTGCAGCCATTAATCCAGCCGGACCAGCTCCAATGATGATGATTTGATTTTTCTGCATCGTGTTGCAAAAGTACGGTTTTAGTTTTCCGTTGAACTTCAATTTTTTCTACCAGATAATAATGTTCTATCGCATTCCGATAATTATCGGAAGTGACCAAACAAAAGATCGCTTTTCAAGTGACTCAAAAGCCTGCAAAATCGATTTAAAAATACATTTCGCTGTTGCCAACTTTTAATATGTTTATTTTTCGAATTGCTATTTTGCCTCTTCCGATAATTATCGGAATGCGGTAAAAATATTTTTTCTAAAATTTTATGAGGAAATAAATTAGAATTTATCGGACTACAATTCCCAATTTTTATAAGGATTTAAAGTTAGATTAGAATTGAAATACTTTTCTTCTGCGGTAACTTCCTGCGCAATCCAATCGGGAATTTTGAAACTTTCGTCTTCACTTTTCAGTTCAATTTCTGCCACGATCAATCCCTCATTTTCTCCAAAAAAAACATCCACTTCCCAAATATGATGGTCCACAGAAATCTTATATCTGATTTTTGAAAGTTCGGAAACTGCAAATTGATCCAACAATTCTTGGGCTTCTTCTAAAGGAATTTCATACTCATATTCGGCTCGTGTTGCACCCACCGAAATTCCTTTGATCGTTAAAAAACCTTTGTCAGAAGTTTGTCTTACCCGAATAGTTTTCTTTGGATCGGTAAGCAAATAACCTTGACGGAAATTTTCCCCGCGAGGTTTTTCGAGTTGGTTCCAATTTTCTTTTTTAACTAAAAATTTCCGTTCTATTTCAATTCCCATCTTTAAAAACCACCATTTTTTTATGATAATGCAGCCCTCAAAAATACTGAAAAATGCAGCAATCGGTGCAATAAATTCTTCCTAAAAAAACGGTCAATATTTAGGACTCATCGGTTCAAAATTCTACCTTTGTTCCCGAAACTCACCACGTGTTTTTCAAAAATTGATTTTTCACCTTACCAAACATCATTTTTTAATGTTCAAAGATCCCAAATTAGTACTTGCAATAATTACCGTGGCCTTGGTTTGGGGAACGACATTTTTAGGAATCAGAATTGCGGTAGAAACGATTCCGCCGTGGTTTGTGGCAGGAATTCGCCAGTTATTAGCCGGTGCAATTTTGTTGCTCATCCTGCTTTTTTCCAAAAAATTAAAATGGATCGGCTGGAAAAATTATGGCAATCAAATCATTCTCGCATCCTTAATGTTGATTGTCGCAAACGGAATGACAACAGTTGCCGAAAAGCATTTAACGAGCAGTTTGGCTTCTTTGATTAGTTCTACATCTCCGCTTCTGGTTTTTATTTTAAGCATTTTTTTTAATCTTCAGAAATTCAGTTTTCGCGGTATGATTGGGATTTTGCTTGGATTTGCGGGAATTGTACTCATCTTCAAAGACGGACTTCAGGATTTGCTCAATCCGGAATACCGAAACGGCGTGATCTATATTTTTATCGCCATCTTTGGATGGTCTTTTGGAACCATTTATACCAAGAAAATCAATCATGAACCGGAGAATATTTCTCTCAATCTTTTTTATCAGTTCAGTTTCGCAGGAGTAGTTCAAATTATTTTTGGTTTCCTTGTTTCTGATCACATCGAGGTTTCTTCGTGGAGTCTAAAAAGTATTTTGGCTACGGTTTATTTGGCAGTATTTGGTTCTATTATTGCTTTTGTAGCGTTTCATTCCGCGCTGAAAAAAATCACGGCGAGTCAAATTGCAATCCTTTCTTATGTCAACACGATTATTGCGATTTTTCTGGGTTGGTTAGTTTTAAGTGAGCCAATTAGCATCCTTTTTCTGGTTGCGACCATTTTAATTATTGGAGGCGTTTTCATCACCAATTATAAGCCGGGAATGTTTAAGAAAAATTTGGATTAATAATTTATTTTGAAAAATCGCCATTTTATTATGGTACAAGTACCTTTGCATTATGGAAATTTTAGATTTACTCATCATTGGAGCGGGACCAATCGGATTGAATTGTGCGCTTGAAGCCAAGAAAAACAATCTTACTTATTTAATTGTAGAAAAAGGAACGATCGTGAATTCGCTTTACCATTATCCTTTGTATATGCGGTTTTTTTCGACGGCAGAAAAACTCGAAATTGCTGAAATTCCTTTTATCACGACTGCGCCAAAACCTGGAAGACAAGATGCTTTAGAATATTATCAGGGAATTGCACGACAAAAAGATCTTTCTATAAATTTGTATGAAAAAGTGCTAAATGTTCGAAAAAATGAAGAAATTTTTGAGGTAGAAACTTCCAAATCTCGCTATTCTGCGAAAAATGTGATCATCTCCACGGGATTTTATGATCTTCCGAACACGATGAATATTCCGGGAGAAAATTTAGAAAAAGTAAAACATTATTACACCGAACCATATCCTTTTGCACAACAAAAAATCGTTGTTGTAGGCTCGAGCAATTCTGCGGTTGACGCGGCTTTGGAAACATACAGAAAAGGTGCGGAAGTTACCATGATCATTCGTCATTCTGAAATCTCGAAAAGCGTAAAATATTGGGTAAAACCAGATATTGAAAACAGGATTTTGGAAGGAAGCATCAAAGCACATTTCAATGCTGAGTTAACTGAAATTAAAGAAAATACCGTCATATTTAAAGATGAAAAAGGAGAACTGCACGAAATTGAAAACGATTTTGTTTTAGCAATGACCGGTTATCTCCCCGATTTTGATTTCCTCAGAAATACAGGAATTCGGTTGGAAGGAGACTGCTTAAATCCTTACTACAATCCCGAAACAATGGAAACCAATATTCCCAATCTCTATCTTGCAGGTGTTGTTTGTGGCGGAAAAGACACGCATCTTTGGTTCATCGAAAACTCCAGAATTCATGCCAGTATCATTATTAAAAACATTCTTTCTGCCCATTAATTGTAAAGGAAAAACGAACCATTTTCTCCGAAGTTTTTAACAAAGAAGTTCCCCAAATTTTCTGCTGAAGTAAAACTCCAATGAATTTTGATGCATTCCGTTTGCGATGGAAAATTATTTATTTCGCGCCTTCATAAATGCTTAATGAGCACTCACCCATTTATTCAGAAATCACTTTTACCAAAGATTTTATAACAATCAATTGGTCCAAAAGCTCTTCTCTGGAATTGCCCAAAACATTGATGTGACCCATCTTCCGACCAGGTTTGGTTTCTTCTTTTGCGTAGAGATGAACATAAGTATTTGGTAATTTCAACACCTCTTCTAAACCTTTGTATTTTACTTTTCCAGAAAAATTTTCTTCACCGACCAGATTCAACATTCCGGAGAATCCAGCGGAAGAAGTGTCGGCAAGCGGCAAATTTTTCAAAACACGATAAAACTGCTCGAACTGGGAATTTGCGTTCCCTTCCTGCGATTGATGTCCCGAATTGTGGAGACGCGGCGCAGTTTCATTTACCCAAACTTTTCCGTTTTTATCCAGAAATAATTCGATGGCAAATAAACCTTCAGAATTGGCAGCTTTCATAAATTTTTCTGCGATCTGATCAATTTGTTTTTGAATATCTTCAGCAATTTGCGTCGGAGAAATATTAAAATCGAGCAAATTCAACTGCGGATCTGCAACCATTTCTGTGACCGGAAAACTTTTGATTTCACCTTGTTCGTTTTTGGCAATAATCAACGAAAGTTCTTTCTCGATATCTACGAGGTTTTCCAAAACAGAAGGAGCATCCCACAAATTAACTAAATCTTTTTCTGCTTTGATGATCTGAACGCCTTTTCCGTCGTAACCACCAGTATTCAATTTCTGAACGAAAGGAAAACCAATGACAATTTCTTCATCACTCGACTGAATAATCTGAAAAGCCGGACTTGGAATATCGAACTCCTCATAAAACTGTTTCTGCAAAATTTTCTGCTGAATGATGGTGATGATTCTGGAATTCGGAATCACCTTTACTCCTTTATTTTCAAGGACTTGCAATCCTTCAACACTCACATGTTCAATTTCGATGGAAACCACATCTTTGTCTTTTCCGAAATCAATAACCTCTTGTTTATTGTTGAAATTTCCTTGGGTGAAATAAGAAATATTGGCACAAGAACAGTTTGCACTAGGATCGAGTATGTAAAATTCATCATCATATTTCAAAGCTTCCTGAATTAACATTCGACCCAATTGTCCGCCACCTAAAATTCCTATTTTCATGTTTACTTTAATTTACTGATTGCTAAATATCCAATATGTGTGAAGTTTTTCTGACTTTCAATTTGCGATTTTTCTAATATAATTGAATATTTCTCCTTCATTTTTAAAGGCAGAATATCATTAACATTAAAAACATCGTCTATATCAACGGCGTGTTTATCATCAATATGACTTACCGCTTCGGGAAAACCCATCGTTTTGTAAAAGTCGGTTTTTTTTACTTTTCTAATAATTTTCGCCAACGATTGACCGACCATTAAATATTGCTCATGAAGTTCCTCGAACTTTCCACTTTGATAACCGCCGAGATTAATAAAAAACAGATGATTTTCTACTGATTCGGAAGTTTTTTCTACAATTTTCACTTCAAAACCGTCCACAAACTGAACTTCTTGATAGCAGTCGATATGAATTTTTCCTTTCGCTTCTGGCCAGAATTTCTTCATATCGGGAACTAAATCTTTGAGATTTTCACCAATGCCAAAAAAAACATCGTGTTGTTCGATATTTCTGCCGATTGGAGTTGCACCAAGAATGACGTAAAATAATTTCATATTTTCAAAAAGCAAAAATACAATTTATAAAAATTCCAGATAGCAGTTTAGGCGTTATTTTTAGCATCCAAAATTTCTTTAAACAGCTCAAAATCCTTAGATTTGTGACATGTCGGAAATATTAATTCTGTTCTTCGGAGCCGTTTCCGCCGGATTGCTTGGATCCTTAACTGGATTAGGCGGCGGTGTGGTTATCATTCCTTTACTCACTCTTGGCTTTGGTGTTCCCATGCATTATGCAATCGGCGCATCATTGATTTCTGTGATCGGAACTTCTTCTGGTGCAGCTGCAGCTTTTGTAAAAGAAGGCTTTACCAATGTAAGGATTGGGATGTTTTTAGAAATTGCCACCACAACCGGCGCAATTATTGGGGCTTTAATTTCGGGTTTGCTGAATCCAAATACCATCGGAATTATTTTCGCAAGTATCTTAATTCTCACCGTTATTCTTAATTTAAGAAAAAAACCTGATCATCAGGAACCTTTGATAGAGGGAAGTTTAGAGCACCGATTGCGGCTGTTCGGAACCTTTCCCGATAAAGGCGTCATCAAAGCGTACTCCGCTCGAAATACAATTCCAGGATTTTTTATGATGGCATTTGCAGGAGTAATGTCGGGACTTCTCGGTATTGGATCAGGAGCATTGAAAGTTTTAGCCATGGACAATATGATGAAACTTCCGTTTAAAGTATCTACAACAACGAGTAATTTTATGATCGGAGTGACTGCAGTAGCGAGTTCTCTTATCTATTTTCAGCGTGGCGAAATTATTCCTGTCATTGTAGCACCAGTATTAATCGGCGTTGTTTTAGGCAGTTTTATCGGCTCGAAAACATTGATGATTTCACAGACCAAAAAATTGAAAGTGGTCTTCGCAGTCGTCGTTTCGATTCTCTCTATTTATATGATGTACAACGGTCTTAACCATAATTTTAAATAATGAAAAGACATTTCACCGATTTGGATCTCAACCGTTCCGTAGGCAATCTTCTTCGTTTGGGCGTGATTTTTTCGGTCATCACTTCTTTTATTGGTTTCATTAAATTATTCTTTGAAGGATTTGAAATGCCCAATGATTATACTTCTTTGGGAGTTCCTGTCGGTACAATTTGGCAAAGCTTTTTTACTTCTTTATGTAAATTTGAAGGAATTGGCATCATCCAACTTGGCATTTTACTGCTTATTTTAACGCCACTGGTTCGGATTATTTTCGCCTTGGTTGGCTACATTAAAGAGAAAGATTACACTTACGTCATCATTTCGGCAATTGTGATCGGAATTATGTTGGTGAGTTTTCTGATGGGTTTTACCCATTAAAGGATTCCCGACTTTTTCAATACGAAGGTATTCAAAATCATTTTCCATTATTATTCAGCGTGATTATAAACATTCACAGCGCTTCAACGAATACTACTGAATTCGCTACTTTGTGGCTTTTTTGAGTTTGAAAATCTTTAGGTAAAGGCAACGTTCTTTAAAATAGCTTCCGCTTTCAATTCTGTTTCCTGCCATTCTTTTTCAACAGAACTTTCCGCTGTAATACCACCACCGACGTAGATTAATGCTGCATTTTTGAAAAATTCTGCACACCGTAGATTGACGAAATATTGAATATATTCTTCGGTTTCTACCTTGATGTAACCTGCATACAATTTTCTTGGGTACTTTTCAAATTGTTCAATCGCATTTTGACAAAGATCCTTTGGAATTCCACAAACTGCGGGAGTTGGGTGCAATTCCGAAATAATATTTTCTAAATTTTCCTGGGTAATTTGGGCTTTGAAATCGGTTCGCAAATGCTTGATGTTTCCAGAAACGTGGTCGTATGTTTCAGATTGCTCCATATTTTCGGAAAATTTTCCCAAAACATTCCTGATAAAATTGGTCACAGGTTTTTGCTCTTCTATTTCTTTTTTCGTCCAATTGTCGTTCACAGAAATTGTTCCGGCCAAACTCATGGTCTCAAATTGCGAATTTTTCTTGTTGAATTTACCTAAAATCTCAGAAAACGCACCCATCCAACATTTTCCTTCTTTGATGAAAAAATAGACAAAAGCATTTGGATAAGATTTGCAAAGATTAAGAAAAGTTTGAGTCAAATTTATTTTTAATCCATTGTAATTCAACAATTCTCTTCTAGAAATTACCAATTTCGAAAGATTATTTTGTTTAATAAAACCAATTACATTCGCTAGTTTTTCTTGATAATCATTTTGATTTTCTTCCTCGAAACCATTAAGATTAAAGGATAAAAAATGAGTATTGATTTCATTTTTCAAAAATTCTTGTTGAGATATTTGTTTAATATCACCTTCAAAGGGAAGGATTTCTGATCCATCAAACGAAAAAAAAGAAACCCATTTTTTCGTCGAAGAAGAGTCGGTGGTACAAATATTTTCAGAGAAAGGAAATTTGAAGTATACCATTTACGATTATTTATAAGCTTCAGAAACAGGCAATATTTTATGGTTAAAACCCCAAAAAGCTTGGTTTTCCCACGATGATCCGTCGGTTGCATTTTGACCTTTGTAAGAAACCCATTCGCTTCCCCAATAGCAGAAACCAATGCCTTTCGGAACTGCGGTGATGAGCTCTTTCATTTTTAACAAATAATTTTTTTGCCCCGTTTCAGTTGCGGAAAATTCTGATAAAATCTGTGACGAATTTCCGATTACATTGTGCGTTTGATCATTCCAACTCATAGTAAAAGGATAAGCTGTTTCTGCAATAAAAATAGGTTTATTTTGTGAATTGGAAATCTGTTCTAAATTTTGCTGCAACTCGATTAAACTTTTTCCGTGCCAATTTGGATAATAAGAAATTCCAATAATATCATAATTCAGGTCTGCAACATTGGTGAAAAATGAATTGGCATTTTGAAAACCCGCGAAATGCAAAATAACTTTGGTATTCGCGTTGGTAGATTTCACAGCAGAAATTCCCACATTTAAAAGTGTTTTCATTTGAAAAAGATTTTGAATACTGCCTTCAGGAAAAAGAAAACCGCTGTTTATTTCATTTCCGATCTGAATGTATTCGGGATTTATTTCGGTGACAATTTTTCGGGTATAAATAGCGACGCTGTCTTGTAAACTTGCAAAACTAATATGATCCCACTTTTGCGGTTTTTTTTGTTGAGAAGGATCTGCCCAAGAATCAGAATAATGCACGGACAAAAGTACTTTCATCCCTTTGCTTTTAATTTCTTGCGCGAGATTTTTCACGGTTTCAAAAGAAGAATTGGGAGTCGCTGGATTTTTCCAAAGTCTTAGTCGAATCACATTGACGCCGGCTTTTTTCAAAGTTAACAATGCGTCTTCTGTTTGGTTCTCGGAATTGAGGAGTTGAACTCCACTTTGTCTCAATTCAGGGAGAAATGATAAGTCGGCTCCTTTGATTTCTAGAATTTTAGGATTCTGTGGGGTTTCTTGATTCTGAGGATTTTCAATAGAATTCCCTTCATTTCTGGAACATGAAATAAGAAAAATGAAAGTGAAAAAGTAGAGAAAGTTATTCAAAATAAATATTTGGAAGCCAATTTTTAAACTAAAAAAAGAAGGTGAACTGCATTTTTTACCTTAGAATAATGGCATTGGTCATGGTTGTATGATTGATCAGTTCGCCTTTTTCGTCTCGAATTTCAATTTCAGAAACGTGCATGGTTTTTCCTTTTCGGATAAATTTTGCAGTTCCGGTAACTAAACCGTCCTTCTTGCTACGCAAATGATTGGAATTGATGTTGGTTCCGACCGGCGCAAATTTCTCTATATCAACATGCAAAACAGATAAGCAAGATCCTAAAGTTTCTGCTAAAACGCAACTTGCACCACCGTGCATGATTCCATAAGGTTGATGAACACGTGGAGTTACAGGCATAGTTGCAGTAAGCGTTTCGTTGGTAACCTCGGTAAAAACGATGTTTAAGGTTTTTCCTAAGGTTTCTCCACCCCAATTATTGAGTTTTTCTAAAATTTGTTCTTTATTTTCCATTAAAAAATTGAGATTGAATTTAAAAAATTTTTGGATTCCAGTTTTCCGGAACTTTGGGCGTTCTTTTTTTGTAATATTCTTCCAGTTCGGTCATGATGTCTTCGTAAGTTCGGGTTTCTAAATCTTCAACAGAAATTTTCTTACCGAGATAAATTGTTTTATCCTTGAAATCTCCCGAGGCAATTACGAGCGGAACTTTAGCTGCCAAAGCCATGTGATAGAAGCCTTTTCTCCATTTTGGGACCCAACTTCTGGTTCCTTCTGGAGTGATCACCAAACTGAAATCTTCTTTTGCGAATTTGTCTGCAACAAATTTTACCAAATTGTTTTTTTGTGCACGATCAATTCCTACTCCACCCATAGCTTTTACCAGAAATCCGTACCAAGCTTTGGTGTGCGCATCTTTTATAATAACTTTCAAAGGTTTTCCAAGAGACCAATATGCCAGATTTCCCAACATGTATTCTTCATTGGCAGTATGTGGTGCTACCACCAAGATACAGCGATTCAGGTTATCAACATCGCCTTCTAAGACGACTTTCCAGCCGACGATTTTTAAGATTAATTTTGCGAGGAATTTTTTCATAATAAATGATAAGGAGTGATGGTCATTAATACATGGAAATTAAACAAAAAAGTACAACCAAAAGGATTGGTTATACTTTTACAAATATATTGAATTATTCTGTCTAAAATAAACTGCTGATGAAATCCATGATTTTCATTGCGATTTCGAATACGAACTGTACCATGATTGAGTTTTTTAATTGTTAATGATTTACTTTTCCATTTAACACAACGAAATTACTATAATTTAAATTGAGAATACCATTGTGAATGTTAAATTTTCTTTAAAATTGCAATGTAGGGAACAAGCGAAAAGCGAATTTTTCTGGATTCCAATTCTCGTAAAGATCATCGGAAGAAGTTTTCGCTTTTGCTCATCCACTCTCATTAATTGGTTTTAATAGAAACTTCTTTTTTACCGTTTTTGATGGAAATGTTCACGTCTTTCAAATCACTGAAATCTACATTCATAGAATCGATCATTTTTTTGCCCACTTCCTGAGAAACTTTTTTCCCATTTACAATCATAGAATCGTTTTTACCGGAATTTGCGATAATGGAATTTTTCCCGATTTGGATGTTTACTTTTTCATCACCATTATTATCATTATCATCATCCTGATCGTCATCATTTTTCCCGTCGCCATTTAGATCACCTTCGATTTGTAAGACATTATCTCTTACTTTAAAAACCTGGGTTTTTTGTGGAACGACCAATTCATAACTAACATTGTAATCTCTGAAACGGTGTGCGTAGGGATATTTCATGTAATTTGGAAGTAATATTTTATTACCATCGATTTCTACAGGAATATTCAGCTGAACCGGAATATTATATCCATTTCCTTCTTTTTTAATGATTAAATACGGCGTAGTAATATTTGCATTTCTGGTAACATCCACTGACGGATAATCTTCTTCATAAACCATTTTCTTGTCAGAAAAAAGATCATTATCGTACCCTTTAAAATTCTGTGGAATTGTTACCTGTTTCATATCTACATATAAACTGTCTGAGGTCGTGTTAATGCTTACATTTTCGGTATCTTCTTTATGTCCTTTGAAGGATTGCGTTTTTGCCATACTTAAACCAAAGTACGCTCCAAGAGCCATTACTGCGATAAATAATGCACCAATCACCCAACCGATATTTCTTAATTTGGTCTGTGGAGAAAAGATCTTGATGCTCAATAAACTGAAAATAATAGCAGGAATTAAAGATCCTATGATGATAATTGCAGATAAAACTTTGTACAAACCATCGTCTTCAAAATAGAATTTCATTTCATTAGCACCGGGAAAGTTAGAATCGATCCCGAACATTCCGAATAATACAAATACTCCGATGATGCTGCTTACGGCCATTAAAGCCAGAATTCCACCAACAAAATATTTGATCACATTCCAAAGTCCACTTCCTGCATTGTTGATGTAAGGTTTATTTTCATTGTAAATTTCGCCAACTCTTTGCGAAGATTCGTTTGCAAACTGCACTATTTTGGTAGATTCGTTTTTTAAATTATCAAAATTCATTGGTTTACCCTTCATTTTAAGAAAATCGGTAGCAGTGGTTGCTTGTGGCAAAACTGCCCAAAGAATCACGTAGATTAAAATGATGAGCGAAGTAGAGATTGCTGCGGTAAATATTCCGAGAATGGCAATTCCTAACCAAATTGCGCGCATTACACTGATGTCTAAACCTACATAATGAGCCAACCCTGCACAAACACCAGCAATTTTTTGCTTTTCTGGATCGCGGAAGAGTTGTTTGTTTCCTGAAAAATAAGCAGAAGATTTAGCATTTCTTTTTGAATTATTTTCAGAATAATATGCTTCTTCCTGTTCTTCGATCTCTTCTGGTTTACCAATTTGAGAAATTACCCGTTCTACATCTCCATCATTGATAACTTCTCTTTTTCCGAGGGTATCATTGAAGATTTCTACCATTCTGATCTCGATATCGTGCATTACCTCATCTGCTTCATTCGCATCCAAAGAATTTCTAAGCGCTGCAAGATAATCGCTAAGTTTAATATATGCGTGTTCCTCGATTGTGAAAGAGAAACCGGCAAGTCCTATTGAGAGTGTTTTATTCATGGTTTTAAGAATTTGGTTGGAACGCGCTTTCAGGTGCGCTCGTCGGATTAGTGTTTTTAGTGATTTGGTTTACAGAGTCTGTCAATTCGTTCCAGGTATTTCGAAGCTCGGCTAAAAACAAATTGCCTTTTTCTGTAATCTGGTAATATTTTCTGGGCGGTCCTCCTGTAGATTCTTCCCATCGGTAGGAAAGAAATTCGCCGTTTTTCAATCTTGTGAGGAGAGGATACAGCGTTCCTTCCACCACATCTAGTTTTCCTTTTTTTAGTTCGTCGATCAAATCAGAAACATACATTTCTCTTTGGTCAATCAAACTCAAAATACAGAATTCTAGAATTCCTTTTCGCATTTGCGCTTTGGTGTTTTCTGTGTTCATTATTTTTGGGTTATTAATTAGTTTCGTTCTTGTGGTAAATTTGTAAGAAATTATAATCATCGATTCATCACACTTTCTCAATCTTACTATGCAAAGATATAAAATTATTTTAGTATCATGCAATACAAAGTAGTAATTTTTTTTATTTTTTTTTATACTGAATCCATTCTAATATTTGAATAAGTCTGTGATGACAGCATGTTCGGGAAATAAACTGCTTAAAAAAAGACCAAAAAAAATCCGCCTCATTGCTGAGGCGGATTCCTATTTAGCTTAAAAAACTAAGAAATTCTTATTTTTTAATTGCTTTAATTGAACGAACTGTTCCGTCTTCCATTTTAAGATTAACAAGATATAGACCCGTTTTCAAGTCAGAAAGGTTAAGTTCTGTACTTGGCTCCATAGATTTAACCTGTCTTCCGGAAACATCGCTGATTGTAACGGATTTAACACCTTTAACGTCAGAGATTTTTAATACATCATGGAATGGATTAGGATAAACAGAAACTGCTGTTTTGTCTTTTTCTGATACCGCTAATACACCTAGACAAATAACACTTCTTGTGTGGGATGTAGTAGAATTTGTTAAACCTGTACATGAAGCATCAGTGTGACTGTAAAATCTAATAAGTCCAGTTGTAGTTGCTGTATAGTTTAACGGTCCTACTCCATGAGCTAATACAACAGGAGCTGCAACGTTTGTTGCAAGGGTAATATAATAACCTGTCTTAAGTAATGTTTCAAATTTATAGGTATTTCCTGCTACAACTGATACGGTAGAATACTCACCTGCATATGCAATAGTTCGAGTAACTGCAGTTGTTCCATTACATGTAGAAGGTACAAGAGCTCCATATAAACCATTAGGAGAAGTAGTACAACCTGCAGCAACAAAAGCTTTTGTTGTAAAATTATAAATAGTAGTACATCCTGTAGCACTTCCTGCAGAATTAACAGGAACAACTCTCCAATAGTACTTAGTGTTAGCTAAAAGAGAATTATTAGTAGCAGTACTAAATGTTGCAGTTGGATTTACGAAATTTCCAATTTTAGTTGTTGCTCCAGCGGTAGTATCCATGTACAATTCATAGTATGATACTGCTCCTCCTGTGGTAGGTGCAGTCCAAGTAAGAGTGGTATTCGTATTATCTACTTCAATTGCATTATTTGCAGGAGCAGCTAGTGTAGCACAATCCGGAGCTACAGTTGGAGCGGTATCATTTACCACATTGTCAAATAAGAGTCTGAACATATCTGTTCCAGTTGCATGAAAACCAACATATATTGTTTGTCCTACATATGGAGTTAGATCAAGAACTACTTGTGTCCAAGCATTTGGAGCAGGACCATTTACTTTAATAAAAGTTGTAAAATCAGCACCTGTAGTAGGCATTACTGTTGAAATTTTAACATCGTAACTTTCAACATACGCTGGATCTTGATTCTTTACAAAATAGGTTATCCGATCATTAACACCTGCAGTTACAGTAATTGCTGGAGTTACTAAAAAATCATCATGTGCTACAGCATCAAAATTGATTTGTGCAGAATTTGGCGCAGAAAGTGTAGATCCTGGTGCACCTGCAGCAAAAATAAATGTAGATGCTCCTCCACCATTGATAACACTCCACCCAGCTGGCGCAGTAGTTGCCGCGTCAAAATTTTCTGAGAATTGCGCATTTGCACTAACTCCTAAAGCTAATAAGCAAGAAAATAATAATTTTTTCATAAACTTTTTTTAATTTGTTAAACTTTACAAACCTAATAAATAATTTCCATACAATTAGGATAAATCTCTACAATTATTGAATAAATGTTTACAATTGTTGTAAATTATTGAATAGGAGCGTTTATGATTTGCTCGGGCAAGAAAACTTTAACTTTAGCACTATTCATCATCAATAATTATATACCGTGACAGTTTTTTATTCTCATTTTGCAAATTTTCTAGCTTAGTAAGCAATTGATGAATAATTTCCAAACCAGGTAAATTGACATCTAGATCATAATGCCAATTCGAAAATTTTTCAAATGCCGATAAATCATCATACCGTAAATACTTCGTTTCATTTTCATGCTCCACCTGCAACAAACCAGATTCTTCCAGTGAATCAAAAAAGCTAATTTCGATATCGTAAATTTTTACGAGTTCTTCTCGGGAAATTCTATCATTCATTTTTCAGGTCTTTTAATTGTTGAAATAATTCTTTTTCTTTTTCCGTAAGATGGGTCGGAATTTTGATCATATACGTCACAAATAGATCACCAAACTCCCCTTCTTTTTTGTACAGAGGAAAACCTTTTCCTTTCAAACGTACTTTCGTTCCGTTCTGCGTTTCGGGTTTTACCTTTAGATTTACACTTCCATCTAAAGTTTTGATCGGAACTTCCCCACCTAAAACTGCGGTGTAAAAATCAATTTCTACTTCAGAAGTCAAATCATCGCCTTTTCTTTTAAAATGAGGATCTTCCTTGATGTTGAAAGTAATAAACAAATCACCATTTGGACCACCATTTTGACCAGGATTTCCGTAACCCGAAAGTTTAATTTTTTGACCATCGGCAACTCCCGCGGGAATGGTAATCCTCACTTTTTTGCCATTAATTTCGAAAGTTTGTTGATGAGAAACTGCGACCTCTCTTAAATTAAGATTCAGTTCTGCAGAAACATCTTGTCCTTTAAACTTCCCAGAAGCGCTTCCTCTGGAATTTTGTCCGAAACCGGCTCTTGTTCCACCACCGCCAAACATACTCTGGAAAAAATCTGAAAAATCTTCACCCTCGCCAAAATCAGCACCGGAATAATTGCCATAATTTCCTCCTCGTTGCGATTGATATTGCTGTTGCGCTTTCTCTTGTTCTTCCCCATGTTTCCAATTTTCCCCGTATTTGTCGTACTTCTCGCGGTTTTCTTTGTGACTCAAAACTTCATTGGCTTCATTGAGTTCTTTAAATTTCTTTTCTGCTTCTTTATCGCCCGGATTAACGTCTGGATGGTATTTTCGGGCTAATTTTCGGTAAGCCTTTTTTATCTCTTCGGGAGTTGCTTTTTTATCAATTCCCAAAACTTTGTAATAATCGATATAGGCCATAAATTAATGATTTACTCAAATTTACTAAAACTAAAACGAAAGATGTTCTAAAGTTCTGTTAAATCTTTGCCTTTAAATTCCCTCTTTATCTTCCGCCAATTATTTTAAAGAATCTACTACATATAGCAATTAAAAAATACCGGATTTCTCGAGGGAAAAAGATGCAAAGAAGTTACGGTCGTTTACAATTGCGCCAATAAATAGATTTTTCATTGACTCTGCATTTCGAACCGATACCGACGAATAAAAAGGAAGAAAAACCATTTCCTGCGCTTCCTTGAAGAAACTACAGAGACTTTTTGTTCGTGAACATTACCACGGATTCATCAACAATTAATAAACTTCCGAAAAATATCATTAAAATCTAAAAATCCCATTTTTAAAATTTACTCCTATCTTTGAAAAAATTACAAGATATGAAAGACATTCTGAAAAATTATTCGGGCATTATTTTACTCTTGGGTGGAATTGCAGTCGGAAGTCTTATTGGAATATTTTTTCCTGATGTTGTAAATTATCTGAAACCGCTCGGTGATATTTTTCTTAATTTACTTTTCGTGAGCGTAGTTCCACTCGTGTATTTCGCGGTGGCAAATTCTATTGCGAGTGTAGAAAAAGGCGGAAAATTCGGAAAAATTATTTTCTCTACGATTTTTACTTTTCTCCTATTTATACTAATTGCTGCACTTTTCACCATTTCAGTGGTTTACTTTTTTCCGACCGAAGCATTGCCATCAAATTCCCAAGAAATCATGGAAAATTCGGCACCTGAAAGTTGGGGAGACCGAATTGTAAGCTTTTTCACGGTGAGTGAATTCACGGAATTATTTTCCCGAAAAAACATGCTCGCTTTATTAATATTCGCATTTTTAACCGGAACAGCGTCCAGAAAAGCAGGTGAAGCAGGCGCAGTTTTCCGCGCGTTTCTAGCATCGGGATATGAAGTGATGAAAGAACTTCTGCTTCTGGTAATGAAAGTGGCACCTATTGGATTAGGCGCTTATTTTGCATTTCAGGTTGCGACGATCGGGCCACAACTTTTTGGTTTTTATGCAAAACCGCTCGGTTTATATTATAGTTCTGGGATTGTTTATTTCTTCGTGTTTTTTACGCTTTATGCATTTATAGCCAAAGGTAAAATCGGGGTGCGACAATTCTGGAAGAATAATATTTATCCCAGCTTAACCGCCATTTCAACCTGCAGCAGTTTTGCAACAATGCCCTCAAATTTACAGGCAGCTGCAAAAATAGGAATTCCAGATACAATTGCCAATATTGTGATTCCCATTGGAAGTACGCTGCACAAAAACGGTTCTTCGATGTCTTCGATCATTAAAATTTATGTTGCATTTCTCATTATTGGCAAAGATTTCTTTGATCCGATGAATTTGCTTTTGGCATTAGGAATCACCATTTTCGTGAGTATTGTTGCGGGTGGAATTCCGAATGGAGGCTATATTGGGGAAATGTTGATGATTTCTGTCTACCAACTACCACAGGAAGCAATTCCGGCGGTGATGATTATCGGGACTTTGGTTGATCCTTTGGCGACTGTTTTAAATTCTACGGGAGATACGGTTGCAGCGATGTTTGTGACGAAAATCTCGGGCCAAAAATTTGAGAAACCGAAAGAGTTTGCACCTTAATTACCTCCCAAAAAAAAGAACTTCCTTTTTCGGAAGTTCTTTTAGTTCAGTTACGATTTTTGAAATTATTTATAAACTTCAATCGTTTTATTAATCAAATCAATTTGCTGATGAATGGTTGAACTTGAAGGATTTGCCTTTAGAACGACCATCTTTTTCTCAAGACCATCTTTTAAAATCTGTACAATCATCATTTTCGCTTGCGGATTCTGACCAATTTGACCTTTCACCTGCGTTAAAACTTTGGTAACATTTTCCGTAGCTTTCAAATGATCAGAACTCATAATCCAGTTAAATCCAGCTTCTGCAGCGTCGCCTAATTCTGGTTTTTGAAATTTAATAAAAGGATAAAACGCCGCGGTAGATGCAATTGCAGCCATTTGCTTTTCAATTTTATTTTTAACGATGATGGGCATAAGTTCGGCGATCACTTCTTCATCTGCTCCTTCGAGATCAATTTTATCAGCCAACGAAGCAATTCGCGACGGATCAACTGCTGCAATCCCTGCAAGAGAATTGGCCTTCACCGAATTGGAAACCGAATTCATTCCTTTTTCAAAAAGAGGCAGGTATTTTTTATCTTTTATTTTTCCTAAAGCTGAAATTGCCGCACCCTGAACGAGTGTTTTGGGATCGCTCGAAGCCATTTTTTCCACTTCTGCGAGTGCTGCTTTTGCTTGGTCAGGTTTAGACAAATCTAAACCGACAAGAGCTTTTCCCCGAATTCTGAAATTGGAATCTTTTAAAGCTGCAACCACTGTTTTTAAAGCCGCCGGATTTTTCGTGAGGTTTTCAATTGCGTTTTCTACCGCTTTGTATCTGCTCAAAAACTGCGTTGAATTTTGATATTGAATTAAAAACTGCTCCGGAGTTTTAGTATCCGTAATTTCTGCAAGCAAAACGCCATCTGAATTTAGATTGACCAAATCTGGATTTTTGCTCACCTGAAAAGTGAAATCGTTTTTCTCTTTTGCGCTCACCCAAACATTTTTTCTGGTAGGTTTTCCGTTTTCGAAAATATCGATCGCTAAAGGAAACTGAAAATTCTGCCCAATCTGATTTTGACTCAGCGTAATTGTTACTGCTTTTTTGACAGGCTCAAAACTGCTTGTATAAGAAATTTTCGGGTTTCCGTTTCCAAAATACCATTGGTTAAAAAACCAGTTTAAATCTTTCCCCGAAACTTTTTCTAGAGACAATCGCAGTTGATGTGCTTCGCCGGTTCCGAACTCGTTGGTTTTTAAATAATCGGTTAATCCTGCAAAAAAAGCATCGTCGCCTACATAATTTCGCAGCATGTGTAGAATTGCGCCACCTTTATTATAAGAAACGCCATCGAACATGTCTTCTCGCGAATGATAATTGAAACGCACCAAATCTTTCGAAATGTTAGAAGGATCCATCATATATCCTCGGATCTCTTTCATTAATCCGTAATCTGCGATATCTTTTCCATATTTATGCTCGTTCCAAAGGTATTGCGAGTAGTTGGCGAAGGATTCGTTTACGGTCAAATTGCTCCAACTTTCAGCGGTGACTAAATCACCAAACCAATGGTGAAACAATTCGTGAGCAATGGTATCTTCCCAGCGGTTTTCATCAATTAAATCTCCCGGTTTTTGTTGTGCAGATTCCTGATGAAGCGTTGCAGTGGTGTTTTCCATGGCGCCGGAAACGAAATCTCTTCCGGTAATTTGCGCATATTTAGACCACGGATAATCGTAACTTAATCTTTTAGAAAAGAACTCGATCATTTCGGGTGTGTTCCCGAAAATCTGTTTTGCGAAAGGTTCATATTCTTTTTCAACATAATAATCTACCTCGATATTTCTCCATTTATCTTTCACAACGGCGTATTCACCAACTCCCATGAAAAACAGATAAGGCGCATGTTTTTTATCCATCACCCAATGATCGGTGCGCAAACCGCCACTTTCTTTGGTAGAAGATTTCATGATTCCATTGGATAAAGTCACGTATTTATCGGGAACGGTCATGTAAATTTCCTGGGTGGTTTTTTGGTTGGTTTTGTCAATTGTTGGAAACCAGGCTGAACTGGATTCGGTTTCTCCTTGCGTCCAAATTTGGGTAGGTTTATCGGCATCTTTTCCTTGCGCATTGATAAAATACAAACCTTTTGCGTCAGAAATTGCTGCGCTTCCTTTTTGAGAAACCTCGTTTGGACGAGCGGTATATTTGATGTAAACCGTATAATCTTGATTTTTGTTGTAGGTTTTATCAAGATTTATTTTGAGTAGATCGTCTTTATACTCATATTTTAACGGACTTTTGCTGCCATTTTTATTTAAAGCCACTTCGTGGATCAACATTCCTTTAGCGTTCAAAACCAAAGAATCAGTGGGATAAAAATAGGGAGAAGCAGTTAACCATTCTTCGCCGCCCATTTGTTCTTTTTGGTAATCGAAATTCACCTTTAGTTTGGTGTGTTTCAATTCTGTAGTTTTGGTGTGCGTTTGTCGGTAAATTTCGGTTCTGCCGGAAGTTTCGGTTTGTGCGAATGTATTTCCGGAAAGCATCACTCCGAGTAATCCGAGAGCGACTACAATTTTTTTCATATGTAAATATTTATTGTTTTTTATTTGTCATGTGTTATCGCCTAATCTTCATGTGTGTTTGTTTAAAAACTTGTTAATGGCGATTTCACATGTAGATTTTTATTGTTTTTTATTTGTCATATGTTATCGCCTAGTCTTCATGAGTGTTTGTTTAAAAACTTGTTAATGGCGATTTCATATGTAGATTTTTATTGTTTTTTATTTGTCATCTGTTATCGCCTAATCTTCATGAGTGTTTGTTTACAAAATTGTTAATGGCGATTTCATAAGATCATTTATTTTGATTTTGGGTGAAGCAAAAGATCGAAAATATCATTTACAATCGTTTCGTATTCGCCTTTTTTTAACTGTTCTTTACTTTTCGCAAAAGCTTTTTTCAGGTCACTTTCTGCGTTTTCATCATCGATGATTTCGATTGATTTAATGCCTTTAATCTGCATAAACAGTTCTGCCATTTTCGCAAAATCAGCTTTTTCTTCGAGGTTTATCTTTAAAGATTTCATTGGTGATAAGTACGATCTTTTTACAAAAAGTTACAAAAAAAGTGAAGTCGCACTTCACTAGGTTTTTATTTGAGATTCAATAAATATTTTAAATTTTCAGGGTCTTTTTTATTGGCCCAAAATAATAAAATTTCAACAGAATCATCATGTAATTCAAAAAACACTTTAACTTGTTTTTTTCCAATTAAAGCAAACCTTAAATTATCTTTGGAATTTATTTTTGGATAGGATATAATTCTATCATTTAGAGATTGTATGAATTTTTCAAAGTCATTATTTAAGTTCTGGATTTCTTTATCCGTCCATTTGGATTCCAAAAATTCAATAATTTCTTGAAGCGTTTTCAAAGCATTTTTTGAATATCTGATTTTCATTTTTTTCTAAAAATAGAATTCATTAATTCTTCAGAATGCTCTATGTATTCGCCGTTATTTATTTGTTCGCGACTCTGCTCCATCACTTTCCCAAAATATTCTGAATTTTCAATTTCATCCCAAGAGTAGGTTTTATCTTCTTCGGATACATCAACGCTTTTAATGCCTTTTATTTGTGAAAGCAGTTTCTTGATGAAAGAAATATCGGCGTTGTCTTCTAATTGTATGGTCAATTCCATTTGACTTAATTTTTATCAAAGTTAAAGATAATTTCTATATCGCAACCGGCGCTTTAATTCCCGGATCCGGAGTGTAATTTTCTAGTGTAAAATCTTCAAAATCAAAATCAAAAATATTTTTAATTTCAGGATTTAATTTCATGGTTGGCAAAGATTTCGGCGTACGCGAAAGTTGTCTTTGAACCTGCTCAAAATGATTATTATAAATATGAACATCACCAAAAGTGTGAACGTAATCTCCAACTTCTAAATCACAAACCTGCGCAACCATCATTAAAAGCAAGGCATAACTCGCAATATTAAAGGGAACTCCGAGAAAAACATCTGCACTTCTTTGGTACAATTGAAGGGATAATTTGCCATCCGCAA
The DNA here is from genome assembly GCF_900156725.1 of Kaistella chaponensis. Classification (GTDB taxonomy): domain Bacteria; phylum Bacteroidota; class Bacteroidia; order Flavobacteriales; family Weeksellaceae; genus Kaistella; species Kaistella chaponensis. The sequence continues at coordinate 34,099 of NZ_FTOI01000015.1, read as the reverse complement.
CATAAAACTGGAACATCGCGTGACACGGCGCTAAAGCCATGTTTGGAATTTCAGCAGCATTCCAGGCGGAAACGATCAATCTTCGGGAATCCGGATTTTTTTTAATTTGCTCAATCACTTCAGAAAACTGATCGACTATTTTTCCATTTGCTCCGGTCCAACTTCGCCATTGTGCGCCATAAACAGGACCTAAATCTCCATTTTCATCCGCCCATTCATTCCAGATCGAAACTCCGTTATCCGTTAAATATTTAGTGTTTGTATCACCTTTAATGAACCACATTAATTCATAAATAATGGACTTTAAATGCACTTTTTTTGTAGTAACCAAAGGAAATCCTTTAGATAAATCATAACGCAACTGATAACCAAAAACGCTTCTGGTTCCAGTTCCGGTTCGGTCGGTTTTATCGGTTCCGTTATCTAAAATATGTTGAAGTAAGTCGAGGTAATTTTGCATTGAAATTAATTTGAAAATGTGATCATGCGCTCATTTGAAAATATGAAAAAAGCATTTTCAAATTTACCAAATTTTTACAATTTGTTGTTTGTTATTATTGAAAGAAAATTCTGCATTTTGAGATTTTCCCGACATTGCCTTTGCCAAAGGACTTTCTGTAGAAATGACAAATATTTTATCATCATTAAAAATTATTTCTCCCAACGAAACGGCAATATAAAAAAGACCTTTATCGGTTTTTACAAGACTTCCCAAACCAACAATTTGATGCGCATTAATATTCATTAATTTCAACGAATTTTTTGCCCGCAGATTTTCATTCAACTGAATTTGAAGGTTGTTAATTTCCTGTTGCACCATTTCCCGCGACGTCTCATATTTATCGCCCATGGAACTTTTGGTTTCGTTGTTGGAAGCACGGGTTTCGTCGATCAATCGTTCTAAATTATCAATTTTTTCAGATAATTTTTTCTGGATGATTTGAAGGATTTCGGATTTGTTCATATTTTTCGAAACCCTTTCAGCCTTTAAAAGGCTGAAAGGGTTGTTTTAATTTTAATCAATTCGATGACAAAAAACAAAATTCTCTCTATCATCAAAGTATTCTAATACTTTATTTCTCTGAAGTTTAGTGGGTGAATCTGAAAGAATTGCATGATAAGAACTCCATTTATAATCTTCAGCACGATCTACAATACCGTGGTTTTTCGGATTATTATGAATATCCAATATCAATTGTACTAAATAAGTTTCATTCTCAACCAATTTTCTTTCAAAAGGCTTTTCGAATAAACTTCCGGATCTTTTGTATCTTTTATTGATTGCCAAAGTGTAAGCATTAAAAAAATGAGAAAATTGTCTTGAAGCATCAAAGCTTTTTGGTTTTTCTACTGTTGAAAATGTAAAATCCGACAATACCAACTCTTCAAATTCTTTAATTCTAATCAATAAATGAAAATGGTTATTCATTAAGCAATAACAATAAATATCTGCAACAGGAAAAATATATTTGGTCAAAAGTTTCAAAAAATAGAGGTAATTCTCTTCTTCAAAGAAAATATCTTGACTGTTATTTCCTCTGTTGAAAATATGATAAAATTTTCCAAATTCAATTTTTTCTATTTGCATACTTTCGTATTTACAAAACCCTTTCAGCCTTTAAAAGGCTGAAAGGGTTGATTCCTTATCTCTCAAAAACTGCGTAATCTCCAGCTTTCATTTCGAAATTTTTATGGGTAGCAAAATCCCGTTTTGTTTGATCAAAAACATTTTTGAAACTTCCGGAAACTTGTTCATCTTCAATTTTAAAATTAACGACTTCTTTCGACATATTCAAAACAACCAAAACCTCATCTTTTCCATTTTTTCTAACGTACGCTAAAATTTTATCGTCGGCTGAAGTTTTCAAAAAATAAGTAGTAACATTAGAATCACCGCCTCGCAAAGCTGGATTGGTAGATTTTAAATTCAATAAAGTTTGATAGAACGAAGCCATTTGATTGTTGCCGTTCCAGTTAATTACATCTTTTTCAAAAAATTCCAATCGTTTCATATTGGGCAATTCTTGTCCGGAATACAAAAGCGGAACTCCATTCCACGTTGCAGAAAAAACGGCAAGAGGTTTTGCAATCAAACCATATTTTTCATATTCGGTTCCGTTCCATGTATTTTCATCATGATTCGTCGTAAACCAAGCTCTCATTGACTCATCGCCAATTGCAGAATATTTAATGAGCAAATCTTTCAATTCAGAAAGAGGCAAATCTTTTTTATAATAATCCGCCGTTTTATGCATCCAAGTCCAGGAATAACTGGCGTCGAAAACTTTTCCGTAATCGGGATTATCGAGTTCATCAAATTCACCGATGAAAAACAAGGGTTTTATTTTCTCCACTTCCGGTCTTGCTTGCTGCCAGAAATCGACTTCTACCCAACTTGCTAAATCGCAACGAAATCCGTCGATATTGGTTTCTTTTACCCAAAATTTCATGGCATCGATCATTGCTCGTCGCATCGCGGGATTTTTGTAATCCAGTTCGATAATATCATCCATTCCGGAAGCGATCTGAAAATCGTTTGTTTTAGGATCTTTCAAATAATATTCCGGATGTGATTTGGTCCAAACATGATCCCAACCGGTGTGATTTGCGACCCAATCGATGATCACATTGAAACCCATTTTGTGCGCTTCATCGACCAAATGTTTGAAATCTTCTAAATTTCCGAATTCTGGATTGATGGAAACATAATCATGCGCTGCGTATTGACTTCCCATTGTTCCCTTTTTCACCTTTTGAGAAATCGGCGTAATTGGCATCAACCAAAGTGTTTTTACACCCATTTCTTTCAAACGCGGCATTTCTTTTTCGAACGCACGAAACGTTCCTTCTTTGGTGTATTGTCTTAAGTTAACTTCGTAAATATTGGTATGGTGTTTCCACTCGCTTGGTGAATTGGTCATTTTTGTAGTTTTTTGCGTGGTGCAGGAAAGAATTCCCAAACCGATGATTGATAAAAGTAAAAGCTTTTTCATTCTTAATGATTTAGGACAAATATATTGATTTTTATTTCAAGCACTACAAGAAATTCCTTCTAACGCTGAACTTTTGCGCACAAAAAAACCTCTTAAAAAAAAGAGGTTTTGTATAATTAAATATCGTCGTTGTCAACTTCGTCGAAATTATCGTTGTAGTCATCTTCTTCATCATCGAAATCGTCTTCATCTTCATCTGCAAAACTGCTTGCATTAAACTCATCTTCAAAACTTCCAAATTCATCATCCAATAAAGGGATCACCGAATTTTTGCCCATTTTCTTAGCGGTTTTGCTTGGTGCTTTCAAAGGCATATTTCCGAAGCGGAACACCGTAATTGGATAATTTACGGCAGGTTTTTCATCTATTTCTTCTACCAATTCACAGAAAAACTCCCACAAATCCATAAAACCGTATTGAAACTGAATTTTGGCTCCTTTGTCCTCGAAAGCTTCGGAGAGGTAAACATCACTCATAATTTCGCCGTCGCCATCATCGCTCATATCTTCCAACGGAACTGATTTCAGCACCACTCCATCTTTATCTAATAAATGAAACACGGACAAATCATCGCCCATTAGACTAAATGCACTTTTGATTCCCAAGTGCAGATTCCAAAGTGTTTGTTTTTCTTTGATTTCGACATCTCTAAAAATATCATCTTTGGCGTCTAAAATTACACGGATCTTATAAATCATCTTTTCCTTTAAATGTTTTGGTTAGTCTGCTTCAATAATTTTCGGGTACAAATATAAAACAATTGCATTTTGACAAAAAAAATATCAGCGCTTTTTTATTAAAAAGTTTTGCTTACATTTTGCGATTTCTAAATGCTTTTTTCCAGCAAAAAACTGAATTGAGTTCCTTCCAAATATACACTTTGTACAGAAATATTTTCGCCGTGCGCTTCCAAAATATGTTTTACGATTGCTAAACCGAGTCCAGAACCTCCATCTGTGCGGTTTCTGCTGGTTTCTACGCGATAAAATCTTTCGAAAATTCGTGGTAAGTTTTCGGGCTTAATTCCCATTCCGTTATCTTTTACTTCGACCAAAACTTTATTTTTGAGAATATTCGTTCGGATGATAATCTGCGCTTTATCGCGATTGGCGTAATGAATAGCGTTTGAAATTAAATTGATCAGAACCTGCGCTATTTTGTGTTTATCGGCTTTCACCAAAATTTGCGAGGAGGAAGTCTGAAGCTGAACTTTCGAATCTTTTTTTTGTGCTTCCAAATCAAGGAGATCTATAATTTCTTTGATTAAAACATTGATATCGAAAATTGAAATATTGAGGCTGATTTCACCGGATTCATATTGGTTGATCATGTCTAGATCTTTTACAATTGTAAGCAATCTTTCTACCGATTTATCAATTCTCTCCAGATATTTATCGCGTATTGCAAGATCTTCCACACCGCCATCAATGAGCGTTTCTAAATAGCCCTGAATGGAAAAAAGCGGAGTTTTCAGTTCATGGGAAACGTTGCCGATATATTCTTTCCGATAGATCTCCATCTCTTTCATGGTATCTAATTCTGTTGCATTTTTCTGGCTAAATTGAGAAACCATTTCACCCAACTCCTGAAAGTTTAATTCGTTATCGTCTTCAGGACTGAACTCATTCGGTAAAATAGTAGAAATCCTGCGAATTTGTTTTTTACCGTAAACCGTAAAAAGTGAATCTAGAATAATGTAATTCAGCACAAAAATAAGCACCACACAACTGATAAAGACAATATTAAAAGTTGCCTGATCATGAACAATTTGATCTTTGGTATAATCGAAAACCAAGGCGATAAAAGACATTGCAATGGTGAGGAAAACCGAAGCAAGCAAAGTTAATTTGTGAAACCTCATCTTACAAATTTACACAACTAATTTGTAACCAATTCCTTTGAGCGTTTGAATGGTATTGATTCCTAATTTTTCTCGAAGTCTTCGGATATGAACATCGATGGTTCTTTCACCCACAATGACATCATTTCCCCAAACTTTTTCCAGTATTTCGTCGCGTTTGAAGACTTTATCGGTATTTGAAGCGAGCAAATAAAGCAGATCGAACTCTTTTTTGGGGAGCATAAATAATTGTCCAGCTTTGGAAACTCTGAAAATATCTTTATCGATAATTAAATCCCCAATTTCAATGTTTTTGGAGGAACCTGAAACCTGAGAAGTCAGTTGTAAAAGTGCATTCACCTTAGAAATCAAAACTTTAGGCTTAATGATTTTCACGATATAATCATTTGCACCTGCTTGAAAACCCGCCAATTGCGAAAACTCTTCGCTTCGTGCCGAAAGAAAAACGATTAATGTTTTTTGGAGTTCTTTGATCTTGCGTAAATCCTGACAGGTTTCAATCCCATCTTTTTCCGGCATCATCACATCGAGAAGAATCAAATCGGGAAGGATCTGTTTCGCCATTTCTATTCCTTCATTTCCGTTGGTCGCGGTAAATACTTCGTAGCCTTCTTTCTCCAAATTATAGGAAAGAATCTCCAAAATATCATGCTCATCGTCAATTAAAAGAATTTTTTTCTGTTTCATTTTTACTTTTTAACCTTTCAAAATTAATCAAATTTAATAGGAGAAACACGGGCTTTTTAAATATTCATAAAAAATTAACACAGACGCTGTTCTGTTAAACATTTCTTAAAACAAACTTAAAACTTAAGCAACACCAAATAATCGCACAATCCATTCCTTTGCATCGAATAAGAAACTAATGAAAGAAGTAATGAAAATCAGAAAACTCAGTGTTGCCGTATTATTCATGTTGTCCTCTACAACTATCATTTACGGACAAAAAGTGGAAAAAGACACCATACGAAAGGAAAAAAATATCGAAGGAGTTACTATTATTTCCAGTGGAAATAAAAAATCTGAAACCGCAATTTTAGGGGATCAAAAAAAAGCAATTATCCAGAAACAGGCGATGGGAGCCGAAGAAATTTCCCGAAAAGGCATTTCTAATGTAGAACAAGGTCTAACAAAAATTACCGGAATTACAACGGTTGAAGGTCGCGGTCTTTTTGTAAGAGGTTTGGAGGAGCGTTATAATTATCTTTTGATCAACGGTCTTGGTTCACCATCCAACAACCCTTTTCAGAAAATTATTGCTTTAAAACAGTTTCCTACCGATGTGGTGGGGAAACTGAATATCTACAAAACATTTAATTCTAATCTTTACGGAGATTTTGCCGGTGCAACTTTCGATATTGAAACTTTAACGATTGATAAGCCTTTCAGTAAAGTTGAATTCAATGTTGGCGTAAACACTTTGAGCACTTTTAGAGACAATTTTAAAGTAGCTGAAGGAGCGAGCGGAATTGAAGGTTATTTGGGACAGAACTCGGAGGATCGAAGATTACCGGGTGAGATAAGAGATTCCAGACCATCCAATTACAATTTTTCGGCGCAACAATCATTAAATTCTTTTAAAGGTTCCTGGAATGTTGATAACGTAAAATCTATGCCGAATACAGGAATTGGTTTTACAACGGCACAAAAATTTAACGTGGGAGAAGCAAGCACTCTTTCATTTTTATTCTCTTTAAACCAAGCGGCAAAGTATACCTACCGAAATGGTGATAATAATTTGTTCCAAAGAAATGGGTCAGTGATTCAACCCAATAATCTTTTAAATAAAAAGTCTTACGAGTATGAAACAGAATCCTCTGCTCTCTTAGGTTTAGGCTATAAAAACAAGGGAACCAACGTCAACCTTAATGCGATTTATCTACAAAATTCGACCAATATCATTGAAGATTTCAACGGTTTTAAATTAGGTAATGTAAATGACATAAGATTTTTTCGAACCAATCAACAGGATATTTCCAGATTTTTAGATTTACAATTAACGGCTTCGCAAAAATTAGGAGAAAGACATTTATTCAAAGCCGGAGCAAGTTATGTGATGAATAATTACAGCCAGCCGGACCGGAAGATTTTCGAAGTTGACTATCCAACAGATTTTACAAAAGCTGTTATCTCTTATGGAGGGAATAACCTGGTTCGCCAGTATTTAGATGTTAACGGAAGATTTTACGGATCGGCTTACGGAGAATATTCAGTTTTACTGGGAGATAAAGGGGATCGCAAAGATTACCCAATGCAATTATCGATCGGTTATAATGGTTTTGCAGATGTGAGAGAAAACTCCTACCGTTTTATCTTTAGTCGAAATCCTCGGAATTTAAACGAAACGTCTATCATCAATATTGATCAACCGCAAACCACGTTCAATAATGCTATACTGAATAATAAATTCAATTACGAAGAGGGAAGTGACAGCTACAGCTACCTTTCCAATATATACCAGTTTGTGAATGCAGGTTATCTGAATTTTAATTACAAACCTTCCGAAAGCTGGGATATTTTACTTGGAGGTAGATTGGAGAATGATATGAGAATTATTCGCTTTCATAGAAATGCTATTGCTAAAACAACCACTCTTAAACCTAATAATAATTACATTTTACCATCGATTTCGATTAAAAAGGCAATCAATGATAAAAATAACATTAGATTATCTTTGAGTAAAACAATTACTCGACCAGTTCTTATCGAAACAATGCCGATAGAATATGTGAATCCAGATAATACCACTATTCTTGGGAATGAAAATATTCAAAACAGCGAAAACTATAACATCGATCTGAAGTGGGAATATTTCCCAACGAACAAAGAAATGTTTGCTGTTAATTTATTTGCCAAGAGAATAGATAATGCGATTGAAAAAGGGCTAAAAAATTCGGGAAATGCAGCAGGTATTGCATTTACTTTTTTTAATGCAAAGAGAGCAGAACTTGCAGGTGTAGAACTTGAAGGAATTTTAAGCTTAGGCAGAATTTCTGAATCATTAGACAAATTTGCATTAGGGATAAATACAACCTTCATGTATTCTAATGTTGAAAGAAGTGAAGAACAATTAGAATTAGAAAAACCAGATTTTATCAATCTGGATCAATTGAAAAAAAGAGGTTTGCAGGGTGCTGCTCCTTACGTCATCAATGCAGATTTAAAGTATGAGTACAAGAATCTGAAAAATTTCACCAAAACAGTTTCTTTGGTATATAACGTCTCCGGTTCAAAAATACTTACTGTTGGAGGTGCAGGTTTAGGACATTATTTTGAGAAACCTTTTCACCAGTTAGATTTGGTACATCAAAATCAAATTGATAAAAACTGGAATATCAAACTAGGCGTTCAAAACATTTTAAATACCAAATACCGTGTAGAAATGGAAGACAGTTATCTTCCTCTACAAAGAGAAGATTTAACCGCCATCAATAACTATTATAACGGAATCACTTTCAACGCAACAGTGGGTTACACCTTCTAAAACTAACTTTTTAAATTTAAATCTTAAAATATAATGAAAACAAATTTTTTAACTTTACTATCATTAACATTACTCTTAAGCGTATCTTCATGTACAATTGACATTAACGAACGCACCGGCGATGGAGAAACCATTTCAACTCCAGGAACAACTACGGGTGTATTACCAGAAGGCGGCAAATTATCCGGAGATATTACCAAAGACCTTACCGTAAAAAAAGGAAATTATGTATTAGAAGGAATTGTAAAAGTAGCAGACGGCGCTACACTTACCATTGAACCAGGCGCAACATTTACTGTTTCTACCAATGTTTCTTCAAGTTTGGTTGTATTGCAGGGCGGCAAAATATTGGCGATCGGATCTGCTGCAGAACCTATCGTATTTTCCACTACCGCTAAAGTAGCCGGTGGATGGGGTGGAATTACGGTTTACGGAAGAGCTCCTATAAAAGCTGTTAACGGTAATGCAACAGCAGTATCAGAAGACGGCAATGCTCTTACATACGGTGGTACTGATGCGAACTCCAGCTCAGGGATCTTAAAATTCGTGAGAGTGGAATATGCAGGTAAAAAAATTGGGGACGGAACATCTGAAACCAACACATTTACTTTCTACTCCGTAGGTGACGGTACTATTTTAGAAAATCTGGTAGCATATAAAGGAACAGATGATGGTTTTGAATTTTTTGGAGGAACAGTAAGTGCAAGAAACATTGTGTCCTACGGAAATTTTGATGATGCATTTGACTGGCAGGATGCCTGGAAGGGACAAAACAACAGCAACTGGTTCGCTTTTCAAACAGTGACCGGTAATTTCGGAATGGAGATCGAGGCATCTGGGAATACTGACAATACGGCTCCAAAAATCTCAAACATCACTTTAATAAGAGATGCAAACACTAATCCGGAAGTAGCGGGTTCTACAGAAATAAGCGCTATTCAGTTCAAAAAACAAGGATCCGGAATTTTTTCTAACGTGTATGTCAGCGGTTATAAAAACCTTGGTGGTAAAAATGCATATGCAGTTCTTATACAAGACGATGCAACAAATAACAGCCAGGTAAATACCACTCCAAGTAAAGTAGTTGTATCTCCTTTAAACTATGTTAATTCAGATAATTTAGGAGTTTGGGGTTACGCAGCAACAAATGGAGGCGCCACTTTCACAAATGCTGCAACGGTAACAAAAGTTTCTTTACCTACAGGAGCTTGGGCAACTGTAGATGGAGTTGATTTATTGACCGCTTTAAAATAGTTTCATTTTCTTCTTCATATCACAAAAACCACCGACTTGGTGGTTTTTTTGTTTTATATCGGTTTTAAAAATGGTGTAATCACAAAAGTTTTAAGTGGAAAAAATTCTGCATAAACCTCAAAAAAGAAAATACAATCTTTGAAATACTTTTACTAAAATTCACCAGAAAGAATTCACCAAAAAATTTACTCCTCAGAAATTTCGCCTTCCTCATCATCCTCTTCATATTGAACCAGGAAATAAGAAAAAGTAAAATCTTCCAGTTCATCATCTGCATCTTCCAGCGTAAGCAATAGATCTTCGAAAACCTCCAATTGTTCTACGCTCATATTTACAAATTCCAGATGAAGTGGCATTTCTACAAATCCGGTTAAGGAATCATAAAGCGCATCCAAATTATCACCGAAAAATTCCGGCAGCTTCAATTTTTCTTTCAGTTGCGCATAAAAATCCTCATAATCTCCAAGGTCCGTAAAGTCGATGTATATTGTTTTCATTGTTGTTGGTTGTCAGTTTTGGTTGTTGGTTGTCAGTTGTTGGTTGTCAGTTTTTGGTTTTTGGTTTTTGCTTCTTGCTTTTTGCCTCTAGCTTCTTGCTTCCTATTTTAATATTCTTGCATGTTGAATTTATATTCTTGCATCCTAAAACAATATTCTCGTCTATGTAAAGTATATTCTTGCGTTTGTAAACAATATTCTTGCATCCTATTTTAATATTCTTGCATGTTGAATTTATATTCTTGCATCCTAAAACAATATTCTTGTCTATGTAAACTATATTCTTGCTTCCTATTTTAATATTCTTGCATGTTGAATTTATATTCTTGCATCCTAAAACAATATTCTTGTCTATGTAAACTATATTCTTGCTTCCTATTTTAATATTCTTGCATGTTGAATTTATATTCTTGCGTCTTAAAACTATATTCTCGTTTATGTAAACTATATTCTTGCATCCTATTTTAATATTCTTTCATATTGAATTTATATTCTCGCATCCTAAAACAATATTCTCGCATCTTTATTCTTTATTCTTTACTCTTTATTCTTTTCTCTTGCTTCTCGCTTCTCACCTCTCCTACTGCTTTTCAAAACTCCTATAATGATCCTTCGTCAAGTAAACATCGCCATTTTTGGTGAAGACAATTCGGTCTGCATTTCGGTTGCCACAATTGTAATTCACGTCGGCTTCAAAATATTGGCCGTTTCCAGGGAGATTTTTTTCTCTGTTGCTGAATTTGTCGCCGCCAATTGCTTTTCCGGGCAAAACATCACATAAATTTCCTTTAGAGGGAACCCAACCGTTTCTTTTTGCTTCCGATTTGGTAACGTAATAATCTGGAAGACTTTTATTGGACTTTACATAATTGATGACTTTATTTTCATTGGTCAGTTCATCAATATTTGCAGAATTTCCCGACGAGGAAGTACTGAAATCTGCAGAATTTCCCGCCTTCGAATTGGTGTTTGATGTAATTTCGGTAGTTGAAACCTCAGTATTTTTCTTTTCAATTCTATAGTTCTGAATGAAATACATCACCAAAAAAGCGGTCAACAAACCGATGATGAAAAAAAGAGCGAGTTTTATATTTTGTCTGTTCATAGTTTTAATTTGATCATGTAATAAGGTACAGATTTGAAAATGAGCTATTCGAATTTGAAAAATAAACAATCATTAATCCTCAAATTACTGAATTCTCAAATTTTCAAATTATTTCCGCCATTCTTCCGGAATATCGCACACCGGAATTGGCTGTATTTTATGTTGCGCCGCTTTATTCATTCGGCTGAAAATTTTGAAAACCTCCAAATCTCTTCCACTATAATCTGCTTCTGATTTTGTTCCCCACTCTTTCTGAATTTTTTCGAGTTCAGGATAAGTTGCCCCAATTTGTTGTTCATCGGTTCGGTCAACATCCCAAAGTCCATCAGTTGGGATTGCATTTTTAATAGATTCTGGCAAATCTAAACTTCTTGCCAAAGCATAAACTTCCGTTTTGTACAAATCTGCTATCGGGGAAACATCTACTCCACCATCACCATATTTCGTATAAAAACCAATTCCAAAATCTTCCACTTTATTCCCGGTTCCGCAAACCAAAAGTCCGTTAATTTGCCCATAATAATACAAAGTCAGCATTCTTAATCGAGCGCGAGTGTTTGCAAAAGCCAGTTTTTCGGCGGGAAATTCGTCGTCTTTCACATCAAAAGTTTTGTACAAAGCCTCGAAAGGTTCATTCAAATCGACGGATTTTCCTTCCACATTCGGGAATTTATTCTCTAAGAATTGAATATGTTCCAAAGCGCGATTTACTTGATCTGCTTTTTGGCGAATCGGCATTTCTACCGCAATCACTTTTAAACCCGTCATTGCACAAAGTGTAGAAACCACCCCGGAATCTACACCACCCGAAACTCCGATGATATATCCTTTAACATTGGCTTTTTGGGCGTAATCTTTCAGCCAGGAAACTATTCTTTCTGTTATTTTTTCTGTTTGCATTTGGTATTGATGATTTTTAAAGCTTTAAGAATTTAAATGAGTTAAAACCTTAAAATTGCTTATTTTTGCTGTTCTTAAATCTGATGTAAAAATAATGAAGTTTTTTAAATATGTAGCCGTTTCATCTGCATTCGTTCTCGGAGTGATTTCTTGCAAAAAAAATCCCGAAAACCAATGGAAAGTTGAAATTACAAATCCCGCACAAAAAGTACAGGTTGTCGATATTTCCAAGGAATTTTATTCCCCAAATGTTCCTCTGGAAGATTTCAAAAAGAAATATCCTTGGTTTCAAGGAACAGTACCAGATGAGGATTTTGCAATAAGAAGAACCGATCAGGAGGAAGCAAAAATTTACAAAGAAGCCATTTCTAAAATCGATATTGCAAAACTGAATAAAGAACTCACCGATTTATTTTCACAGGTGAAATATTATTTCCCACAATTCAAAGATCCCAAAGTTTTTCTTTATTCATCAGTACTTCAAGGTGTGATGGAACCTGTTTTCTATCAAACAAAAGAAAATATGGTTTTTATTGATGTTACGGGTTTCATGGGCGAAAACAATCCTAATTATAAAGGATTGGAAAACTATTTTCAAACGTCGATGAATCCACAGAACATTGTTCCGAAAGTTTCTGAAATACTGGCTGAAAATTTCGTGCAACCCAATACTGATCATCAAAAATTTATCGATGACTTAATCTATAACGGTAAGATTTTGACGCTGCAAGATGCGTTTCTTCCCAATTTTCCCGATTATTTGAAAATGAATTATTCGCAGAAACAATACGAATGGTCAAAGGAAAACGAGGTCAACATCTGGAATTTTTTTGTGGAGAACAATTTGGTTTTCAGTGATGACATTCGTTTGAAAGAGCGGTTCATAAAACCCGGACCGTTTTCGAAATTTTATACTGAAATCGACAACGAATCCTCCCCACAAGTAGGAATATTTATCGGGTGGCAAATTTGCAAAAAGTTCTTTACCGAAAAACCAGAAGTAAAACTCCCCGATTTTTTAAAGATGAGCGCTCAGGAAATTTTTAATCAAAGCCACTACAAACCGAAGAACTAATGTGCAAATGTGATGATTTGAAAAATACAATCATCCAAATATTAGCAAATTATAAAATTAACGATATGAAAAAGACCCAAATTACCATAGACATTGAACTTGACGAAAACAATGTTCCCGAAAAAATGACCTGGAATGCAGAAGATGGCGGCATCGAAAAAGAAGAAACCAAAGCAACGATGATTTCTGTTTGGGACGATGCCAAAAAGGAAGCACTTCGAATTGATCTTTGGACTAAAGATATGCCAGTTGATGACATGAAAATGTTCCTGCACCAAATTTTAATTTCACTGAGCAATACCTACGAAAGAGCAACCGGCGAAGAAGATGTCGCACAATGGATGGAAGAAATGGCAGAAGAATTTGCACAGAAAGCAGCGATAAAAATGTAAAATTAATGTAGCAATTTAACAGTTTAACCATGTAACAATCATTGGTAAACTGTTAAATTGATATATTGCTAAATTATAAAATTATGAATTTTAATACAAAAGTAATACACGGTGGACAACACCACGAATCAGCAACAGGATCGGTAAATGTCCCAGTATTTTTAACTTCCACATTTGCGCAAAAATCTCCGGGAATTCATTCCGGTTACGAATATTCCAGAGCTGCAAATCCAACCAGACAAGCTTTAGAAGACAGTTTAGCTTCTATCGAAAACGGAGCAAGAGGTTTGGCTTTCGGTTCTGGTTTGGCTGCAATTGACTGTGTGCTGAAATTATTAAATCCAGGAGATGAAATCATCGCGGTTGATGATCTTTACGGTGGAACGTACAGAATGTTCACGCGTTTGTTTGAAAAATATCAATTGAAATTTACGTTTGTGAGTTTTGATGATGTTTCAAAAATTTCTGGATTAATTACAGATAAAACCAAATTAATCTGGCTCGAAACTCCTACAAATCCTTTGATGAAATTGGTCGATATCAAAGCGGTGACAGAAATGGTAAAAGGAAAAGACATTTTAGTTGCGGTTGACAATACTTTTGCGTCGCCATATTTGCAGCTTCCTTTGGATTTGGGTGCAGATATCGTGATGCATTCTGCAACAAAATATTTAGGCGGACATTCCGATGTGATTGCAGGAGCTTTGATTGCAAAAACTGCAGAACTGGGCGAAAAACTCCATTTTATTCAGTTTGCAAGTGGCGGAATTCTAGGTCCACACGATTCTTATTTGGTTTTAAGAGGAATCAAAACTTTGGCTTTAAGAATGCAAAGACATTCTGACAACGGGATGAAAGTCGCAAAATATCTGGAATCTCATCCTGCAGTTGCCCAAGTAATTTATCCGGGATTGGAATCTCATCCACAACATGAGTTGGCAAAAAGACAGATGAAAGATTTCGGGGGAATGGTTTCTTTCACCTTTAAATCAGGAAAAAAAGAAGATTCCATTAAGTTTTTAGAGAAAGTAAAAGTGTTCACTTTGGCAGAATCTTTAGGTGGCGTAGAATCTTTGGCGAATCATCCTGCTTTGATGACGCATGCTTCAATTCCTGCAGAAAAACGTGCAGAACTAGGAATTACCGACGATTTGGTACGATTAAGCGTAGGAATCGAGGACGCAGAAGACTTAATTGCAGATTTGGAAAGAGCTTTCGCATAACAATAATATTTTATTTCACCACAAAAGTCACAAAAGTTCTTTTCTATTAAAAGCGAAATCATTTCTTTTTAAAGTGGAAATAATCTTATTTCTCCTTTAAAAGTTGAATATTATAGCTGTACTGTAAATTTAACTTTTGTGACTTTTGTGGTTTTAAATAATTCGATAATGACCGAATTTCAAAAATACATCCAAAGATACCTCGATTTGGTTCCGAGTGAGGATTGGGTGGAAGAACTAAAAATTTCGGGAGAAAAAACGCTGAAAATTTATTCAGATTTTTCCGAAGAACAATCCAATTTTGCTTATGCAGAAGGAAAATGGACTTTAAAAGAACTGCTTCAACATCTAATTGATGCAGAACGGATTTTCATTTATCGCGCCTTAAGATTTTCGAGAAATGACCAAACGGAACTTTCCGGTTGGGACGAGGAATTCTATGCAAAAGAATATTTTTTGGAGCAGATTTCTTTGAAAAATTTAATGGAGGAATTCGACTTTTTAAGAAAATCAAACCTCTTATTTTTCGAAAATTTAAATCAAGAGATCCTTTCCAGAAAAGGAGTTGCGAACGGTAACGAAATTTCCGTGGAAACTTTAGGGAAATTAATTGTCGGACATAATTTGCATCATTTAAATATTATTGAGGAAAGGTATTTTCCAAATTTAAAATAACAAAATGAACTGTCCTTGTTGCTCCGGAAAATCCTACGAAGAGTGTTGCAAACCTTTTCATACGAAAACAAAATTTCCACAAACTGCGGAAGAATTGATGCGTTCACGGTTTTCTGCTTTTGCCATTCCAAATGGAGAATATTTGATGGACACGACTTTTCCGGCAAAAAGAAAATTGCACAACAAAAAAGATCTGCAAGAATGGGGAGAAATGAATGACTGGACAAAACTGGAAATTATAAAAACTTCCGGGAAGAATCTCGTAGAATTTAAAGCGCATTATAACGACGAAAACGGAACTACGCAAATCCACCATGAAATCTCGCTTTTTGAGAAATTAAATAATCGGTGGTATTATGTTTCAGGGAAGTTTTTGGATTAGATCTTTTAACCACAAAAGTCACAAAAGTTTTAATTTAACTTTTAAACGCATAGAAGTTAAAAAAAGCAGAATGTAAAATTGGAAAAATAGAAATTCGTGCATTCGTGGTAAAAAACTAAAAATTTTGCTCGTTCTGTTTTTTCTTTCTCAAAACATAAACATACAAACTTTCCACTTTTGTTCTGGCCCAATCTGTTTTTCGTAAAAATTTTAAAGAAGATTTGATGCTCGGATTATCCGTAAAACACTTGATGTTGATTTGCTTTCCCAATTCTTCGAAACCTTCGTAATAATCGACGAGTTCTTCCAAAATGGTATCGAGACGTTTTCCGTGTAAAGGATCTTTTGCTTTTTCGTGCATAATGGTAAAAGTAAGAAATTTGATCTTAAAAGCGAAGAAAATTCCACCGAATAATTTTCGATGGAATCATCGTTATCTTACAAGTGGTGCCACTTTTTCGCCAAATAGTTCGATGGATTTCATCATCACCTCATTTTCCGGCGCTCCAACATCCATGTGACCAACAAATCTGGTGATGCCAAAAATTTCTTTCATGTAAGCGATTTTATCTGCAACTTCACTCACATTGCCGATAAATAAGGCGCCATCTTTTGCTCTTCCGCCTTCATACTGCATTTTTGTGTACGGAGACCAACCTCTGGTTGCGCCAATTCGGTCCTTTTGATCTTTATAATTTTGGAAATATCCCTCGATCACCTTTTGATCTTCACTCACCAAAGTATGGGAATGAATGGCGATTTGCATTTCAGATTCCGGAAAACCTGCAGCCAAATATTCCTGTTTGTAGAATTGAATTAAATTTTTAAACTGAATCGGCATTCCACCAATAATCGCGACTACTAAAGGCATTCCTAATTTCGCAGCACTCAAAACCGATTGCGGAGTTCCACCAACCGCTCGCCAAATTGGAAGTTTTCCATTATTTTTTGCTCTCGGATAAACGGTTTGATTGTCCATCGGAGCGCGAAGTTTTCCTTTCCAGGAAACATTTTCTTCCGAATTTATTTTCAGCAGCAAATCTAATTTTTCATCGAAAAGCTGTTCGTAATCATTTAAAGAATAACCATATAAAGGAAAAGATTCGATGAAACTTCCGCGACCTACAAATAATTCGGCTCTTCCGTCTGAAATTAAATCTAAAGTAGCGAAATCTTCATATACTTTTACAGGTTCAGAGGAACTCAAAACCGTTACTCCACTTGCTAATTTGATGTTTTTTGTAATACTTGCCGCTGCAGCCAAAACCATTTCCGGCGACGAAACGGCATAATCTGCGCGATGATGTTCTCCCATTGCGAAAACATCGATTCCGACTTCATCCATCAATTTTACCTGTTGCAAAATTTCCCGGATTTTTGTTCCTGCATCCTGATATTTTCCCGTTTTTTGGTCGAACGCTAAATCGCCAAACATTCCTATTCCTAATTCCATATTTTAGATTTTAGATTTTAGATTTTAGATTTTAGATTTTAGATTACAAATTTATGGGAAAGAATATTTAAAAGCATTGATGAATGGTAAGAACGGATCCTTGAAAGACATTCTATTTTTAATTACTTTTGCAAAGGTCGAAAAGGTCTTTAAAAACATTAAAAAAACTCATGGAACAAATCATCGAAACTTTAAAATCCGGCGGAACCATTCTTTACCCAACTGATACCATTTGGGGAATTGGGTGTGATGCGACGAATATTGATGCCATCAACAAAATTTTTGAAATCAAAAAGCGGGAGAAAAACAAATCCATGATCATTTTGGTAGAATCTGCAAAGCGGTTGCAAGATTTGGTGGAAGTTCCGGAAATGGCGTGGGAAATTATGGATCTTTCGGAAAAACCGGTGACTTTAATTTACGACAACCCAAAAGGTTTACCGAAAGAAATTTTGGCAGAAGATGGCAGCATCGGAATTCGGTTGGTCGATGATTTATTTTTAAAAAAAATCATTACAAAGCTGAATAAACCTTTAGTTTCTACCTCTGCAAACTTTAGCGGAGAAAAATCTCCTATGAAATTTTCGGATATTTCAAAAGAGCTTGTTAATGCTGTTGATTTTGTAGCGGAAGAGAACCACGATAAAATTTCAGAATTTTCCGGATCTTCGGTCATTCGCATTTGGAATGATGGAAGGATAAAAGTTTTGCGGGAATAGGTTTTCAACCACAATTTTTTAACCACAAAAGTCACAAAAGTTGAAGTGAAATGCATTGAAAACAAGAGTTCACAAAAGGCGAATTGCTGTAATTTCTAACAGATTTAACGGATTACACAGATTTTTTTAAACAAAATTCCAGTAATTCTGTCGGAAATTTTTTTTTACTTTTTATGCAATTTCTCGTACAATGCAATCCAATTTTCAGGAGTCATTTTCTCGCAAAGTTTCGCAATGAGCTCAAAAGGAATTGCCTCCATTTTCTTAAAACGAATGCAGGATTTTCCCATATCTAATTTTTGATTGGAATATTTCGGAAACTCTTCAACAAACCATTGCAGCAATTCCGGATTCGCATAAATTCCCATGTGATAAAGTGCGATAAAATTTTTCTGTGAAGCCAGATTTATAAAAGGCAACGGCGTATTTGGCGTACAATGATAACCGGCGGGATAAGTTTCCAAAGGAATATTCCAGCCGATTATGCCGTAACTCAATTCTTCCTGAAAACCTGGAGGTAAATGGTGTGAAACTGCTTCATACAATTTCCTGAAAGCAGATTTCCTTTCATCTGGAACATTGTTTAAATACTCTTCGACTGAATTTGCCTTAATTTTCATCGCTACTTTTTTAAATATTCATCAAAATAATCCGTCACTTTTTGCATCAAATGAACGCGGTCTTTCCCTAAAACATTGTGTTCGTGACCAGGATAAACGAAATAATCCATCTGAACTCCATTGTCCACCGCAGCTTTTAAAAATTTCATAGAATGTTGCCAAACTACTACATTATCTTGCGCTCCGTGAATCATCAGAAGATGTCCTTTTAAGTTTTGAACTTTGTCTAAAAGATTGGCTTTTTTGTACCCTTCAGGATTTTTTTGTGGGGAATCCATATACCTTTCGGTGTACATAATTTCATACATATTCCAGTCGATTACAGGTCCACCTGCAACTCCTACTTTGAAAACATCGGGGTGCTTCAACATAAAACTGGTGGTCATAAATCCGCCAAAACTCCAACCATGAATTCCTAATTTTTCAATATTTACGTAAGGTAAAGACTTCAAATATTCAACTCCTTTCAGCTGATCGCTCATTTCTACTTCTCCTAAATGGCGGAAAACGGCCTGCTCAAATTTTAAACCTCGGTTGGAGGAACCTCTTCCGTCCATGGTGAAAACTATATAGCCACGTTGCGCCATAAATTCATACCATAAATTACCCGAAGCAGGAAAAGAATTGGTGATCAACTGAGCATGTGGACCGTTGTATAAATAAACAATGACCGGATATTTTTTGTTCGCATCGAAATCGGTGGGTAAAATAATTTTGCCATAAAGTGGTGTTCCATCGTCCGCTTTTAGGGTTATATCTTTGATTTCTGGTCTTTGGTAATTTTTTAAAGGATTTTCTGCGGTCAGAATATTTTTGGATTTATCAGTAGCTGTACTGATCACATTAATGGCTCTCGGTGTGAAGCTATTGCTGTAAACATCATAGAGATGAGTTCCATCTTTACTCAAAATTCCGGAATGCATTCCAGGTTGTGAATCTAATTTTTTGGATTGAAAAGTAAGCCAGTTAATTTTGTAAAGGTGTCGTTCTAAAGGAGTTTCCTGAGTAGAAACATAATAAACTTCCTTCTTTTTTTCATTAAATCCGAGCAAATCTGTGACGGCGTAATTCCCTTTGGTCAACTGAGAAACCAAACCAACTTCTAAATTATAATGGAAAAGATGATTGTATCCTGTGCGTTGACTTTGCCAGATAAAATCGGTATTAGAATTGGGGAAAAATGTAAGCTGATGTTGAGGTTCAACGTATTTCTCGGATTTCTCTTCGAAGATTGTTTTCAAAAGATTTCCCGTAAATGCATCGTATTGATTGAGTTGCATCTCATTTTGATCGCGGTTTAAAACACCCACAAATACAGACTTAGAATCGGGACTCCACGTCACTGAAGTTAAATATTGTTCGGGATCTCCAATAATGTTGAGGAATATTTTCTTATTCGTTTTCGTATTAAAAACGCCTAAAGTCACATGATGAGAAGGCGTTCCTGCCATCGGATATTTAATGTTTTTATTCACTGCGGGAGTCACGCTCCAATCAATAATCGGGTATCCTTTGACCATACTTTGGTCCATTCTATAGAATGCGATTTGCGAATTATCGGGTGCTACAAAAATGCCTTTGGTAATGCCAAATTCTCTTTGATGAACGGCTTGTCCATTGAGAATATCTTCATTTTGATCTTCGGTAATTGCAGTGATTTTACCATCTTTATTCAAGAAGACATTATTCTTTATCGTGTATACAAAACCTTGATTATCACTCAATATTTCTGTATTTTCTGCGTCATCATCCAGCTTTACCCAATCTTTTACTTTCCAATCATTTGCGCTTTTCTCGATCCAGAAATACTTTGAATTTTTTTTGAAATAGCCTTTATTTTTATCAATGAAAGTTATTCGGGGAAGCGATTTCAGAACCTGATCTCCGGTGAGATTCTTATTGATTTGATGGAGAGAAACTAATGTATCTTGTTTTAAACTCGGAACTTCGGTGATTAAATAAGCATTATTTACAGATTGAAGGAATGATTTACTATCGCCGCTCCAAGAGAATTGAGCAATATTTTTTACCGCTAAGTTGCTTCGAAGTCCGTTTACCGCTTCTGCAATGGTAAATTTCTGTTGTTGTGCAAAGAAAAAACTCCCTCCAAGAAGGAGTGCATAAGTAAATTTTGAAAATTTCATTTCTTAGATTTAAGTCCTTAAAAATAAGAAATAAAACTGAAACTGTTAAGAAAGTGTTAAATGAAAAATGACCACTGATGTTCTTGATCTGATTTTCAAACCATTTTTTCCTGCTAATAAATGTTTCCGACGAAGGGATCGTGTGTACTTTTTGTTGTATTCCATTGATACTGATGCGTCCAATAAGCAATTTTCATTGATAAAATCCCTAAACCTGCACCGAACAGAACATCAGAAAGATAGTGTCGGTTATTTGCGATCCTCATAATTCCCACTGTAGAAGCCACTCCATAAGCAGCATAAGGAACCCATTTGTTGTCCTGTCCGTATTCGATGGAAAGCAAAGTCGCGCCTGCAAAAGCATTTGCGGTATGACCAGAAGGAAAAGAAAGTGAAGTTCCATCTGGACGAGTTTCCTTCAAAGTATTCTTTAAAATATAAACCAATCCGAGATTCAAAATTTGTCCTTTTATAAGAATTGCAGACCGGTTTTTCCAATCGGTTTTGGGTTTCATTCCTGCGAGTTCAAAGCCATAAGCAGCGACAAAAGGCACAAACTGCAAATAATCATCGGCGTGATTTTCAAAATTTGGAAAATCCCTATTACGAGTCGCAGCAATTTTATTGTTCCAAGAATTTTCACCATGACCTCCTGCAATGACTCCTGTAATCATTAAACCAACAGGAATGTACATTTTTTTATACTGATATTCAAAAGTGCTTTTTTGAAATTGTAATGTATCTTTTTCTTGAGCAAGGAACATATTACCAAGCAACAACATTGTAAAAAACAGGATTATTTTTTTCATAGTTAAGAATTGCAACAAATATAAAAATTAATCATTTACTATCCTACATCAAGAGTAATCGAATCTGAACACCCTACATTTGCAATACAATAATCAATTAAAAAAAAGAAAATGAGTACAAAATGGAATTTAGACCCGACCCACAGTGAAATTACTTTCAAAGTAAGACACATGATGATTTCTAATGTTAAAGGAAACTTTAATAATTTTACCGCAACCGTAGAAACAGAAGACGATACTTTTAAAAATGCAACCGTAAAAGCTACCTTGCAAACGGATTCGGTGGATACCAATAATGCAGACCGAGACACTCATTTGAAAAGTGCAGAGTTCTTCAATGCAGAAGCTCATCCTGAAATTACTTTTGAAAGCGATTCATTAAACAGCGGAATCACAGGACATCTAACCATAAATGGAGTTACAAAACCCGTACAATTAGATGTAGATTTCGGTGGAATTAATGTTGATCCGTGGGGACAAACGAAAGCAGGATTTTCTTTCGAAGGAAAAATCAGCAGAAAAGATTTCGGTTTAAACTGGAATGCAGCTTTGGAAACAGGCGGTGTAATGGTTTCTGACGAGGTAAAAATCGCCGGAGAATTGCAATTTGTTAAAGCATAAATTTCTTCGCTCAAAAAAAAGTTCACCTTATTCTGGTGAACTTTTTTTTTTGACTACAATCGCGGTACTTTTAAAAAAAATACCAAAAATTAGCATTATAGGATTTTGAAATTTTTGCCGTACAACGGTTCAAAAAAACCTCCATTTCAACTTTATCAATGACGTGATCGTTGGAATAATCGAACTTTGGTTTTATTTCAGAAGATTTTCTGATTTCGCCATTTCGATACGTAACGGTCCAGTTTAATTTTAGATTGGTCTCCGCAGTTTCTGGTTCAAAGACGACCATTTTGTCTATTGCTCTCACTTCTTTAAAAGAATTAACAGCAAGATCACATTTCACGTTATCATTGCTAATCGTGCTTGAAGTTGGTACAATGACCTCAATTAATTTTTCACATTTAGCCTGTCCATTTTTCGTTTTTATTTCTAAGGTTAAAAGCGCCTCTCCTGGAACTGCACCTTTAACGGCAAGATCATTTTGCTGTGTGTTGCTTTCCAGCAATATTTTTTGATCCAAATAAGCCCATTGAAAACAATCTAAACATTCCGCCGCATCATCATTTGTCGCGGTGTAAGTTTGCCTTTCCCCAACTTGAAGCTGATCCGGACCTGTAATGGTACACTGGGAAAAAATTAAACCAAAGTTCAGCAATGCGATGATGAATAGATTTTTTTTCATGGCTTTAAATTTTTAATTACACTTGAATAACTCCTAAATTAAATTTTTCTGTAATCGGAGCGTGATTCGCAGCTTCAATTCCCATAGAAATCCATTTTCGGGTATCGATGGGATTAATGATTGCATCGGTCCACAATCTTGCAGCAGCATAAGTCGGCTCTGTTTGTTTTTGATATTTTTTAGAAATAGAATCCAGAATTTCTTGATGTTCTACCTCGGTAATTATTTTTCCTTCTTTTTTAAGCGTTGAAGTTTGAATTTGGGCTAAAACTTTTGCAGCCTGACTTCCACCCATAACCGCGAGTTCAGACCAAGGCCAAGCTACGATTAATCTTGGGTCATAAGCTTTTCCACACATCGCGTAATTCCCTGCACCGTAGGAATTCCCTGTGATTACAGTGAATTTTGGCACTACAGAATTGGCAACCGCGTTTACCATTTTAGCACCGTCTTTGATGATTCCACCATGTTCAGATTTGGATCCTACCATAAATCCGGTGACATCTTGCAAGAAAAGAAGAGGTATTTTTCGCTGGTTACAGTTTGCAATAAAACGGGTTGCTTTATCCGCAGAATCCGAATAAATGACACCACCAAACTGCATTTCGCCTTTTCCGTTTTTTACTAATTTTCTTTGATTAGCAACAATTCCTACGCTCCAACCGTCGATTCTGGCAGTTGCGCAAATGATTGATTTTCCGTAGTCAGCTTTGTATTCCTCGAACTCCGATTGATCGACCAAACATTTGATGATATTAAAGGTGTCGTATTGATCACCACGCGAAACCGGCATATGTCCGAAAATATTTTCAATGCTTTCTTTCGGCGGAAAACTTTCAATACGGTCGAAACCTGCTTTTTCGTAATCACCAATCGATTTCATAATCGTCTTAATTCTATCGAGAGCATCTTTATCGTCTTTTGCCTTGTAATCGGTTACACCAGAGATTTCGCAGTGTGTTGTTGCGCCTCCTAAAGTTTCATTATCAATGGATTCTCCAATTGCAGCTTTTACCAAATAGCTTCCTGCTAAAAATATAGAACCGGTTTTGTCTACAATCATGGCTTCATCGCTCATGATTGGGAGATAAGCACCACCTGCAACACAACTTCCCATCACCGCAGAAATCTGGATGATTCCCATAGAACTCATTTTTGCGTTATTGCGGAAAATCCTACCAAAATGTTCTTTATCTGGAAAAATTTCGTCTTGCATCGGAAGAAAAACTCCCGCAGAATCTACCAAATATATAATCGGCAATTTATTTTCCATGGAAATTTCCTGGGCACGAAGATTTTTCTTCGCAGTCATCGGAAACCATGCGCCAGCTTTTACAGAGGCATCATTGGCAACAATTAAGCATTGTTTTCCAGACACATAACCCATCACTACTACAACTCCTGCACTTGGACATCCACCTTGTTCCTCGTACATTTCATATCCCGCAAAAGCACCGATTTCTATAGATTCTGAATTTTTATCCAGCAAATATTCCACTCTTTCACGAGCAGTTAATTTACCTTCATCACGCTGTTTTTGCAAACGTTTTTCGCCACCTCCTTTTTTTATTTCGGTGAGTAAACTGTTGATCGCGCTTAGCTTTAATTTATTTTGATCTTCCCTTTTATTAAATTCTAAATCCATTGTTAAAAAAAATTTTCCTAAAGATAAGATTTTTAATGCGATTTATCTTCAATTCAAACCTTTGTATTAATTATTTGAAATTCAGAAAATTAATTAGATACAATCATCATCTTAAACATTTTCTCCTAAAATATAATTCCTATTATTCCGTTAATAAAAAGAGAAAACGCTCATTGATTGACGATTTTTAAAATTTAGTTCCTAGTTTTTTTATTTGTTTTTATTTGAAGACCCCACAAATTTTAAAGATTTTTGGGGTCTTTGTAATTTCATTGGAAATCACCGTCATCTTTAACCTAAAATTTAAAAGGGATTTGTAGATTTGCAGAAGTTTAAAAAAAATATAGATCATTGTGTTTAAAAATTCCGCACTTTTCCGATTGCACCTTATCGTTTTTTTGTGGGGATTTACCGCAATTTTAGGAAAACTGATTCATGCCAACGCACACATTTTGGTTTTTTACCGAATGGCTTTTGCTTCCGTTTTTCTGTATATTTTCATCCGGTTTTTCAAAAAAGAAAGTTTGCATGTACCGAAAAAACTTCTCATTCAATTGGTTGTAATTGGTGGATTTATGGCTGCGCATTGGTTTTGTTTTTTTTATTCTATAAAAGTTTCCAATGTTTCCATTGCGTTGAGTTGTCTTTCGCTTTCTACTCTATTTGCGGCAATTTTGGAACCTGTTATTTTTAGGCGGAAAGTTGACCTGTCCGAAGTTATCATGGGGATTGTAATTGTAATTTGCATGGCATTGATTTTCAAAACGGAATTCAATTACAAGGAAGGCATATTTTACGGCATTTTAACCGCACTTTTCGGAACTGTATTTTCAGTTTTCAATGGGAAAATTTTCGGAAAAACAAGTTCTGGGAACATTATTTTCTATGAAATATTTTCAGGCTTTCTTATTCTAAGTTTATTTTATTTGTTAACCGGACAAATTTCGCAAGTGAATGAAATAAGTTATCGTGATTTAGCGTTAGTTTTATTATTGGCAAGTTTTTTTACAGCTTTCCCAATGTTGGAATCGGTAAAACTCATGAAATACATTTCGCCTTTTACCTTGATTCTAACGGTAAATCTGGAACCCGTTTATGGGATTATTCTTGCTTATTTTATCTTTGGAGATTCAGAACAAATGAGTCCTGTTTTTTATGGTGCATCGTTGGTTATGATTCTCGCAATTATCGCGAACGGAATTATCAAGTCCAGAAAAATGGCAAAAAAAGCAGAATTTTGATGAAAAAAATATTCTTTACCCTTTTTATTTTTTACGGAATTTTTTCTGAGGCGCAAATCGTCCGAAAATATTCGAATGAATTCCTGAATATCGGAGCCGGCGCAAGAGGTTTAGCGATGGGCGGTGCAGTTATTTCAAATCAAAATGATGTGTATGCTCCAATGTGGAATCCAGCAGGATTAATCGGCATCGAGCGCGATTGGCAAGGTGCTGCAATGCACGCTGAATATTTCGAATCGATTGCCAAATACGACTACATTTCTTACGCAAAATCACTGGATAATAATGGGGGCGTCTTTGGCATTTCAGTAGTTCGACTTGGGGTTGATAATATTTTAAATACAACGCAGCTCATCGATGCAGAAGGAAATATCGATTACGATAAAGTCACGAGTTTTTCCCAGTCAGATTACGCCGCTTTGCTTTCGTACGCGTTTCGTCCAGGAGGCGATCAGCGTCTTGCAGTCGGTGTTAATGCTAAATTGGTTTATAGAAATGTAGGGAAATTTGCAAGCGGTTATGGTTTCGGTTTTGATGTAGGGGTTTTATATAAAACAGATACAGGTTGGAGTTACGGAGCCATGTTGCGCGATGCAACAACAACAGTGAATTTTTGGACAGTGAATCAAGCCGAACTTTCTGCAGTAGTGAACGGTGAAGAATTTAATCCAGCGCCGAAAGACAAACTGGAAATTACAATGCCTAAACTGAATATCGGTATGAGTAAAAATTATGAGATCAACCGTGATCTAGAATTATTACCAGAAGCGGGAGTGAATATCGACTTTGCGAAAACGGCGGCTTTGATTTCAACGAGTTTTGCGAGCATCACGCCTTATGCAGGAGCAGAACTCAAATTTCAGGATATGATTTTTGTGAGAGTTGGCGTAAACAGATTTCAAACCATTACCGATATTGAAGATTTAAAAAGAAAAATTTCCTTTCAACCGAGCGCTGGAATCGGCATCAAATATCAAGGTTTAACGTTAGATTATGCCATCACCAATTCCGGAGTCGGCGGCTCTAATTTTTACTCTAATTTCTTTTCTTTGAAATTGGATATGGGTGATTTCAGAAACTAATGTTTGCGGTGATGCGATAAATTTCGTTCTCGTAAAGCAAAAACCGGTATCTTTAATTCAAATTAATTTCATGAAAAAATTCCTTCAGATTTCATCTGTGCTTTTGGTTTCCGTTTTGTATGGGCAACAAATTTCGGATTATCATTACATTTTGATTCCGGATACCTTTGCAAATTCGAAAGCGAACCGGTATGATCTTGATAAGCTCTTGAGTGCGCAACTTCAAGCTAAAAAATTCATCGTAATTAATGAAAATTCACCCGAAAGTAAAAACTTGTGTGAATATTTAAAAGCCGAAATTTCTGACACCGGCAATATGTTGACCAACAAAGTTCAAATAGAGTTCAAAGACTGCTATAATAAAAGCCTCGCAATATTAGATGGTAAATCACGCTCGAAAGATATCGAAGAAGGAATGCAAGATGCGCTGAAAAATGCCATGATGAATATTCCACTGTCGAATCCTGTAAAAAATGCAGCTGCATTGCAAAAAGAATCACAAATTGCAGAAAATCAGATTAAAGCAGAAGAAAACAAACCCAAGCAAGAAGTTTCGGCAATACATTCAGATAAAGCAGCTTTTAAACCAAACAATAAAGCAGAAATTTACCACAATGGAAGTCTAAGTCTGAATAAGATTCTTCTTTCAAATGGTGAATTTATTTTGGCGGATCCGAACAGTTCTGCTCCTTACGGAATTTTCAAACCTTCTACGAAAAAAGACACCTATCGTGTTCAACTCAGCGATGGAACAACTACTTTAGGTTATTTGGAAGACGGTAAAATCGTGATCGAAAAGACGAATTCTGATGGAAGTTTGCGAACAGAAGTTTTTGAAATGAAATAAAATATTTTGAAAATTCAATAGAATTACCGTAGAATAATTGTATGAAAAACTGGAAGATCACCTTCTATTTATTTGCAGTTTCCCCAGTATTATATGTAGTTTCGTTATTTACATTTTATTTTCATTCTGCGATCCAATTAGGTTTCTTTCCTACTTATTCTCAACCAGATCCTAAGGAAATAGAGGTATATGAAATCTATCAACCAATAATTTTGACTTTTTTAAATATCTGGTTTGTTTCATTATTGATCTGGATTCCATTAGTCCTTATTTACTGGCTGATTTATCTAAAGAAAACAATATGGAAACATCTACTAATAAGTGCTATTTGTTTCCTCATTGCATTTTTATCAATATTTACGGGAGTAACCGAATGGTTTGCTGATTAAGTTAAATCATTAAAATACTCCCAAACCAAACCGCCGCGGTTTTTCCCTAAAATTTCCTCTAAAGTTTCGCGGGAAGATTCTTTCACTCTTTTTACCGATTTTAGTTTAGAAAGCAAAAGTTCGATCGCTTTTTCACCAATGCCCGGAATTTCTTCGAGTTCAGATTTGATGGTCGAGTTTTTACGCCTGGTTCGATGATGCTTCACGCCAAAACGATGCGATTCATCGCGAACACGCTGCAAAATTTTCAGTGTTTCCGACTTTTTATCCAAATAAAGTGGAATAGAATCTTCCGGAAAATAAATTTCTTCGAGGCGTTTTGCAATCCCGATGATGGTGATTTTTCCATACAGTCCAAGTAATTTCAAACTTTTTACCGCAGAGGAAAGTTGTCCTTTTCCACCATCGATCAAAATCAATTGTGGAAGCGCTTCAGCTTCATCCAACATTCTTTTGTAGCGGCGATAAATTACTTCTTCCATGGTTTTATAATCATCGGGACCGACGACTGTTTTCGGATGAAAAATTCGGTAATCTGCTTTACTCGGTTTTCCGTCTTTAAAAACAACACAAGCCGAAACTGGATTGGTTCCCTGAATGTTCGAGTTGTCGAAACCTTCGATATGACGCGGTTCTGTAGGCATGTGCAGAAGTTTTTGCATTTCGGCCATAATCCGGTTCGTGTGTCTTTCAGGATCTACAATTTGTACCGCTTTTAATTTCTCAATGCGGTATTCTTTGGCGTTTTTCTCAGAGAGTTCTACGATTCTCTTTTTATCGCCTACTTTCGGCACAATTAATTTTACATTCGGAATTTCTAACGATAAATGAAAAGGAATTAAGATTTCTTTGGAATCAGAATCAAATTTCTGTCGGATTTCAATCATCGCTTCTTCCAAAATATCTTCATCCGTTTCTTCCAGAATTTTCTTGATTTCTGTGGTAAAACTTTGGATAATATTTCCGTTCTGAATTTTGAAATAATTAATATAAGCCGCGGTTTCATCACTCGTCATTCCAAAAACATCAACATCATCAATACTCGGATTTACCACCGTATGTTTGTGTTGGTAATTTTCGAGCAGATCGATTCTTTCTTTGACCATCTGTGCGTTTTCGAATTCTAAATTCTCCGCATAAGTCATCATTTGATTGGTTAAATACTCTTTTGAAGTACGGAAATCACCTTTAATAATTCCACGAATTGCTTCGATTTTTTTGTCGTAATGCGCTTTCATTTCCAGCATTTCACACGGACCTTCGCAATTTTTGATGTGATATTCCAGACAAACTTTGTATTTCCCTTCATCGATTTTTTTTGGCGAAAGATTCAGGTTACAGGTTCGGATTTTGTAAAGGTGTTTGATCGTGTCTAGCAAAACCTTTGCAGGACGAACTTTTGCGTAAGGACCAAAATATTCAGAGCCGTCTTTGATTTTATTCCGAGTCAAAAAAATACGCGGGAAATCTTCATTTTTAATGCAAATCCAGGGATAGGTTTTGTCATCTTTGAGCATCACATTGTAAAACGGTTGATGTTCTTTAATGAGATTATTCTCCAATAAAAGTGCATCATATTCGCTGTTTACAACGGTGGTTTCGAGGCGGAAAATTTTCGCAACCATAATTCTGGTCCGATAACCAGGCTGATTTTTATTAAAATAGGAAAGAACCCTTTTTTTTAAATTCTTCGCTTTGCCTACATACAGCAAATTTTCATTTTTATCGTAATAGCGATAAACTCCAGGATGAGACGGCAAAGTTTTTAGTTGAAGATCAAGATCAGCATTCATCATACAAAAATAGCGATTTGCTTTGTAAAAAAG
This sequence comes from Kaistella chaponensis, assembly GCF_900156725.1. Classification (GTDB taxonomy): domain Bacteria; phylum Bacteroidota; class Bacteroidia; order Flavobacteriales; family Weeksellaceae; genus Kaistella; species Kaistella chaponensis. The sequence continues at coordinate 4,180 of NZ_FTOI01000015.1, read as the reverse complement.
TGCGGTTACAAACAAAACCAGCTTGACTAAAAAAGGCAAACTGGTTTAAAAAAATATTTAAAAAATTTTATGCTTTACGATTTTCAGGAATTTCTAGCGCTGCAATTTTACTTTTATAATTGGCTAACTGTAGTTTAACCGCTTCCAGATTACTCTTGAAAAAAGCAGTCTCCGCAAATACTTTCTCGTAGTAGGAAACGCCTTCGAGTAAATTGGTTTTAAAGGTTTTCCATTTTTTAGTCTGCGCATTGGTGAAACTTTCGGAGAATTCGTCGATCTCGTTTTTCAGATAATCCACATACATTTTCAATTCTTTTACAAAGATGTTTGGACGGTCTGTTTCCTGCATTATATTTTCGTTTCCGTAAATATGTTTCACCATATCAGAAAGCGAAACTTCTTTGTCGAAATAAGCCAAATTAGGTCCCGGACAAACTACGACTCCTTGTTTTTCCCCTTTGATGGGAATTTCACTTTCCAGATAAGATGAATTAACCAATCCCACGCAAAGACAGGATTTTTCGGTGATTTTTGATTTTCTTTTATCGTATTCTTTCAGAGAAATTTCCTCTTTTTCACCCTCCAAAAGATTCAATTGAACCGTTTGATATTTCCGGGAAGCGGTACAGATTCCTTCGGGTCCAAATTCTTTACTCAAAGCCAAATACTTTTTCGGACAAGAACTTCCGGCTTTTTGCTTATTAATTTTTTCTTGTTTTAAGAACTCATTGGTGCTTCCTTTAACAGTATTGAAGGGAATTCCTAGCGGAGAAATAGTGCTTAAATAAAAATCATCTTCTTTCGATTTTGATAACAAATCTCGGGTTTCTTTATCTACAGAAGTTGCTTCAGGTACCAACAAAAAAGGAGAACCCCATCCAATACTGTCTACTTGATAGTTTTCTAATAGAAACTCATGTTCTTCGGCAGTTCCTACGCCACCTTGAACGGTTATTTTCATTTCCAATGGTTGTTTTGGAACAGGAAGTTCTTTTTGTGTTAAAGCATTCACCATTAATTCATGAGATGAAGCGATGAGATCATTTTTCTTTTGTTTGAATTCCTCCATAATCGGTCCCAACAATAATCCATCGGTTGCGAAGGCATGACCACCACAATTCAAACCTGATTCTACACGGTATTCAGAGACCCAAAGTCCCTTCTTTGCGAAAAAATTCCCTTGAATCATGGCAGATCGAAAATCACTCACTTTCAAAATAATTTTCTTTTTTAATTCTCCTTTTTCATTTGGAAAAAAATCAGGAAACGATTCAAAATAACTATATAATCTTGGGTTCATTCCGGCAGAAAGCACAATCGAGGACGACAATTTGCTGTTCGCAAATCCTCTTAATGAAACATGGGCATCATTATAAATAACGGGTAACTGCGTACCGTTTACGAAATTATCTTTGTCTACTTTGGTCATTACATTTACATCAATACTTCCGGGTGAAAGATGATTTTCCAGAAATTTCAATACATTTTCGGTGAAATTTTCTTTCTGTTCAGAAAAGCTTTCCAATCCTTTTTTGATATCCGACTGATTCGGCAACATATCAATAAATTGCTGAAGCGCTTCTTTGCTTTTACTTAATTCCTGTTTGAAAGTGATAAATTTTTGATGAACTACTTCATGGACCATATCAAGGTAAGCTGTAATTCTTTTGGCGCGGTAATCTTCAACTTTATTGGAAATTTCTGTGTAGGAAAAATTATTTCTTTGATGATAAAGACGGTTCATTTTCTCAATAATTTCATCATCGATAATTGAGATAACCGACGAAATTCCGTATTGTGCAACACGAATCGGACTGTCGATCGTATAAGCCAATCCCATTACGGGAATATGAAAACTGTGCATGGACTTCTTATTACTCATATTTTTCTATAATCTATTTTATATACAGATATATTTAAATACTGTTCAAAATTAGAATTAAATATTTAATTATGCGTACAATAGTAATTTAGATAAAAGGTATGGATCAATGACATTTATCAGCAAATAAAAAAGGCGATATTCTATTTCCCTAGATTTGCAAAAAGACGTATTTTTAGGCAAAATCTAATTAATGAAAATTTACGGTCTAGATACTTTTACGATTACTGATGTAATGGCGATTTTAAAACATCCCAAGGAAGCAAAACTTAACAAAGAGGCAAAACAGAGAATCTTGAAATCTCAAAGCAATGTTCAGAAGATCGTTGCATCTGACCGAACCGTTTACGGAATTAATACAGGTTTTGGACCACTGTGCGACGTAAAAATTTCGGAAGAAGAAACTGCACAGCTGCAATACAATTTAATCATTTCTCATTCTGTAGGTGTAGGAAAACCTATTGCGAAAGATTACTCCCGAGTAATGATGATTGCAAAAATTCACGCGTTATCGAAAGGTTTTTCGGGCGTTTCCTTGGAAGTAATCGAGCGCTTGATTTTGATGTTAGAGAAAGATATCATTCCTGTTGTTCCGGAGCAAGGTTCTGTGGGCGCTTCTGGAGATTTGGCTCCATTGGCTCACTTGGTCTTACCGCTTTTAGGATTAGGAAAAGTATGGCAAAATGATGAAATTTTAGAAACAGAAAATGTCTTAAAAAAGCATGGATTAAACCCGTTACAACTTGGTCCCAAAGAAGGTTTGGGTTTAATTAATGGTACTCAATTTATTTTAGCGCATGCTATTTTAGGATTAGATAAATTTAGATACTTACTGAACCTTGCAGACTTAACTGCGGCTATAAGTTTAGAAGCTTACCGTGGTTCTGCAAGTCCATTTAAAAAAGAACTTCATGATATTCGTCCTTTTGATGGCAGTAGAAAAGTTGCTTCACGAATGCGAAAATTTTTAAAAGATTCTGATAATTTAAAGAGTCATGAATTTTGCGACCGTGTACAAGATCCATATTCCATGCGTTGCGTTCCGCAGGTGCATGGAGCAAGTAGAAATGCTTACGAACATTTGAAAAATTTGGCAGAAACAGAATTAAATTCAGTAACCGATAATCCGATTGTTCTTAGTGCAGAAGAATCAATTTCCGGGGGAAACTTTCACGGACAATTATTGGCACTACCTTTAGATTACGCCACTCTCGCAGCGGCGGAATTGGGTAATATCTCTGACCGAAGAAGTTATCTATTACTTGAAGGGAAATATGGACTCCCACGATTATTAACGGAAAGCTCTGGATTAAATTCCGGCTTTATGATTCCACAATATACTTCTGCGGCGTTGGTTACAGAAAATAAAACCCTCTGCTTTCCGGCTTCTGCCGATTCTATACCGACCAGTTTAGGACAGGAAGATCACGTATCGATGGGAAGTATTTCGGGTAGAAAATTTAACCAGGTTTTAGGAAATTTAGAAAACATTCTTTCTGTGGAACTGATGTTTGGTGCTCAAGGTTTAGAATTCCGAAGACCCGCGAAATGTGGTAAATTTGTTGAAAAGGCCTATTCATTGATCCGAACTAAAGTTGCAAAATTAGAAGAAGACCGCTTGATTGGAGAAGATATGTTGGCGATTGCGGCGTTGATTAGAGAGCAAAAATTTGAAGTGGAATAATTACTTCTAAAATAAGCTTTTGTGATATATACTACTAAAACTTTGCATCACATTTTCCCGTCTTTTTCATAAAATTATACGCACTATTTAAGAAAGATCCGCAATAAGACATTTTGGATGATTGCTTGCGTAGAAAATTACGGCATCTATTTCAAGAATTCACAATGAAAAAGCCGATTCGGGTGAATCTTATTGCCAAAAAAAGTTTACCCAATGTGAGGAATAAGTTCATCAATTTTTCATTTTCAAAAAATAAATATAGATCCACTACAAGATTTATGAATTTACATAGGTAGTAAGCCAGTAATAGTAGAAAACATTTACTTCAAAGAATTACAAGAATCTAAAAATCGTAATCGACATTTTTGAAAACGAGAATGCACAAAAAATATCCAATTAGCTAGTCATTGTTTAATATTAAAGCTTTCCAATAGCGTAGAATCTCTAATTTTCTTGCTGTAAATCTCCGTGCTTACAATCAGCGCGATCATATGATTGGATTGTAATGGTTGGTTTTCGATTTTGCCGATTATACTGTTGTATAAAGGACATAAAAAAGCTCATCAAAATAAATTGATGAGCTTTAAAAAAAACTGGCGGCGACCTACTCTCCC
>NZ_FTOI01000021.1 GCF_900156725.1 Kaistella chaponensis | reverse complement strand
AAGGCTTAATTTAAAAGGAAAGAGCCCGGTACAGTACCGAACTCTTTCCTTTAATAATATTGTTTAATTTTGTCTAAACTTTTGGGTGCAGTCTACAATTCATTGGAAGGTTTTATTCGCCAAATCATCGGTTGGCGCGAGTTTATCCACGGAATGTATTTGTATAAAGGTCGGTTTTCGCGCACTCAAAATTTCTTCAACTTCACCCGAAAAATTCCGAAAAGTTTTTATGATGGAACCACCGGAATTTTGCCCATCGACGAAACCATCAAGAAAGTTTTAAAAACCGGATATTGCCATCACATCGAACGGTTGATGGTTCTCGGGAATTTTATGTTGCTCTGCGAATTTGATCCCAAAGAAGTGTACAAATGGTTCATGGAACTGTTCATCGATGCGTACGATTGGGTCATGGTTCCCAATATTTACGGCATGAGTCAGTTTGCAGATGGTGGAACTTTTGCGACGAAACCTTATTTGAGTGGCTCCAATTATCTCAAAAAAATGAGCGATTATCCTTCCGGCGACTGGGAAAAAATCTGGGACGGACTTTTTTGGAGATTTGTGGGTATTCAAGAAGAATTTTTCAAGAAAAATCAGCGCGTGTCGATGATGCATTATTCCTTCCAAAAAATGGATGAAGACAAAAAGAAAACCCACTTAATCAATGCAAACAAATTTCTGAAAAGCTTAGATGAAGTTTAATTTCCTTTTTAGCAGAACGAAATTTCGGTTTCTTCAGAAGATTTCAACCGCTTTCTATTGCCACTTTTTTATTGGGTTTGTCGCCATCACAAAAAGTATTTTCTCCTCAATCTTAAATAAAGTTCAGATTTGTTTTTTACGCAATCATAGAAGAAATCTATATTCGTTTTCAGCTTTTATCGCTAAAAATGTTCATAATCAGTCACTTATCCACAAATTATTGTTAGTAAGCTGTTAACTTTAACATTATATTCACATACCACAATAGAATATTTTCTTAACTTTACTTTGAAAATAAAGGTTGATATGAAAGCTATACTCTTTGCCGTACCCTTTAAAAATATTTTTAAATTAAATATAAAAATTTAAGAGAAGCATTGTCGGCTTCTCTTTTTTCTTGATGTCTAACTAAAAAATGAGATTTTCCTATCTACTGAATCCGCTTCTAAAGAGCGGATTCTTTTTTTAACCCGACCTGAAAAGTCCTTAAATTTGAGTTGGATTTCAGCTTCATAGTTCAACGGATAGAATAAGAGTTTCCTAAACTTTAGATCCGGGTTCGATTCCCGGTGAGGCTACTTTAGAAGGGGAAAGGAAAAATAAAAAGAACCAAGTTTACCCTTGATTCTTTTCAATATTCAGCCATAAAATTTTTGCCTTTACTTTAAATTTTGGCTCTTTTATTTCTTATCCACCAAAATTCTCTCCTTTCTATTCGCGATTTCCCAAGCAGTGGCGAAAACCAATTGTGCACGTTTTTGTAAAGCTACATAATCAATTTTATCCGCATCATCTGTAGGTTTGTGATAATCTTCATGAATTCCATCGAAGTAAAAAATTACTGGAACTCCGTTTTTCGCAAAGTTGTAATGATCTGAACGATAGTACAATCTATCTTTATCATTTGGATCATCATATTTGTAATTCAACTCTAAATTAGTGGTGCTTTTATTGGCGGTTTCGTTAATTTTCTTAAGTTCAGAACTTAACATTTCCGATCCGATCACGTACACATAATCTTTTCCGCAATTTCCCGCATCACATCTTCCAATCATATCGATATTCAAATCTACCACAGTATTTGCCATGGGAAAAATGGGATTATCTGCATAATATTTCGAGCCTAAAAGTCCGTGCTCTTCACCAGTTACATGCAAAAACAGAATGGAGCGTTTCGGCCCTTTTCCTGATTTTTTTGCCATTTGAAATGCTTCTGCAATTTCCAAAAGCGCTACTGTTCCACTTCCATCATCATCTGCACCATTATAAATTTCGCCGTTTTTCATTCCGACATGATCGTAATGTGCAGAAATCACCAAAACTTCTTCGGGTTTTTCGGATCCTTCAATGAAAGCTAAAATATTTTCGGATTCGGGTAGATTTCCTCTTCTTCCCATTAAAGCTTCCTTCGGAACCGTTTGATAATAGGAATTCATTGATTTCGGATAAGAAACGCCCATTTTTCGGTATTGTTCGATCAAATAGCGACCTGCTTTTTTTTGACCTTCGCTTCCCGTATCACGACCTTGCATTTCATCAGAGGCTACAACGTAAAGATTCGTTTTTAATTCCGCTGAAGTGATGGAATTATAAGATGTCTTAAAAGGTGATCCTGAATAAGAAAGGTTTGCCGCACAACTTTGCAATAATGTGAAGGCAATAATGGGGATAAGAAATTTAGAATTCTTCATGTTTTTATCAATTTTTGAAGTCTAAAGATAAGTGTAATTTTTAGGATAATTCAAAAGGATTTTTGACTAATTTTGGTAAAAAGTAAAAAATGCTCCTCCCCAAAAAGCACTCCGGCTCCGATTTCACCATATTTTCCGAAATGACTGCGCTCGCTCAAAAGCATGATGCCGTGAATCTTTCCCAAGGTTTTCCGGATTACGAAATTGATGAAAGGTTGAAAAAATTTCTGGCAGAAGGAACCGAAAAAAATTTCAATCAATATGCACCGATGTCCGGAAATCCGCTTTTGATCGAAAATTTAATGGAATTTAATCAGCGCAGAAAGATTGAGGTATCCAAAGAAAACATCACGGTTTCACCCGGTGCAACGTATGGAATTTATACCGCTTTAGCTTCAGTGATTAGTTTTGGCGATGAAGTAATCGTTCTGGAACCGAATTACGATTCTTATGTTCCTGCCATAGAAATGAATGGCGGAAAACCGGTCTTTGTGAGTCTTAATGAAATTTTTGAAGTCAATTTTGATGCGCTACAAAAAGCAATTACGGAAAAAACGAAAGCCATTATGATCAATTCACCACATAATCCATCGGGAAAAATCTGGACGAAAAATGATTGGGAAAAACTGTCCCGGATTTTAGAAAATACCGAAATTATTCTTATTTCAGATGAAGTATATGATGTTTTAACATACGATGATCAGGAGTTTTTCAGCGCTTTTCACCACCCGAAACTTAGTGAGCGGTGTTTCAGTATTTTTTCGTTTGGTAAAATGTTTCATCTTACAGGTTGGAAAGTCGGCTACGTTCTGGCTTCGGAAGAACTTTCACTTGCTTATCGCCGTGTTCATCAATATTTAAGCTTTAGTGTAAATGCTCCGGCTCAATATGCTTTGGCAAAATATCTCGAAGTTTTCGATGTAAAAGAGAACATTAAAACCATGCAAAACAAAAGAGATTTTTTTCTTCATCAAATTCAAGATCTCCCATTCACTTTAAATGAAAAAGCAGAAGCGGGTTATTTTCAAATTCTTGATTTCAGCAATATTTCCGATTTATCCGATAAAGATTTCGCCATTTGGCTCACCGAAAAAGCAAAAGTTGCGACCATTCCGGTTTCTGCATTTTATCATGATCAAAAAAACACAGGAAAAGTGAGATTTTGCTTTGCGAAAAAAGAAGAAACGATTTTGAAAGCGGTGGAAAATTTGAAAGCGTTTTTATAAAATTTAGGTTTAAAGATAAATTTTTTCCTCTCGACACCGATTCAAAATATAATTTTTTAGATTTAAAATGGCTTCCTGATATTTCGGCGATTCATAGCCAAAACGATCATGTTCCATTTGCTCTTTTTCCAGATCGTTGCAGCCTTTGATCACTTCCTGCAGCATATCGATCATGGCCAATTCTTTATTGTTTGCTTTCTGAAATTTGAATTCTATGTTTTCGTCCTCCAGTTCGTCACAATATTCCAAAAGTTCGATTACTTCTGGCTCTTCAAGTAAAGTCGGATTGTTTTTAAATAGATCTCGTGTAGATTTCATCAAAAAAAATTTAGGGGTTGCTTTAGTTTTAACAAATTTATAAATTATCCTTTAGATTTCTAAGCACGATGATTTGCTGTTTAATTTAATGCTGGAAAAAACAGTTCTCTAATTCAAACTTTATCTTTCTCCACCACCATTTTATTCCGCGGTAAACCAATTTCGTGTTCCTGTGGATAAGGATTTCTCGTCGTCATGCTCACATCTTCATTGATTTTTTTGTGGATTTCATAACTTTTTTCCTGATCTTCGGCATACCGTGGATCGGGAATAAAAGGCATTTTCGCCATCTTGAAAATCGTGATCGTGGGGAAATGAAAATCAACTTCTACCATTCCCAATAGCAAATAACAACCACCTCCCTGAAACGGATATTGCTGCAAATTATCCGGAAAATGCGCCGTGTCGAAAAAGTTTCCTTCCGCATCGATCCAGGTTCCGAAAAACATGGTTCCTTTTTTCGTTGGAACGTGTTTTCGGGAAATCAAATACGCCAACATTCGCACCTGTCGTTTATGATATTTCGGCAAATGTCTTGCCATGATGATACTGCGATATTTCGTCTGTAACAGATCAAACGGACTGCAGGAAACGGAAAATCCGAGAATTTCGATCTCGTCAAAAGCATCTTCGAAACGGTTTCTTTTCAAAGTCGGAAGTTCATATTCCTGAACCGGCGTTTCAAAAAAAGTCGGCAATCGATATTCCGGTTTAAAATGAATCATCAACAATCTGGCTTCGATCAACAGTTCATTTTTTGGTTTTCCTGTAAACCGAAAAGCACCCACAAAAATCAAGGTCTGCAACGTTTCAATCCCGACCGGAACGCGTTTGATGAAGTTTTCCAAGGAAATATAATCACCATTTTTTTCTCTTTCTTCCGGAATAAAATTGGCGATTCTGCTTTCGAGCTTTTCAATGTGCATGAAACCTAAAAAAACATCTTCTCCATAAACCGTGGTTTCGAATAAACTTTGATTCACACACGGATTATGAATTTTTCCACCACCCATTCTGCATTCATGAACATAGACTTCGGTGCGGTAAAATCCACCGCCATTATTGATCGCAGAAACCATAAATTCTATGGGGAAATTGACCTTTAAATACAAACTTTGATAACTTTCTACGGCATAAGAAGCGGAATGCGCCTTGCAAAAAGAGTAACCCGCAAAAGACTCGATCTGCCGATACACTTCTTTGGACAACTGTTCCGGATGACCTTTGCTTGCACAGGATTTAAAAAAATTGTCCCGAACTTCCTGTAATTTCTGAATCGACCTGCTTTTTCCGCTCATCGCCCTTCTTAAAACATCGCCGTCATCCGCAGAAACGCCGCCAAAATGCAAAGCGATCTTGATCACATCTTCCTGATAAACCATAATTCCGTAAGTTTCGCCGAGTTGTTCTTTAAAAACATCGTGGAAATATTCGAATTTCGTGGGATTATTATGTCGGAAAATATATTCCTTCATCATCCCACTTTTCGCCACACCAGGACGAATAATAGATGAAGCTGCAACCAAAGTTTTGTAATCTTCACATTTCAAACGTCGAAGCAAACCTCTCATCGCCGGACTTTCAATATAAAAACATCCGATCGTTTTTCCGATGCTTAAATAATCATTGCAATCTTTATCATTTTTAAAAAGCGTGGTATTTTGAATATCGATGGAAATTCCCTGATTTTTCTTAACGAGCTCCAAAGTATCTTTAATGGTTCCCAAACCGCGCTGAGAAAGGATATCAAATTTTTCGAAACCAATATCTTCTGCCACATTCATGTCAAACTGCACGATTGGGAAACCTTTCGGCGGCATTTCCAAAGCGGTATAATTGGTGATCGGTTCCTGAGAAATTAGAATTCCACAGGAATGCATGCTGCGTTGATTCGGGAATTTTTCCAGCAACATTCCATATTTCTGCACGAGTTTTACGACTTTATTATCATCATGAGTTGCCATGGGATTTTTCGCCAAAACATCGAGTTCTTCTTTCGGCAAACCAAAAGCTTTCCCCACTTCCCGAAAAATGGAGCGGTACTTAAACTCGACATTCGTTCCACAAAAAGCCACATATTCTTTTCCGTATCTTTTAAAAATATACGTCAGAATTTCATCGCGTTCGCGCCAACTCCAGTCGATATCAAAATCGGGCGGATTATTTCGGTTTTTATTCAGAAAACGCTCAAAATAAAGATTGAGTTCGATGGGACAGATTTCTGTAATTCCAAGCAAATAACTCACAATGCTGTTTGCGCCACTTCCACGACCAACATGCAGAAAACCACGACTGTTGCTGTATTTCACAATATCCAAAGTAATCAGAAAATAGCCTGCAAAATCCATTTCCGTGATGACTTTCAATTCTTTTTCAATACGGTCGATGACGATTTGGTTTTTTTTCGGATATCTTTTTTGCAAACCATCATACGCGAATTTTCTTAAAAGTGCATCGTCGTTTTTTTTATTTTGGGTGAAATAAATTTTGTTTTTCGGGGTTTTAAAATCAAAATTAAAGGAACACTGCTCTAAAATAGCGTTCGTATTTTCAATAATTTTCGGATGATTTCTAAATTGTTCTGCAATCATTTCTACCGACTGAAAAACTTCATTCGGGGAACAGCAATCCTTTTCCGAGAGTTTTGAAATCAGCGTATTTTCATCGATTGCACGTAAAATCCGGTGCAGATTAAATTCTTTTTTCGTCTTAAAAGTAATCGGATGCAACACGACCATTTTCTTTAAAAACTTTTGCCATTCTGGTCTTATCAAAAGATTCAACTCTTCATTCCGAACGCCTATAAATTCATTTTCTTTTAAATTTTCCGGAATATTTTGAAGCGGATAAATGACAAATACATTCTGAAAATCGGGAGAAACCTGCGGAAGTTCGGCGCCATCGCAATTGTGGTTGGTCAAGAGACGGTTGATTTCGGCAATTCCGGTTGCGTTTTTTGCGATGGTAATATAAAGGAGTTTGTTTTCTTTCCGAATTTCTACGCCAACAATGGGTTTGATGCCGAATTTTTCACATTCTTTTTTAAAATCATAGATCGCCGTAACCGTATTGATATCCGTCAAAACCAAATTTTTTGCACCGGAATCGGCGGCTTGCTTCACGAGTTCTTCAACTGATAAAGTGCCGTAACGGAGGCTGTGAAAAGTGTGGGAATTGAGGAACATGGATTGAATTATGAATTATAAATTTTAGATTTTAGATTTTAGATTATAAATTTTAGATTCCGAATTTTAACGCAAAGACGCAAAGGTTTTGGACAAAAACATTCTTTAAAAATTACGTACGCAAAGGCGTTTCACTTAGCAAAGCAAAATTTCAGTTTGCTTTTTTCGTCTTTTGAATAACTTAAAAAAGACAAAAACTTTTGTGCCTTTTGTGGTTAAATGTTTTTTTTTAACGCAAAGACTCAAAGCTTTTGGACAAAAACATTCTTTTTAAATTACAGTCGCAAAGGCGTTTCACTTAGCAAAGCAAAATTTCAGTTTGCTTTTTTCGTCTTTTGAATAACTTAAAAAAGACAAAAACTTTTGTGCCTTTTGTGGTTAAATGTTTTTTTTTAACGCAAAGACTCAAAGCTTTTGGACAAAAACATTCTTTTTAAATTACAGTCGCAAAGGCGTTTCACTTAGCAAAGCAAAATTTCAGTTTGCTTTTTTCGTCTTTTGAATAACTTAAAAAAGACAAAAACTTTTGTGCCTTTTGTGGTTAAATGTTTTTTTTTAACGCAAAAACGCAAAGCTTTTGGACAAAAATATTCTTTAAAAATTACGGTCGCAAAGGCGTTTCACTTAGCAAAGCAAAATTTCAGTTTGCTTTTTTCATCTTTTGAATAACTTAAAAAAGACAAAAACTTTTGTATCTTTTGTGGTTAAATGTTTTTTTTAACGCAAAGACGCAAAGCTTTTGGACAAAAACATTCTTTAAAAATTACGTACGCAAAGGCGTTTCACTTAGCAAAGCAAAATTTCAGTTTGCTTTTTTCATCTTTTGAATAAC
>NZ_FTOI01000013.1 GCF_900156725.1 Kaistella chaponensis | reverse complement strand
GTTTCCCACATTCCAACAAAATTTTAACAATGACAACAATAAATTATTAACAAAAAACTCTACTTTTGAGTGTGCCTAAGATGGGTGAGATTACATAATGACAAATTTATTTCCAAAAGAAAATGAAATAGTTACTTTAAAAAATGAGTATAAAATTTTACTGAAAACACTTTTCTCAACAATTAATATAATTGAAGAAAAGAACACAGATGATAATAGATGGTTTGTGTTTTCTGAAAAAGTTGCAAGAAAATTCTTAAATCAAGCCCACAGCATTGATTTACTTTTCTCGAATGGAATATTTATAAATGAAGAAAGACTAATTGATTTTTCTTCATTATTTTCATTACTGAGAAACCAATTTGAGAATTATGCCGTTTTTTATCATCTATTTGTAGATCGAAAATGTGAAATGGAAGAGAAAATACTTCGTTTTAGATTATGGGAATTAGATGCAATAAAATCCCGACAAAATTATAAGAGAGATAATGAATTTAAAGTGGATAGGGATCTACAATTGGAAAAAGAAAAGTTAGAATGTATAGAAATTATTAAGATTATTCCATTATACAAAAACTTAACAGAGAGAAACCAGAACTATTTGATAAATTCTGCATGTTGGAAGTTTACATCTGAATCTCTCCAAAATAAAGATTCTAATAAAAAGAAAATTTCTATTAATCAGATAATTATGAATACAGGAATTAAAGAAAACACTTTCAAAGATTGGTATTCCTATTCATCCACTCATATTCACACCTCTTATTGGAGCGTTATACAGAATAATAGTTTGACTGATCGAGAAAAAGCAGTAGCAGAATATTTAGCAGTAACGCAAGCAAATTTATTAACTGCATTTTTAATTAACGATCTTCATAAAATATATAAAGTTGGTAACGAAGGATTTGCTGGACTGCCTCAATCTGTGCAGAATATTGTTCAGGAATATCAAACCCAATTTAAAAACACCTAGCAAATTTGTATGTTAAAGGAAATCCATTTTATCCGTACTTGGATCATATTTGGCGATGACTTGTAATTTAACAGGTACGTCATTTGAGGAGTCGAAAAAATGTACATTGTTTTCCTTATCTATAATTATTTCTCCCTTTAATTTCTTGCTCTCATCAGTAAAAGTTTGAGTAAATGCCTTAATATTTTTGTTGTTGGAATTGAGTAAAACTTTATTATCTGTTTTAATTGCAATCTCGTCACATCTAAAATTGACAAATCCCTTAATTTGATTTAAAAATATTTTCTTTTCATCGTAAAAAAAGTAAACTCCTTCGCACGTAACTACAAAAGGTTCTGCCTGGATAACATTTTTGTTTCGCAACCAATGAAAAAATGCTGAGTAACCAAATGCACTCCATATTGGTTGTAAACCTTGCCGAATAATTTCACTAAAATTATAAGTTGTATCCGATTCAGCAGCAAATATCTCAAAATCCAAATGTTTTAGATTTATTTTTTCTTCACTAATTTCTTGAATCAATTCAGTACAACAATCGAGAGATTCAATTGTATAGCCCGTAAAGACAGGAACAAATTTTTTCAGTGGAATAAAAAAAATTTCATCCGAATTCTTCTCAACCTCTTCCAAATTATAAAGCTCAATTCCGAAATTTTTTGCAGCAGCAAATGCTTCCCTCTGAAAACCCTTTTTAGAAACGATTATTTTTTTATTGATTTCTGGAATTCTTAAACATTTGGAATGAAATGCTTCCACCACAGAAGCTGAAACTTTCGATTTATATTCTTTACATTCGATGGCTATTTTAACATTGTAACCATTTATATTAGATTCGATAAATATATCTAACTCTCTTTTATTGCCATCAGTATTCTCAATTTTATAATTACTGTGAATTACTGTCTCATTATTAGTCTTATAAACTTCTTCTATAATTCTAACCAATTTTTCTAGATCTTTACCTCTATTTGTTTCCATGCCTCTCAATTAGATTTTCAATTCTCCACAATGCCAATCTCCTCCTCACTCAACCCATAAAGCTCATAAACCATTTGATCTATTTCCTTATCTGTACTTGCAATTTTAGATTGTATTTCTAAAGCTTTGCTTTTTTCTTGGTCAAAATAGTCTGCCCATTCTGCTTCTTCGGAAAGGGTAAGTTTTATTTTTTGTTTGCTTAATTCTTTGATAAAATCTGCATAAGAGAGATTATACCAATCTTGCAGTTTTTTGGTTAAGTTTAAATTCTCAAATTTCCTTTCGCAGGTTCTTTGGAATTTTGCGGAAATTTCTTGGAGCGTTTTATTGAGAGAAAGCATTTCATCTGCTTTTTCGATGAAGGGTTTTTGAAATTCTGGGGAAGTGTTTCTTATTGGAAAGTCCTTGAAATGTTGCAACTTTACTTTTGGAAATAAATCATCAAATTCAGAATACTTATTTTTAAAGTAAAAGAATATCAATTTTGATCCAAGGATAGACAGAATATATTTAGGAGCAATTTCATCAATTAAGAACCTTGCAATAAAGACACTTTGATCAATTATAAAGTGGTCTTCCAAAAATGTAACTAATAACTTTTCTTTACCTGGAATTTGTCTTAAAACAATCCTATTTCCCTCAAAAAAATCCTTTTCTCTAGGTTCTGCAAGCCAATTTCCATAACTGATGTATGAATCATTTTGCCATTGGTAAGAATAAAACCCAACATTTTTACCTCGTAAATATGGAACAAATGTATTATCCTTTTTAGTATTTGACTGATATGGATCTTCAGCAATAATCTCTTTTGTATGTCCAACTCTTTTATGATAAACTCCAACACCTCTTCCAATTTTACAGAATGTATTTAATTTTTTCTTATTTGATTCAATTTTATTTATAAGGTTTAGAGTATCTCTATCTGAAAAGATATCTATAGTATGGTTTGGATTGTCAATAAAATCATTTTGCTCGGAAAAATGATTAAATATAAACTCATTATTTTCAAGTTGAAATATTTTAATTTTGGAATTAAATTTTTTTGTATTTTCAACATTAAGAATTATTGTATCAACATTCGCATCGCTAAAAACACCACTCGGAGTATTCGCAATCTCAATAATAAAAAAATTGTTTAAAATGTATTTTCTTACATCTTTTAGAAACAAGTTATTTAACCACGAATTTGGAATAATGTAACTTCCTTTTCCTTTATTTTTCAGGATTAAATTTAATTTCTCTAAAAAAAGAATATAAGTATCAATTTGGTAAATCGCAGTTTTGTAATTGCTATAAAAATAGTCTTTCTCTGTTTTTTTAAAATTTAAACCCTTTGAATTTACATACGGTGGATTTCCGATCACCACATCAAATCCACCTTTAGCAAAAACCTGTGGAAACTCTTCCTTCCAATTAAATGCTTTTTCTCCGGCAACTTCTGGATCGTCTATTAAAGAATTTCCACACTTGATGTTGTTGTTCAAACTGTTTAGTTTTCGGTTGGGTTCTGCAGTTCGCAACCAAAGTGAAAGTTTTGCAATTTCTACAGATTCTTCATTCAAATCAACCCCAAAAAGATTGTGTTCTAAAATACTTTCGCTGTGATAAGAAAATATAATAGGAACATTTCTGAGTTTTGCTTCAAGTTCATCGATGTATTGGTGTTCTTTAATTAAAAAATTCAATGCTTCATTCAGAAATGCTCCAGAACCACACGCAGGATCTACGATGGTAATTTGCAACAACCAAGCTCTGTACTCATCTAACTTATTGAGCAGATTTTTAAGGGTTTTCTGTTGTCTTTTTTTATCGCTGGAATATTCTTCCTCTACAATTTCGAATTCGGTTTTCTTTTCTTCGCATAATTTACCCACCGTATTTTCTACAATGTATTTGGTAATGTATTTTGGCGTGTAGAAAACGCCGTCTTTCTTGCGTTTGGATTTAGACTTGTCAATTTCCTGTCCTTCTAATTCTGCTTTTATTTCATCAATTTCATTCAAAGAATTTTCGAAAATATGACCGAGAATATTTACATCTACTTCACTTGCAAAATCATATTGAGAGAGTTTATAGGTGTGTTCATACAAGATTTTATCATCAATTTTAATATGATCCAGAATTTCATCTTCTTTAAATAAACCACCATTGTAAGCATAAACTTCTGGATTTGAGCCCGAATTTAAATACTCGAAATTTTGTTTGTAACGGTCATAAAGCGGAAAGTAAGCATCTAAATCTTTCAACTTATTCCAATCTCCAATTATTTTTCTAATGTAATTTGGTGGCAATAAACCTCGGTCTTCTCCAAAAAAAAGAAAAAGCAAGCGATCCAATAATTTTTGCGATTTCTGAAAAAGTATTAGTGGATCATATTCCGGATTAAGCTGCGTTAAGTTTTGAAATAATTCCCTTTTGAAAACCGAATAATCTTTGTACAATTTTTTCGTGATGATGTCTTCTTGGTTCAGCGATTCATCTTTTAGTTTTTTTGGAATATCATTTTTAATATTTTCAAATGCCAAAATGAGATACATTAAATTGAACTGATCTTGCGATAATTCAAAGAGATTAAACTCTATATTTTCAATGGCATTATCTACATAAAACCTCAATTTTTCGAAGTTAGAAGTAATAACATATTTGCAATTTTCCTGATTATTTTTGTACCCAAAAGCTTGATCCTCAATTTTGGATAAATCTGTGGTATTTGTTCCTTTCAGCTCAATGATTGCAATAACTTTATCATTAATGATAATGGCTCCGTCTGCTTTCTTACTGTCCTTTATATTCTTGTATTCTGTAGTAAGGTTAAAGTTGTGTGCAGGATTAAGTTGATATCCTAAAATAGAAACAAACAAGTCTCTCAGAAAACCTTCTTGATATTGTTCTTCTTTACTATTTCTGATGTTTGCCTGAATAACAGGATTGTGAAAATGCGCACGAAATAAATCCCATTGTGTAATGAGATTTTCAGGATTTTGAGTTTGAAGATATTTGGAAAGAATCGTTTTCTGGAACATATTTAAAATTAGACAATAAAAATAAACAATTGATTTCCTTTCGGCAAATTAAGTTTGAAAATAAAAAATCTTTAAAGTTTGTTAAATTATTAAATCAAAAATCCAATTCAGTATTCCAACCTACATAAATTAATATAGGGTCATTTAGAAAATTCTATCCTTTTATTGTTGAAACCTGCGCAAATCAAGCACAGGTATTTTTCTTAAACTTGCGTAATTTAAACATAGATGCAAATTATTGAATGCGTAAATAAACTGTAGGTTATTGCGTAAAATAAACAAAGGTCAGTTCCAAAACCTAGGTAAAATAGTAACAGCACCTGCCTAAATTAAATATAGGTTTCCAATTAACCTGCGTAAAATAGCGCTACGCCAATTTCTTTTCTTTTTTAAAAGCAATCGTTTCTAACTTGATATAAATCAATTGTTTATCAGTTTTATAAATAGTTTTTCAAAACTCTTAAAAATAAAGTGGTTTTGAATAGCAAGATGTGTCTTTGTACCCACAACTTTTCAAGTTGGGTTACAAAGACGAATCTTGCCTTTTTGCAAAAGGGGAAAAAACTTCGGAACTCGTTTTTTTTTGTGGAAATAGGAGGCAAATGCCAGAATAACCCAGATTACTCTTTTTTAGACTTTTTAATTCAAATCTGAACGCAGATTAATCGTTTTTAGCCCAAACCATTGATACAGTGTTGTTTCGTATGTGCTGATTCCTCAATTTTGTCCTGAAATTAAAAGTCAAAAATATGAATCGAATACTTTATTTTCTTTTGTGCTTAATTACCCTTTCATTACAGGGACAGGTCGGAATAAATACACAAAACCCGGAAACAACTTTTGAAGTTGTTGGAAAGCCAGATGATTTAAACCACTATGATGGCATCATTCCACCCAGAATTACCGGTGATCAACTAGCGGCAAAATTTTATTCTTCTACAAAAAAAGGAGCTATTGTATTCGTTACTTCAGTACCCAATAATCTTGCTGGTCAGGTAATTAATGTGGTGGTAGGAGGGTTCTATTATTTTGATGGAAACTTGTGGAAAGCATTTGAAGATGATACTCTTGAAGATGTAGTTGGACGGGGAAACTATTCTCCAAAATATATTTCATTTATCGGAAGTGCAGCAAATCCTTTACGAGATGGAGCTTTGGGAATGAATGAAAATACCTACTCCATGTATTTCGGAAATATGAATCCCAACCATACCGGAAATTACAATATAGGATTTGGTTATGGATCACTAGAAAACATTACAACTTCAACTTATTCAACCGCTATTGGAAGTTTTGCAGGACAAAAAACAACATCGGGTAATGCCAATTCTTTTTTTGGTGACGAAGCAGGAACTAATAATACAGTCGGACATAAAAATTCCCTGTTCGGAATGGCTGCAGCCTACCACAACAAAGTTGGAAGTTTCAATTCCATATTCGGTTACAAAGCAGGACAATTCAGAAATCTGGGCAACTATAATATTCTTATTGGGAATAGTGCAGGGTCATCAAGTGGTACAGAACCTGTCACAAATCTTGGGAACAATAATGTTTTTATAGGAACAGCAGCTGGTTTTGGCGAACTCAATCTTAATAACAAACTCATTATTCATTCCAATAATTCTCTCCGTGCAATTGATTATAACTCGGTAACATTGGACGGAGTTTTCATTAATCCAGGTTTAAGTTCTCTTTCGAATGCGTTGGTAACGGGTGATTTTTTAGAACGATGGTTTAAGTTAAATGGAAAATTAATAGTCAATCCATCGCAATTAGAGAGCGGAAATGAATACACTAAAATAATTGTTTCTAAAACAGATGGCACTTTTGGTTGGGAAGAAAAAAATTCACTGCTTTCAGTTCCAATTCCTCCAAATTCAGGTAACTATTTATTGAAATCAGTTAGTGGAGTTATGCAGTGGATCCCGGAATGATAGAAGGAAAAAAGGTTTAACAATTTTATTGTGCGATATAAAATGAGAGATGATACCGGTTCTATAAAATTTCGTATTGAGAAAGAAAAGAAGCAATTCTGGAAAAAGTTTTGCGATGAAAAGCAAATCACTTTAACCAGTTTTATTATCGATTCTGTAGAAAACAGGGTTTTCGATAATGAGCGGAAAGAGATTCTGGCATTCATGGAAAAGCAAGATAATTTATTTATAAAAATACAAACCAACATTAACCAAGTAGCCAGAATTGCAAACGGACAGAAATCTATAAGTGATGTCGAAATGGAAAAATTTACGAGTAAGATTATACAATTGACAACACTAAAAAAAGAGCAAAATAAAATTTTTGAAAAGATTTATTCAATGCTTGCGAAATGATCGTAAAAATTATGCTGGCGGCAGGTTCAAGTTTTCCCGGAGTGAATTACAACGAAAAAAAAATAAACGATGGAAAAGGAGAATTGATGATGATGAAAAACTTTCCTTCTTTCATTAATGGCTCAAGCGGTCAGCAACAAGTGAGAAATTATTTACGAGCCATTTCTATTGGAAATAAAAAGATAGTCAAACCTCAATTCCACGTCATGATTTCGACGAAGTTTAAGGAACATTCCAAAGAAGAACTTTCCGAAATCGCAGAAAACTTCATGGTTGAAATGGGATACGGAAAACAGCCTTTCACTGTCGTTTTTCACAATGATACTGATCATAACCATGTTCACATCGTTTCGACAAGAGTGGATAAGACAACTGGAAAAAAGATCAACGATAGTTTCGATAAACTAAAATCACAAGAAGCGTTAAGTAGAACACTTGAAAAACTGTACGATCTTAAACGCGATGAAGAACTTGAAAAATTATTGAATTATAAAATCAGCACGATCAACCAACTGGAAACTCTGCTTGAAAGAAGTGATTTTATTTTGATTAAAAACAAACTGGATGATAATGCCTTTGATGTCCTAAAGAACGGAGTGACAAGAAAGACGATTAATATCAACAATATAAACTTTGGGAAGAATAAGAATGACAGCAGGAAAAATCAGATAAAAGCAATCTTATTGAAGTATAAAGATATTCATTCAAACAAGGTGTTTAAGGTTGAAGACAGGAGAAAACAAAAATCAGTATTACCTGCAATAAAAAATAAATTGGGAGAAAATGAACTCAAAATAAAGTTAGAATTTGAAAGTGAACTGCAGCAGAAACTGAGACAATTATTTGGAATAGACCTCGTGTTTCATCATAAGGATAATCATCAGCCATTTGGATATTCGTTGATCGATCATAAATCCGGGAAAGTCTATAAAGGAAGCGAGATATTAAAAATGAGTGAACTATTTGAGTTTACCGAAGAGAAAGTTGATAAGCGTTTATTCGAAGTATTGAAAGATTTTGCTATTCCGAATAAAGAATCAAAATTGATTTTATTGGAAATTTTTAATAAAAATAATCTGGAAGCGAACCTGCAAGATTTTATGCTTTTTGAAAACAGAGTTAAGAAAGATCTTGAAACTTATAGAGAAATCCAGAGCGAAGTTAGAGATCATTTAAGAAATAATACAGACAAAAAGAATGATGAAGATAAGGTTTCGATTATAAAAAGTGTAAGTAGACAAATCTATGCTATTAGCACAAAACACCATTTTGTTGGTGAATTAAAGAGTTTGATAGGAGAGAAAGAATATCGAGGATTTTTAAATTCAGAAATGGGAAGTGGTGAGAAATCAGGATCACAATCCGAAAAAAATTCCAGAGGAGAAGTGATGAAAGCAGTAGATGAAATGCTATTTGAAATAATGAAGATTTCTGGAACCGCAAAAGATCCCGGCGAAAACGAACTCAACAGGAAAAGAAGAAAACGGAAATAAAAAAAACTACCAATGATAATCACTTTTGCAACTCAAAAAGGAGGTACCGGAAAAACGACCCTTGCAATCACTTTTGCAAATTACGTTTCGACAATCTCTAAAAGGAAAATAAATGTTTTCGATTTTGATTATCAAAAGTCATTTTACCAGAAATGGAAAGAGGATGAATTATTGGATCTGCCCAAGTTATATGATGTTGAAATTATAGGCGATGTAGTAGAGCAGCCTTTTTCAGATTTCGAAACGATATTGGATTTAAAAGATAATGATGATGTCAACCTTTTTGATCTCGCCGGAACGCTCGATGCAAAATACAGTGATCTATTGATTTATAGTGATTTTATCATCATTCCATTTGAGTATTCAGATGTTTCTGCAAAATCAACATTGGTGTTTGTAAATTTTTTAGGAATGCTGGAAAGTCAGGCAGAACGGGTTTTCATTCGATCAAAATATGACAAAGGTTATAAATATTTAAATCAGGAAGGAATGGATGCTGAAATCAATAAATATGGAAAACTCATCAAAAGTCCAGTGTTTAAGAGAAACTGTCTGCAAACCATTAATACCAGACAACTGAACTATGAACAGAAATATGCGGTTAGAAATTCATTTAATGAACTAATTACCTATATCAATGAGACCCTGGATACCGATATTTAATCCAATAATTCACTATCAATCATTAGAAAAATTTTTGAATATGACAAAATTCTTAATCATCCTTATCGCGCTTTACTTCCTCTACTATATCGGAAATATCGTGTACGATCTATTCGTGAAAAAGGAAACTACTTTAGTTACCGAGGAAATTGATGTCTTTTCGCTGGTAGAATTTGAAGAGCAAAATAGAGATGCAGTAACAACCGTCGGAATAGAAGATGTAGAAAATCTGAATACGCCGAAATCATTTAACAAAAAAGAGTTTCCAGTTGACATTGAAATTTCGGAAGAAAGAGAAGATATAGAAGTTTGGAGACGAAGATTTGAATCGGAGCAAAATATAGATTCTTTTGATTTAGATGCTGTAGAAAGCGGAGTTGTGCACAATGTTACTAATGATGTAACTGCTGCAGAAAATAATGAGCCAGAATTTGTGGATCAAGTAAATACTGAAGACACAAACAAGATTCTTCGCAAAATTAACAAAGAGAAGTGGTACCAAATGTTGAATGATGCAGAAACTACGGTGCAAATGATTTCGAATGCAAACGGTCATAAAGTCTATCAGGCAGTAGGAATTTAAAAACACAAAATTAAACCTTAAATATTTAAAAAAAGATGAATCAAAATTTGAAAAAACACAAAATGATGAAAAGAAGTTTGACTGCGTTTGTAGTACTCTTTTCCTTGAGTACTACGTTTGCGCAATCTGGTGGAAGTGCTGCATTGGGTGCAGCCGCAACTACAATTTCAGGATATATCAATGATCTTGGATTACTGATTTATGCTATTGGTGCTATTGTAGGAACGGTTGGTGGAATCAGAATTTATAACAAATGGACGAACGGTGACCAGGACATCAACAAAGAGATTGTTGGTTGGGGTGGCGCGTGTATTTTCCTACTGTTAGTTCCAACCTTCATTGCGGCAATATTCTAGTGGGGTACTTTCTTTATAAGGGGCTTAAAAAACCCCTTATATTTTTCGGTCTGAAAGACAAGTACATCTACTATGCAATGAGTTCAGCCGTCGGCGGACTGGTCACCATCGCAATTCTATCTTCATTATTCGGGATTTTTGGAATGCTCATCGGAGGAGCAATTGGAGGAACGGGTATTTTTCTGAGTTATAAAACACAGGATTCTAAAGGGCTTTATAACAAAACAAAAAACGAAGAAGAATTACACATCATGCCTATCAAATTCAAAAATGTAAAACTTTTAGCAAAAAAGTAGAATATGAAATCGCCCATATCAAATCTGAATACAAACTCCGATTAAGACGATAACATATGACCTTTAAAAATAATAAATATCTACGTATGAAACTAAAGAAAAAGACATTTGAGATTCCTTTTATCGGCTATGATTACGGGAAAGACAACAAATGGAAATTTGATGCGCTTATTGGACAGTTTGGAAATCCAATAATTGGAATTCAGATCAAAAACAATGTGGAACAGTATTCTGCGGATCCTGATTCTTATCTTCAATTTCATACCATTTTAAACCAGGTTGTTGCAATCATTGGGGAAAATCATATCGTACAGAAAATTGATATTTTCAGCAAACAAAAGTATGTTGCAGAAAAATCCACAGAATTTTTACAAGATAAATATTCTAAACATTTTGACGGAAGATTATTTAAAACAATTGACACGCTTTTGCTTTTTACTGATATTGTAGATCAGAACAACAAGAAAAATACCTACAAATATTCGGCAAAAGCTTATAAAGTTCTGCGTGATAAATGTCTGAAGATTTTTATGCTGCTGTCTCAGCACGAATGTGATCCGCAATTTCTGAAAGAGAAAGATTTCGATTATTATATCAACGGTGTTCTTACGATGAACTTTTCCAAAACACCATCATTTAATAATATAAAAGCTGGCAGCGATCATTTAATTATTGGAACTCAGTTCGTAAAAACAATCAGTTTTGTGGATGTTGAGAAAATTGAATTGCCTTCTGAAATTGAGACCTATTCTTATTTAGGTGGAAATGGTTCTGCATCGGAAACTGCGGTAGATAATTTTTCTTTTATCAATGAATTGGAAGATTATAAAACCATTGTTTATAATCAAATTATTTCTATTCCACAGCAAGCTCCGAAACAACGGGAATTAGAAAAAAAGAAGAAAAAACACGAAGGTGTAGCCAATAATTCTCCGACGAATGCCATTGTTGCAGAGGAAATAGATGAACTGTTACACAGTATTGCAATGGACGGTCAACTTATTGTAGACGCTCATTTTTCAATATCCCATTCCACAGATTCTTTGGAAAAAATGGAAGAAACCCAATCCTTGATTGAGAATAAACTGTTCATGAAAGGAATTATTGTTTCGCAAAATTCCTATAATCAATTAGAACTTTTTCGCTGTTGTATTCCAGGAAATGCAGTGGAATTAAAATCTTATGATCTTTTTACAACGACTAGCGAAGCAGCGGTTTGTTTTTTTTTTAAAGAAAGTTACCCCGTGAACGAAGATTCTAATTTCTATCTGCGATTTACTGATAGACAAGGCGTCCCATTAAAAATAGATCCTTCAGATTTACCAATGAAAACCGGCAGAATAAATAACAGAAATAAGTTTGTACTTGGTCCGTCCGGTTCTGGTAAATCTTTCCTGATGAATAATATCGTGGAGCAATACCTCACTTACAATTATGATGTAATCATTGTTGATACGGGAGACTCTTATTCCGGACTTTGCGCGTATAAAGGTGGAAGGTATATTCAATACACGGAAGAAAAGCCAATTACGATGAATCCATTTCTAATGGATAAGGATGAATTCAATATTGAAAAAATAGAATTCTTAACCAATCTAATTTTCCTGATTTGGCAGGGTGCAGATTCCACGATGAGTTCTACACAAAAATCCATTTTAGATAATGTTTTGATGTCTTATTACCACCAGTTTTTTAATGGAGGAACTGATTGGTTTGAAAATAAAACTTCAGAAGAATTATTTCAATACCTGCGAAAATATAATATTCATGAAGAGGATATTGTTGCAGAATACGAACAGGATTTAAAGGAAAATCAAACCTATTACGATATTTTGGAAATTATGTTTGATGCAAGTCCGAAAGACATTCGAGAGAAAGGACGGAAATTAATTCAGTTGTATCATCCAGATAAAAACGCTAATAATCCTGATTATGATTCGTCAAAATTTTTTAAAGTCTTTGAAGCGTATGAAACTTTGAATGATGAAGAGCGAAGAAAGATCTATGACGAAACTCAACTTATTATCACTAAGACAAAATCCATTATTAAACGCCCTGAAAATAGTGATGAGTGGCACTATGGGATTAGAAATGCTTTGATAAAAAAAATCATAGAATTGGAGGAGAAACTATCTGTTTTGGAATTATCCTTCAATAGTTTCTATGAATATTGCGATCAATTCTTACCAATTTATTTAAATAATAAAAAGCACAAAATAGATGAAACTGAATTTAAGCTGCGCACATATCTTTTCGTTCTAAAGGATTTTTACAAAGGAGGAAGATACGGAACTACCTTAAATGAAAATGCAGACAATACTTTGTTTGATGAGCCATTTATCGTCTTTGAAATTGATAATGTAAAAGACAATCCCAAATTATTTCCAATCGTTACGCTCATCATAATGGACACTTTTATCCAAAAAATGCGCTTGCGAAAAGATAGAAGAAAAGCATTAATTATTGAAGAAGCGTGGAAAGCAATTGCTTCTAAATTAATGGGTGGATATATTTTATATCTGTACAAAACGGTAAGAAAGTTTTGGGGAGAAGCCGTTGTTGTTACCCAGGAGTTGGATGATATCATTGGAAACACTGTGGTAAAAGATTCTATCATTAATAATTCTGACACATTCATTCTACTGGATCAAACAAAATTCAAGGATAATTTTGATAAAATTGCTTCGCTGCTTTCTTTAAATAAAGTGGAACAGAATAAGATTTTTACCATTAATAATTTGAACAATAAATTCGGAAGAAGCAGATTCAAAGAATTTTATATCAAGCGCGGATCCAAGGGAGAAGTTTATGGAAATGAAGTTTCACTCGAACAATATCTAACCTACACCACAGAAAAACCCGAAAAAATTGCCATAGAATATTACGCAGATCACTGTCAAAATTACGATGAAGCACTTCAATTATTTGTCAGAGATTTTTCGATTCTTGATGATAAAATGGAAAATATGGTTGGCTTAGTTAATCTTTATCAACAACCATTGGATAAGGATGTATTTGAATACTACAATCATGTAAAAGAACAAAACAATCAACAAAACATTCTGAAAATAATTGGTCAAGAACTACTTGATAGACAAATGAATTTCAAAGATCTCCTTCAATCTAAAAAATTTGAATATGAAAAAGTTTAGTGTCTCTATATTCTTATTGGTCGGGAGTTCTGCCTTTGCGCAAAACACGTACATCGATGTGACTACCACACTCGCTCTTAAATTATATTCTGATAATTTAGAAAATCAACAGGAAAAAACGATTGAGCAACAGACCAAATTACAGCAGGCTCAAACTTGGGTCAGCACACAAATGGCGGTCGCAAATAATATTCAAAATAAAGTATTAAAAGGTTTAAATGAAGTATCTGGAACTTTAAAAAATGGAGTACAGGTTGTGAGTATTTATAATGATTTAGACCGATGTTTACAATATTCAAGCGATATTTTAGAATTGACAAGTGACAAACCTCAATATGCAGTTTTTGGTGTTAAGGCAACCCAAAAAGCATATGAGCAGGTCATAAAATTGACCACCGATGTAACTGACCTATTAAAACCTGGAGAATTAAATCTTGCGACAGCAGGTGATCGGTACAAACTGCTTTTTTCAGTTTCACAAAATGTTACGATGCTCAAAATCTGGTTGCTTGCCACAAAACTAAATATTGAGCGGGCAATCAGATTGGGTTGGTTTCAATCAATCAATCCTTTTCAAGGCTACATCAATACAGACAGAAGTATTGTTGAAAATATCATGTGGACTTACAAAAATAGATTTTAAACGTAAAAAGTAAGCCATGAAAAAGAGATTGATTCTTTCCATTATTTTACCTGCAGTTTACGTGGTTTTAACATCTTCGGGTGGGAATACAACTCCGCCATGGCAAAAAGAAAACGTGTCTTTTCCAATGATGAATCAAGAGATCCGTCATACCATGGAAGAGAACGACCGACAAAAAACGATGAAAAATCGACAGGATATTAATTTGACCACTGAAGTAGTAAACAAAAAGCAGTGGGAAAAATTTAAAGAAACCACGACCAAAATTCAGGAGAGATTACGACTGGTGGATTTTGCCATGCAAGCCATTCCTACAGGTTATGCCATTTTTTTGGAAAGTCAGAAAATACAAGATATTCAAACGAAAATTATTACTGAAATCGAAACTGCTCCTTATTCTTTGGTTGTGGTATTACCTGCCCAAATCAAGTTTGTAGATGATATGCAAATGGTTGTGAGATTACTTTCAGGTATCGTGATTTCTTACGGCGCTATAAACCAAATGGAGAAAGCAGAAAGAAAATTATTACTGGAATACGCATTGGGAGAAGTGACAAACTTGAGAAGAGATTCTCTTTTCATGTTAATGAAAGTTCGAGATATAAAGCGAAAAGTGGAATGGACAAAATTTGTGATTCTTAATTATATCAATAAAGACAAACAGATTGTAGAACAGATCATCAGTCATTTTTAACTTGATTTTATGAAAAACATATTACTCTTTTCCATAATCGTTTCCATTGCTTTTTTAAAGTTGAACGCTCAAACTGTTGTCTATAATGATAAACTACTAATTCAATTAACCAAAAACCAAGCAGTGCGTTTGGCGAGCA
Organism: Kaistella chaponensis; assembly: GCF_900156725.1. GTDB lineage: Bacteria > Bacteroidota > Bacteroidia > Flavobacteriales > Weeksellaceae > Kaistella > Kaistella chaponensis. Next base: position 62,120 of record NZ_FTOI01000013.1, on the reverse strand, counting down.
ATGAATCTTATTTAAACTCCTATGAAAAACAGAAGAAAACGTATGATGAAATCAATCAAAAGTTAGCACAAATCGTTGCCATTCAAAATTTCATTTATGACAAACTCACCAATGTAAATGCTGCCATAAGGCAGGGAAAGCAATTGTATTATTTGTCAAAAACCTTTGGCCAAATCGGCGTCAATGCAAATGATGTCTTGTCTCTCACTGCACAATATCCTGAATATGCCATTTTATTGAATAGATTTTACATCGGTGCAGCGCAGGAGCTTTTGAAAATGCAATCAGAACTAACGAATGATATTCTGCATGAAGAAAATGATTTTTTAATCGATCCTTATGACAGACAAATATTGATTCAAAACCTATCGACTAAGGCACAAATGATTAATGGGTATTTAATCTGCATAAAAATTAGACTGAAAAACGCTAAGAAAATTCCTTTTATCTATCAGATCCCAACCATTAATACGTATGTCAATTTAGATAGAATGATTGTGAAGGGAATTATCGAAAAGTACAAATTTATTCTATCACTAGACTAAATGATGCAGATCATTTCAAATAAAATTTAAACACAATGATGAAAAAAAAATTTATAAAAACATTTCTATTAGCACTTTTTTCCTGCACTACGGTTGGTGTCTTTGGACAAGTGAAAAAACTGAACGATCCTTCAATTGTTGCGCACAATAAGAGAATGGTGTTTGAATCTTGGGGAGATTTCCGACCCTATCCAAAATATTTTTTAGGGGTTCAAACCAATTTCGCTTATGCGACTGTTTGGGGTTGGCTCGCTCCAGCGAGAAATAGAGATTATAAAGACGGAGCAGATATCCGTCCATTAAAATCAACCGGTCTTGAAGTTCAAAGACTTGTCGAATTGGAATTACAAAGAAAAGAAGCGGAAAAAATTAAAATACAAGTAGATACTCTGTATACTAGAAATGTGCAGGATTTAGCACACTGGACTTCAGCAACTGTAGCAGCAGATCCACTATGGTTGCTCTATTATAAAAAAATGCTCAAACCTTTAAATGACTTTGCAGAGAAACCTCAAAATTATATTCAATGGCAATTAAAGGATGATAAAACTTATCAGAATATGTTGGCAAACGGTGGTATTGCGCACCTTGAAAAACAATTAGCACTACTTAAAGATCAATACAAAAATTCACGTACGATGGACATGCCCCGCGGAAAACGATTTCTGATGTACCATGAAACCCTAATCGGTTGGAGAAATTTTAAAAATCAGTTAAGGGCTTTTGATCAAAAAAATAATTTATTTCTCGACTATAAAAAATTGCTGACAATGTCAAAAACGAAATTAGGAACCGACTGGAATTCTGTAGATGTACAAATCGCGCAAAAAATAATGATTGAATACCATAATAAATTTTAAATCATGAAAAAACACTTAACTCTAATTTTCTGTATTGTCTTATTTCTTTTGCCGACAGTGGTGTTTGGACAAACAGGTGATACTGAAAGTTACAACAAACTACTACAATTTTTAAAAGGAGACGGCGCATTTGAAAAATGGTTTATGGAAGCCTTCACAAAATTAGATACTACAATGGCTGCACAATCTGCGGGTGCTGTAATGTTAGTACAAGCAATCGGTGGTTTTGGAGCATTGTGTTATATGGGTTATCTCGGTTGGCAAATGCAGGAAGGAGCAAGACCATGGGAGGTCACGCCAATGATTCGTCCGACAATTATTGCTTTTATATTAATGTATTGGGGTGCTTTCACAAGCATGATTCAATACCCACTACAATCACTTGCAGAACCAGGAATTGCGCTTTTTCAAGATATTGAGAAAGATGCAAATGATTTACGCGTAGAGCGGTTTAAAAAGCAAAATCAAATATTAGAAGTATTAATCAAAACGCAGGCAGAGGAAGAAGCAAAACAGGAAACTTTAGATAAACTGGAGAAAAAAGCAGACGACAGTTGGTTCGATATTGATGTGGACAAATTACTTGCACCTGCGAAAGAGTGGTACATGAAAATGGAATTTAAAATCCAGAAAACCCTATCTGAAATTATAGAAGCGGTGTCTTTAACAATACTTCGGGTTTGTACTTACCTTATTTTCTTTATTCAAAAAATATGGAGTTATGTTTTGTTGGTTTTGGGTCCCATTGCGATTGGAATGTCACTTATTCCGGGATTCGAAAATTCATTTAGTAATTGGGTCACCAAATTCATCAATATAAATCTCTACAGTTTCATCACTTACACGATCATTAATATTGGTCAACAACTCATCATGTCGGGTTATCAAATGGAACTAGATCGATACGCACTTATTATTGATTCAACGGGTGTTGCAGATATGAACACGCTTCGGGTTTATGTACAAAACAGCGGAATGATGTACACGGCGCTTTTTCCTTGTGTTGCTTACATCATAACCGGTATTGGAATTCTTATGGTTCCGTCAATCGCTGATTCAATTGTTTCCGCAGGCGGTGCTGGAATTATGAGCAAAGGTAAAGCAGCAGGAGGAACGGTTGCAAGCGTTGGAAGAGCAGCATCGGCAGCGGCCGCCGGTGGCGCAGCAGGTGCCATAACGGCTGCGAGAGAAATTGCAAAATCAGTAAATAAAATGAATAAAAAATAGGATTAAAACCAAATTTTTCAAACTTATTATCTAATCAGAAATCACTTTAAAATGCTTGTAAAAAATATAGAACAAAAAATAAAAATCAATAAAACGGTTTCGATAGCCTCAATTCTATTTGCTGTTTTGATCGTAATTGTTGGATTTGTTTTCGCCTATAAACTAGTCCAGGATTCCAGAAAATCACTTTATGTAATTGATAATGGTGTACCGATTTTAGTAAAACAGACTGATGAACTTCTAAACAGACCTGTTGAGTACAAATCTCAAATTGAATTGTTTCATCGCTTATTTTTCACACTTGCACCGGACGACAGATACATAAAAGAAAATGTTGAAAAGTCACTTTATCTCATTGATGATAGCGGAAAGAAAGAATACACCAATTTGAGAGAAAAAGGTTTTTATAATCAGATAATCTCGGGAAATTCTCTTGTTACAGTACGCAATGATTCGATAAAAATGGATTTAGCTAACAAAAAATTCATCTATTACGGCACTCAAATGATCAATAGGAAAAACAGTTTAATAATCAGAAAGTTAATTACGGAAGGAAATTTTGAAGATATGATCCGAAGTCCTAACAATCCGCATGGAGTACTATTGAGAAACTGGAGGATTTTAGATAACAGTGAATTGTCTAACAAAGCAAAATCTAATTACTAATGTTTACACTAAACTATAATTCAATTAAAGAAAATCTACTTCGACTGAAGGAGTGGATTTACATGCACCCGCAAAAAGTTTACCGGTATGTAATGGTTGTTTTGGTGATTTCTTTTGGGTTGATTTTCATTCAATATTACTTCTTTAAACCCAAGCTTTCTACCGTTAACAAGATTCCGACCATGTACACCGAAAGTGATCAGATAAAAGCTGACATGGACAAAAACGATCAAAAAATCAATGTGATTGTAAATGAACTGCAATCATTAAAAAAGAAAAGAGAAGGTGGTCCATTATCTAAAAATGACAGTCTACGGATAGAATACTTGTTCAACCAATATCAAAAATTAAAAAATGGACTTTAAGAAAATTAATTTTAAACAACCTAAATATATTTTCCCTCTGATACTATTACCGGTCATTTTATTTCTCGGATTTCAGACTACAAAATATATGGATAAAGAGAAACAACCAGAAGAAATATCTCAAGACTTGTCTCTGAATTTGGGCGAAACGCAGGATTCTATTCTTTCAAAAAACGCCGCCTATGACGATTTATTCCAGAGAGGAGATGGTCGATCTATGCTCGATGGTATTGATAAAGATGAAGACAGTTTGCAGAATTATTCTGAAAATCTGGACGACGCCCAGAAGCGCTACATAGATTCGCTAAAAATCGTACGAAGTCTGAATAACCGCGCCACTGGAAATGCGGGAAATGAATCGTATTACAGCCAAAAGTCTCAAAGAAATACGGATGAGAAAGATTTTCAACGTTCCGCAGAAATGATCAGGATGCTTAATAACGAAAGCAATGGAACTGGATTAAATGTGAATGCCAACTCTGCCAACCAAAATAGTTTCGAAACATCAAGAAATGAAGTGGAAAGTGATCCGGTAAAAATGTTGAAAAAACAAATGTTGATGATTGATTCTCTCGAAAAAGCAAAAGATCCAGAATATCAATCCGCGCTTGCGGCCGAAAATAAATTAAAAAAGAACAAAGAAAAGATGGCCGCTTTTCTTAATTCCACACTTCGCGTAGATAAATCGACGCTCAATCCAAGTTTCAATTCAATCGCAAAGCAAAACGGTGATAGTTTTATTAAAGCGGTGATAGACGAGAACAACAAAGGTTACTTGGGAAGCAGAATTAGATTTAGATTACTTGAAGACATTAATGTTGGAAAGCATAAAATAAATAAGGGAACTATCCTTTATGGTCAGATTTCAGGATTCTCCTTACAGCGCGTAAATCTCAATGTAATCTCCATTTTAAAAGACGGAAATATTTTGCCGGTCAATCTTTCAGTTTTTGATATGGACGGAATGCAGGGACTTTATATTCCGCAAAGTGACTTTCGGGAAATGCTCCGCGAAATGGGTAGTAATTCTGTTCAAGGAACTCAAATGGATAGCGGCGGAGAAAGTTTTTTTACGAGCCTTTTTTCCAGCTTATTCAGTTCAACTTCTAAAACTATCGCAAGCATGATACGGCAAAATAAAGCGAAACTGAAATACAACTCCTACTTATATCTTATAAATGACAAAGAACTTAAAAAAAACAACGATGATTAAAAATTCAATAAAGAACCTGATTTGTGGAATATTCCTTTTTTCTTCGGCATCAACTTTTGCCCAAACTGAAACAGCGGAAAGAAGAGTAACAGATCTTACCAATCTGGAAATTTCCAGGGGCGTGAGTCTTCATATCATTTCGCCTGAACCGATTCAGTTTGTGGATTTATCTACTAATAATTTAACGGGCGATTTGCCGGCAGAAAATATTGCAAGGATTAAAATAACTGAGGTGTCAGATTCAGATTCTCTTGCAACCAAAAGGGATATTGACATCGATGATTTGGGTGTCATCACTATTGTTTGTCAATCTTACATGGCGCAGTACAAAGTCAATTATTTAGATTTTAAAAGAGATGCAGTAACGAATATTCAAATACAGCCGGAAGATATGCAACCTCTAGAATATCCCAAAATGGCTTTCTCAAGTACTGAACTGCAGAAATTTTCGCTTAATATTCTGCGGCAAAAAATAGTAAACAAGCCAATGCGGGAGGTGAAGAGTTTAAAACTGACCATGCAGATTAATAATGTGTACGTCGTGAATGACTACATGTTTTTAGATATGACTTTCCTCAATTCGTCAAACTTAGGATACGATATCGACGACTTAAAATTTTCAGTAGAAGATAAAAAGATCTACAAGGCAACAAACAACCAAAGTATCGCATTAATTCCAGTTTACCAATTGTACAATCAGAAACAATTTAGAAAAAGTTATCGGAATATTTATGTTTTCAAAAAGTTCACTTACCCAAACAGTAAAGTGATGAAAATACGCCTATTGGAGGAACAATTGTCAGGCAGAGCCATAGAAATGACCGTTAAGTATTCCGATATTTTGAAGGCTGATACTTTTTAAAGGAAAGCAAAATGCAAGAACAACAGAATCAAATTAAGATTTACAGTTTTTTCCAAAAGATGGTGTACTTCATCGTTTTACTGGACTGTGCTTCATTATTTTTTATTTCTGCAAAGATTCCATTTGTCACTGATCTCCTCACAAAATTTTCTAAGATGGGTCTATTTTACCCACCTTTGAATGCAAAGATTTGCACAATAATTTTAATAGGACTGGTCGCGATTGGAACAAAAGCCAAGAAGAAAATTGATCTTAATATTGGAAAGCAAATTATTCTGCCAATAATAGTTGGCTTAGCCTTGATGTTTAGTTCTCTGTTCATTATTTCGGAAGCAAGGAACAATGAATTGCCAAAGATAATTCCGCCTTTAAACTTCTATCAAATTATTTATACACTTTTATCCTTTTTAGGAGCATTGGTGGCGCAAGTTGGTGCAGATAATATTTCAAAATTAATGCAGCAGAAAATGGGGAAAGATAGATGGAATGTTGAAGAAGAAAGTTTTGCGCAAAATCAGCAGTTGGTAAAAACGGACACGTCAGTTAATATTCCCTATTTGTTTCGATTCAATAAGAAAACCAATAAAGGATGGATTAATATAAACCCATTTAGAGGAACGATGGTCATTGGAACGCCCGGTTCAGGAAAATCTTTTGGAGTCATTAATCCGGCCATTCGCCAAATGATTGATAAAGGTTTTTGTCTCTGTATTTATGATTTCAAGTTTCCAGATTTAGCCAAGATTGCCTACTATCACTATTTACTAAAGAAAAATAAAGATCCAAATTATAACCACGAATTCCATGTCATCAATTTAAACGAAGTAGAAAAATCTAGGAGGGTAAATCCGTTTAAAAAAGAATACATACAAACCTTAGCAGAAGCCCAGGAGATGGCAGAATCAATGGTTTCCTCTCTGCAAAAAGGGGGTTCGAGTTCGGGTGGCGGATCAGAAGCGTTTTTTACGCAATCAGCCATCAATTTTCTCTCCTCCTGTATCTATTTCTTTGCACGATTTGAAAATGGAAAATATTCAGATTTACCCCACATCCTGTCTTTTATGAACAGGAGTTATAAAGATATTTTTGACACACTTTTTACCAATGAAGAAATATTCTCTTTGCTTTCCCCCTTCAAAACGGCTTATGATAATAAGGCATTTGATCAGTTAGAAGGACAAGTTGGGACGTTAAAAATATTTCTTTCCCGGCTAGCAACTAAAGAAAGTTTTTGGGTTTTTTCGGGTGATGAAGTAGAATTAAAAATTACAGATAAAGACAATCCTTCTATTATTATTTTGGCTTCTGATCCGGGAACGCAAGACATTAATTCTGCACTGTATTCTTCAGTTTTAAACAGAACATTACGGCTAATAAATTCCAAACATAATTTGCCCGGTGGAATTATTGCGGACGAATTTCCAACCATTTACATTCATAAAATTGACAATGTAGTAGCAACAGCCAGAAGTAATAAAATCGCGGTTTTGTTGGGTCTGCAGGAAATTCCGCAGTTGCGTCAGTTTTACAAAAAGGAAGTAGCAGATACGATTTCGGCGATTGTTGGAAATATTATTTCAGGATCTGCCAGAGATAAAAATACGTTAGACTGGATGGAGAAAATGTTTGGAAAGATTAAGCAGAAAAGTTACTCCCAGTCAATCTCTCAGACAGGTACTTCTACAAGCATTAATGAAAAAATGGATTTCATGATTCCTGCCGGTAAAATAGCAGCACTTAAAACCGGAGAAATGGTGGGAATGATTGCTCAAGGCGAAGAAAACAACACCGACGAATATAAAACATCTGCGATTAGTGGCAAGATTAATCTTGATATGGTCGGCATTAAAAAGGAGGAAGGTAATTATGTTGCATTGCCTGATTATTACTCATTCCTTGATAAAAAAGGAAATAACAGAAAGGAAGAAGTACTGATGACCAACTTCCGGAAAATAAATAAGGAAGTAGAGTTAATTGTTAATGAAACTGCTAAGGATAAAAACGGATGACTAGAACAATAAAAATGACAATGCTGGTACTATGCATGTTTTCTATCCAAATGACGAATGCGCAATTCAATACTTTGACGCGCACGTCCATTGACAAGGAGGCTGTTACACCTTTGGACGTAGATAAGCGAAAATTTCAAAATCAGAAGGACGATCAAAGAGAGAAGAAAAGCAGAGGGATAAAGCTATTTAGCTCTCCTTCAAAAGCAGAACTGAAAAGGGAAATTGATTCTATGAAATCGATGCTGATGAAAACTAATTCTTCAAAAATTAAAGAACAGCAATTTAATTTTAAAAGGATCGAAGATTCATTAATACTCATTTTGAAAGCAAGCGCCTCATTGAAAAAAAATTCTAAATCTCTTAAAACATTCAATTATGTAGATGACAGGGAAGTAAGCATTACAACTAAAATTCACATGCCCCTAAAAAATGGAATCGCTGTTACTTCTCCTTTTGGTACCCGAACTCATCCAATCTTTGGAATGCACAAGATGCACAACGGTGCAGATATAAAAGCGTATTACGAAAAGGTGTATGCCGTGATGGACGGCGTAGTAACCGATTCCGGTTGGGATTCTAAAGGAGGCGGGAATTATATTAAAATAAAACATGCTAGTTCCGTTGTCACCTCCTATCTGCACTTATCCGAAATTTACTATAAAGCCGGTGAAATTGTAAAAGCGGGATTTATCATTGCTAAAAGCGGCAATTCTGGACATTCAACCGGCGCACATCTTCATTTTTCTGTAAGTGAAAATGGAGAATATATTAATCCAATTCATTTTTTAAACGATCTCATAAAAGCAAATAATTTAATAGCAACATACCATGCAAACTAACAATTTACCTACAGACGAATTAAAGAAATATGGCATTGTAGAGCCTGACAATTCATTTTCAAAAAAACTATCAGCGGAGGATATTCAAAAATTTCTTCAAGGTTACAGCATTGTAGCCGATAATAAAAAGAACAGAGCAACTTTTCAGCTGGTTGAAAACAACAACCGTTTAAACGTCGTATTTCTGGAACGAGATAAAAACATTTCTGCCATTTTGGCAGAAAGCCAAGAAAGGATAGTGTATTCGGAAATCATGAACCCTTCGAAACGCGACAGCCATTTAAACTTTGAGAAGAAAGCTTTTGTTTATGACAAGGAAACCAAAAATGTGGTTGAGTTTGATTTGGTGAAAAACGCACTGGAACTGACTGCAATCATAGCAGATAAAAATGATGTATCTGAAACGAATAGATATAAAATAGAATTGCAAAAACTTAAAAGCTTTCTGCAGGATAAAATCGATCAATTCCCAGAGATGGCAAAAGTAATAACCAACGATTTGAATATCGTATCAAAGGAAATCAACAGCGTCAACTCACTTACTCAGAATCAAAATAATCTTTCGAAGCAACAACAGTCGGATGTTCAACTTAATGTGAACGATCCTGATTTGTATCAAGATGCGAACCGGATTAGAGATGAAGAACTTGAGCGAGAAGAAAACCAGGAAAAATCTCGAGGTTTCAGAAGATAAAATTGTAAAAAATTCCACCATTATTAATAACTAAATATGAGTGTAACATTAGAAATAGGCAAATACAACGAACAAATTGAATCCGCGGGTTTTCAGAAAATGGAATTTTCCGACATTGATGAAGCGATTGCTAATCTCGAATTTATGAAAATGGGGTTCAACTATTTTCAAACGGGGGAATCACTTGTAGTGAGATTAGATGAAGGACAAAAATCCCATTTGATTGATTACGATGCAATTATTCCGATTAAAGAAATTAGAAAAGAACTCGAAGATAAATACCATCCAAACTTAACGCAAAATGAAAAAGAAATCCGATCGATTACAGCAAATGGCGAAGCGAAAATATCGGCAAACTCAAACTTTAGTTTTGAAGCGGATGCAACGACAAGGTATGCAAAAACATCATCTGGCGAAAAATTACCCTTTAAATTGTTCAATCCCAATGAAACTGGTGCCGGATCCAATTTGCTACGGGAACCGCAAGATTCTTTACGATCCAACGATTTTGCATTAGTAGAAAGACGTTTCGCTGAAAACAAATCACTCCAACTTTTTGGAAATGAAAAAATCGGAAGTATTGATGATGTTGCGTGGTTATTCAAAGCCCTAGAAGATGAAGCCGTAGAGCATGCCTTTTTAGTCTATGATTTTAAAGATAAAGGATATTTTGTTCAGCATATTTCAACTGGAACTTTTGATGCGGCATTTGTTGATAACCGGCTTTTGATCGGGAATGTTCTTGAAGCAAACCCTTCAGCAATCACTTTGGTACATAATCATCCAAGCGGAAATTTGAAAGTTTCAAAAGCAGATGTGGATTGTATTAACAAGTTGAAAAAGGCATTAGAAGATTCAGATATTAGGGTAAATAGTGGGGTCATCATCAATTTAAGAAGCGGAAAGTATGTCGTTTTTGATGAAAATGAAACCGCTCATATTTATATGAAATCTAATCCAGAATCTTTTAAAGAAATACAGCCCTATTCGTTCAGTAAACAGGTTCTGGTGGAAAATTTTCAACCCGTCAAAATTACGAGCTCAGCTGATATTGCAAAATTTATTACTTCGCAAAAATTTGGAATATCCGATAAGACGGAATTGTTGGTGCTCAACAACCAGCTGAATATCGTTGGAAAATTTATAATGCCTCCCGATAAACAGCTCGACTTTATTATTGCCAAGGTTGCACGGTTTGGTGGATCAAAATGTATTTTATATGGTAATAACATCACTCCGGAACAAGTTAACGTCTACAACAAAAAGCTTCACTTTTCGGATATTGAAATTTTAGATGCAATTCGATTCAACAGTGGAAATGGACGGAAATTATATGAATCTTTTGCTGATAGTGGCGAGTTGAAAAGTCCAAAAGAAATGAATAACGAAGTACGTGAAAATTCAAATAGTAGTAATTATAAACAAAATCAAAAATCAAAAATTATGGAAAAGAAGGAATTCGATCAACAAGATTATTTACAAAACCAACTGAAATATCTTGGCTTTGGTGAAGGCGATAAACTTCACAAAGATTTAGAAACTGGTATAAATTCGGCGGATAATCAATTTGAAATTAAAATCCGTTCAGACAAAGCATCAGCTGGCAATGAGGTGGATTTTACTTTAAAATTTAATAAGACAGACAGTGGAGGAGTTTTCCTTAATTCCTACAAGGCTGTTTTGAACACTAATAAGGGAGAAGAAATATCACAAAACTTCCCGGTGAATAGAGAGAATACATTTACAGCGAAGGAAGCAATTAATTTATTAGAGGGACGATCTGTAAAAATTGAATTTACGAATCCAAAAACAGAACAGCTTGAACCTGCTTTTGTGAAACTGAACTTTGCGGAACCTAAAACGGAAAAAGGGAATTATAATTTTCAAAATTTTTACAAAAATTATGGAGTAGATACCGATCAGATTGTAGAGAAATCCAATTTAATTTTCGACAAGCCGGAATATCGAGAAAGCACGATCAAATCTCTGGAAAAAGGAAACGTGGTAAAAGTGAAATTTGAAATGGACGACAACGTTGTTGAAGGGAAAGCAGTGCTCAATCCGCAATATAAGAACTTGAGTATCTACGATCAGGACATGAACCGGATTAATACCAATAAGCCTCTGGAAGGTTTGGAGAACGAGAATAAGCACGATAAAAATCAGGTGAAGGAACAGATTATCAAAAGGTAAGACCATCAATCATTGAATTATAAAAACGGTTGGTTTACTTTAATTAACCGTTTTTTTTCTTTTTTAAAAGCAAAGATATGTTACAAAAAGTTAGGATGTTTAGTAGAAATATATGCAGGTCACGGAGGAAAGTGACATTAATATTAGTGCCACTATTATTACTGGTGACTTACTCTTGTAGAAAAGAAATAAGACCTGAAAAGGGTGGTCTGGATCTTATTTCGAATGTTTATTTGGATGCCTCAAAAGGACTGGATAAGGTGCAGAATTTTCACATTTCAAGAATGAATTATTCAGGTTCTAACCTGATAGAGTTAATACCGGATTTGACTTTTCCTGAAGTGACAGAAAACATTTATTACATCAAAGATTCAATCTGTTATAAAGTTGGACTTGAGAATAGTGGCAGTGCAATTCTTTCAGATCTTTCAAAACATCAAAGGGCGCTTTTAGTTTCTAAAAAGAAAGAAGGCGCACTTTTCTCAGACGAATGGATTCCAAATTATCTTCATCGTAAAAACATTAGTGACACCGTGCTTTTCAATAAAAAATATAGACGATTTGAAGTGAATTCCGCAAAAAGTTTTTCACGCTATTACATCTTTCCAACCGACACTATTTTGCCTTATTCTATTTATAGACACGCAGAAATTGATTACGGCGGAAGGCTTGAACGAATTGATTCCTACAATAAAGACAAAGATATTTTCGTAACACTTCAATTGCTACCCAGAAAGAATTGGGACGATGAAGCCAAAGAAATATTTGAATTTAATGAGTTTGTAAAAAAGAAAAAATAATGCGTGAAGATTCATTCTATTATTCTAATTCTGAAATTGAAACTATTTCAAAAAGTCTGTCCATACTTGACTATTTTCTTCATCTTGAAAAGAGAGGTGAATTGAACTTCGACCGTAAAATCGGAAGAGAATATTATTTTAAAACAGACCATAATAAATTTTCTGTTTCAGACAATGGGTATTATGATTTTAAAACTGGTGAAGGTGGTCAAATTATAAAAGCAGTAATGGAATTCGAAAATGTAGATTGGAGAAATGCCCTAGAATTTGTTAAAAACTTTAATCAAAATTTTATGCTGTACGATAATAGTATTAGAAATGAACAAACAAATTTATTGAAAGATGAGAGTAAGTCAGCGACTATTCATATTACAAATTCACTAATACCCAGTAATGAAAAATTGATATCCTATTTTGAAGGTCGCGGTATATCAAAGCAAATTTTAGTGGATCACACCAAGCAAATTCATTACGAATTTGCAGGTAAAAATTATTTTGGAATCGGAATCGAAAATATATCTGGCGGGTTCGAAATTCGAAATTCATTAATGAAGTCGAAGGTTGGGAAAAATAATATTTCAGAAATAATAGGTGAAAAAAATGAGGTGGTCGTTTTTGAAGGAATGACAGATATGTTATCCTTTGCGCAACTTTTGAAAGTAAATAATCAAAAAAATAACAGAACACTGATCACCCTTAATTCCATTACAAATCTTGACAAATTTTTAAATAAATATTCGGATTACAAAGGTAAAATATTTCTATGTCTGGACGGTGATAAAGCCGGAAACGAAGCGACAGTAAAAATTTTAAACTCGTTCATTAACAATAGTGTCAAAGACATTCGTGCCTTATATAATATTTCAGAAAATGAGCACAATGACCTGAATGAATATTTGCAGCATAAATTAGAACTTCAAAATAAAAATGTTAATTTAGTAGAACCAAATACAGTCGAAAATGAAAACTTTAAAATCCAATCCACTGGAAACAGTAGTGGAGAATTTAGCAAAACTCTCGAATCCGAACAGAAACGAGATATCGCAAGCGGACAAAAATTGGGCAGCGAAAATGCTGGAAATGGATCTCCAGAATCAAAACGGATCAATCTCACTGGAAGAAGAATCGCAAAATCCATTAGAAGTGCACAACAGGAAAATGCTTCAGAAAATGAAAGCGGAGAAATTATCCTGGATGGAAAAATAATAAAAACTTCTGCGGAGTTAATAGAATTAAACAACTTAATAGAAAAATATAAGGGTCAAAAATTGACCAATGAACAAGTCGCAGAAGTAGTTTCTGCGGCTTGTTTTGTTTCTGAAACTGGCAAAATAATAATTAGGGAAAATGTCATCATTACCGATGATCTTAAAGATATTTGTAACCAGTTTAAAAGCGGTGGAACTGCAAAAGAAGGACGCGGAATTCTTGATGAATATTATACAGATAGTAAAATTGTAGATGCAGTTCGCAATCTGATTTCTGATCAATTCAAATATAAAAAGGAAATATCTGTTTTGGAACCTAGTGTTGGAACAGGTAATTTCATCAATGCTTCTGCTGGGTTAGGCATCAAATCAGATGTAAAAGGATTTGAAATAAATCCAACCACTGCGAAAATAGCAAAGATCTTTCATCCTGAAGCAGAAATCAATCTTCGATCTTTTGAAACAGAATTTATTGATGATCATGGAAACAAAAGGAGTTCAAATGATTATAGCAACAAATATGATTTGGTCATTGGAAATCCACCTTATGGAGAACACAGAGGTTTTTATAAAGGGTTAGGTGAAGAAAGTAAAATCTCAAAATATGAGGACTATTTTATTAAACGTGGTCTGGATTCTCTGAAACAGGATGGGATTTTGGCAATGGTTGTTCCTTCCGGCTGGTTGAACCGTCACGAAAAATTGAATAATGCTGAATTGTTAAGTGCTTACCGTTTGCCAAGTGGTGCTTTTGCGGGAACACAAATCGGGACGGATATTATAATTCTTAAAAAGAATAGTCAATCTATCAATCAAAATATTTCTGATTATTTTGATAACAATCCACAAAATATCTTAGGGGAAATTAGAGAAAAAACCAATCGCTTCGGACGTTTGGAATTTTACGTGCATGGCAATTTAGATGATGCAATCGTTTTACTTAGTAATCTTCGAAATAGAAAAGAAACGGTACGAATTGGCAATCTTTTCGAGGATTTAGAAATCAATGAACATGGTTTTGACAAGATCGTTCCGCTAAAGATTACAATTTCTGAAAGTTCACAAAAAGATATTCGGCAGAAATCTAAAATTGAAAATGAAACGCTTAGAAAATCTGTTTTAGAAAAGTTAGAGAAAGTACTGTTAATACTAAATTTCGTCAAGTTTAAATCTCCTTCAATTTTTGCACAAATTGAAAAATTCGCAAAGTCGAAAGGTCAAATATCTGATAAACCGGAGAACTTTTCAAATGCAAAATTGAATGATCTGTCAGAGAAAGTAAATAAGGTTCTTCAGTCGCAAAACAATAAAAATTCTGAATATGAAATTCAGTCACAACCATTAATTAAGAAAGGTGTTTTGAAATACCAATTTGCGAAAGAAGATCGTATTGTTGATGCATCATTGCAAAATAGTTCGGACATTACTGAGGAACAAATAGCAGCATTCAAAGCCACTTCCTATGACGGCACGATTCATAATCACTCCAGACATTTTGCTTACGCCAACTACCAAGACGGAAAATATGTTCACGATTTTTATTATGCAGAAGGAAATATTTATGAGAAGTTAGATCAACTGGAAAAAGATTTTAAAGAAGATTGGGGAATTTTGGGATTGGAAAAGAAATATTATGAAAAGCAGAAAGCACTTTTATTAAATGTACTGCCCAAACTAAAAACATTGGAAGAAATTTCTATCAATCCAAATCACGAATTTGTATACCAATTTAAATTAGGAACTATAGAAAAAGAGCAGTATAATCATGAAAAAAGAGAGACTGAAACGGTAATTGTTAAATATAATCTTGCAGAAAAATTCAAAGATTTTGTCAGCAATCTTCCGAGCGAGGCTTTTGCTGGCTCATCTTCGTGGGAAGTTAGAAGTTTTGTAGATAACGAAACCGTAACAGGAAGCGATAAAGAGCGAAACGCTCTAATTCGGGAAAGAAGAAAAACGGCCGCAAATGATTTGTTTTCAAAATTTATCAGAGAGGAATTGTCTGATGATTTGCGAGATCGATTCGTTAAAGAGTTCAACAAAAATTACAATCATATTCACGTTCCGGATTATTCAAAATTTCCGCTATTTTCTAAAATCTATCAAAACTTTAAGGGAACAGAACTGCGATTAACAGAAGTTCAAAAATCTGGGATAGGAAGGCAAACTACAAAAGGAGTAGGGCTTTTGGCACATGAAGTGGGTTTTGGAAAAACATTATCCGGGATTCTATCTTTACATGAAGCAATGCATAGAGGAAATTCAAAAAAACCATTGATTGTAGTTCCTAATGACAGCATCCTAAAACAATGGGTAGAAACAATTTTTGAAACGATTCCCAGTGCTAAAGTCAATGTTTTAGGAAATCTCGGAAAAGATTATGACTTATCAAAATTTGATAATAAGGAGGGAGAAATTACCATTGTAACTTATGAAGGGTTTAATAATATCGGTTTTTCCAATGAAATTACTGAAAAATTGTCGTCAAGATTCAATTATATTTCTGCCAACGAACTCCAAAGTGTTACCAACACAGAAAGGGATTTACAGATTGAACTCCAGAAAGAAAAAGAAATTGAAGGCAAAATGAAACGCGGCAAAATTTACGATTGGGAGGACTTTGGATTTGACCATTTAACGTATGACGAAGTTCACAATGCCAATCATATTGTAGGAAAAGTAAAAATTGAAGATCGTCGGTTTGCCTCAGATTTTAGACATCAAAATCAACAGACTTCTAAATTAGGAATCAATACTTGGATGGCGGCACAATATATCCAGGATAGACAAAATGGAAGAAATGTAACGCTACTTTCAGCAACACCTTTTACCAACAAACCGTTAGAATACTATTCCATATTATCATTAATTGCAAATAAACGACTCGAAGAATCCGGCTATTTTAACGTGAATAATTTCTTTGAAACTTTTATGGAAGCGGATAATGATATGGAGATTGATGCGAAAGGCGATGTGAAATTTAAGCCCAATGTGCGACGATTTAAAAATAATCAGTTATTTCAACAATTGCTTTCAGAATTCATTGATATCAAAGGAGAAGAAGATAATCTGGAATTAATTCGTCCGACCAAAATTAATAAAGAGTACAAAATTGAGCAGAATGATTTAATGACAGAGCAATATGAATTATTGAATCAAAATTTTAATGAAACGGAAAAAGGAGCAATTTTAAGGCATATTCTCAACGCAAGATTAATTGCTTTTTCTCCTTATCTATCAATTTATTATGAAGGAGAAGATCCAACCTTGAATGAATTTATAGAAAACTCACCAAAATTAAAAGAAACAATGAATCTTATTCGGCAAAATAAAAATGATCTTCCAGATTCTGGACAGATAATTTATTCCGAATTAGCCGTTGCGCAATTTCCAAAGTTGAAAGAATATTTAATAAAAGAATTGAATTACAATCCTGAAGAAGTGGGAATTATCACCGGAAGTACGCCAAAGAAGCAACGAGTAACGATTCAGGATAATTTCAATTCAGGCAAAATAAAAATAATAATCGGAAGTGAAGCCATTCAAGAAGGAATGAACTTGCAGGAAAATACAACAGATGTGTATTTATTAACATTGCCCTACAATTTCACTTCTTTGCGACAAGTTGAAGGTCGAGCGTGGCGACAGGGAAACAAAAATGAAAACGTGCGCATCAATTTTATGCTGACCAATGATAGTATTGATGTTTTCATGTTGCAAAAATTGCAGTCTAAACAAGCGAGATATTTGGAAGCGATGAAAAGGGGTGCAGATGTTTTAGACATCTCGGATATAAGCACTCAAGAATTGAAAACTTCTATCATCACAAATCCCGAAACCAGAGCGAAAATTGAAATAGAGTTGCTGAAAAAAAAATTAGAGAGTGAAAAAAATAAATTTCTTGCAGATAGTGCTTTCGTTTTAAGAAAATATGAAGAATTTACAAAAGTACAGTCCGAAGTTCATAAGGCGGAATATGCTTATCACAGGATTTTAGAATATTCAAAAAATAGCGAAGACGTAAATGCAGATTATTGGGAAACCCAACTGACATCGTACCAAAAAAGTATAGATTTAGCCAAAGTGGAAGTCCATAATACTATTTTAAAATTATCTGAGAAAGGCGTGAATGTTACGGAAATAGAAAAACAATCTCAAGCAACCGCAGAGAATATATCCAAAATAGATGAGAAATTGGAAGAATTGCCCTTTATAGAAACTAATTTAATTGAACAATATAAAGAAGAGAAAAAAGCGCGGCTGAAATTGAATGTCAAAACTGATCATGTGGAGGATAGGGAAGTGGAAAATAGAAAATTATTTAAGCATGCTCTTTCCGCTGCAATAAACGATAAACATAGAGTCGTTGCCATTAAGTATTCTGAATCCAAAACCGAGAATAGGAAATTTGCAGGTAGAAGGTAGATAATTTTTTAATTTGTCAAGTTTACAAAATGTAATATTGACAACCCATCGATTTTTACACTTCAGCAGTGGAATCTCCAACATCTAATTAGTAAGAACAAAAATATTCTAAATATTGGAAAAGCCACTTTGAGAGTTCCGGAGTACGAAGTGGAACTGAAAGAATGCTATACTCGAAAAAAAGCGGAATTAAAACATTCGATGCTGGTTTTAAACAATATCTAATGTAAAATAGTTTACAGAATTTTTGTGGTGATCCATCAACAATCAAACTTTGTCAACCTCCCCAAATTTGCTGCTTAATTTTCGATTTTTGTTTGGTTTTTGTCATAGAATATGTATAGATAATTTTAAAACCATTACAAATTCCAAAATACTTTAAACAATCGCGAATTTAGTCCCTAATTTTGTAACGATAGAGTATTTACAGCGTAAAGTATTATAATAAGTATTGTAATCGATGGAATGTCATACTGTACACACAGAAATCTATCATGATAAATTGTAATAAAAATTGATTTTTATCATAAAACAATAGCCAAATAATGGTCTATCAATAAATTAAAATAACTATATTTGTAACGTATTACTTAAAAATGCATATTAATTCTAAAATACTGTTTTTCTGTTTTATACTGGTTTTATTTCTGGTACCTAATTTTATATTCGGTTGCGCCATAAATAGTCAGGCTGATAAAGTAGAAAAGTCCTCGGTTGCATTAGAGTTCAGGCAGTCATCAGCTGAGCTACAGCCGGAATGTTCCAGTGGAGACTGTGAAGATGAATGTTGTCATCCTAAATCCCATCAATGCTCAACCGGTGACTGTTCCGGAAACTGCAGTGGAAATACTTGCAGTTCTTTTCAATATTCAGTGCTCGCTGATAGCAATAAGTTCCAAAATTCTCAAAACAAGTTTGATTTTACTTCCAAAAGATCGCAATTCTATTATCTTAATCCATTTTATTCCAATGGATTTCACACCATTTGGCAACCGCCAAAAATAGGGTAAATACTCTTCTTACAGCCAAAATTATGCATTGTCGTACAATGTAGTTTGTTTCTTGTCGGCACCCTATTTTTTGCTGTATCCGTAATTGTCATGTACGGGAAATAATATTGTGGTCATACGTCACACTTTAATAAATTGATCTTTAAAGTTCAATTTCCGCCTGACCCTTCAACAAATCCAATCTTAATCTTAAATCTGAATTTCATGAAAAATTTGGCTTTTGGTATAATGGCTGTATTGGCCGTATTCCTTTATTCCTGTAATAGTCCCGAAACCAATAAAAATGCCGCAGTGGTAAATGCGGGTGTTACTAATAACCAGCCAAAAACTGGAGACCTCGTTCCCAACGATGAAGTTTGCATGGTGAATAATGCCTACATGGGCAAAAAACAGCTCGAAGTAAAGCATGACGGCAAAACCTACTACGGTTGCTGCGAAAACTGCAAACTCAGAATCCCGCAGGAAGAAAATGCGCGCATGGCGTATGATCCGATATCTCATCAACTCATCGATAAAGCGACCGCAATTATCGCAATCTCTGATAAAAATGATAATGTCGTGTACTTCGAAAATAAAGCAAACTACGAAGCCTTTTTTAATAATAAATAACCTTTAAACTTATAAAATAATGAAAACACTAATATTCAGCCTTTTAGCAATTGGCACACTTGCACTCTCTTCTTGTAAAGAAAACAAAGAACAGAAAAAATCCACTGAAACATCAATGCAGCATGATATGAGCACAATGTCCGATAGTGCAGCGATGGGCAATATGGCAATGGATGCTAAGGTAACCGTGACCGCCGCCAAAAAAACTACCGCTGACCTTACGGAGCTTTATTCTCATTACACCCACCTTACTTTCGCGTTGTCCGGTGATGATGATAAAGAAGCGGTGAGTGCGGCCAAAGGGATCCTCGCTTCTTTTCCCAAAATAGACAAAAACGGTTTTTCTGCTGAACAGAAAAAAGAATTTGCTGATCTCGAATCAAGCATCAGTGAACACGCCGAGCACATTGCAGATAACGCCGGAAAGATTGATCATCAGCGCGAACATCTGGATTTAATGAGCGCAGATTTTTACGACCTGCTGAAAGAGTTCGGAACTCCAAAACCGGTGTACAAAGTATTCTGCCCGATGTATAATGATAACAAAGGGGCCTTCTGGCTTAGCGATTCACGTGAGGTGAAGAATCCTTATTACGGCAAAGAAATGCTTTCATGTGGCGAGGTTCAGGAAGAAATTAAGTAAAACCGTACAGAACCATGATTCAAAATTTAATCAAACTGTCCCTCCGCAACAGGTATTTCGTTTTGCTGATAGCAATCGGCCTTTTTATCTGGGGTATTTTTGCGGTAAGGGACAATCCCATCGATGCAATTCCGGATCTGAGTGAGAACCAGGTCATCGTTTTTACGGAGTGGATGGGCAGAAGTCCCCAGATTATTGAAGATCAGGTGACTTTCCCGCTGGTCAGCAACCTTCAGGGAATTCCGAAAATTAAGAACATCCGCGCCTCTTCCATGTTTGGGATGAGCTTCGTGTATGTTATTTTCGAAGATAACGTGGACATTTACTGGGCCAGAACCCGGGTAATGGAACGGCTCAACTATGCCCAACGCCTACTCCCGCAAGACGTAACGCCTACACTCGGACCGGATGGTACCGGCGTTGGTCACGTCTTCTGGTACCATTTCGATGCACCTAAAATGGATTTGGGAGACCAGCGCGCACTCCAGGACTGGTATGTGAAATTTGCTCTGCAGACGGTTCCCGGTGTGGCGGAAGTAGCCTCCTTTGGCGGCTTCGAAAAACAGTACCAACTCATTGTAGATCCTGTAAAACTCCAGTACTATAACGTCTCTCTGATGGATGTCATGAACAAAGTGAAAGCCAACAATAATGATGTGGGCGGACGTAAATTTGAAATGGCTGATATGGCCTATATCATTCGCGGTCTGGGTTACATCAAGAACGTAGCCGATATCGAAGAAATTGCTTTGGGAAATTACAACGGTATTCCCGTGCGGGTCAAAGATATTGGCTCTGTACAGATGGGTGGCGATCTGCGTCTGGGTATTTTTGATGCAGACGGTGAAGGCGAAGTTGTGGGCGGTATCGTTGTGGCACGGTATGGCGAAAATGCAGATAAGGTCATCAACGATGTGAAAGAGAAAATGAAGGACGTTGAAAAAGGACTCCCTGAAGGCGTCACCTTCAAGACATCGTACGACCGCAGTACGCTGATTGAAGGGGCAATAGACAATATTAAAACCAAGCTGATTGAAGAAATTATCGTGGTGGCAATCATTGTTATTCTGTTCCTATTCCACTGGCGAAGTGCATTGAGCATCATCATTCAGATTCCAGTCACCATTGCCATCAGTTTTATTCTGCTCAATGCGTTTGGACTTTCCTCCAATATCATGTCCCTTACAGGAATTGCGCTGGCAATTGGGGTGATCGTGGATAACGGAATTATCATGTCTGAAAATGCATATAAAAATCTCTCCGATTGGCAGAACCATCAACAAAATAAAACCCCCTAACAATGAAGACCAACTGGTTTAAAAATATATTCAGAAAAAAAGAGAAGGAGAAAGACAGTTACGTTAAAATTCCCGAAGACATTCGGTTGAAGATTATCGAAAAATCATCCTTACAGGTATCCAGAGGCGTATTTTTTTCTACGGTAATCATCGTGGTTTCTTTTCTCCCGGTATTTATGTTGACCGGTCAGGAAGGTAAACTTTTTCATCCGCTGGCGTACACTAAAACATTCATCCTGATTGTTGATGCAATCCTGGTGCTTACCCTTGCCCCGGTGCTCATCTCCTTTTTCATGAAGGGAAAATTTAAGGACGATAATAAAAACCCAATAAACAGAGGCTTGGAACGGATTTACGAACCGCTGATAAGATGGTGCATGAAATGGAAAAAAACCACGCTGGGAATTAATATTTTGGCACTGCTCATCAGTATTCCAATGATAATGAACCTTGGACGTGAGTTTATGCCGCCTTTGGATGAAGGATCCCTGCTCTTTATGCCGGTTACCCTTCCCGATATTTCAAACTCTGAAGCCAAAAGATTACTGCAGGTACAGGATAAAATCATTAAGGGAATTCCGGAAGTGGATCATGTCCTCGGAAAAGCCGGAAGAGCCAACACGGCGACAGATAATTCACCCATCTCCATGATTGAAACCATTATTTTGTTGAAACCGCAAAGCGAATGGCGCGAGGGCAAAACAAAAGATGATCTCATCAATGAGCTGAATGCCAAACTGCAGATTCCAGGCGTAACCAATGGCTGGACCATGCCGATTTCCAACCGAATCAATATGCTTTCAACCGGGATCAGAACGGATGTGGGCGTAAAAGTATACGGACAGAACCTGGACAGTATTGCCGTCCTTTCAGAAAAGATTAAAAAGGAACTCACAGGAATTGAAGGGATCAAGGACATGTATGTCGAACCGATTACCGGCGGAAAATATGTGGACATTCAAGTGAAACGCGAAGAAGTAGGAAGATACGGGCTAAGTGTGGATGATGTAAATGCCGTCGTGGAAAGTGCGCTCGGCGGAATGAAACTCACCACCACCGTGGAAGGCCGACAGCGCTTTTCGGTAAATGCCAGATACGGCCAGGAGTTCAGAAATAATTTGGAATCTCTGAGAAGATTGCCCATGCAGACGATGGAATTTGGTTCCATTCCGCTAAGTGCAGTGGCTGACATTCGTCTTACAGAAGGACCACCAATGATCAATTCTGAAAATGCAATGTTGCGTGGAACTGTTCTATTCAACGTACGCGACCGGGATTTAGGCAGTACCGTAGAAGAAGCCCAGGCAAAACTCAATAACATGGTGAACAAAATGCCTAAAGGTTATTTCGTGGAATGGAGCGGACAGTACGAAAACCTGATTCGCGGTGAGCAGACTTTAAAAATGATTATGCCCCTCGTACTAATAGTGATTTTCCTTTCGATGTATTTTGCGTTCAATTCCTACCGCGAAGCTTTCTTTAATCTCATCAGTATTCCTTTTGCCTTAATCGGCGGCGTATTCATGATTTCGCTTTGGGGCGTCAATCTCTCTGTAGCAGTAGCAGTCGGCTTTATTGCCCTGTTCGGACTTGCGGTAGAAACCGGAATTGTGATGGTCATTTACCTGAACGATGCCATGATTCAGCTTATTGCCAAAAATGGCAACTCACGGGAGACCATTACCAATGAAGAACTTCGGGAGTACGTCATTAATGGAGCAGCCAAAAGATTAAGACCTAAAATTATGACCGTGTGTGTCACCCTCTTCGGACTTGTACCAATCCTTTGGAGCCACGGCGTGGGAAGTGATATGATGAAACCAATCGTATTACCGATGGTGGGTGGCGTTTTTACTTCCGCAATTCACATCCTGTTGGTAACCCCCATTATCTTTTACATGCAGAAAGAATGGGAACTGAATAAACTGGGAAAAATTGACGTCCTCGACGCTTCCCATTAATCCTTAATTATTACAAAATGATAAAATTCATAATAACAGGAGTACTTACCTTGCTTTTTACCGCCACTTTTGCTCAGCAAATGTCCCTGCCCGCTGTAATGGACAGTATCGCAGCCAACCATCCGGTGGTTAAAATGTATAATGCGGAAGTCCGGTCAATGGACGCTGCGGCCAAAGGCGCAAGAAGCTGGATGCCCCCAACCGTTGGAGCCGGTTTCTTCATGACGCCCTATAATCCAAAACTCTGGCAGCGCGACGGCGATATGCTCGGTATGGGCTCAGTAGCAGTTTCGGTAGAACAGATGTTGCCCAACAGAAAGAAACTCGATGCCAACGAGAATCTGATGAAGGCAATGTCTTCCGTAGAAAAGGAAAAACTCTATGCCGCCCTCAATGAAAACTTTCAGGATGCGAAAAAACTGTATTACAGTTCAATCGTCCTGGATAAAAAGCTGAAGGTCGTAAAGGAAAACGAAAAGATGCTGGATTTCATGATCAGAAACGCCGAGATCCGGTACAAAAACGGGCTTTCCAAAATATCTGCATATTACAAAGCCAAAGCCGCCCTCGGAAGCTCCAAAAACATGCAGCTCATGTACGAGAATGACCTCCGCGTCAACCGGATCCGGTTGAATGCCCTCATGGGAAGAGACCCGCTCGCGCCACTGGAGATTGAACCGGAATACAACCTGAATGATTATTCTCTCGAGACTTTTGGTCAGGATCTATTTTATCAGAACAGAAGTGATCTCCGCGGCATCGACCGGGAAATCAATATTGCCAAACTCAAACAGGATCTGGAAAAGCAGAATCTAAAGCCGGAATTTGGCGTAAAGTTCGAAAACATGTTTGGTTTTGGCGGCCAGCCCATGCAGTTTTCACTCATGCTGATGGCAAAGCTGCCGTTTGTTTCCTGGGCTTCAGGCATGAATAAAGCCAATATTGAAAGTCTCAAACTGAAAGAAGAGGCCTTGCAGGCACAGAAAGAAATGATGGTGAACGAATACAGTGGAATGGCCTACGGAATGCGCAACGAACTGGACCTGAATAAAAATCAGCTCAAACTCTATGAAGACACCATTATTCCGGCCTTAAAAAACAACTACAAATCCATGCAGTTAGGCTACGAGCAGAATACGGAAGAACTCTTCATGTTATATGACGCATGGGAACAGCTGAATATGGCCCAACTGGAATATTTCGAGATCCTTACCAAAGCACTGCAGACGCAAACTGAAATTGACCGCTTAATTGAAAGAAGATGAGAAAAATTATAATATTCACTATGCTTTTATTTGCTTTGACGGCGTGTGACAAAGTTAAGTTCTGGGAAGATAAGCACTCGGCAGAAGCTGCAATGCATACTTATACCTGTCCGATGCACCCGGAAGTGATTTCAGACAAACCCGGCAAATGTCCCAAATGTGGGATGGATTTGGTCCTGAAAGATGCCCCTGAAAAAAAGGAAGAGGGGATTAAACTCGACGATCTGTTGAAACCAACCAATGAATTTGTAGTGTCGGAACAGCCCGTAATAAAAGTAAAAAGAGAAAACATACCCACCACGGTTGATGCTTTAGGGACGGTAGAATACGATACTCGACAGATTGGCAGTATTTCCTCACGCGTTGCGGGCCGTATCGAGAAACTCTATGTGCGGTATAAATACCAGAAAGTGTCGAAAGGGCAGCGTATTTTAGATATATACAGCCCGGAACTTTTAACCGCACAGCAAAACCTGCTCTTCGTTATTAAAAATGACCGCTCAAACAAAACAATGATCGATGCTTCACGCCAGAAACTCCTTCTTTTGGGAATGCCGGCTTCACAGATACAGAAAGTCATCCAGCGAGGGAAACCTGATCTCACAGTTCCGGTTTTCAGCAATTACAGCGGACACATTCAGCAGGCAGGATCGGCCGGAAGCATGGGGTCATCACCACAATCTGCACCCGCAATGGCTTCAAATAACGCGGTCACCGCTGAACTACCCCTAAAAGAGGGAATTTATCTCCAGAAAGGACAGAATATTTTCAGTGTCTACAATCCCAACAGAACCTGGGCCCTGATCAATATTTTCTCTGAAGACATTGCACTGGTCAGCAAAGGACAGTCAGTCATGATCATCCCTGAAGCCAATCCGGATAACCGCTTCAAAGGAATCATCGGTTTTATTGAACCCTTTTTCAGGCAGGGCAGCAAAACCGCAACGGCGCGCGTCTATTTTGATAATTCCACCGCAAAAATTCCTGTCGGAAGTCAGGTTAAAGCGGAGATTATGAGCCACAACAGAATGGCAGATTGGCTGCCGAAATCAGCGGTGGTTTCTTTGGGGATTGATAAAATTGCGTTCAAAAAAGTTGAAGGCGGTTTTATTGCCCACAAGGTTGTTACCGGCGCGGTGGTAGGCGATAAAATTCAGATCGTCAGTGGTTTGCTTCCTGAAGATGGAGTTGCCGAAAATGCACAGTACCTGATGGACAGCGAAAGTTTCATAAAAATTAACAGATAAAAATTGATAAGATGAAATTTAATATTTTAATGCTGGCCTTGCTGGTTTTTCTTTACTCCTGTAAAAAGGAGGAAGATCCGCATGCCGGCCACGATATCTACTACACCTGTTCCATGCACCCGCAGGTAGTCTCCGATAAACCCGGAAAATGCCCCATTTGTCACATGGATTTGGTGCCTGTCGAGAAGAAAAAGAATACTGATCCTAACGAAATTATCTTGAATGACGAGCAGGTTAAACTTGGGAATATCAAAACAGTCGCGCTATCTGATGGGTCTATGGCCGACAAACTTACCCTGACTGGAACACTCAATTTTAATCAGTACCAAATGCAGGCAGTAAGTTCCAGAGTAATGGGTAGAGTTGAACGGTTGTATTATAAAAACATTGGCGATTTTGTTCCGAAGGGGGCGCCGTTGGTCGATATTTACAGTGAAGAACTCAATAATGCAAAGCAGGAATATTTGCTGGCATTAGAAAGACGCAAGCTGTTCGTCGGTAATACTTCCATTGATTTTGATCAGTTGCTCCAAAGTTCCCGCAACAAGCTTTATTTATGGGGAATGTCCGAAGGCCAGATCAAACAGCTGGAAAGATCAGGAAAAGCCACACCTACTACTACCGTGTTCAGCAATGCGGCCGGTTACATCACCGATCTGAGCATTGCCGAAGGCGATTATCTTGCCGAAGGTAGCACCATCGTGAATCTGGCAGATCTTTCATCGCTTTGGGCAGAGGCGCAGGTGTATTCTTCCCAAATGGCTCTCCTTCAGAAAGACAGCAAGGTCACCGTATATATTCCCGATCTGGATAATTTGAAGATTAATGGGAAGGTTGATTTTACAAACCCTGAAATAAGCGCCTCCAGCAGGATAAATCTGGTTCGCATTTCCGTGCCCAACAAAGGAAATCTGCTGAAACCCGGCATGCCGGTATATGTTCTGGTGGAAAACAAATCCCGTGATGGCCTTTCCATGCCTGTGGATGCGGTGATTAGAGATGGTAAATCCTCCACGGTGTGGGTGAAAACCGCGAAGAACACCTTCGTCAACAGAATGGTGGAAACGGGTCTCGAATATGAAGACAGAATAGAAATCACATCAGGAATTAAGGCGGGAGACGAAGTAGTGGTGTCCGGAGCATACCTACTGAACAGTGAATACATTTTCAAGAAAGGGGTTGATCCCATGGCGGGTCACGATATGTAAAATTTTTATCAAGTTCATACATTCATAATCAACGTGGATGCAGATTATAAAAATATTAAGATAAATAACCATTAAAACACCATTATGAAAACAACTTTATATATAAAAAATATGGTGTGCGACCGCTGTAAGTCGGCGGTAATGCGAGAACTAAATACTTTAGGTTACCATATCGATTCCTTAGAATTAGGACAAGTTGTACTGGATCAGGATACGACAGTTGAGATTTCTAAACTGGAAAAGAATCTCCAAGAACTCGGTTTTGAATTGTTGATCGAGGAAACGGATGTATTGGTTGAAGAAATAAAAATTGCGATCATTAATAAAATTGAAAATCAGGATCATTCAAATTTACCGGTTTTTCTAACTGCTACTTTTAACAAATCCTATTCGGTTTTGAGTAAATTATTTAGTTTAAAGGAAGGTATAACCATCGAAAAATATAGGATTAATCTGAAGATGGAAAAAGTGAAAGAATTGATACAATTTGGGGAACTGAATTTTTCCGAAATAGCCTATAGTTTAGATTATAACAACAGTGGTCATTTATCAAAACAGTTTAAGCATGAGACAGGTATGTCTATGACGGAATTCAAAAATCTGCGAAAATGGGAAAGAAAATCCATAGACGATATTGTGTAAGTAATAAACCGAATTGTAACAATAAGTTATATTTTCAGTCATTAAATTTGTAATGTAAAAATAACTCGTACAAAATTTTAAATTATGAATCAAATTGTTTCAATTAAAGGGATGACTTGCGGTGGTTGTGTAAAGTCTGTTGAAAAAGCACTTTCAACTATAGAAGGTGTACAGGAAGTTTCTGTAACTTTAAACCCACCTCAGGCAGATTTGCAAGCCGCCCAAACAGTTACCGATCAACAAATAAATAAAGCATTGTCTGCAGCGGGAGACTATCGCGTTACTACTACGGAAGACAATGAACCGAAAAAATCTGCAGGTTCATGCTGTGGCTAAATACGATTTAAAATTAAAAGATAATTAGAAAAACTTGATTATTACGGTAAAAAATGAGAATTATTTTCATTAAACTCTAAAATTTAATGAAAAATAATTTTATTAATTTATTTGTAAATTATTATGAAAAAGTATTTAGCAATTATGTTCACCGTTTTCTATTTCGGATTTTCATCCGGAATGGTTTATAACGTGCATTATTGCTTGGATCAAACTTTTGTTTCTTCCGCGTCTTCCGCTTCTTCCGCTTCTTCCACTATAACTTGTGCCTTTTGTGGTACCAAAAAAAAGAAAGGTTGTTGTAAAAGTGAAATTAAGATTTTAAAAACAGATGTTCCTCAGAAAGTAGATATTTCATTTATAAATGATGCGCCTGCTGTAGCCATAATTCCGCAAATATCCGATGCAGATTTCTTAATACTGGTAGAACGTAAACAATTTTCTGTTCCGCTAAATGCACCACCAGACAGGACAGAATTACCCTTATTTATTTCTTATTGTAATTTTAGAATTTAGAATAAATCCGTCATTTTTCACCTGAAAAATCGTTATTAATTGTAGCCATTTTTTTTAAAATCTTCTTTATTAAAAACAATCAAAAATTTATTACAATGAAAAAATTAATTTTCACAGCATTATTCTCAGTATTTTCAACATTTAATTTATCAGCACAAATGTCTGACGCGTCAATTTCTAAACTTTACCAAAATTATATCATCATCAAAGATGCTTTGGTAACAGACAATTCAGATGGAGCCTCCAAAGCAGCAAACGACTTTATAAAATCTGCATCTATGGTAGATTACAAAGTTATGTCGGAAGGGAATCTAGACGTTCTCCGAAAAGATGCTTCTACCATTGCTGAAAGTAGAAGCATAGAAACTCAACGGGAATCGTTTGCAAAATTATCTGAAAATATGGTTGCAGTGGCGAAGAACTTCAAACTTTCAAACGATTCAGTTTTCGTACTTTATTGTCCAATGGCAGATGCGACTTGGTTAAGTGCAGAAAAAACGATAAAAAATCCCTTTTACGGCAAATCGATGTTGACTTGTGGAAGCGTGAAAAAGGAATTAAAATAAAATGAAAATTTTCAAGATCATAGCAGTGGTTTTATTAATCGCATTTGTTGGTATACAATTTCTTCCAAAACAAATTAATCAAAGCCAAACCACTTCAAAAGCAGACTTTTTGGTTGTCAATAAGGTTCCGGCAAATATTAAAAATAATTTGCAGACCTCCTGCTATGATTGTCACAGTAATAATTCCCGTTATCCATGGTACAACAAAATCCAGCCCGCCGCAATGTTTTTAGCAAATCATGTGAAAGATGGAAAAAAAGAACTGAATTTCAGTGAGTGGGATTCTTTATCTGTAAGACAGAAAAAAAGCAAATTGAAAGCAATAGTTAATCAGATAAGAGATGATGAAATGCCTTTGAATTCTTACACCATTATTCACAGAGATGCAAAGTTTACAAAAGCTGAAAAGCAGGAAATGATAGAATGGATGGCACAAAAAAGAGACAGTTTATAAAATTTTAAAAAAATAAAATGAAAAATTTAAAAGTAAGTATAGCAACAGTAATGTTATTCGCTATTTCTTTTGCAAACGCGCAACAGAAAAGTAAAATGGATATGAAGATGGACCACAGCAAAATGGATATGAAAATGAGCAACGGTAAAATGATGTCTATGAAAAGCGATGCAAAAGCAGAGGCTATTTTGGGCGATTATTTTAATTTGAAAGATGCTTTGGTAGGAGACGACAGCAAGAAAGCAGGCACTGCAGGCGCTAAACTCGCCGTTTCATTAAAGTCTTTTAGCGCTTCAAAATATTCTGCAGTGGATAAAAAAGAGTTGGCAGATATTATAGATGATGCTACAGAGCACGCTGAACATATTTCAAAAAGCCCAATCGATCATCAACGTGATCACTTTAAAACATTAAGCAAAGACATTTCAGATCTGGTTGCAATTACTGGAACTAAAATGAAATTATACGAGCAGTTTTGCCCAATGTATCAAAAAGGAAGCACTTGGTTGAGTAAAAGCAATGAGGTTAGAAACCCATTTTATGGCAGCAAAATGCTGACATGTGGTAAAGTTCAGAGAACGATTCAGTAAAATGTTGCGATATTGAAAAATACCTAATAATTAAAATTTAAGTCCTGACGAGAGAAAAGGTTAGAATATGTAGTGAATTATTACATTACCCTTTTCTCTTTGTTAGGCACAAAAAAGGATTATTATGAAGGATTGCTGCAAAACAGGAATTGAAAATAATCAGAAAAAAACTGGTTTTAAAAAATGGTGGAACTACGGACTGTATATATTCATCGGTGCAATTATTATTGGAGTAATTGTACTGCAACTATTTGGGAAATAGGATCCCAAACAAATCGGTATTTGATAAAATTCGGTAAATTAAAAATTTAAGTAAAGTAAAATTATGAAACACACCTATCATATTCACGGGATGACCTGTGACGGTTGCCGGAAACACGTAGAAGAAACACTTTCAAAAATTGAAGGCGTTTCAAAAGTAACGGTTGATCTCTCGAAAGAGGAAGCAGTTATTGAAACAGATGGTCATTTGCACATTGAAAAATATCAGGAAGCCTTGAAAAAAGATGGTGGAACATACAGTATTCATAATATAGGTGATCTGCCAAAAGCAGAGGCAGAAACCAAGAAAAAAGAAATTAAAAAAGTAAAAGGTAACGGTACTTTTTACTGCCCAATGCATTGTGAAGGTGAAAAAACGTACGACAAAGCAGGCGATTGTCCCGTCTGCGGAATGGATCTGGTAGAAGAACAAAAATTAAGCAACTCGAATTCGGAACAATGGACTTGTCCAATGCACCCCGAAATAATCAGAGATAAACCTGGCGCCTGTCCTATTTGTGGGATGGATCTGGTGTCGATGGAACCTGATATTTCAGCGGAAGAAAAAACCTATAAAAAATTACTAAAGAAATTATGGATTGCCGTAATTTTTACTTTACCCATTGTTTTAATAGCAATGAGTGAAATGATTCCAAACAATCCATTATATAATTTGATGGAACAAAAATACTGGAACTGGGTTCAGTTCGTTCTATCGATTCCGGTTGTGTTTTATGCGACCTGGATGTTTTTTGAACGTGCCTATAAAAGTATTAAAACATGGAATCTCAATATGTTTACGTTGATAGGAATTGGTGCGGGAGCCGCTTTCCTTTTCAGTGTTTTCGGAATGTTTTTTCCGGATATTTTTCCAAAACAATTTAAATCGCACACCGGAGCAGTTCATGTATATTTTGAGGCTGCCACGGTAATTTTGACTTTAGTGCTACTGGGACAGGTATTGGAAGCCAGAGCACACAGCAAAACAAATTCTGCAGTTAAAGAATTATTAAAACTCGCGCCAAACCGAGCCATCAGAGTTAAAGACGGCATTGAAGAAGAAGTGACTATTGAACAAATCGTCATAGGTGACATTCTGCGTGTAAAACCTGGCGAAAAAATTCCAGTAGATGGTGCAATTACAGAAGGCGAAACCTCTGTAGATGAATCAATGATTACGGGAGAACCGATTCCTGTAACCAAAACAATAGACGATAAAGTAAGCAGTGGAACCATCAACGGTAACCAATCGTTTTTAATGAAAGCGGAGAAAGTGGGTTCAGATACTTTGCTCTCTCAAATTGTGGAAATGGTCAATAACGCCAGTCGCAGTCGGGCACCAATTCAGAAATTAGCCGATACGGTGTCGGGTTATTTTGTGCCAATTGTTGTACTTATTTCTGTTATTACATTCATCGTGTGGGCAGTCTTTGGACCACAACCGGTTTATGTTTATGCTTTTGTAAATGCACTTGCTGTTCTTATTATTGCTTGCCCATGTGCTTTAGGATTAGCAACACCAATGTCTGTAATGGTCGGTGTTGGTAAAGGTGCTCAAAATGGGGTACTTATAAAAAACGCCGAAGCCTTGGAAAAAATGGATAAGGTCGATACTTTAATTATCGATAAAACAGGAACTATTACGGAGGGAAAACCAACCGTTGAAAAAATTGGAGTTTTCGGAGATCGGCTTACAGAAAAAGAAGTTCTACAGTTCATTGTTTCTTTAAATAAAATGAGCGAACATCCATTAGCAGAGGCTACCGTAAAATATGGGAAAGAACAAAATATAGAAATTGTAAATGCTGAAAATTTCAGTGCAGTCACAGGAAAAGGTGTTGAGGGAAAGGTCAACGGAAAAAAAATTGATCTGGGTAATGCCAAAATGATGGAATATGCCAAAGCTGAAATCACCTCTTTGATGGAAACCGAAGTGCAAAATTTTCAAAAACAGGGAAAAACTGTTTCTTTCTTATCTGTAGAGGGAAAAGTTTCGGGATATGTGGTTATTAGTGACAAAATAAAACCGACCAGTGCAAAAGCAATTAAAGCATTACAGGAAAAAGGTATTGATGTTATCATGCTTACAGGAGACAATCACGATACTGCACAGGCGGTTGCCAAAGAACTCAATCTTGTTCATTTTAAAGCTGGAATGCTACCCGAAAATAAACTGCAGGAAGTAGAAAAACTTCAGAAAAGTGGAAAGATCGTAGCAATGGCTGGAGATGGAATTAACGATGCACCTGCGTTGGCAAAAAGTGATGTCGGAATCGCGATGGGAACCGGAACTGATGTTGCGATTGAAAGCGCAATGATCACTTTGGTACAGGGTGACTTGCACGGAATTGTAAAAGCAAGAAACCTAAGCGATGCTGTTATGAAGAATATCAAGCAAAACTTATTTTTCGCTTTAGCTTATAATATTTTAGGAATTCCAATTGCAGCAGGCGTTTTGTTTCCTGTTTTTGGAATCCTTTTATCACCGATGATTGCAGCCTTGGCTATGAGTTTTAGTTCCGTGTCTGTGATCGGTAATTCATTACGTTTAAAAAATATTAACATTTAAAAATAAATTGATGGAAAATTCAATGGATCACTCAAAAAGTAACGTTTACAGCAAATTTGTTTTAATGCTTGTGGCCTCATTTGTAGCGATGTACATAACCATGTATCTCAATACCTATGAACTAGATCACGTTTATTTCAGCATGACCAGATTTTATATGGTATGTCTTGGAATCTCCACGATGGCTTTGATCATGTTTTTCTTTATGCGCAAAATGTATCAAAATAAGCAGAAAAACCTGGGAATAATAGTGGGAAGTATAGGATTGTTTTTCGTTGCACTCGGTTTGGTTCGTACGCAAAGTCCCATTGTTGGCGATGTTCTTTGGATGAAAGGAATGATTCCTCACCATTCCATCGCCATTTTAACAAGTGAAAGAGCCGACATTAAAGACCCCGAAGTAAAAAAATTAGCTGAAAGTATCATTTCTGCGCAAAGAAAAGAAATAGAAGAAATGAAAACAATGATAAAAAGATTAGAAAATGAAAAATAAAATACCCAACTTTTTAAAATTTTTCGCACTGCTGTTTATTGCGGTTTCGGCCCAGGGATTTTCTCAGGACCACAACATGCACATGGAGAAAAAAGAGACTGCAAAAGAAGATGGCAGTGGTAAAATTTCTTTTGGTGGAAAAACAGTGCGCTACGATTTATATGTAAAAGATACGCTCGTAAATTTCACCGGTAAACCAGCGAGAGCAATTGCCATCAATGGAAAGTTAATGGCGCCAACTTTATATTTTACAGAAGGTGATACCGCAGAGATTTACCTGCACAATCAGTTGAAAGAAAATACAGGTCTTCATTGGCACGGTGTGATTCTACCCAATGAAATGGATGGGGTTCCTTATTTAACTACGAAAGAAGTTAAGCCCGGCGAAACGCATCTTTACAAATTCCGTATTTCTCAAAATGGTACTTATTGGTATCATTCTCATGAGGGAACTCAGGAACAGATCGGGATGAATGGGATTTTGGTTTTTAATAAAAGAGATAGTCAGCCAAGTAAAAAGTTTGCAGCAGATATTCCCGTTCTTTTAGGTGAATGGACAGATGAAAATCCGAAACAGATCATGCGAAGATTGCACATGGATCGGGGAGATTATTGGGCCATAAAAAAAGGAACCGTTCAAAGTTATTCCGAAGCCATTGGAAAAGGACATTTCGGAACCAAACTTTTGAATGAATGGAAGCGAATGGAAGCCATGGATGTAAGTGACGTTTATTACAATAATTTCCTTATTAATGGTGAGATTTCTTCAAATTACAAAGATCTAAAAGCCGGAGATAAAGTCAGGCTTCGAGTAGCAAATGGTGCATCTTCCTCTTATTTTTGGCTAAATTATGGTGGTGGAAAAATTACCGTTATTGGAACTGATGGTAATGAGGTAGAACCGGTAGAAGTAGACCGTCTCATTGTTGGCGTTTCCGAATCTTATGATATAGAAGTTACTGTTCCCGAAAATAAAAGTTTTGAATTTCGTGCAACTTCGGAAGACCGACAAGGTCATGCCTCACTTTATTTGGGAGACGGCGAAAAAGTAGACGCACCAAACTTACCGAAACTGATGCTGTTTGAAGGTATGAAAATGATGAACGACATGATGTTGATGAGTGGAGACATGAAACCGATGAGCATGACGATGGGCAATCAGGTGATGGATTTGAACGAAGTAATGTATCCGGAATTATCAGAAAGCCAACGCATGAAAACCATGCAGCACATGATGGAAATGATGGGGACTAAATCCGACATGAAGATGGAAGGTGGCAAAATGGACATGAAATCCGACATGAAAATGAAGGATGGTAAAATGGAAATGGATCACGGTAAAATGGATATGAAATCGGACATGAAAATGGATCATGGTAAAATGGAAATGGATGACAGCAAAATGGATATGAAATCTGACGTGAAAATGGATGATGGTAAGATGGAAATGGATCACAGCAAGATGGCCATGGAATCTTCCGAAGAAAAAACCATCAAAAGGCTCAATTATAACATGTTGAAATCTCCGTTCAAAACTATTTTACCTACTGATAATGTAAAGGAATTGAAATTCACTTTGGAAGGTAATATGCGTAATTATCTGTGGACTTTAGATAATAAAACGGTCGCTGAAAGTGATAAAATTTTAATTAAAAAAGGTCAGGTCGTGAGAATTACCATGTACAATAATTCCATGATGCGCCATCCAATGCATCTTCACGGTCATGATTTTCGTGTAGTGAACGCTAAAGGGGAATATGCACCTTTAAAAAATGTAATTGACATTGCACCAATGGAAACTGTGACGATCGAATTTGCCGCAAATCAGGACGGAGACTGGTTTTTCCACTGTCATATTTTATATCACATGATGAGTGGAATGGGAAGAGTTTTCAGTTATGAAAATTCAGCACCAAACCCACAATTACCGAATAAAGAAGCATCATACAAACAGTTTCTAAACAAGAACCGAATGATTAATACTACTGCAATGTTGGATGTAGCGTCTAATAAATTTCATTTTGAAAACATGACGATGTTAGGAGCGAGATGGTTGAATGTGAATGAATTACACAGTAATTATGATTTTACACATTACGAAGGAAGTGTAAAAGTGGGTCGGTTTTTAGGAAAATATCAATGGGCAATGCCTTATGTCGGTTTTAGAAGTAACAAAAATCATGATATGGCAAAAACCTGGTTCGGGCAAAATGTAATGCCCCAGAATCAAAATGTAGCCATTGCCGGTATTCGTTATCTTTTACCAATGCTAATAATAGCAGACGCAAACGTTGACCAAAATGGAAAAGTGCGATTAGAACTGGGGAGAGAAGGAATTAAAATATCA
This sequence comes from Kaistella chaponensis, assembly GCF_900156725.1. Taxonomy (GTDB): domain Bacteria; phylum Bacteroidota; class Bacteroidia; order Flavobacteriales; family Weeksellaceae; genus Kaistella; species Kaistella chaponensis. Next base: position 26,196 of record NZ_FTOI01000013.1, on the reverse strand, counting down.
CCCAGAATTCGAGGAAATTTTGCCGTTAATTCAGACAAAGAATTTGACTTTGGATTAAAATACATTCTTCAGAAATGGGTTTCAGTGTCGACAAATTACGACAGTGAATATGGATTTGGAGCGGGTTTAACCTTCATGTATTAGAGATAAAAAATATCCAATAAAATTTTCAAATCCGTCTCCTTTTTAAAAGTGGGACGGATTTTATTTCTAATGTTTTTGTATTACTTAAGAAATTATAAAAATATAAAGGCTTGAGGTGAAGTAAAATTGGGTGCAAAATTGTTATTAAGACGCTATGAAAACTTTTGAGGGCATTAATTACATTATAATATGAACTTAAAAAAAATTGCAAACAGAGCGCTTATACATTACAACCGACAAATTAATCTAAATGACTAAAAATCAATTACAATAAACAATAACACTATGGAAGATTCTAACCACAGCAAGCCCATTATTTATTGGTGTAATGGCGTAAATTGTAGGAAGAAAAAGGGGAAACTTTTAGATTTCTATGTAAAGAAATATAATTTGAAAAATAAAATCGAAATTGAAAAAATGGATTGTAATAATAGATGCCAACAAGCTCCCGTTCATCATCTTCATCCAGAAGATATATGGTTTTCGGAGAAAGATTTGGGAACAATCATCAAAAGGAATATTTTAAATAAATAAAATTTTCTCGTCTTTTTTTCCAAGAGACTTAATGTATCGTAAGAAGATTTTAGTTCCTGAAGGTGATGCTGAACAATTGTCGTCTGTGAATGGTAATAATTTGATATTGTGGACTCCAGTTGTATAATTAATTCATTCATTCATTATAGATTGGCCTTTAATTGCGGTTTATTCTTTTTCTGAAATAGAAAATTTATCTACTAATGATTATGATGCAGTTCTCTAAACTCTGCAGAACTAAATATTATTTTTTGCGAAATATTTTTGCCGCAACCAGAATGAAACCCGAACCAATAAAATCAGTGCTGGAACTTCGACTAAAGGACCAATTACGCCTGCAAACGCTTGTCCCGAATTTAGCCCAAAAACTGCAATTGCAACTGCAATCGCCAATTCAAAATTATTCCCTGCTGCTGTAAATGCCACCGCTGTCGTTTTGTCATATTCTGCTCCTGATGCTTTGGTAACGAAAAATCCAATGATAAACATTAACGTAAAATATATTAATAATGGAATTGCAATAATCACAACGTCCATTGGTATTTTCACAATCAATTCTCCTTTTAGCGAGAACATTACTACAATGGTAAATAAAAGCGCAATTAAAGTTATGGGCGAAATTGTCGGAATGAATTTGTTGGTATACCATTCTTCGCCTTTTATTTTTACTAAAATAAGTCTGCTTAAAATTCCCATTACAAACGGAATACCTAAATAAATGGCGACACTTTCTGCAATAGTTCCGATTGAAATATCCACAATTGCACCATCAAAACCGAAATATGGAGGTAGAACTGTGATAAAAATCCAGGCATAAAAACTATAGGCAAAAACTTGAAAAATACTATTTAAAGCGACTAAACCTGCTCCATATTCGCTACTTCCTTCTGCAAGGTCGTTCCAAACCAAGACCATTGCTATGCAACGAGCCAAACCAATTAAAATAAGACCAACCATATATTCGGGATAATCTCGCAAAAATGTAATTGCTAAAACAAACATTAAAACGGGACCAATTATCCAATTAAGAATGAGCGAAATAGAAAGGATTTTTGTGTTTCTGAAAACCTTTGGCAATAATGAATAATTGACTTTTGCCAATGGTGGATACATCATCAAAATCAAACCGATTGCAATCGGAATATTTGTAGTTCCGCTACTAAATGAATTGATGATGTTTGGAAATGTTGGAATAAAATACCCAAGTCCAACTCCTATTGCCATTGCGACAAATATCCAAAGCGTTAGATTTCTATTTAGAAAACTTAATTTTTTTGAAGCCATTTTTTATGAATTTATTTGAGAGAAAACGTAAAACATTTCAGTTGCTATTTGCAGACTTCTTTCATTGTACTTTTCTGCTTGTTGTGGTGTATCGTCAAATACTTTTGGGTCTTCAAAAGTGATAGGAATTCGTTTTTCTGCGCCAAACACAATTGGGCAGGCTTCATTTGCAGAATCACAAGTAAGAACTGCACAAAAACCAGATTTTGGGTTAAAATCATCATTCAATTTCTTTGAAAATCCAATTATTGGATGCTCGTTATCTGCATATTTAATGGAATAAACAGGATTATCATTTTTAGAAATTGTGTTTATCTGAAAACCTGAATTTTGCAAAGTTTCTGCAACCATTGGAAAAAGTGCGGTTGCTTCTGTTCCGCCCGAATAACAAAATACGTTTCTGATATTGAAGTAGTTTGCCATTGTTTGCGCCCAAACTTGTGATAAATGACTTCTTCGTGAATTGTGAGTGCAGATAAAGTTGATACGGATTTCTTGATTTTTTGAAACCTCTGCCCGAATAAAATCAGTTAGCGGTTGTAAAACTGCTTTACGTTCGCTTGAAATGGTATGAGGTTTTAATTCTTTGATTAAATTTTGTATTTCTAAAAATAGAGTTCGCTTTGTTGTCTTCATTTTTTTGATTTTTTTTAGCAACAACCACTTCCGGGTGCACAAGAAGTTGCAGTTTGAATTTCAGATAAAATCTTTTTAGGTTTTTCAGCGTGAATGCCACATTGGTCTTTAGCCAAACAATCAGTTTGTTTAGATGTCAATAAGAAATGTTGCCCGTCAAAATCAAGTCCGAATTTTCCAATTGTATCCGCTTGGTATTCTACTTCGATTTCTAAATCTGCTATTTTTAAAACTTTTTCCGAAAGTTCAATGATGTTCAACAACTTTTCTGGATGCAATCTGTGGTCGTAATCATTTGCATTCCATAGTTGGAAATTTACGACTTCTTCTTTTCTTTCAGTTCCACCACAATCGATAAAATGTTTTGTGATTTTACCGACTTCTGTAACGTGAAAGTGATTTGGTACTAATTCTCCGTTTGGTAATTGAAAACCTATAGTTTCCAGTTCTTTTAATACTGATTTTACTTGTGATAATTTCATAACTTTATTTGTTTATTGCGATTATATGATCAATACATTCAAATTTTTTTAACAGCAATCTTGGCTTTCGGTTAAGTCTTGGTTTAGAAATTCAGTCATTACAGTTTTCATTGCTATCCAATTTTCTGCGTGAATACAATAACAAACACTTGTTCCTTCCACATTTCCTTTAATCAAGCCTAAATGCTTCAATTCTTTTAGATGTTGCGAGATTGTTGGTTGGGCTAATCCAATTTCATTTACCAGATCTCCGCAAATGCAAGCATTAATTTTAAACAAATGTTGTAAAATCGCTACCCTTGCAGGATGTCCGAATACTTTCGCAAATAATGCAATTTTATTTTGCTCTTCCGTAAATTTTTCTGTTTTTGAACTTCCCATTATGTTTTATTAATTGCAATATTACGATTAATATAAATACGAGCAAAACAAAATTAAGAGGAATATTTTTTATACTTCAAATAAATGGAGTTTTTTAAAATTTTTCTCCAATTCTTTCACCCATTTTTATGATCGTTTCAAAATCTTTCGAGGTATTAACCAATAAATCATGATCGATTTTAATTTTGTTTTTCTCAAATAACAGGACAACTGTCGAAACCTCCAAATTTAAAATAACCTTTTTCTTCCCCTTTTTTTACATTCGTACCTTGATAAGTTTGAATCATACTTCCAACCATTGTTGCCCCAACTTCGATCATGACAACATTGCCGAAAACCGGACTTTTTATAATGCAGTACTCGCGCTTATTCAGCCAGAAGATTTCTGCTTTTTCACGCAGAGCCAAAGGACTTACCGAGTAGTAATTACCTTCAATTTTAATATTTGAACTTGCCGTGATTCCACTTACCGGAAAATGTGTTGGTCAGAATCCGAATGCGATTTCTAACTATCATAATGATTTTTCACAAAACCTAAAAATGAAAGAGAGTGTTCTGTCTTATTCGTAATATGCTCTACAAAATGCTGTATCAAGTTTGGAAATTTCAACATTTCACCCAATTCTGTATTGGCACACAGAAAAATAAGTAGAAATGATATTGAAATTATTTTCTTCAAGATTGTAAAAGTACAGATTTATGAGAGAAGATGAAATAATATCAGGTAATTTTTACAATTTGTGGAAAGATTCACTCTTTTTTGGATTGTCAAAAAATCAAGAATAATATAATTTCCGGCAGCAATTTTTTATTTACCTTTGCAAAGGTGAAGATTTTCAACTACATATTAACAGTTTATTTAGCAGTCTTGTTTAGTATGCCTTGTTCTGATAGTGAACAAAGCACTTTTGAGTTGGCTACTACTAAAATTGAAAAGGCGCAGGAAAACCATTCACAAAAACATAAAGACGATTCTTGTTCGTCTTTTTGTATGTGCAGTTGCTGTGGTAGGAATGTTGTTTTGTATCAACAAATTCCTGCAAACTTTATTGGTCATTTTTCAAACGAATTCTATTCAGCAGAGTTTTTTCATATTCCAAATCCATACTCCAACTACTTTGGCAGTATCTGGCAACCGCCTCAATTAGGTTAGTATTATTAAATAAAATTTACGGTTTTGCTTTTCTGCGAACGCGTACTTTTTATTATCTAAATTTTACTTTAATCTAATTTTCTTTATCAATGCTAAATAAAATCATTGAATTCTCCATCAATAATAAATTGGTGATCGGAATTTTCACTATTGCGCTCATTATTTGGGGCGTCATGTCCCTTCGAACCCTTCCTATAGATGCCGTACCAGATATTACAAATAATCAGGTACAGGTAATAACATTAAGTCCATCACTGGCAACACAGGAAATAGAACAGTTTATTTCTTATCCTATAGAACAGACAATGTCTACTATTCCTGAAATTAAGGAAGTGCGATCTATTTCCCGCTTTGGTTTATCTGTTGTAACCATTATTTTTCATGATGACATAGATATTTACTGGGCACGCCAGCAAGTCTCTGAACGGCTTCCTGAAGCAAAAAGTTCCATTCCTGCAGGACTTGGTAATCCTGAAATGGCACCGGTTTCTACTGGTTTAGGTGAAATTTACCAATATACGGTGCATGCTAAACCCGGCTTTGAAGATAAATACGATGCTGTCAAACTGCGAACAATTCAGGATTGGATCATTAGAAAACAATTATTAGGTACGCCGGGAATTGCAGAAGTAAATAGTTTTGGAGGTCTTTTGAAACAATATGAAATTGCTTTAAACATTAATCAACTAAGAAGTTACAATTTATCTATTTCTGATATTTTCACAGCACTGGAAAAAAACAATCAGAATACCGGTGGTTCATATATTGATAAAAAACCCAATGCCTATTTTATCAGAAGCCAGGGCTTGATCACAAGTCTTGGAGATATTGAAAGGATTGTAGTTAAAAATTCGGAGAGTGGTCTGCCTATTACCATCAGAGATGTTGCAAAAGTTCAGTTTGGGACTGCTACCCGATACGGTGCACTTACCAGAAATGACAAAGAAGCGGTCGGCGGAATTGTAATGCTATTAAAAGATAATAATGCTTCTGAAGTAGTTGGACGAGTAAAGGATAAAATAGACCAAATACGGAAAACTTTACCTGACGGTGTAGAGATAGAACCCTTTCTGGACAGAAGTGAATTTGTAGACAGAGCCATGAGTACGGTGCAAAAAAACTTAATAGAAGGGGCGTTAATTGTAATATTGGTTTTAGTTCTTTTTCTCGGGAATATTCGTTCAGGCTTAATTGTGGCTTCGGTTATACCTTTAGCAATGCTATTTGCCGTAGCATTGATGAAAGTTTTTGGCGTATCTGGAAACTTGATGAGTCTTGGGGCGATCGATTTTGGACTTATTGTGGATGGTGCTGTAATTATCGTGGAAGCAACCATGCACCACATGAGGAAGTTGAAAACAGGAAAAATTTCGCAGGCAGAAATGGATATTCAGGTTTCCGGTTCTGCAAAAAAAATGATGAACTCCGCTGCGTTTGGTCAACTTATTATTTTAATTGTCTATTTACCAATATTGGCTTTGGTAGGAATTGAAGGCAAAATGTTTCGCCCGATGGCACAAACGGTTTCCTTTGCGATATTTGGGGCATTAATTCTTTCGCTTACTTATGTGCCGATGATCAGTTCGCTTCTACTGAGTAAGAATATTACGCATAAAAAGAATTTTTCTGATAAAATGATGGAAAAATTTCAGCGTATTTATGATCCGTTGATTAATGGTGCACTGCGATTTAAAAAAACTGTTTTGATTGTTGCAATTACGCTTCTCGGATTGTCAGCAGTTATTTTCAATTCTCTTGGTGGTGAGTTTCTACCAACGCTGGAGGAAGGAGATTTCGCAGTAGAAACAAGATTATTAGTAGGAAGTTCGTTGGACCAGACTATAGATAAAATAGAGCAGGCATCCAGCCTATTAATGAAGACGTATCCCGAAGTAAAAGAGGTGATTGGTAAAATCGGTGCATCAGAAATACCTACGGACCCAATGCCCATTGAGGCTGCGGATATTACCATTTTATTAAAACCTAAAAAAGACTGGACAAGTGCAGATACCCGAGAGGAATTGACGGAGAAAATGCAGAAAACTTTAGAGCAGGTTCCGGGTGTTACTTTCGGTTTTTCGCAACCAATCCAACTGCGTACCAATGAATTAATTTCAGGAGTGAGACAGGATGTGGGTATCAAAATTTTTGGCGACGATTTAGAAACGCTTTCAGATTTAGCAAAAAAAATAGGGGCGTTAATTCCCTCAGTTGATGGTGCGGAAGATCTGTATGTAGAACAAGTAAGTGGTTTACCGCAAATTTCCATCAAATTGAATCGGGATAATATAGCCCGATATGGGTTAAATGTTGAAGAAATAAATAATGCGATAAATACCGCATTTGCTGGAGGTGTAGCCGGAACGGTATTCGAAGGAGAAAAACGTTTTGATTTGGTCGTTCGGTTAGAACAAGGCGAACGCCAAAGCATAGAGGATGTGAAGAGACTCTTTGTTACTGCAAGTAATGGAAACCAGGTTCCGTTGGAGCAGGTTGCAGATGTAAGTTACCAGTTGGCACCTAACCAAATACAGCGTGAAGATGCCAAAAGAAGAATTATCGTTGGCTTTAATGTTCGGGGTAGAGATATTGCCTCTGTAGTAAAAGACGTTCAGGCAAAAATTGACGAAAAAGTAAAAATGCCGACTGGCTATTTTATAACGTATGGTGGACAGTTTAAAAATTTGGAAGAAGCCAACAAAAGACTGTCTATAGCCGTGCCGATTGCATTGGGATTAATTCTTTTGCTGCTATATTTTGCGTTTGGCTCCTTAAAATATTCACTGCTAATTTTCACAGCAATCCCGATGTCTGCCATAGGTGGAATATTTGCCCTTTGGTTAAGAGGTTTACCTTTTAGTATTTCGGCTGGTGTAGGCTTTATTGCTCTGTTCGGTGTGGCTGTTTTAAATGGAATCGTATTAATAACAGAGTTTAATCAACTTAAAAAACAAGGAATGAAAGATATTAAGCAAAGAATTCTCGCAGGTACTGCTATAAGATTAAGACCGGTTTTAATGACTGCTACCGTTGCATCATTAGGATTTTTACCGATGGCATTGGCAACCGGAGCAGGAGGAGAAGTACAAAAACCATTAGCAACAGTTGTTATAGGTGGTTTGTTCACCGCAACATTTCTTACACTTGTACTTTTGCCGGTACTTTACTCTTATGTGGAGAATATAAAACCTTCCCGACGTAAGTTGAAAAATACAAAAATTGCAGGATCAGCAACGATTATTCTTTTGTTTTTACTCTCAGGTTTTAATAATGGAGTTAAAGGTCAAATTACGACAAATTCATCTTCATCTTTAGGGACGATAGATTTGAATTCAGCAATTTCTGCTTCCCTGGAATCCAATCCAAACACAAGGGTTGCAAAATTAGGAGAGGAATACCAGTCTGCATTAAAAGGTTCTGTGAGAGATTATGGCAAAACAAATATCAATCTCACTTTTGGTCAATATAACAGTCTTATTGCTTATGATAATAATATTACCATAAGCCAAAATATTCCGAATCCGGTTTATTTGAAAAGATTAACAGAACTGGCAGACGCCAACATAAACGCGTCCAAAATGCAGGCAGGAATTTATAAAAATCAGATCACTTATCAGGTAAAAAGTATTTATTATAGTTTACTCTACAGAAAAGAACAAAGAACATTAAATGAGGAATTAATCGCGCTTTATGAGAAAATACTTCGTGCTGCCGATATAAGATTTCAGACTGGTGAAACAAATATTTTAGAAAAATACAATGCCAATACCAGATTGCAGGAAGCGATTTCTCAAAAATTGCAGACGGAAGAATATATAAAAATTCATCTGGAGCAATTGAAAAGGTATACCGGAAATCAAACCATCGAAGATATTATGGAAACAACGCTTATCGAAAAGTTTTTAGATGTATCACCACAGAGCGCAATTTTTAATAATAATCCAGACTTGCTTGCTTTGAAAAGCCAGATAGAAGTCGCTAAAGAAGAAATCAGAGTTGAAAAAAGCAGGTTACTTCCCGATTTTAGCGTCGGTTATTTTAACCAATCGTTGGTAGGTAATTTCGAGAAAAATGGAGTTTCGAAGTTTTACGGAGTAGGAAAAAGATTTCAGGGTGTAGAATTGGGAATTAGCATACCCATTTTTGCAAAAGCGCAAAAAGCAAAAATCAAAGCCGCAGAAATTAACCAGCAAATACAGGAAGCAAAAGTAGATGCATTTTCTTTCAGTCTTTCTCAACGGGGTTCTACACTGCTTTCGGACCTAAAACGGTTGCAAATCCAGATCAATTTTTATAGGGAAACAGCATTGCCACAGGCAAAGTTGCTTATTACAAAATCACAGCGTGCCTTTGAGGTTGGAGAAATGGATTATTACCAGGTTAGTCAATCCATAAACAACGCCGTGGAAGTCCAAAAACAATACATCGAAAGTTTAAATCAATATAATCAAACAGCCATCGAACTGGAATTAATTTCTGGTTTATAATAAATAATTAAAGTTCCAAAATCATGAGTAAATCAAAATATTTATATATCATCGTCTTAAGTTTTATGTTGTCAGCCTGTAATTCCGATAAAAAGGAAGAAACAGCAGTCACGGCAAATGTAGAAGTTCCGCACGATGCAAACAGCGTAGAATTTAGTGAAGCGCAGTACAAAAGTGTGGGAATGGAATTGGGAAATATAACCAATACTAATCTTTCCAATTATATCAAAGCCTCTGGAGCTATTGAAGTTCCACCGCAAAATCTGACCAGTATCACCTCTTCTTTTGGAGGTCATGTAAAATCCATGAACGTAATCGAAGGAAAATATATTGGAAAAGGAACCGTGGTGGCAACGATAGAAAATCCTGAATTTCTACAGATACAGCAGGATTACATGGAAAGCAATAGTCAGATGTCTTATTTAAGACAGGATCTTACACGCCAAAAAGAACTGGTAAAAGAAAATATTGCAGCCAGAAAATCTTTACAGCGGGCGCAAAGTGAGTATAATAGTATGTCTGCACGAGTTGCCGGATTACGGGCAAGACTTCAGGTTGCGAACATCAATCCTGCTTCTGTTGCAAGAGGTAACATATCTTCGCGCGCCAACATTTATGCACCACAAAGCGGATACGTAACAAAAGTATATACCAATATTGGAAAATATGTTGGAACTAATGAGGTTGTCGCAGATATTGCAAATACAGGTAATATGATGGTAAAAGTGCAGGTTTTTGAAAAAGATGTTGCAAAAATAAAAGTTGGTCAAATTATTCGATTTCAGGCTACTGGTGACGCCGAGGAAAAAACTGCTAAAGTTTATCTGATAGGGAAAGATATACACGGAGACAGAACTGTAGATGTTTTGGCAAGAATTCAGAATGTATCTCAAAATCTGTTGCCGGGAATGTTTGTAAATGCTATCATAGAACTTGGATCTGTGGAAACACCAGCATTGCCAGATGCGGCAATTGTAGGTTCCGGAGGTAAGAATTTTATTTTTATTTTAGAAAAAACTTTAGAAAAAACTAAAGATAAAGATGGGAAGGAAAAAGAAAAACAATATATCTTTAGGAAGGTAGAAGTGCAAACCGGTGTAAGCGAAAATGGTTTTACTGCGGTTACTTTGCCTGCAAAATCTAATGAATCCGATAAAGTAGTTTTAAAAGGGGCATATGACCTGCTTTCTAAAATGAATAATATGGAGGAAGAGGAGTAATCTTGGGATAATTTTAAAACCTTAAAACCTAGTTACAAACCATTTGTTTCCATAAAAAGTTGCCAAAACTAGCATCAAAATATTTTTATGATTTCAATTTATTTATACGCCTTAATTCCAGTTGTTTCCATTTTATTGGGCGGGATTACCGGATTATTTAAAAAACCAAACGCGGGTTTTCGGAGTTCTGTGTTGCATTTTGCGGGCGGAGTGGTTTTTTCAGTTGTTGCAGTGGAACTTCTGCCGGATATTATTAAAAATCACAGGCCTATTGAAGTGGGAATTGGTTTCGGACTGGGCATCGCGACGATGTTGGCTGTAAAATATTTTTCAGAAAAATTTCAAAAAAACGCTGAAAAATCGGCAGTAAAAAATTCTTTGCCGATGGGACTTCTGGTGGCATTGGCCATCGATTTACTAATAGATGGCGTGCTTCTCGGCGTTGGTTTTGCGGCTGGAAGCACCGAAGGAATTCTGCTTTCCATCGCTTTGGCTCTCGAAATTTTTTCTCTGGGATTAGCAGTAGTTTTGGCTTGTATGGATTTAAATTTTTCAAAACAAAAAAGCCTGACTATTTTATTAGTTTTGGGTGCCTGCTTCTTTGTCGGAGCCGTTTTAGGAATTACATTATTAGCAGGATTATCACAGGAATGGCTGGAATTGGTGCTGTCTTTCGGTCTCGCTGCTTTATTATTTTTGGTAACTGAAGAATTATTGAAAGAAGCGCACGAAGAAAAAGAAACACTTTTGCAGACGAGTATGTTTTTTGTAGGATTTTTAATATTTCTACTGGTAGGAATGGTAGTTTAAATTAATTAAGATTAAAAAAATAAGCATAATCGTAAAGTTCAAAAAATGAATTTTAATTTAAAATTTTTAGGTTCAAAAATTAAACTTGATAAATTATTATAATAAGATACAAACGATATATTCAAAAATTAAAATATAAAAAATGGCAAAAAAGAAATTAAACTTAAGGGATATTGGAACGGAAAAACATGCCGGAGAGCATTCCCACGATGCTGGACATAATCACGATAATACGGACAAAACAACGTTACAAATGTTTTTGCCCGCCATTATATCATTCACATTATTAATAATTGCTATTGCTTTAGATAATTGGATTACCCAAAATTGGTTTAATGGATGGGTAAGGATTGCCTGGTATGTTGCAGCGTATATTCCCGTGGGATTACCAGTTTTAAGAGATGCGTTTGATAGTATAAGAAAAAGTGATTTCTTTTCAGAATTTCTTTTAATGAGCATCGCTACAATTGGTGCATTCGCAATTGGAGAATATCCGGAAGGTGTAGCGGTAATGCTTTTCTACGCTGTTGGTGAAGTTTTTCAAACCCTTGCAGTACAGAGAGCAAAATCCGATATCAAAACCTTATTAGACCAAAGACCAGATGAAGTTACCGTTTTAAAAGATAACCAAGCAACAACTGTGAAGGCAGAATCTGTAGAAATCGGAGATATTATCCAACTAAAATCTGGCGAAAAATTAGGTTTAGATGGAGAATTGATTTCAGAAAAAGGTTCATTTAATACAGCGGCGCTCACAGGAGAAAGCAAACCAGATTCTAAAACTAAAGGTGAAACTGTTTTAGCAGGAATGATAAATCTGAACACCGTAGTAGAAGTGAAAGTAACTACCGCATATAAGGATAGTAAACTTTCTAAAATATTAGAATTGGTACAAAATGCAACTTCACAGAAAGCACCCACAGAATTATTTATAAGAAAATTTGCAAAAATCTACACACCAATCGTCGTACTATTGGCTGTTCTCATTACCATAGTTCCAATGTTTTTCGTACAGGATTATACTTTCAGCAAATGGCTTTATAGAGCACTGGTTTTCTTGGTAATAAGTTGTCCTTGTGCATTGGTAATTAGTATTCCACTAGGATATTTCGGAGGAATTGGCGCTGCAAGTAAAAACGGTATTTTGTTTAAAGGCAGCAACTTTTTAGACGTTATTGCTACTATAAAGAATGTTGTGATGGATAAAACAGGCACAATGACGGAAGGTGTTTTCAAAGTTCAGGAAGTTATTATTCATCCAGATTTTGATGAAAAAACAATTTTGGCGATGGTCAACAAATTGGAAAGTCAAAGTACACATCCGGTAGCAACTGCGATTCATAATTTTGTTGGAGAATTGGATTCAAAAATAGCATTGGAGAATGTAGAAGAAATTTCAGGTCACGGTTTAAAAGCAAACGTAAACGGAAAAGAATTATTAGTCGGTAATTTCAAATTATTAGACAAATTTTCTATTAAATATGATTTAGACCCAAGTTCAATTGTTTATACTACCATCGCAATTGCGTATAATAATAAATTTGCCGGCTATTTGACCATCGCAGATTCGATAAAAGAAGATGCGCAAGAGGCGGTTACTAAACTGCATAATCTTAATGTGAAAGTAACGATGTTAAGCGGTGACAAAACCAACGTCGTAGAACTTGTTGCAAAAGAATTAGGGATTGATACGGCTTTCGGAGATCTACTGCCCGAAGATAAGGTAGAAAAATTGAAAGCAATTAAAAGCAAAGGCGAGAGTGTAGCATTTGTGGGCGATGGCGTAAATGACGCTCCGGTCGTCGCACTTTCAGACGTAGGAATTGCAATGGGTGGATTGGGAAGCGATGCTACTATTGAAACCGCGGACGTTGTAATTCAGGATGATAAGCCGAGTAAAATTGCAATGGCCATAAATATTGGAAAGCAGACAAAAAAAATCGTTTGGCAAAATATCATTCTGGCATTTGCCGTGAAAGCCGTTGTTTTAGTTTTAGGAGCAGGAGGTTTGGCAACAATGTGGGAAGCGGTTTTCGCGGATGTTGGTGTGGCATTATTGGCAATTTTAAACGCTGTAAGGATACAACGGATGAAATTTTAACGAATGCATCGAGTAAAAAATTGACCACTTTATTATAAATCCTTATTTTAGCATTTGCTTAAATAAACAAATTGACTATCTTTGTGCGATGGACAATAATTCTTGCATACGACAACAGGCAGACATTAAGCAAATTAACCGTTGCAAAAGCCGAGTCTCTGAGCTTAACGATTCGTTTGATTACTTATCCAACGGACTTGAATTAGCGGGAAACAATGTAAGACTGAGAATTCTCTTTCTGCTTTATGAAGAAAAACGACTTTGTGTTTGCGACATCAGCGACATTCTTGGTATGAAAATTTCGGCAATTTCTCAACACTTGCGAAAACTTAAAGACCGAAAACTAATTGAAACCGAAAGAGAAGCACAAACCATTTTTTACTCTTTGACAAAAGAATATGAAAAAATGCTAAAACCGTTTTTTAAAATACTTGACGAAAACAAAATTTTAGAAACAATATGAAAACCGACAACAAACTAATCGGAACAGGAATTTTCACAGCTATTGCAGCTTCACTTTGTTGCATTACACCAATCTTGGCTCTTATTGCAGGGACAAGCGGACTTGCTTCAACCTTTTCTTGGCTCGAACCTTTCAGACCATATTTTATCGGCTTGACAATTTTAGTGCTTGGTTTTGCTTGGTATCAAAAATTGAAACCTAAAAAGCAAATTGACTGCAACTGCGACACGGAAGAAAAACCAAAAAGCATTCAGTCAAAAATGTTTTTAGGAATTGTAACGGTATTTGCAATTGTTATGCTTGCCTTTCCATATTATTCAAGCATTTTCTACCCAAAGACAGAAAAACAAATCATAGTAGTTGATAAATCCAATGTCCAAAAAGCAGAGTTTACAATTAGCGGAATGACTTGTACGAGTTGCGAAGCAAATGTAAATCACGAAGTGAATAAATTGACAGGGATAATAAATTCAACTACTTCTTACGACAACGGAAAAACAGTTGTAGCGTTTGATAATTCCAAAACCAACATTGCTGAAATTGAAAAAGCAATTAATTCAACAGGATATTCTGTAACCAACAAAAAAGAAAATTAAAATGGAAGTTATATTACAATCAACAATCACTTGCCCGAACTGCGGACACAAGAAAGAAGAAATAATGCCGACAGACGCTTGCCAATATTTTTACGAATGTGAGAATTGTAAACAAGTTCTTAAACCAAAACAAGGCGACTGCTGTGTATATTGCAGTTACGGAACAGTTGCTTGTCCGCCAATTCAACAAGACAACAAATGTTGCTAACGAAAAGAATGCAAATGGTCTAGAAACCATCGACATTTGATATAATATCAATTTTTTAAAAATCACTCCAATGTTTCTTATTCTCGAAATAGACATTATTCGTAGTTTTTCACCAAACTAAGTTTGTATTAAAAAAAATAGATAATTAATCATTGACGTAAGCTGTAGAGCAATATATAATTAAATGTTATGAAAGAAATAGAAATCATTTTGGTTCAAAGAGGCATAAAAACCAATAGCAATGACATTATTGGTAGCAGAAAAATTATTAGAATAAAAGTATGCGATCAGTCATAAAGATTTATCAAAACAATTCGAAAAAGCAGATAATGTTACTTTATTTAGAACACTTAAAACATTTTTAGATCATAAACTAATACATACCATTGATGGAGGTGCATTTGGATAAAGATAACTATCATTCTAATCCTATCTAAATACTGTTATGATTAATCTATTCGAATCAGCATAAAATTAAATGATTTATTATAACGTAAATAATTTTAAAATGAACAACCACCTAAACTGTTGGAAATGTGTAGTAATGCTATCCTGTCTATTAAGTTGGCTACGGGTTTTTCGGCATACATTTAACAATAAAAAAATGAACAGGGTTATGGATGGAAAAACATTTATGACCCTTTCTGTTATTAATTAAAAAAATGAATCAGAATAAACAACACTGGGAAAAAGTATTTTCAACCAAAAACCCAAATGAAGTGAGCTGGACACAAGAATATCCCAAAACTTCAATAGATTATTTAGAAAATTTGAATTTGCCTAAAACTACCATTATTATTGATATTGGCGGTGGCGATAGTAATTTCGTTGATGCACTTTTAGAAAAAGGATATGAGAATATTTGGGTATTGGATATTTCTGCTACTGCATTAGAAAAAGCTAAAAAACGATTAGGGGATAAAGCAAAATTGGTACATTGGATTGTTTCGGATATTACAGCATTTAAAACCGATATACAATTTGACTTTTGGCACGATAGAGCCGTTTTTCATTTCGTAACAGATGATGAAAGTATTCAAAAATATGCACATTTAGTAAGTCAATCTATCAAAGAAAACGGTCATTTTTTATTAGGCACATTTTCAGAAAATGGACCTCTAAAATGCAGCGGATTAAATATAAAACAATACGATGAAATTACGATGAAAGCTACATTTAGCAAAAATTTTGAAGCCGTAAAATGCTTTACAGAAAATCATACAACACCTTTTAACACGACACAGAATTTTCAATTTTGCGGATTTAAAAAAAATAATAGTAATAGATGATATTTTATTTAAAACCCTTACCCATTTTTATACTTGCAGGATTTTGTGAAATTGGCGGTGGTTATTTGGTTTTGGTTAAAGGAAGATAAGCTTGTTTGGTATGGCGTTTTTGGGGAATTATTTTAGCTTTGTATGGCTATGTATTGACGCTACAAGTCATTCATTTGGAAAATCCTATACCGTTTATGAAGGAGTATTATAATTATGTCTATCCTTTTTGCGTAGAAAATTGATGGTGTTAAACCCGATAAATATGATATAATAGATGCTTCAATTTGCTTTATATTTGTATTATCCTTTTTATGCCCAAAAAATAAAAATTAATTATTATTTCGCTACTATATCACTGCGCTTTAAATATTCTACATCCGAGTATCTCAAGCCGGTAAAAACATTGAAACATAAAAACGTCACTGGATATGCAGATAAATTGATAAAACTTTTTGGAGTTGATAGTGAAAGCAAAGAATATGATGATTTAGAAAAAGACAGTCCAGAAGATGATTTTCTCAGAACATGATACTTTCAAAAAGTTCAATTGATATTTGGAACAGCTTACAATAAAGGTAGATGTTATTATTTTTAAGAAATTGCTATTAGGTAAAGAATTACTATGTAATAAAAATCATCTGATTGATTCTCTTCAAGAGATTTTCTTTAATCTCGTCTGATAACTCTGTATAAAATTTCTTTTAAGTTGTTCACTGAGAAAAGAACGGCTAGTCAATTCAATGATTTCATTCTCGTGAGAAGTTAAATTTTTGAAAATTTTGGATATTATTTTTTCTGGTATTTCAGCTTTTTGACCCAACAAAATAAACTGCTCTTTTATTTTTCCTTTGGCAATGGATTTCGGTAAAAGAACGTCGCTTAAAGCAAAATCAGCATCTTCAATATGAATCTTAGTGTTGAGTAGATCATAAGCCGGACTTAATTTAAAATCACCTTGCTCTGTTTCTATTAGAGAAAAGTTTTTTAGATGAGCATCTCCATTTGAAAATAAATAATTGAAAAGAATTAATGTGAAAAGTTTTGGTGCTTCTACTTTTGAGGCAGGTACAAATTTTTTCAATGTTTCAAAAAGTTCCAAGTAATTTCCTTGGTATTTGTACTGTTCACCGTGTGTTGCAGGTGATTTTTGTAATAGAGAAGCAAAATCCTCAACAGCTAATTTTTCCCCGTTTTTTTTGACATCAAATCTTTTAGTAAGATAGGCGGGTTTTCCATTTTCAAAGAACGTCAAAGCATTTTCCGCAGTTTCTATTTTAAAAATTTGCTGTGCGATTTGCATCGTGAGATGTTCGTTTGCTGGTGCAAACTCACTGTTTTTTGGAAGGTCTGAAATTGGTTTCAAAATATATTGTCCGCGCTCGTCTTCAGTCGTTAACCGTAATTTTGAATTTTCGATGAGCAATGAGTATTTTTCCTGAAAACCTGAAATAGAAATATGCAGTTGATTTTCATTAAATACCGACCGCTCTTTGGAATCTGATGGCGATGTGTAGGGCAGAACAGGACTGATTTTTTTACCGTCAAACATTTTCTTTAAAACAATCGGACTGTAAGTATCAAAACCTTCTGTGAGTTTTCCTGGACAATATTTTATTTTATGCTGATCCATTTTTAATTCTTTCAATTGTTATAGCTCCCACTGTATCTGTGTTTGCAGTAGTTAAAAGAATTCCGAAAGCATCGGATTCATCAATTTTGTAAGTTTGGCAAACCATTCTTTTATTAATTCCTTCTGGCAAAAGATGGTAGAAAAATGGGAATAATTCTTTAGAGACGAATTCTTTCTGTGTTTTAGGGAGCGTTAGGCTTATGGGAGGTTTATTGGTGTCCAACAGCCAATCCTGATCATATTGAAAAATGAAACTACCATCATCATTCTGCTTCAGTACTCCGGCTGGTTGACCTTTGTATAAGACTTTTGCGGATCTCATTATTTAATGTTTTTAATTTCCAATTTAATTTCCAAACCTAAAGCATCGCAAATTTTTTGCAATGTTTCTAGCGTTGGATTTCCTTTTCCGCTTTCCAATTGTTTCAAGGTACGAAGTCCTACACCAGAAATTTCCGCAAGTGTTTCCTGCGTTACATTTAAAATTTTTCTACGTTCTTTGATGGGTACTATTAAATTACTTAGTGTCATATATTGCACTTTAAGTACAAATATACATCATTATTTTAATAATTAAATCATAAGTGTTATTTAATGCACTTTTTTAAATTTAATTTGGAAATTTTTACAGTTTAGACATTAAAGAGCTATTTATTGCACTTTTATTGGTTTCTAAAAATAAAATCCTGTGATCTGCACATTGAAGCCGATTATTCAATTAAAATTAGTTGTTTTGTTAATTACGCCTAGGTTGCCTTGAGCTTTAAATTTTTTTGGAAAGAGAGTAATACATTTAAGGTTGATATTTTTGTAAGTGTGAAAAAAGAAGTAACTTTGATAAATAAACCAATCAAAACCAACATTTTTTCAAGGTGAGTAATTAGGTGAGTAGCTGAGAAGTAATCTTTGAAAAGGCTTATGGATAAAGATATTTAAAGAGTATGTGACGGTTCCTATTTCTCCGCTCATTAAAAATGAAACCTACTGAAATCAGTAGGTTTTTTGTTTGTGAATCATTCTGGATCAGTAGCAAAACTTGGGGACTAAGCAAAATTTGGGATCAATACGCTGTTTGTTGTGTTTTTTTCAAAATCAAAAATTTGGTGTCATCTTTAGGATTGAATTTTATCCAACACTTTCAGTTTTAGTCAGCAGTTTCAATCGTATTTTTTCTTTAAATGCAAACTGACCTTAACAAGTAAAATTAATATCGGAACTTCAACCAAAGGACCAATTACTCCTACAAATGCTTGCGGAGAGTGAATTCCAAAGACTGCGATTGCTACCGCAATTGCTAATTCGAAATTATTTCCTGTTGCCGTAAAAGCGATAGATGCATTTTTGTCATAAGGAACCTTCATTGCTTTACCGATGAAAAAGCTAATGAAAAATGTTAGGATGAAGTAAACAATGAGCGGGACAGCTACTTTTATTACATCTCCCGGTAACTCTAATATTTTGTCACCTTTCAAACTGAACATTAATACAATCGTGAATAGCAATGCATACAAAGTTATTGGAGAAATGGCTGGAATAAATTTTCGGTTGAACCAGTCTTTTCCTTTTATTTTAATTAAAAAGTATCGGCTCAAAAATCCTGCAGTGAATGGAATTCCTAAATAAATGAAAACGCTTTCTGCAACATCTTTCATAGGTACACTGATATTGAAATTTCCTAATCCTAATTTTTGTGGCAAAATATTGATGAAAAGCCATACATAAAAACTATAAAATACCAGTTGAAAAATACTGTTTAGTGCAATAAGCAAGGCTGCGTATTCACTGTTGCCTTTCGCTAAATCATTCCATACGATAACCATCGCAATGCATCTTGCCAAACCGATCAGAATAAGGCCAATCATATAATCAGGTTCGTCGCGAAGAAAAATTATAGCCAAAACAAACATTAAAATTGGACTGACAATCCAATTAAGCAATAGCGAAACCGAAAGTACTTTTTTGTCTTTAAAAGCCATTGGTAAAAGTGAATAATCCACTTTTGCGAGAGATGGATACATCATCAAAATTAATCCTATTGCCAAAGGAATATTTGTTGTTCCGACCGAAAGCGAATTGGTAATATTGGAAACACTGGGAATGAAATATTCTAAGCAAACACCGGTTCCCATGGCGAGAAAAATCCAGATGGTAAGATATCGGTCGAGAAATTTGAGTTTGGGTTGCATGCTTTATTTTTTAATTTGAGAAAAAACATAGAACATTTCTGAGGCGATCTGTAAACTTATTGCTGAGTAAATTTCCTTTTGCTGTGGCGTATTATCGGAGATTTTCGGATCTTCAAAGGTGATGGGAATTCGTTGTTCTGCACCTGCAATATACGGACAACCGTTATCTACTTGTGAGCAGGTCAGAACTGCTGCAAATGTTGAGGAAGGATTAAACGGGTGATCATATTTTTTAGAAAATGCGATAATTGGCGAACTGTTTTGCCCAAATTTAATAGCATACACAGGATTGGCTTCATTTGAAATTTGAATAACCGAAAATCCTTGGTCCTGGAATGTTTCTACCACTTTAGGGAACAATGCAGTTACTTCGGTTCCTCCGGAATAACAAACCACATTCGGGATTTGGAAATGAGCCGCAGCAACTTGTGCCCAAACCTGCGACAGATGACTTCTGCGGGAATTGTGCGTGCAGATAAAATTGATATTGACGGGTAATTTTTTGAACGTCTTTTCTTGGATGAAATCTACGAGCGGTTGAATGACAATTTTCCGTTCCTCACTGATGTTTTGTTGTTCCAGTAGAAGCGTAATGGTGTCTGATAATTTTGGATCACTCATCATTAAATTAATTTTTTTAACAACATCCAGTGTTTGGTGAGCAAGAATTGTTTTGTTTGACAGTAAGTTCAGTCAAATTCTTCTTGATCTTCTCGGAGGGAATTCCGCAAGCATCTTGCGCCAAGCAAGCGGTGGTTTTGTTTTTCAAAACAAATGTTTTTCCGTTAAATGTCAAATCGTATTTCCCAATCGTATCACTTTGATATTCAACTTCAATATCAAGATCTTCAATACCCAATCGATCTTCAGAAAGCTGAATAATGCTTAGAAGTTTATTCGGTTTCAAACGATGTTCAAAATCATCGGCATTCCATAACTGGAAGTTTACCACTTTTTCTGACCGTATTTTACCGCCACAATCGATAAAATTTTTGCTGATGATTCCAACTTCGGTTACATGAAAATGGTCGGGAACAAAAGATCCGTTTTCTAATTCAAATGCAACATTTTCTAGTGTTGGCAAAATTTGTTTTACTTCTGATAATTTCATTTTTATCTATTTATAGTTTCAATGCAATATTGCGATATTATCATGCGGAAAAAGCGCCTAACAGCATTTTTGTTCGGTAACGGTTTGTATAATTTTGACGAAATAGGTATTTAAAATCTCTATTGTTTTTTCATCAATACAATAGCAAATTGCGTTGCCGGAAATAGAACCTTTTATAATTCCGGCATTTTTTAGTTCTTTTAAATGCTGGGAAACAGTGGGTTGAGCGAGCGGCAATTCATTCACGATATCGCCACAAATACACGCATTGACTTTCATTAAATACTCAATGATTGCAATTCTTGCAGGATGTCCCAAAGCTTTTGCGATGGTGGCAATTTGGTTTTGCTGGTCTGTGAAATGATCTGTCTTTGTTGCTCCCATTGTTTTATTTAATATTGCAATATTACGATATAATTTGGTTTTTACCAAAAATATTTTTTTAATGAAAGCAAGTCAAAACATAAAACCTTTTGTTTGAGAAATGGGATCGGCCAAATTCCGGAAGTTTATAATGTAACTTGTTTCTTCTTGACTGCGCTGCTTTGTCAACAATGATCTGGGTTAAAGATGGAACCGAACCGCCGAAAACTTCCAGCAGATCATGCTGGAAGTTCGGAAAATTACGTATTAAAAATTCTAATAATTGGCTCGTCTGTTCATTGAAAAACCCTTTAAAAAGGCAAATCGATACTTTCCGGATTTACAAAATCTTTCGTGTATGGATTCTCCAGAAAACTTAAAAAAGGTTTTTGAAACTGAATGATATCGCCTCTTTGAATCCCATAAACAGACCAATAATTGGTGAGCAACTGCGCGAAAATTTCTTCATCCCAAAATCCGAAAACCGGTCGGTTTTCAGTCGGTAAAACGGGAACTGCTTCAATCGAAATTCCGGCATCCGTATTTTCAATTTTATATTCCGGTTTGTACTGCAAAATATAATCGGAGTAGTGAAAGCGTGCAAATAATTCTTCAAACTGAAGTGGATGCAAAACATGACCTTTCATTTTTTCCAGAATGTCTCTGTGTTTTTCGCCAATAATTCCGTTGTCCTGCAAACACGCAATAAATCCAAATCCATTGACCCCGAATTGAAACAATAAATTCACCGTATCATCGCGATAACTAATAATATCTGCAGAATATTTAAGGGGAAACAGCGCAATACTCCAAGGTTTTTCTCCTGTAAAAGAAATGGGTTCCACGATGGACTGTAGCATCAAATGAAAATTCCCGAAACGCTCCCGTAAAGTTTCGGACAGGTCAAAAGTTTCTCTTAATCTGAGTTTTTGCTGACTTTCGTACTGCATTTCGCAGTACAACATTCCGTAAACCATTCTTCCGGACCACAGAAAAATTAAATGTTCATCGAGTTCAGACATTCCTTCAAACCCTTTTTTGTAGGCGGTTTGCATGTTCTCTTCCAATTCCTCGAATGCTTTTTTTACCCGCGGTGAACAGGGTAATTGAAGATCTTGATAACGGTAAGACTTGCTTTTGTCCATCATTTCGATTTTATCCTCGCCAAATTTAAAATGCTCCATTAACCATTCCGGGAAAACGGACATTTTTTCCGTAGTTAAATCTCCCGTTAAGAAGCAAAATTGGTCATCGAAAATCAAATCCTGAAACGGATTAAAATAGGGTGAAGTCATAAATGAAAATGAAAATTAAACTTGAAAAATATTTGCAAATATAGCCATAAACGTTGGGTTAGTTTTCAGCTTTTGGTCTCAAAATTTTCTTTCAGAGGGATTCCCAAATTTTACCTTACCTTAGTTTCACTAAAAATCATCAATGGACGAAAATATTTTAGGTTTAGTTGCGGGTGGAATTACCTCCGTTGCCATGTTGCCACAACTCATCAAAGTTTTGAAAGAAAAAGATGTGAAAGATCTGTCTTTATTAATGATCGTAGTTTTAATCACCGGACTTTCACTTTGGGTTTGGTACGGCTTTATGAAAGATGAATTGCCTATAATTTTGTCTAATGCTTTCGCGGTTTTGGTTAATATCGCTTTGCTGATCTCTTACTTTAAATTCCGGAAATAAACTTTAAGAGAGTATTAAATCCCTCAATAATATTTTATGCTTCGGATTGTTTTAGGCATACTTTTTTCTATCGGAAAGAAAAATGGTAAATCATGAGCACAAAAAATTTTTTTGAAAAATTTGCTAATTCTGCAACCACGTTCACCGGCAGTTCTTTTGCATTTATGGCTGCTTTGGCGATTATAATTGTGTGGGCTGCAACAGGTCCTGTTTTTCAGTATTCCGAAACCTGGCAACTGATTATTAATACGGGTACGACTATTATTACTTTTTTAATGGTTTTCCTGATTCAGAAAGCTCAAAATAAAGATTCCAAAGCCATTCAGATTAAACTGAATGAACTGATTGCTGCCAATAAAGCTACGAGTAACAGGATTGTAAACATCGAAAATCTTACGGAAGAAGAATTAGATCAGATTCACAAATATTACGAGAAATTATCTACCGAAGCTGAAGAAGATGCGGATTTGCACGCTTCGCATTCGATTGATGCTGCTGCCAAAAACCAAAAGGAGAAATCTGAATATTTTCAAAGTAAAAAAGAATAAAAATAAAAATAAAATGCCTTGCTTTTTTAGGTCTTCTTTATCAAATCAATTTCCTTCTTCAAACTCAGAAACATCTCCTTTACCGTCATCATATCCAAAGTTTCCGTCTCGAATTCTGCCGTATTAATGCTACAAGAATATTCCCAGATTTCCACCAGATCCGAAAGTTTAATTTCGTAAGGTTTATACAGCGGATTATCCGAACTCACCGTAATGTTTTTGGAAGTTTTTTTCTGCAGTCTTTTATAAACCACGCCTTCATTTTGGGTGATGAAAATATAAGTTTTGCCGATCTTTAAATCACCCACATTTTCCACATATTTCCCTACAATGAAAGTTCCGTCTTTAAAAGGCGGCATCGAATCTCCACTCGCCGGAAAAGCCCGGAATTTTCCGTTCCTCAAAAAAGGCAAAGAAATCGTTTGTAATTTCTCAATATATTCCGGATCGCTGTACCCTTGAAGATACCCCATTTGCGCTTTTGCAGGGATGATTTCTATTTTATTTTCGCCTCTTTCATCGACCGTAATCGGAAGAATCGTGCGATTATCCGGAAGCTGCATCATTTTTTCTAAAGTGTATTTCCGCAAATCAATCCCCACTAATAAATCGATGCTTACGCGATAATATTTAGAAATTCTCACCAAAATTTCAATCGGCGGTTCTGTGGCGCCATCTTCATATTTAGCGTACCGACCACGCGTGATTAAAAGGTCGTCCGCAATTTTTTGTTGCGCGTATTTTTGCTGAGCTCTCAAATACCGCATGTTTTCTGATAAAATTGACATTGCTATAAATTATATCAACAAATATACGAAATTTAGATATAAAACCTACTAATTTTGTCCGCATGGAAAGAGCAATTGTACACATGGATTTAGACACTTTTTTTGTGTCTTGTGAAAGATTACAGGAATCAAAACTCAATGGAATTCCCGTCATCATAGGAGGTGGCGATCGTGGAGTAGTGGCTTCATGTTCCTATGAAGCGCGCTATTTTGGCGTGCGTTCTGCGATGCCCATTAAGATGGCTTTAAAACTTTGTCCGGATGCAAAAATTATTCGCGGCGATTATGAAAGATATTCGAAATTTTCTAAAGAAGTAACCGAAATTATTCAGGAAAAAGTTCCCGTTTTAGAAAAAGCCAGCATCGATGAATTTTATATGGATCTCTCAGGAATGGACCAATTTTTTGGGTGTTATCAATGGACGAAAGAAATTGCAGAATCAGTTACGAAAAATACAGGATTACCCATCAGTTTTGCCTTGTCAACAAACAAGACGGTTTCCAAAATCGGAACCGGAGAATCAAAACCCGTCGGAAGATTTGAAATTCCGGCGAAAAATATAAATTCTTTTCTGAATCCTTTATCCATAAGAAAAATTCCGATGGTCGGAGAAGTAACTTTTCAACTCCTTTCCCGAGTTGGGATCAGAAAAATTCAAACTTTAGCAGAAATGCCCGTTTTGGTTTTGCAGCAAATGATCGGTAAAAATGGCGCCGAACTTTGGAAAAAAGCAAACGGAATCGACCTCAATCCCGTGATTCCGTATTCAGAAAGAAAATCACTTTCAAAAGAACATACTTTTACCAATGATACCATGGATATTTTCGAAATTAAAAGACTCATTTCTGAAATGGCAGAATCTTTAGCATACCAACTCCGACAGGAAAAATGGCTCACTTCTACCGTAGTTTTAAAAATAAGATATGCCAATTTCGATACTGAAACGAAGCAGATGAAAATTTCTTACACGTCTATTGATCATACTTTAGCGAGAGTTGCTTTAGATTTATTCGAAAAATTATACACGCGAAGAATGCGATTGCGATTGGTCGGATTGCGATTTACGAATCTCGTTCACGGAACGTATCAAATGAATTTATTCGAAGACAGCGAAGAATTGATGAACCTTTATCAAGCCATGGATCGCATGAAAAACCGCTTCGGCAAAAATGCTTTAGGACGTGCTTCCGGATTTGAATTGGCTTCGGGTTAACCACAAAGTCACAACAGTTTTTTTCTGTTTCGATCATTGAAAAGTCTAAAAAAAAGGGGTGAAAACTTCCGCAGAAAATCTTAGAGCCTATTAAAATTTATTTAAACACATAAGTCACATAAGATTTCAGAAGACTCAGGTGAACTATAGAACACACCAGATAAAAGCATTTGATTTTTGAAACTAATGTGTTCTTTCTACGCTAAAAATATAATTCTCTAATGTGACTTATGTGTTTATATTTCTTTTATCAAATTTAAACATACTCTAAATTCTAATCATATTTTAATGGTTGAAATTCCAGAACATTTTCAACTAAAAAAGTCACGAAAGTTTTATTTTTTTAAGTTAATCAAAAATCAAAAAAAGCACACTGAAATTTCCCCTTGCTAAATAGAACGCCTTTGCGACCGTAATTTTTTAAAGGATGTTTTTGTCCAAAAGCTTTGCGTCTTTGCGTTTAAAAAAAAACATTTAACCACAAAAGGCACAACAGTTTTTGTCTTTTTTAAGTTATTCAAAAGATGAAAAAAGCAAACTGAAATTTTGCTTTGCTAAGTGAAACGCCTTTGCGACCGTAATTTTTTAAAGAATGTTTTTGTCCAAAAGCTTTGCGTCTTTGCGTTAAAAAAACATTTAACCACAAAAGGTACAAAAGTTTTTGTCTTTTTTAAGTTATTCAAAAGACGAAAAAAGCAAACTGAAATTTTGCTTTGCTAAGTGAAACGCCTTTGCGTACGTAATTTTTAAAGGATGTTTTTGTCCAAAAGTTTTGCGTCTTTGCGTTAAAAAAAACATTTAACCACAAAAGATACAAAAGTTTTTGTCTTTTTTAAGTTATTCAAAAGATGAAAAAAGCAAACTGAAATTTTGCTTTGCTAAGTG
>NZ_FTOI01000011.1 GCF_900156725.1 Kaistella chaponensis | reverse complement strand
TTTTAATGAAAGGAAGAGCATTTAATTCTGAATCAAGCCTTGAGTTTTACTCTGAGCGGAACATAGTTTAATTAAATGCTTTTCTCTTTCTAAATTTAATAATTTTATCGATTACAAATCTAAAGGAACGGAAATCCTTTTTTGCCTCAAAAAAGATTGGGAGTGGAAGTCGGTCCCGATAATCCCGAAAGCTTTCGGGATCGGGAAAGACGCCCAAAAAACAATTATCTACTATTTTATGAAAAAAAAATGAACCGAAGTTCACTTTTTTTTATTTTTTCGCAGCGGCATCTTTTTCGATTTGCTTGATATCATTTAGTTTTTCAATAATTTTCAAAATGGTTTCAGGTTTTGCTTCTTTAATAGGAATCAGTACTTGAGTCATGTCCCATTTCATGATCATATTCGCGGAATGATCATCTACAGGTTGCAAAGAAATTTCAAAATATTCTTGTTTATCCCCTAATTTTTGAACAGGAACGGAAACTTCTGCAATGTTCATCTTTTCATTATATTCATAAGCTCCCCATTGATTTGCAACAGAATTTAGCATAATTTTCCACTCTTTTTCGGTTGGTGTTACAAATAAACTATACGATCCTGCGCTCACTATTTTTCCACCAAAATTTACATTTTGGCTAAAAGTAATTTTTGTTGCCGCATTTGCTCCTGCTCGCCAAACTTGATTGAAAGGAACGAGATCGCCAAAAATTTTGCGACCTTTCACACCTGGTCTTCCGTACTCCACTGAAATTTTGGAGAGTGAAAATTGTTGCTCAATCGATTGTTTTGGACTTGCAGCAGGTTTTGACCATTGGGAATAAGCGGTTACTGAAACTGCTAAAAATGCCGTAAGAAGTAATTTTTTCATAAAATATTTAATTTGGATAAAGATAATAAAAAGTAGAGAATATTTTTGAAGTCTGTATAAAAACAAAGCCACTTCAACCGAAATTGAAGTGGCCCCATTAAAAATAAAACTATGAAACTATGGCATCAAAACCGTATCGATTACGTGAATTACGCCATTTGACTGATTAACATCTGCTGTTGTAATTTTAGCAGAGTTTCCTTTTGTATCTTTAACATACAAGTTCATTCCTTTCATCCAGAAAGTTAATTCTTCACCTTGAACTGTTTTTGCCATGTATTTTCCCCCATTTTTCTTCATCCAAGCCATCAAATCTTTAGAGGAAATTCTTCCTGGAACGACGTGATAGCTTAAGATTTTGGTAAGGGTTTCTTTATTTTCTGGCATTACCAATGTTTCCACTGTTCCTGCAGGTAATTTTTCAAATGCTGCATTGGTAGGAGCAAAAACGGTAAATGGTCCTTTGCTTTGTAAAGTTTCTACCAATCCTGCAGCTTTTACTGCGGCAACCAAAGTCGTGTGATCTTTGGAGTTAACTGCGTTTTCAATAATGTTTTTAGAAGGATACATTGGAGCTCCACCTACCATTACTGTTTTTTCTTTTTTAGCCATCTTTTGTGCATTGGCTGTGTTTCCGATTGCTAAAGTCATTGTTAGAGCTAAAGCGGCTGTTGTGATTTTTAAGAAGTTCATAATAAAAAAATTTAATGTTAATTATATAATTTGTTGTTGCTATAATTTACGAGAACAATTTTCTTTTGGATTTAATTTTGTGATTTTTTTAACGGTTCGAATTCTAAAGCGATCGAATTCATGCAAAATCTTTTTCTTGTTGGTTTCGGACCGTCGTCGAATACGTGACCTAAATGAGCATCGCATCTGCCGCATTTTACTTCAGTTCTTACCATGTTGTAAGACTCATCTTTTTTATAAATGACAGATTTCGGTCGAATTGGTTCAAAAAAACTTGGCCAACCACAAGTACTACCAAATTTTGCATCGGAACGAAAGAGTGCATTTCCGCATGCTCCACAAAAATAATTTCCTTTCCCATCAAATTGATTGTACTTTCCGGTGAAGGCTTCTTCGGTTTCGCCCAATCGGGAAACAGAATATAAATCTCCGCCTAAAACTTTTTTCCACGTTGAATTTGGAATTTTTAATATTTGAGTATTCGTTCTGGAATAATAGGGATTTACGATGCTTTTTCCATTTACAACCTGAATTTTTTGCGCGTTTGTGCTATAAAAAAATCCTGAACCTAGAATTAGTAATGCTGCTGTTTTAATTATATTTTTCATTAGATGAAATTTTGTTGCAATTATTTACGATTGTAGAGATAAATTGGTTTTATTTTTGAATTTAAACTATATATTTGCCATTCCTAATCTATATGAAGAAAGTATCTCTTACTACCGAACAACTTGTTACCTTACTATTAAGTAGGGATGAGAAGGGATTCAATTATTTATATGACAATTATTCACCTGCATTTTATGGGGTGATTTTTCGTATTGTGAACTATGAAGAGGAAGCCAACGAAGTTTTGCAAGATACTTTTGTGAAAATATGGAATTCCATCACTTCTTTCGACCAAAATAAAGGAACACTTTACACCTGGATGCTCAATATTGCTAGAAATTCTGCAATCGATCGATTAAAATCAAAATCTTTTCAGAACGATTTACAAAACCAAAGCATTCCGGATTTCGTAGATGATAACAAGTCACTCTCTACGGAACAAAAACATGAGTTCAACGAAGTAGAGAAATTAGTGAACACATTGAAGTCGGATTATCGTATTTTGATCAACAAAGCTTATTTTGGAGGTTTTACTCAAGAAGAAATTGCAGAAGAACTAGGAATTCCTTTAGGAACCGTGAAAACAAGAACAAGAGCAGCATTATTAGAATTAAAAAATGTTTTGAGAGATTTTCAATTTGTTATTTTATTTTTTATACTTAAATAAAAGTGGATATTAAAAATTACATATCATCAGGAGTTATAGAAGACTACGTTTTGGGAAATATTTCTCAAGAGGAATCTTCTATTTTAGAATGCGTGATGGCCAATAATCCCGAAGTTAAAAGCGCAGTATTGGAATACCAACAAATTTTTGAAGAATTAGCGACCAAAACCGCCATCATACCTCCAACTCACCTTAAAGCGGAATTGCTGAAAAAATTAGATTTTTCAGTTCCAGCTGAAGTGAAGGGGAAAATTGTACCTCTGCATACAAACCGTGTGGAGCAAAAAACAACCAGCCAATTTCCAACGTGGATGAAAGCAGCATCTGTAGCAGTTTTATTTGGCTTAGGTTATTTGGGTTATGAAGTGGGTTCGAAATATGCAGAAATTGAAAAAATTGCTCAAAGTAACACGGAACTTTCCAAAAAAGTTTCTGGTTTAGAAGAAATGAATTCGATGCTTATGAATTCTAAAAAAATTGAGCTGAAAGGAGTTGAAAAACATCCGAATATGTTAGCTGAAGTTTATTGGGATTCTTCGAAAAAAGTCTACCTCGATATTAAAAATTTACCCGCAGCTCCGACTGGAAAACAATACCAATTGTGGGCAATCGTAGATGGAAAACCAGTAGATATGGGAATGTATGATTCGAAAAAATCAATTGCAATTCAAGCGATGAAATCAGTTGAAAATCCCCAAGCTTTTGCCATCACTCTTGAAAAAGAAGGCGGAAATCCTACACCAACAATGGAAGAAATGTATGTAATGGGAACGATTTAAAGAATCCCTATTATACGATTATAAAAGCAACCGTTTCATGATTCAATGAAACGGTTTTTTTTATAATCCTTCTCGCTTAAAGGATCAATTTTGAAAAGTTCATCAATGATTATCAATATTCTTTCTCTAATTTTTAGGGAATACAAAAACGTACGCAAATGGAATAAATTTTAATGAAACGCATTCAGCGAAACTCCGTAAGCTTGTTACAAAAGGCGAATTAAATTTGAAAGAATAAGGTTGCGTTGCAAGAAATTATCACATAAAATCAGTTCAAGAAGATAATTAGGAAGCCCTTGTAAATAATAAAATAGAATTTGGAAATCTCAAAAATGAGGTCAAAAATTAAAGGAAGCAGCTATAAAAAAATAAAAACGCCACAGATTAAAAAACCTGCGGCGTTGATTTATAGTAACATTTGCAATCCGAAACCTACATCATTTCCATTTTAAAACTCATGCTTTCGATCACTTTTAAAATCGCTTCAACGGTATCCATCGATGTTAAACATGGAACGCCATTTTCTACCGAAGTTCTCCTAATTTGGAAACCATCTCTTTCGGCTTGTTTTCCTTTGGTCATGGTGTTTACAATATATTGCACTTTTCCAGCTTGGATGAGATCGATCAGATTAATTTCAGGATTTTCCTCGATCTTGTAACCGATTTTTGTGCGAACACCGTTTTCTTCAAAATAATTGGCAGTTCCTTCGGTTGCCCAAATTTTGAAGCCTATTTCCTTGAATCTTCTGGCTAATTCGCAAGCTTCAGCTTTGTGTTTATCTGCAACTGTAAACAAAATGGCACCGTGCAGAGGAACTTTTCTTCCCGCGCCGATCAAACCTTTGTACAAAGCTTTTTCCAAGGTTATATCTTTTCCCATCACTTCTCCGGTCGATTTCATTTCTGGTCCGAGGGAAATATCAACTCTCGTTAATTTTGAGAAAGAGAAAACCGGAACTTTTACATAAACTCCGTCTTTCACAGGAGCCAAACCGTTTTTGTAACCTAAATCTTTTAATTTCTGTCCGAGAATAACTTTCGTGGCTAAATTTGCCATCGGAATTTCGGTAATTTTCGATAAAAAAGGAACGGTTCTACTCGATCTTGGATTCACTTCGATGACGTAAACTCCGCCTTGGTAAAGAACATATTGAATATTCATTAAACCAATGACATTCAATCCTTTCGCTAATCTTTCCGTATAATCAACCAAAGTAGCAATTTGCTCAGCGTTGATATTTTGCGGCGGATAAACGGCAATTGAATCTCCGGAATGAACTCCCGCTCTTTCGATATGCTCCATAATCCCTGGAATTACGACGGTTTCACCATCAGAAATGGCGTCAACTTCTACTTCTTTTCCAGTTAAATAGCGGTCGATCAAAATAGGATGTTCCGAATTTTCTTTTACTGCGTTCGTCATATAATGATCGAGTTCGTGCTCATCATAAACGATTTCCATGGCTCTTCCTCCCAAAACATAACTCGGACGAACCAAAACCGGGAAACCGATTTCATTCGCGATCATTAAAGCTTCTTCTTTTGTAAAACAGGTTTTTCCCAAAGGTTGCGGAATTCCCATTTCTTGTAAAGCGGCTTCAAATTTATTTCTGTTTTCGGCGCGATCCAGATCCTCGAGTGAAGTTCCTAAAATCTGAACGCCATGAGCTGCTAATTTATCAGCTAAATTAATGGCGGTTTGTCCACCAAACTGTACTACAACGCCTTTTGGTTTTTCCAATTCGATGATGTTCATCACATCTTCTTCCGTTAAAGGTTCAAAATAAAGTTTATCCGAAATCGAGAAATCTGTGGAAACGGTTTCTGGATTATTATTAATGATGATGGCTTCGTAACCCATTTCTTTGATCGCCCAAACCGAGTGAACTGTGGCGTAATCGAACTCTACACCTTGACCAATTCTGATTGGACCAGACCCCAAAACGATGATTTTTTCTTTACTGGAAGGAATACTTTCGTTTTCCTCTTCATACGTTCCGTAGAAATATGGCGTTTCACTTTCGAATTCTGCAGCGCAGGTATCGACCATTTTGTAAACCGGCATTACGCCATTTTCTTTTCGGTATTCAAAAATTTCTTTTTGAGTAGAATTCCATAAAGTTGCGATGCTAAGATCCGAAAAACCTAATTTCTTGGCTTCTAATAAGGTATTTTTATTAAATTTATTTTCAGCAATAACTTTTTCGAAATCGATGAGTTTTTTAATTTTCCAGATAAAGAACTTATCGATCTTACTCCACTCTACTATTTTTTGCCAGTCGTAACCACGTCTTAAAGCGTCTCCGATAATAAACAAACGTTCATCATCACAAACGCGGATTCGTCTTTCGATTTCTTCTTCAGTTAAAGCTGCAGCGTCTTTCGTTTTCAAACCAATATGTCTTAAACCCGTTTCTAAAGATCGGATGGCTTTTTGCAAAGATTCTTCGAAGTTTCTACCGATTGCCATTACTTCTCCGGTTGCTTTCATTTGGGTTGAAAGTCTGCGATCCGCAGTTTCAAATTTATCAAAAGGAAAACGCGGAAATTTCGTTACGACGTAATCCAAAGCAGGTTCAAAACAAGCGTAAGAAGTTCCGGTGACAGGATTCATGATTTCATCTAACGTTAATCCCACCGCAATTTTTGCTGCAATTTTTGCAATCGGATAACCTGTTGCTTTACTCGCCAAAGCCGATGAACGCGAAACTCTTGGATTTACTTCGATGATATAATAATCGTAAGAATGTGGATCTAAAGCCAATTGAACATTACAGCCACCTTCAATTCCTAAAGCGCGAATAATTTTTAATGAAGAATTTCTGAGCATTTGATATTCTCTGTCAGAAAGCGTTTGCGAAGGTGCAACCACAATGGAATCTCCAGTATGAATTCCGACCGGATCGATGTTTTCCATATTACAAACCACGATCGCATTGTCGTTTTTGTCACGCATTACTTCGTATTCAATTTCCTTGAAACCGGCAATTGATTTTTCGATCAGACATTGGGTAACAGGAGAATATTTTAAACCGAAACTTGCAATTTCTTTCAGTTCATCGTCGTTATTTGCAATTCCACCACCGGTTCCGCCCATGGTAAAAGCGGGACGAACAATCACGGGATAACCAATGTTGTGCGCAAATTCCAAAGCTGCTTGAACGGTATTTACAATATCTGAATCCGGAACAGGTTCGTTCAATTCGTGCATTAAATTCCGGAACAAATCGCGGTCTTCCGCTTGATTGATGGCAGAAAGTTTGGTTCCTAAAACCTCCACTTTACATTCTTCAAGGATTCCAGAATTTTCTAATTCTACGGCCATATTTAAACCGGTTTGTCCACCCAAAGTTGGCAAAAGCGCATCTGGACGTTCTTTGCGGATAATTCTGGAAACAAATTCAAGTGAAATTGGCTCGATATATACTTTATCGGCAATTTCCACATCCGTCATAATCGTTGCCGGATTGGAATTAATGAGGATCACTTTATAGCCTTCTTCTCTTAAAGACAAGCAAGCCTGCGTTCCTGCGTAATCAAATTCTGCGGCCTGTCCGATGATGATTGGACCGGAACCGATCACTAATATGGTTTTTATGTCTGTTCTTTTCATATATTTAATATAACAATGTAGCAGTTTAACAGTGTAACAATATTTACAATATGTTTTCCTTTGATAAACTCGTACTTAAAATCTTGTAAATAATTTTTCCTATTTCTGTAATTTGCGATTCTAAATTTTCATTGAATGGATAATTTTTAGAATGTTTGCACAAATACAACCAATATTTGGTTTCTTCTAATTCTTTGGCTGCAATTTTTATTTTGTTGATGAAATCTTTTTTGCTGTACGGATTTTGAGCCTCAAATGAATTTGCTCCAATGCTCGTTCCAGAACGTAATAATTGTTTTGAGATAACGTATTTTTTCTTCTCATCCAATAATTCACAATAATCAATTATATCTAAAGAAAATTGAACCGTTTTTGTAATTAAAGGATTATTCTCAAAATTGATCATATTATTTTTTTTTAATTGTCAAATTTTTAAATTGTTACACTGTTACATTTTTAAATTGGTACATCATATCAATGAATTCATCGAAGAGGTAATTCGCATCTTCTGGTCCTGGACTTGCTTCTGGATGATATTGCACGGAAAAACACGGGTGAATTTTATGTTTGAAACCTTCGTTGGTTCTGTCATTTAATGCGATATGCGTTTCTTCTAAATCGGTGTTTTTTAAAGATTCCTGATCTACGGCGTAACCATGATTTTGGGAAGTAATCGCGACTTTATTTTTCTTTATATTTAAAACCGGATGATTTCCGCCACGATGACCAAATTTTAGTTTGAAAGTTGTGGCGCCACAAGCTAAACCAATCAATTGATGTCCCAAACAAATCCCAAAAATTGGAATTTTTCCTAATAAATCTTGAATCATTTTGGTAGCTCCATGAACATCCTGTGGATCTCCGGGACCATTGGAAAGCATTACTCCATCTGGATCGATCATAAGAATTTCTTCCGCAGTGGTATTTTGAGAAACCACGATAACGTCACAATCTCTTCGGGTTAATTCCCGCAAAATTCCCAGTTTGGAACCGTAGTCAACCAAAACAACCTTCAAACCTCTTCCTGGACTTGCATAGGCGGTTTTCGTAGAAACCTGTATCACTTGATCCGTAGATAAAATGGTGTTTTTCATTGATTCAATGACTTCCTTATCATCTACATCGTGGTGAACGATTCTTCCTTTTACACTGCCGAAATTTCTAAGAACTCTGGTTAATCTCCGCGTGTCAACTCCAGAAATTCCTGATAATTTTCTTTTTAGAAAAAATTCATTTAAGCTCATTTGACTTCTAAAATTGGAAGGAAAATCACAAACTTCTTTCACGATTAAACCTTTAATTGCAGGTTCTATACTTTCGTAATCATCCCGATTGATTCCATAATTTCCGATGAGTGGATACGTCATACAAACAATTTGTCCGCAATACGATGGATCCGAAATTAATTCCTGATAACCAGTCATTCCCGTATTAAAAACTACTTCACCTTCAATTTCAAGGTCTCTTCCGAAACTATTTCCGTAAAAAACTTCTCCTGATTCTAATATTAATTTCTTTTTCATTTTTATTTTTTTGTACAAAGTATCATGTAAAAAGTACCATGTAGTTTATTCTAAAAGTAATTGCAATATGTACATTATACACTGTACTTTTTACATTTATTTAAACTCAAATCCCTTTTCTTCCAATGCGGTTTTCAAAATGGCCATTCTTGCAAAAACGCCGTTTTCCATTTGTTTGAAAATTCTGGAGCGTTTGCATTCTACCAATTCATCAGCGATTTCCACCCCTCTGTTAATCGGCGCTGGATGCATAATGATGGCGTTTTTCTTCATCTTTTTTTCCCGTTCTACAGTTAAACCAAATTTTTTGTGATATTTTTCTGGAGAAAATTTCACCTTTTCTTCGTCGTGTCTTTCGTGCTGAATTCTCAGTAACATTAAAACATCAACTTCTTTTATCAAATCATCAATATCTAAATAGGTTCCATTAATGATTGCACCTTCGTCAAACCATTTTTCGGGTCCGGAAAAATAGACTTTTGACCCTAATTTTCTCAAAACTTCGGCATTTGAATTAGCAACTCTGCTGTGTTTTACATCTCCCACGATTCCAACTTTCAATCCATTAAATTTCCCGAATTCCTGATGAATGGTCATTAAATCTAAAATATTTTGAGAAGGATGGTTTCCCGTTCCATCGCCACCGTTGATTATTGAGATATCGATACCTTCAAATTCATTGTAATACTTTTCCTTTTTATGACGGATCACACAAAGATCAATTCCTATACTTTTCAAAGTTTTTACGGTATCATAAAGGGATTCACCTTTGTTAACAGAGCTTGCGGAAACATCGAAAGGAACTACATGTAATCCTAATTTCCGCTGAGCAACGTCAAAACTGGTTTTGGTTCGGGTGCTGTCTTCAAAAAAAAGATTGGAAACAAAAATTTCAGTTTTCGCTTTTGAAACTTTTCCTTTGGAGAATTCACCTGCTTGCTGAAGGAGATTATTAATTTCTTCTACTGATAAATCGGCGGTTCTGAACATAATTTTAGATTTTAAAACAAAAAAAAACGAAGCCAAAATGACTTCGTTGTGTTAATAAATATCGTGAATATCGGCATTACTGCCTTTGTATAAATCGTCTAATGGAAATACTCTTTTCATTAGGTGCAAAGATAGAATTTTAATTTACATCTCAAAAACTAAGGATGAAATTTATGTCGCTTTATACAAATATTGCTAATTTATTATATATTTGCTAAAAAGATATAGTTATGCCAAATTCCTGTCCGAAATGCAACGAACAAAACATTGTTAAAAGTGGAATTATCAATGAAAGACAACGGTTTTTGTGCAAAGACTGCAACTATTATTTCACTGTAAAGAAATTAGGAAAACAGATTGATGATTATATTGTTACCAAAGCATTACAACTATATCTAGAAGGTTTAAGCTACAGAGAAATTGAAAGAATCATTGGTGTTTCCCACAATACCGTAAGTTCCTGGATCAAGAAGTATAATATTACGCGACCACCTCATTCCGATTTTCATCCGGTATACAAAGTTTTCAAACAAACTGAATTGGTGGAATACATGTCTAAAGAGGAAAATTTAAAAGGTTCCGGACTCGTTATCACTGAGTTTGGAGATAAATACATGATGATAAAATGGGAACGATTCAAAAAGTAAAACCACATTTTCCAGAAATTTTTAATTAAAACTATATTCATTACACTGATATATATTACATTTCTTCAATTAAAATTTTAGTTTCAATTTCGTTTTCACAAAAAAAACAAACTAAAACATATTAATCTATGAAGAAATCAACAATTTTATTAGGAATCGTTTCTTCTCTTTGGTTATCTAATCATTTTAAGGGGCAAGAAACTCCCTCAAATAAAGATTTACTAAAAAGAATCGAAGCATTAGAAGCAGAAAAAGCAAAACCAAAGGAATGGGACGCTACATTATACGGTTGGGTAAGAACAGAATATAACTTTGATAGCCGCCAATCTGCGTATGCAAGAGAATACAATCTTAATCTTTATCCGCTAGATGAAAAATTAGATGCTAATGGAAAAGACATCAATGGAGCGGGTGCGAGTAACTTTTTAGCAATTACTTCTAGAGTTGGTGTTAAATTTAAAGGTCCAGATGTTTGGGGAGCAAAAGCGAGCGGAAACATTGAAGCAGATTTTTTCGGGAATACAGAATTGAATAAAACTTCAGCCGGAAGCGGAAGTATCGGTTTGCTGAGACTTCGACATGCAACTGCAACTTTAGCCTGGCCAAAAACTGCGGTGACTTTCGGGCAAACTTGGTATCCAACATTTGTTCCGGATGTCTTTCCTGGAGTTGCCAATTTTAATACCGGAATTATGTTCAATCCTTTTGGTTGGGCTGGACAAATTAAAGTGGCTCAAAAATTAAGTTCAGATTTAACTTTAAGTGTCGTTGCCTACAAAGACCGGGAATTTCAAACGGCAAATGCAACTGGAGCTTCTACAAACAGTGCAACCTTTAACTCTTCAATGCCCACTTTTCACGGGCAACTTCAATACAAAAAGAAAAACATCACCGCTGGAATCGGCGCAGAATATCAGTCTTTAAAACCCGTGATCGAATCAGGTGGTTTGGCTTCCGATGAAACGGTAAATTCTGGAATGTATTTCGGGTATTTCAAATATGCGAATGAAAAAATAATCACCAAATTTTACGGAATTTCTGGTGGAAATCTTCACCACTTGGTAATGCTTGGAGGTTTTGCAGGATACACCGAATCTAATGGTCAGGAATCTTATAAACCCACCAAAACATCGGCGTTCTGGGTAGATATTGCAAGTGCAAATGCGAAAATTGCTCCGGGTGTTTTCTTTGGGTACACCAAAAACGATGGAGTTGATTCAGGTTACAAAAATTTATACATCAGAGGTGCTTCTGCAGGAAGAGTGATTGATAATGTTTGGCGCGCTTCAGCACGAGTGGATTTCAAACAGAATAAGTTTAGTGTTTCTCCGGAAATCGAATATACATCAGCAAAATGGGGCGATGTAAATGCAGAAG
The DNA here is from genome assembly GCF_900156725.1 of Kaistella chaponensis. Lineage (GTDB taxonomy): Bacteria > Bacteroidota > Bacteroidia > Flavobacteriales > Weeksellaceae > Kaistella > Kaistella chaponensis. The sequence goes on along the minus strand of NZ_FTOI01000011.1, from coordinate 91,539 downwards.
GAAAAGCTCAAAACAATCTAAAAGAAGTCGGTAATTTCCGTGGAATGGTAAGAGTAATGTACTCATTTTAATTAAACAAAAATTTTAAAAATAGCGAATATGGATAATTCTACACAAAAAAAATCCTCAATTTTCAGCGTAATAACCGCCTCTTCTGTAGGTACGATGATTGAATGGTATGACTTTTATATTTTCGGGAGTTTGGCAACAATTATCTCCATTAAATTCTTTCCGCCAGGAAATGAAACTGCCGCTTTTCTTTCAACTTTGGCAACTTTCGCCGCTGGTTTTGTGGTACGACCATTTGGTGCCTTGTTTTTCGGAAGATTAGGTGATTTAATTGGTCGGAAATTTACTTTCATGCTTACTTTATTATTGATGGGTGGAGCAACTTTTCTAATTGGTTGTATTCCAGCTTACGAAACGATTGGTTTTATGGCGCCGGTTTTAATTTTAACTTTAAGATTATTGCAAGGTTTGGCATTGGGTGGTGAATATGGTGGTGCTGCAACTTATGTCGCAGAACATTCGCCGAAGGGAAAAAGAGGATTTATGACTTCCTGGATACAAACTACCGCAACGGTAGGACTTTTCATCTCATTAGTGGTGATTATGTTGACCAAATATTCCATGTCTAAAGAAGCATTTTTAAATTGGGGATGGCGTGTTCCGTTTTGGGTTTCTATCGTCATGATTGCCGTTTCATTTATCATCAGAAGAAAAATGGCAGAGTCTCCAGTTTTTGCAAAAGCGAAAGAAGAAGGCAAAACTTCGACGAATCCATTAAAAGAATCTTTCGGAAATAAATACAATTTCAAATTTGTTTTATTGGCATTATTTGGTGCAGTAATGGGACAAGGTGTTGTGTGGTACACCGGACAATTCTATGCAATGAGTTTCTTGGAAAAAGTAATGGGATTATCAGAGCAAGTAGGTTCCATAATGCTTTGGGGAATTGCTTTTGCTACACCGTTTTTCTTGTTCTTCGGTTGGTTAAGTGATAAAATAGGTAGAAAATGGATTATGATGACGGGTATTTTCATCGCCATTATTTCGTACAGACCTATCTATGAAAGCATGTACCAAATTAACGATGTAAAAAATAAAACTGAAATTGTAGCTAAAGCAGCTAAAAGTGCAGAAATTAAAATCGTAAATGAAACGTTAAGTGACAGTGTTTATGTCACCTCCAAAGCGTTTACCGATGGAACTACCTGGAAAGAAACCAAAACATTTCCATTAAACAGCCAAAAACAAGTAATTCTAAATGATAAAGGCGAGAAAAAAATGGATGTGAAAATTGAGGCAACCGTGAATTCTGCAGGAAAATGGACTTTGATTTTTTGGATTTTTGTACAGATCTTTTTTGTAACCATGGTTTACGGACCTATTGCAGCATTTTTGGTGGAGATGTTCCCAGTACAAATTCGTTACACTTCAATGTCTTTACCTTATCATATCGGAAATGGAATTTTCGGAGGATTATTGCCCGCAATTGCAACAGCTTTAGTTTTAAATGCGAAAACCGCTAATAAAATTGCTGAAGCTGCAGGACTAGGAATTCCGTTTGACAAACCTTATCTGGAAGGACTTTGGTACCCGATCATTATTGGAGCCGTGAGTTTATGCATTGGAATTGTTTACTTGAAAAATAAAAATAACACCGCACACGATTAATATTGTAAAATTAGAAATTATGAATATTTTAAAAAAGTTTTTAGGAGTAGTTTGGATCGCAATGGCGCTTTTTGCAGGCTATTACCTTTTAGAAGAACAGTCTTTACCGAAATTTAAAACAGGTAAAACAGAAGATTTAATTCCTGCAATTATTTATACCTTTATACTCTTACCAATTATTGTTGGTGGATTAGGAGTTTTCGGTTGGTATTCTTTGCAAGGAGAATATTCCGATGACAAATTGTAAAAATGAAATCTTAAATGAGATGATCAGGTTTCAGGGAGAACATTTTTCCCTGAAACTTTTATAAATACTAAATCAATTTCTTCGGCGATGAAAAAAAGACATCAACAAAAACTGGTTATTCTAAGCATTGCATTATTAATTTTGTTTAATGCACCCGTTTTGTTACTGTTCAATAATCCAAAGATCGGAGTTGGTTTGCCGCTGATTTATATCTACCTTTTTCTTGTTTGGGGCGCATCTTGTGTCAGTTCATTCTTGATTTTCAAAAAATATAATGAATAGTTATCTACTTTTCGCACTGGTTATTTTATACCTCGGAATTCTATTTTTCATTGCCTATTTCGCAGAGAAAAAAAGAAGCAGTTTCTGGGTAAACAATCCGTACGTTTATTCCCTTTCTTTGGCGGTTTACTGTTCCGCGTGGACCTACTATGGAAGCATCGGAGTTGCCGCAAATCAAGGGTTAGAATATATGGCGATTTATGTGGGACCTATCATTATCATTCCTTCCTGGATTTATTTAAATTCAAAAATTATCAGAATTTCCCGCGTGAATAAAATCAGCAGTATTGCAGATTTCATCGGTTTACGCTACGGAAACAGCAGATCTTTAAGTGCCATAATTGCTTTGGTTTGTATCCTCGCAATTATTCCTTACATCGCATTGCAAATCAAATCAATTTCAGAAACTTTTCACCTCATTACCGAAACTGAAAATTCCACCAGTATTTTATTCGATTCTTCCACGTATGTTGTCATCATTATCGCCTTGTTTTCAAGCTATTACGGGACAAAATATGTAGATGCTTCGGAAAAAAGACTCGGAATCATTTCGGCAGTCGCAGCTGAAAGTTTTTTTAAATTAATTTTCTTTGTTATTCTCGGTCTTTTTGTGGTTTACGGCGTTTTTAATGGTTTCGAAGATATTTACAGACAGGCAGAAAAACTACCAGATTTCGCTGCAAAAAATTCTTTCAACGGTTTGGAAGGAAGTTTCAATTGGTTCTTGATGCTCATGCTTTCCATGTCTGCAATTTTTCTTTTGCCAAGACAATTTCACACCGCAATTATTGAGAACAGAAAAGAAAAACACATCAAAACTGCTATTTGGCTCTTCCCACTTTATCTTTTGATTTTCAATTTTTTTGTTTTCCCGATTGCATGGGGCGGAAAAATTTTGTTTTTCGGTCAAGATGTAAATCCAGAGCTCTACTCTATTCTTATTCCCCAAAAATTTGGAAATATTTTTATTTCTACCTTGGTTTTTTTCGGCGGATTAAGTGCGTGTATTTCCATGATCATCATTTCCAGTATTTCGCTTTCTATTATGCTTTCAAACAACATTATTATACCTTACGGTTGGTTGGATAAATTTAAATCTGAAAACGACACAGACAATACCAAAAGTATTGTCAACATTAGAAAAGTCAGCATTTTTTTATTGATTATCAGTGGATTTATTTTTTATAAATATTTATTATTAGGCAAAAGTTTATTCAGCATCGGACTGGTTTCCTTTGTTTTGATCGCGCAATTAGGACCTTCCTTTTTTGGTGCTATTTTTTGGAGAAGAGGAACGTATGCAGGTTCGGTTTCCGGAATTATTGTTGGGGTTTTACTTTGCTTTTTAGGCTTAATTTTACCGAGTTTTTCCGAAAATTTTGTTCAAAGCGAATTTTATCAAAGTGAATTTTTCAGCTTTTTCAAAATCCCTTATTTATCGCCTATTACGCAGATTTTCTTTTGGAGCATGTTGGTCAATTCTGCTTTATTCATCTTAATTTCAGCGAACACTGTTTCTAATTATCGCGAAAGAAATTATGCCGAATTATATGTAGATATTGATGATTATATTCAAAATCACGAAAATGCTTATATCTGGAAAGGAACCGCAAATGTTTCCGATATTCAAAAGATTTTAGGTCGGTTTTTAGGTCAGAAGAAAACGGAGCAAGCGTTGAAAATCTTTAATTTAAAATATAACATCACCGATGAAAGTGATACTGCGGATTCCCGTTTTATCAAATTTTCCGAAAATCTTTTGAGCGGAAGAATCGGTACAGCTTCTGCAAAAATTTTAATTGAAGGAGTAACCAAAGAAGATAAAATTTCGCTCCCCGAAGTTTTACAAATTTTAGAAGAATCCAAAGAAAATATTTCCATCAATAAACAATTGAGTGAGCAATCTTCTCAATTGTTAAAATTATCGGGCGATTTGCAAGTTGCAAATATCAATCTTATCGAAAAAGATCAGCAGAAAGACGAATTTTTAGACAGCGTTGCTCATGAATTAAGAACTCCACTCACCGCGATCCGCGCTACAAGTGAAATTTTGTTGGATGATGAAGATATGCCCGCAGAATTAAAAAAAGATTTTCTGAAAAATATCATTTCAGAATCCGATCGTTTAAATGAAATCATCAATGATATTCTTTATCTGGATAAACTGGAAACTGGAACCATTTCGCTCCATATCAGTGAAAATAATATTATAGAAACGTTCAAAAAATCATTAAAACCCTTGCTTCATCTTTTTGATCAAAGGCATCTTCATCACTCGGAAGTTCATCTTTTGGAAAATGAAATTTATCGATTTGATGAACAAAGAATGATTCAGGTTTTCCAAAATATTCTTGGGAACGCCCTGAAATTTACCAATGAGCAGGGAATGATTCAAACCAAATTTCAGGAGAAAGATGATCAGCTAAAAATTTCCATATTCAACACTGGAAAAACGATTCCAGAAGAAGATCTGGAGTTTATTTTCGATAAATTTTATCAGTCGAAAAATCAAAATCTTCGCAAACCTATTGGGAGCGGTTTAGGTTTGGCGATTTGTAAAAAAATTATGATTGCCCAAAATGGAAATATTGAGGTGAAAAATAAAGAAATCGGTGTCAGCTTCGAGATTTATTTACCAAAAGAAAACGAGTCTGTACCAAATGCAGATGACCAAAATATGTAAGAAATATGAAAAAAATAGTAATTGCCGACGATGAACACAAGATCATCATGACTTTGGAGTATGCTTTTAAGAAAGCCGGTTACGAAGTTTTTATTGCACGCGACGGTTCTGAAGTTTTAGAATTGTTGAAAACAGAAATCCCCGATATGATTTTATTGGATATCATGATGCCCAATATTGATGGTTATACCACACTTGCAGAAATAAAAAAAGATAAAAATTTAGACAAAACCAAGGTGATTTTCCTCTCTGCAAAAACCGGAGAAGCTGATGTAAAAAAAGGTCTGGAACTCGGTGCAGACGATTACATTACCAAACCCTACTCGATTAAAAAACTGACGGAAAGGGTTGAAGAATTATTAAAATAGGCAGAAAATCGAAGTCTGAAGTCTGAAGATTAAAAATAGAATCTAAAATTTAGAGAAATGCAGTCCTCGGATTTCGGTCTTCAGACTTTAAAACCTTAAAAATTAAAATAAATCATCATGAATGCAAATCAAATGTTTACAGAAAGTATCTCTGAAAAAGAAAAATTCTGGACAGAACAGGCAGAAAATATCGAATGGTTTAAAAAGCCAACCAAAATTTTAACCGATGATGGAACTAATTACCCAACCTGGTTTGAAGACGGAGAATTAAACACCTGTTTTCTTGCAGTTGATAAACATGTGAACGATGGATTTGGGGAGCAAACTGCAATTATTTACGATTCTCCGGTCACGAACAGAATCATCAAATATACGTACAGTCAGGTTTTAGAGCATGTTTCTAAATTAGCGGGTGGACTGAAAAAATTAGGCTTAGAAAAAGGAGACACCGCAATTATTTACATGCCCATGATTCCGGAATCTGTATTTGCAATGCTCGCTTGTGCAAGATTAGGCGTTACACATTCCGTTGTTTTTGGCGGATTTGCTCCACAAGAATTGGCGATCAGAATTGATGACTGCAATCCAAAAGCGATTATTACCGCAAGTTCCGGAATGGAAGTTTCGCGCAGAATTCCTTATTTGCCTTTTGTGAAAGAAGCGATTTCAATGGCTGAACATCAACCACAACATATCATTGCTTTTGATAGAAAATTATTAGGAAACCGCGTTGATTTTAAAAATGATCCTTCATTGACGGATTTTGAAAAATTAATGACTGAATCTGAACCCACCGATTGCGTTCCTTTACAATCCACGCATCCGTTGTATATTCTCTACACTTCCGGAACGACGGGAAAACCGAAAGGTGTTGTTCGTGATAATGGTGGTCATGCAGTTGCTATGAAATTTTCAATAAAAAATATTTACGGCGCAAAAGAAGGCGAAACTTTCTGGGCAGCTTCCGATATTGGTTGGGCAGTTGGACACAGTTATTCCGTTTATGGCCCATTAATTAACAGAAACACGACCATTCTTTTTGAAGGAAAACCGATTGGAACTCCGGACGCCGGAACTTTTTGGCGCGTCATTGAAGAACATAAAGTAGCGATCATGTTTACCGCTCCAACTGCGATCAGAGCCATTAAAAAAGAAGATCCAGACGGAAAATTTGTAAAAAAATACGATCTATCATCATTGAGAACCCAATTTTTGGCAGGAGAAAGATGTGATGTTGCGACATTGGATTGGTACGATGAATTTGTGGGAGTTCCTGCCATTGATCATTGGTGGCAAACGGAATCAGGTTGGCCAATGTTGGGTTTAATGCCCGGAATTGAAGACGTAAAAATAAAAAGAGCTTCTGCTGGAAAACCAATTCCAGGATATGATATTAAAATTTTCAGCGAAGAAGGCTATGAATTGGAAGCGCATCATGAAGGTTATTTGGTCATCAAACTTCCTTTAGCTCCAGGTGCGATGATGGGAATTTGGGGCGATCCGGAACGCTTTAAACTTGGATATTTATCCAGATTTCCTGGCTATTATTTTTCGGGAGACGGCGCTATTAAAGATGAAGACGGTTATGTTTTCGTGACCGGAAGAGTTGATGATGTGATCAATGTTGCAGGTCACCGACTTTCCACCTCAGAAATGGAAGAAGTTGTGGCGGCTCATAAAGAAGTTGCCGAATGTTGCGTGGTTGGAATTGATGATGATCTGAAAGGACAGGTTCCGTTTGCAATCGCAGTTTTAAAATCTGGTTCTTCTATTGATGAAAAAGCTTTGGAAAAAGAACTTGTCCTCTTAATTCGGGATAAAATTGGAGCCGTCGCGAGTATGAAAAATGCTTTGGTCGTCAATCGTTTACCAAAAACACGTTCCGGAAAAATTTTGAGAAAACTCATCAGAACCATGTTGGATGGAAAAGAGTATCAAATGCCTTCAACAATTGATGATGAAAGCATTGTGGAAGAATTACAGGTAAAAATGGATGAATACAAAAAGAAGTATCTGTAAATTTAAAAAAAATTGATAAAAAACCGGGTCGTAACTAGCCCTGATTGCAACGGAAATCCTGGCATTGCGTGCGAAAAATTTCAACGGATTGCTTCTTTTCTCGCAATGACAGATTGCAGTGGAAAGCAGGTTCCCGGCTCCTAAAAAATAAGAAAACTAAAAATAAAAGAATATGAAAAATTACGTGATAGACGATTTACCAGATTATTTTAAACAGTACAAAAAATCGATCAAAAACCCGAAAAAATTCTGGGACAAAGTTGCCGATGAGAATTTCGTGTGGTATCAACGCTGGAATAAAGTCGTAAAGTATGACATGGAAAATGCCAAAATTGAATGGTTCAAAAACGCCAAACTCAACATTACAAAAAATTGCATCGATCGGCATCTGAATGAACGTGGCGATAAAACAGCCATTATTTTTGAGCCCAATGATCCAAAAGAACCTGCGCAACATATTTCTTACACCGAACTTCGGGACCGCGTTTGCAAAACCGCCAATGTACTTCGGGATTTGGGTGTAGAAAAAGGCGACCGCGTTTGTATTTATTTGCCAATGATCCCAGAATTAGCAGTGACCATGTTGGCTTGTGCAAGATTGGGTGCGGTTCATTCCGTTATTTTTGCAGGATTTTCTGCACAGGCAGTAGAATCGAGAGTGAATGATTGCGGCGCGAAAATGATTGTCTGTTCCGATGGAAGTTTCCGCGGCACAAAATCCATCGATTTAAAAGGAATCATCGATGAAGCCGTAGAAAAATGTCCCACCGTAGAAAAAGTTTTGGTCGTAAAAAGAACGGGAAGCGAAGTGAAAATGAAAGAAGGACGCGACCTTTGGATGGAACCTCTTTACGAAAAAGCGCCGTCTGATTTTATTTCTGTGATCATGGATGCGGAAGATCCGTTGTTTATTTTATACACTTCTGGATCTACAGGAAAACCAAAAGGAATGTTGCATACCACTGCAGGTTACATGGTTTATACTGCATACACATTCAAAAATGTGTTCAATTATAAAGAAAATGATATTTATTGGTGTACCGCAGATATTGGTTGGATTACAGGACATTCCTATATTTTATATGGACCACTTGCAAATGGCGCGACGACCGTAATTTTTGAAGGAGTTCCAACTTATCCGGAACCGGATCGTTTTTGGGAAGTTATTGATAAACATAAAATCACTCAATTTTACACGGCTCCAACTGCCATTCGTTCTTTGGCAAAAGAATCTTACGAATGGGTAGAAAAACATGATTTATCGAGTTTAAGAGTGATTGGTTCTGTTGGTGAACCGATCAATGATGAAGCGTGGCATTGGTATAATGATCATGTTGGTAAGAAAAAATGCCCAATTGTTGATACATGGTGGCAAACTGAAACCGGCGGAATTTTAATTTCCCCTTTACCATTTATCACACCTACAAAACCAACGTACGCAACTTTGCCTTTGCCGGGAATTCAGCCTGTTTTGATGGATGATAAACGCAATGAAATTTCGGGTAATCAAGTCGATGGAAATTTATGCATCCGTTTTCCGTGGCCGGGAATTGCACGCACAATTTGGGGCGATCATCAAAGGTATAAAGAAACGTATTTCACGGCATTTCCAGGAAAATATTTCACTGGTGATGGTGCTTTGAGAGATGAAGTTGGGTATTACAGAATTACAGGTCGAGTTGATGACGTAATCATCGTTTCTGGACATAATTTGGGAACTGCACCGATTGAAGACAGCATCAATTTACATCCAGCTGTTGCAGAATCTGCGATTGTTGGTTATCCGCACGATGTGAAAGGAAGTGCATTGTATGGATATGTCATTTTAAAAGATACCGGTGAAGAACGCGATAAAGATAATTTGAGAAAAGAAATTAACAATGTAATTTCAGATACGATCGGACCCATTGCAAAACTGGATAAAATTCAGTTTGTTTCTGCATTACCAAAAACGCGTTCCGGAAAAATCATGCGCCGTATTTTGCGTAAAATTGCGGAAGGTGATTTTGCGAATTTCGGGGATACTTCTACCCTTTTGAACCCGGAAATTGTGGAGGAGATTAAGAATGAGAAGATTTAAGATTGTTGGATGATGGATGTCTGATGATGGATGTTTAAAATCTACAATAAATTATAGAACCTTGCGGAAACGTGAGGTTTTTTTGTTTGAAGTCTGAATTTCATACTAAATAAAATGAAAATAAATTTAGTTCACTTCAAATTATATGTATCTTTGTATGGAAACATTTAGGGTTTGATGAAAAAATTTGAAGTTTTGTTTTTGACGGAAGCAAGAGAATTTTTATTAGAAATGGATGAAAAGTCTAGAAATAAAGTCATTTTTAATATTGATAAAGCTAAAATTACAAATGATAATAATTTGTTTAAAAAACTAAAAGGAGAAATTTGGGAATTCAGAACATTGTACAATAACACCCACTGCAGATTATTTGCATTTTGGGATAAAGAAGAGAAGCGTGAAACTTTGGTTTTAACAACACATGGAATTATTAAAAAGACGGGCAAAACACCTGAAAAGGACATTGAAAAAGCAAAGCAAATAAGATTAAAATATTTTGAACAGAAAAATAGATAATAATGGCAACTAAAGTAAAAGATTTAGAAATATTCACTTTTGACCAAATAAAAGATGAATTTATAGGTGAAATCGGTTCGACAAAAAGAATAAAATATGAGCAAGAATTACAATTGGATGTTTTAGGAGACATGATAAAAACCGTTCGCTTAGAGCGAAATTTAACGCAAGAAGAATTAGGTAAATTAATAGGAGTGCAACGTGCTCAAATTTCAAAACTTGAAAACAACAATTCTAATTTTACGGTAGAAACTATTTTAAAAGTATTTGGAGCGATGAAAGCAAAAGTTAATTTTAATGTTGAATTGATGACAAATTCGCAGTAAAATATTTCAAATCTTACAATAATTTTATTTTTAAATCTGATTATAATAATCGAATCAAATTAATTTGAAAAATCATCCTTTAAACACCCAAATCTTAATTATCGGCGGCGGTTTAGCCGGCTTAACAAGCGCGATTCACCTCACGAAAATGGGATGTAAAGTGATTGTTATCGAAAAAAATTCCTATCCAAAACACAAAGTCTGCGGCGAATATATTTCCAATGAAGTTCTTCCCTATTTCGCTTGGCTGCAGATTCATATCGAAGAATTAAAACCAACTCACATCAAAAATCTGCAATTTTCTTCCGAGTCTGGACGAACAATTGAAACGCCACTTCCGCTCGGTGGTTTTGGGATCAGTCGATTTACTTTAGATGAATTTCTATACCAAAAAGCACTTTCCCAAAACTGCGAAATTTTAGAAGATCAGGTCAATGAAGTCATTTTTAAAGATGATTTTTTTGAAGTTCATTTAGGTTCTGGAAAAACATTGACCTCGAAAGTCGTTTTGGGTGGATTTGGAAAGCGTTCCAATTTAGATGTGAAAATGAAGCGAAATTTTATTGAGAAAAAATCGCCGTGGTTGGGTGTAAAGTCCCATTATAAAGGTGAGTTTGATGAAAAAGTTGTAGGACTTCATAATTTTAAAGGCGGTTATTGTGGTGTTTCAAAAGTGGAAAATAATTTGCTCAACATCTGTTATTTAACCAATTTTAAATCGTTCAAAAAATATAAAAATATTGAAGAATTCCAGGAAAAAGTGGTTTCTCAAAGTCCTCATTTAAAAAATATTCTGCAAAATTCTACTTCTGTTTTTGAAAAACCTTTAACCATCAGTCAAATTTGTTTTAAGAAAAAAAAGAATATTGAAAACCATATTTTAATGATGGGCGACACCGCCGGATTAATTCATCCTTTGTGCGGAAACGGAATGGCAATGGCGATTCACAGTGCAAAATTGGCTTCAGAACAAGCCATAGAATTTTTAACTGGAAAAATTTCACGACCTGAAATGGAAAAGAACTATTCTTTAAACTGGAACAAAAATTTCAAGAAAAGATTATGGTATGGCCGAATTTTGGGTAGTATCCTGGAACATTCAAAACTTTCAGAAACTTTGACGACCTTAATTACCTATGTTCCATTTCTTCTACCTTTAATTATTAGAAAAACCCATGGTAAGGAAATTACCATCAAAAAATAATGGCTTTAGACACTACTTACAGAACAGATTTGGAAGAATCGATGGATGACTTTTCCATGGATAATGCAGGTTTGGTTACCGCTTTAGACGACATTGCCCGAATTAATCAATTGCTCGGTGGAAATGCTGTGACTTTAGATGGCGTGAAAACTTTAATTAAAGATTTTCCTAAAGATCAAGTCATCACCATCATCGATTTCGGTTGTGGAAGCGGCGACATGTTGAGAATGCTTTCGAAATATGGGAAAGACAACCACTTAAATTTTAAATTGATCGGAATTGATGCCAATGAAGCCACAATTCGTCACGCAGAAAAATGCTCCACCAATTTTGAAAACATTTCTTACTTAGCCGAAGATATCTTTTTGTACGATTTTTCAAAATTGAGTATTGACATCGCCCTAATTACGCTTACTTTACATCACTTTAAAAATGACGAAATCATAAAAATAATGAAAGTTATTTTTAATTTAGTCAAAAAAGGAATCGTGGTCAATGATTTGCAAAGAAGTAAATTGGCTTACCGACTTTTTCAAGCAATTATCTTTATCTTTAGGTTAGAAAAAATGACCGCAAATGATGGTTTAATTTCCATTTTACGGGGTTTCAAAAGAGAAGATCTGGAGAAATTTTCAAAAGATTTAGGGTTAAAAAAATACAGTATCAAATGGAAATGGGCGTTTCGCTACCAATGGATTATAAGAAAATAAATTAAAAAGTTTTTTTAAAGCCTTGTAAAAGTTTGAAACACAAAGTCACAAAGATTTGTTTGGTTAAAAGTGAGATAAAAAAGTTAGTTTACAAAGAAGAAAAATCTAAGTATTTTTTATTTTGTGAACTTTTCTGAAGCAATTTGTCAAGTATTTCTTTGTGACTTTGTGGTTGAAAAAATGTGGTTAAATATAAATAATTAATGAGTGTAAAAGTAGTTTCAGTTGCCAAACAACTGCCAAAATATTCCCGAAAAACTGAAGAAGTTTTACCGTTTTTAGACCAATGGTTGGTCAACCATGATGATCGGTTTCGACGAAAAGTAAAGAAAATTTTCGAAGGTGCCGCAGTAGATGAGCGCTATTCGATCATGGATCCGATGGAAGTTTTTACCGTGACGTCTTTCGAAGAAAAAAATAACATTTATGCGCGCGAAGTCGTGATTTTAGGGGAACAGGTTCTACAAAAAGCGCTTGAAAAAGCCAAGTGGGACGGACAAAGTTTAGACTATATCATCACCATAAGTTGCACCGGAATTATGATTCCTTCTTTGGATGCCTATTTAATTAATAAATTAAATCTTCGTCAGGATATCGTTCGGCTTCCGGTTACAGAAATGGGTTGTGCAGCGGGAGTTTCGGGGATGATTTATGCTAAAAAATTCCTGGAAGCGAATCCAAATAAAAGAGCAGCCGTGATTGCGGTAGAAGCACCAACTGCAACTTTTCAATTGGAAGATTTTTCCATGGCAAATATTGTAAGTGCCGCGATTTTTGGTGATGGCGCAAGTTGTGCACTTTTAAGTTCGTACGAAGAAGATTTAGGTCCAAAAATCATTGCCGAAGAAATGTACCATTTTTATAACAATGAACACATGATGGGTTTTCAACTCACCAATTCTGGTTTAAAAATGATTCTCGATATCGAAGTTCCCGATACGATTGGCGCACATTTTCCTGAAATCGTGCATCCCTTTTTAGCCAAACAACATTTAAAAATTGACGATGTTGATCATTTGATTTTTCATCCGGGCGGAAAAAAAATCGTTCAGATGGTGGAAGGTTTATTTTCGGAATTGGGCAAAAATATTGATACGACGAAAGAAATTTTACGGTTATACGGAAACATGTCGAGCGCAACGGTTTTATATGTTTTGGAAGATATTATTAATAAAAATCCGCAGGAAGGCGAAATTGGTTTAATGCTCAGTTTCGGACCAGGATTTTCTGCGCAAAGAGTTTTATTGCAATGGTAAGAAAATTTGAAAATACAAATTATTGGACTTTAATTCTGGGCGGAAGTTCAGGTTTAGGTTTGGCTTCAGCTAAAAAATTAGCGAGCGAAGGAATGAATATTTGTATTATTCACCGCAGTTCCCGTGCAGAAATGGAAACCATTAATCAAGAATTCTCATTTCTTAAAAATGAAAACATTCAGTTTTTAAGTTTGAATAAAGACGCTTTAAATATTCAACATCAACAGGATATTGTATCGGAATTAAAAACCGCTTTAGGAGCAGACGGAAAGATTCGATGTCTTTTGCACAGTATCGCCAAAGGAAATTTAAAACCAATGATCGGAAATGAAAGTGCAAGTCTTTCAACTGATGATTTCTCCATTACGCTTCAAGCGATGGCAATTAGTTTATACAACTGGACGAAATTGATTTTTGATGAAAATATCTTTGCAAAAGACGCGAGAATTTTGGCTTTTACCAGTGAAGGAAGCACTAAACCGATCAATCATTACGGCGCAGTTTCTGCTGCAAAAGCTGCTTTAGAAGCCATTTCCAGAAATATTGCTTTAGAATTTGCACCATTCGGGTTACGTTCCAACTGTATTCAAGCCGGAGTTACCGATACAAGATCTTTGCAAATGATTCCGGGAAGTGAAGAAATTAAAGAATATACGAAAAAGAGAAATCCTTTCAAAAGATTAACCATGCCAGAAGATGTGGCAAATGTGGTCAGTTTATTGTGTCAAGATGAAGCTTCGTGGATCAATGGTTGTGTAATTCCCGTCGATGGTGGGGAACATTTAAGTTAATGAATACATCAGAAATTTTAGCGAAACTCCCCTATTCTCCACCATTTTTATTTGTGGATGATTTGGTGAGCGTGGATGAAAATGGCGCAACAGGAAATTTTACTTTTAAAGAAGATTTAGATTTTTACAAAGGTCATTTTAAAAATAATCCAGTTACACCCGGCGTTATTTTAACAGAAACCATGGCTCAAATTGGACTGGTTTGTTTAGGAATTTTTCTGGTAGGAAAAGATTTAAATGAAAACAGTCAAATCGGTTTAACTTCAACTGAAATTGAATATTTAAAACCCGTTTTTCCGGGCGAAAAAGTCACGGTGATTTCAGAGAAAATTTATTTTCGGTTTAATAAATTAAAATCCAAAGTGAAGATGTTGAACGAAAAATCCGAAATCGTCTGTGAAGGAACAATCGCTGGAATTATCATGTAGTATGAATTGCATTTTACAAAATAAAATTGAAAAATATCGCACACAGATTGCACAGATTCAGGAAGTTTAAATAATCTGTGAAAATCCGTGTAATCTGTGCGAGAAATACTAATTCGTCTGAGAAATTGCAATAAAATTGAGTGCAAAAATTATGAAAGAAAGAAGAGTTGTCATCACCGGTTTAGGCGTAGTTGCTCCAAATGGAATTGGTTTGCAAAATTTCCGATCTGCCTTGAAAGAAGGTCGCTCCGGAATTCGGTTTGACCAGCAATTAGCCGACTTACAATTCTCTTGTCAGGTTTCTGGAACGCCGCCCATTGATAAAGAAAACTTACACGAATATTTTACCGATTTAGAACTTCGAAATTTTAATTCGACCGGAATAATGTACGGCGTTATCGCGGGTTTAGACGCTTGGAAAGATGCCGGTTTAGAAATTCCAGCAGATGAAAATCCAGATTGGGATTCCGGAACGATCTTCGGAGCAGGAACTTCGGGAATTGAAAAATTTCGGGAAAGTATTTATAAAATTGACGCCCTTCAAACTCGAAGATTAGGAAGCACTGCAGTTTCACAAACGATGAACAGCGGAATTAGCGCTTACTTAGGTGGAAAATTAGGTTTAGGAAATCAGGTGACTACGAATTCTTCGGCATGTACAACCGGAACAGAAAGTATTTTAATGGCTTTTGATCGAATTAAATCCGGAAAAGCAAAACGCATTTTAGCCGGAAGTACAAGCGATTCTGGTCCCTATATTTGGGCAGGTTTTGATGCGATAAAAGTGTGCAATTTTAAGTCAAATGAAAATCCGAAAAAAGCTTCTCGTCCGATGAGTGCTTCTGCAGCGGGTTTTGTTCCAGGAAGCGGAGCTGGAGCTTTGGTCATTGAAGATTTAGAGTCGGCTTTAGCAAGAAATGCGAAAATCTATTGTGAAATTCTGGGTGGAAATATCAATAGTGGCGGTCAACGTGGCGGTGGAAGTATGACTGCTCCCAATTCAACAGCCGTAGAAAAATGTGTGAAAGACGCTCTTAAAGATTCTGGAATTGAAGCAAAAGACATCGATTATATCAGCGGACATTTAACCGCAACATCCAAAGATGCAACAGAAATTCAAAATTTGTCGACGGCTTTAAACCGCTCTGGAAAAAATTTCCCTTCTATTAATTCTTTGAAAGCGTTGACTGGACATTGTCTTTCCGCAGCGGCGAGTATTGAATGTGTGGCAACTGTTCTACAACTTTCTGAAAATTTCATTGCGCCAAATATCAATTGTGAAGATTTGAATGAAGAAATTTCTGCAATGATCGATGCCGATTGTATTCCGCTTAACCTTTTAGAAAAAGAAATCAATATTGCGGCGAAAGTAAGTTTTGGCTTTGGCGACGTGAATGGTTGTGTTATCTTTAAAAAATATTCTTAACAAAAATTAAATCAAAATATGAACAAGGACGAATCGATTCAGAAACTAAAAAAAATTGTAAAACCTTACGTGAAAAATGAGGAAGCTTTAGAAAACATTAATGAAAATACAGATTTCATCAATGATTTAAACATCAATTCTGCCAACTTAGTCGATGTGATTTTGGATGTGGAAGAAGTTTTTGATATCGAAATCGATGCAGACTCCATGGAAAAAATGCGCGATGTACAATCAGCTTTAATGGTGATTGAAGAAAAGCTTGCTGCAAAATAATTATTCTCTATTTTTAAATAGAATTCATTTCCCTATTGCATCCGAAAATCTTACCTTTGCACAAACAAAAAGTACTATGAAATTTTTTATCGACACCGCTAATCTGGCGCAAATTAAAGAAGCACAAGATTTAGGAATTTTAGATGGAGTTACCACCAATCCATCATTGATGGCCAAAGAAGGAATCAGTGGGAAAGAAGCAATTTTGAACCATTACAAAACCATTTGCGAAATTGTTGACGGAGATATTTCTGCCGAAGTTTTGAGCACCACTTATGAAGAAATGATCAAAGAAGGTGACGAATTAGCAGCAATTCACCCAAATATCGTTGTGAAAATTCCAATGATTAAAGACGGAATTAAAGCGTTAAAATATTTTTCAAATAAAGGAATCAAAACCAACTGTACTTTGATTTTCTCCGCCGGACAAGCTTTATTGGCAGCAAAAGCAGGAGCAAATTATGTTTCTCCTTTCTTAGGAAGATTAGATGATATTTCTGTGGACGGAATGAATTTAATTGAAGAAATCAGAATTATTTTTGATAATTATATGTTCGATACCGAAATTTTGGCAGCATCAATTCGTTCGCCAATGCACATTATCAACTGTGCGAAAATTGGTGCAGATGTAATTACTTCGCCTTTGGATTCTATTTTAAATCTATTGAATCACCCTTTAACTGATAAAGGTTTAGCGCAGTTTGTTGCTGATGCAAAAAAATTAAGTTAAAAAGAGTTTCTCTTTTAAAAATAGCAAAACCGTCTGTATTTTCAGGCGGTTTTTTTTGTGGAAAATCTTAATTCTTCATTAATTTTTTAGAAACTATTTCTCCAGATTTCAAACGTATCTTTAAGATGTAAATTCCTTTCGGAAGATTTGTAATATTGATGTTTTTAAAGTTTTTGGATTGTAAAATTTTTCGTCCATCTGTACTATAAATTTCAAAATTCTCGGCAAGTTCTCCATTTTTAATATTCAAAATATCTTTCACTGGATTTTGAATTTCGACATTTTTTAGCTGATTATTTGACGTGGAAAGATTATTATTTTGAAAAAGAAATTTTTCTATTTTTACCCGGTTAAGAAGGTTGTTTTCATCTTGAACGATAGAATTCACCAAAATATAAGTTGGTTTCACTTCGATTTCTTGTCCAGATTGAAGTGCGAAATCTCGGTTTCCATTTATTTTTAAAGAAGTTCCAGTGGATGAATACGCAATCAAAGATTTTTGCTGATCTTTTTGTTTCAAAACAAAAAATTGTTGCTCTGAAAAACCAACATCTAAAAACTGCTCGTAATCTGCAGAAGTTACAAAACCATTTTCATTGAAATTAGAATCAATATGCTCATCTTTCATCACAATTAATCGGGAAAAATCGGGAAGCGGATAATTGTTATATTCAAACACCGAATAAACCAAACCACTATGCGTCATTTTCGATGATCGATTATTTTTATTCTGCAACGGTAATCCATTTAAATAATGACAGGAATGATGATTCAAGTTAAGAATGGTATTTGTTTCCAAAGAATGTAAATCATAAAAGGAAAAAATCGAAGAGGAAAGCGAATTGATATCGCAAGTTGCAATCTTGCCATTATCAGCCTGTCCTAAAGGGAAATGATAGGGATAATTAATTTCTCCATTGTTCCCAAAACTTGGGTCTAATTGTCCATCAATTGTAAATTTCTTGGCATTGGAACTATTAGAATTAGTAACCATCAAGCTTTGATCTGCAAGAACCAAAACACTTAATGATTGTGGATTCGTACTTTCCGTAATCTCATTTAAAACGCCATTATCTCCAAAAGTAGCATCTAACGTTCCATTTTGATGATACCTTAGAATTTTAGAATCTTCAAATGGATTATTTACAACGTTTTTTGGCCCGAAATAGACCAAAATTTTATCGCCTTGCAGCACTGCATTAAAAAAATTGTTCACTTCAAATTCTAGTTTTCCATTATTTGCAAAATTAGAATCAAGAGTTCCGTTTGGTTTTAGTTTAAAAATATAATCATTATCAGTGGTATTGATCAAGTATAGAATCGATTGATCTTTCAATACGATCAAATGGCTATTTAAAACGATTTGGTTCGTATTAAATGATGTAATAAATCCTCCTTCATTGCCAAATGAAGAATCTTTCGTCATGGTAATTTGGGAAAAAATCTGAATACTGCATAGCGTAATCAGAAAAAAGGTAAATTTTTTCATGTCATTTGTGTTGCACCAAATTTAAAAATTAAATAGGGTTTTTTTATGGGTTAAAACACCCTTTTTATAGAAGAATTACAAACATCATTTTTCAACTTCATCTTGAATGAAATAAAAAAAATCATTAATTAAATTGTGCGCAATATAATTGTTTACTATCTTTGCACTTTAAATATAACAACAATCAAAAAAAATAATATGTCATTAATCGAAGATTTAAAATGGAGACACGCTGTAAAAGCGTATGATTCCTCAAAAAAAGTATCACAAGAAGACCTTAATTTAATTTTAGAAGCGGCAAGATTAGCGCCTACTTCATCGGGATTACAACCGTTTCGTGTAATTGTAGTAGAAAATCAGGAGCTCAAAGAAAAAATGGTTCAAGGCGCACTCAACCCAGAAGTAATGAGAGATAGTTCTCACGTGCTTGTTTTTGCCGCATGGAACAGTTATTCTGATGAAAAAATCGACAAAGTGTACGATCATCACACCGATGTAAGAGATTTACCACGTGGAAGATTCGGAAGTTATACCGATCAAATTAAAAAAATGTACAACAGTCAAACCACAGATGAGCATTTCGCTCATACTGCCCGTCAAACTTATATTGCACTCGGTTTAGCAATGGCTCAAGCGGCGGAATTAAAAATTGACAGTACTCCTGCAGAAGGTTTCAGCAATGAAGTAGTGGACGAAATGCTAGATTTGAAAGAACTCGGTTTAAAAAGTGTTACGCTACTCTACCTTGGTTACAGAGATGAGGAGAAAGATTATTTGGCGCACATGAAAAAGGTGAGAATTCCGATGGAAGAATTTATCATCAAAAAATAAAAGAACGTATAATTCTTCCAAATTTGAACACATGGAAAATCAAGAAACCCCGAAATTAGGAAATCAATTGTGCTTTCCATTTTATGTGATTGCGAAAGAAATTACAGGAATGTATCGTCCCTATTTGGAGGAATTAAACATTACTTATTCCCAATATTTAGTAATGATGGTGCTTTGGGAATTTGAGCGATTAACCGTGAATCAAATCGGCGAAAAACTATATTTAGACAGCGGAACATTGACTCCCTTATTAAAAAGACTTGAAGCCAAATCTTATATTGTTCGTCATCGAAAAAAAGAAGATGAACGTGTTGTAGAAGTATTTTTAACAGAGGAAGGAAATCAACTGCAAAAAAAAGCGTGTATTATTCCCGGGAAAATGCAGGATAAACTCAACTTATCAGAAGATGATCTTGTAGCACTAAAAGAAACAATCAACAAATTATTAATAAAAATAGAAAGTAAAAAATGAAAACATTATATACAACAAACGTAACTGCAAAAGGTGGCCGCGACGGACACGTTAAAAGTGAAAACGGAATTTTAGAATTGGATGTTAGAACTCCAAAAGCTTTAGGCGGCGCAAGTGACGATTTTGCCAATCCTGAAATGCTTTTCGCGGCAGGATATTCAGCATGTTTCGACAGCGCTTTGAATTTGGTCATCAGAAAATCTAAGATTGAAACTGGGGAAACTACGGTAAATGCGAAAGTGAGTATTGGCCAAATTGAAAATGGTGGATTTGGTTTAGCGGTAGAATTAGATGTAAATATTCCCGGCGTTTCACAAGAAGAAGCGCAATCGCTCATTGAAAAGGCACATCAGGTTTGTCCTTACTCCAATGCAACAAGAAACAATATTGAAGTGAAGTTGGCCGTGACTACTATTTAATTCAAATTAGTAAAAAACACCGTATTATATAAAGAAGATTGAGTGAAGAACTTGATTTACTCGAAATGCAAACGACAAAACCACCACCGGTTTTGTCGTTTTGTTTGTTCCCTATTTCAAAAAATGACAAGGCCGAAATAAGTGCCATTTTCTACCAATAAAAAAAGGATAAAAAATTAATTTTATCCTTTTTTTGTGTGACCACGAAGGGATTCGAACCCCTAACCCTCAGAGCCGAAATCTGATATTCTATCCAGTTGAACTACGCAGCCATTTTTTTAATTAAAAAGAAATTTTCACTCCTCCCAAAATCTGTGCTCCCAAAACTTTATAACCTTTGTAAGTTTGATACTTGGTATTAAGTACATTGTTTCCGAGTGCAAAAATACTGAAATTTTTGTGAACTTTGTACTCCGCAGACAAATTTAAATCAGCAAATCCACCAACTTTATCATTTTTATTTTCAGAGGTGACCAAAATGTTCGGATTTATACCAACATTACTCACCTCAAATGAATTTGTAGTCTGATCCGTCGCAAAAATCGCCTTCGCTCCCAAATTCAGTTTTTTGTCCAACATCGCATATTTTCCACCCAAACTTACTTTTACCAAGGGCTTGTTGAAAATATTTTCGTAGTTATCCAGATTATATTTCTCAAATTTCAATTCTGCATTCAGCGCTAAATTTGCCAATGGAAAGTATTGCACACTCGCTTTCGCTTCACTTACCGTACCGTTATCGTAAACTGCCGAAAAAGTATTGGCATAATCAAAAGCCGGACGGTTGTAATCAACATTATTATTAAACAAATCATTTGCTTTGAAAAAGAGGAGATCATTCATTTTCCCGAATCCTGCACTGAAATCATATTTGATGTTCTGATCGATATCGCCTCGCAAACCAAAGTAGAATTTATATTTGGTTTCTGTGGCACGCAATTCTTGATCCGAAACCAAGTATGGATTCTCTTCCAGCAAATCTGCGTAAGAATTGAGTTTTAAACCTCCGTTAATTCCAGCATAAAACTTGAATTCATCGGCTGCAGCAAACTGTAATTCTGCATTTGGAAACCAATAGGTTTTGCTGTTTTTTTCTTCGCCTGCCAAAATTAAACTTGAATTTTTAGCATTTAAAAATGAAAAGTCAGAACCAATCATTAAATAAGATTTTCCTTTAAAGAACGTTATTTTCGGTGCTAAAGTCGCATTCACATACTGTGAAGAATTTTTATCGAGTACATCAAAATCCGTTTTTACAGTTTCTAAATTCAAACCCAAATCTGCATTGAAGTTTACTTCATCCATTTTTGGGAGCGCTACTCCATGCTTCGATAAATTCACCAATATTTCTGCCTGATTTTCCTTCGCCCCAAAATGATCGCTCAAAAAAGATGATTTCACCCGCACATCATTTAAAATATCATTGGAATAAAAATCATAATACCCATTCACTTTGATCCGATTCGTTTTCTGCTTCAAATCGATATCTGAGGAAGTCGGATTTAAGGCATAAATTCCGTAATAATTGTAATCATTCAATCCATAATCAGCATTCATACTGAACTTTCCTTTTTCTCCGTAAGAATTAACATATAAACCAACATTCCCAGAATTCTGTTGAGAATTCCAGTCGTAAACCTTTTTTAAACCTTGAGTGGAAAGAAAATGAACGTCACCTCCTACTTCCATACCGCTTTCTAATTTGGTAGAAATGTTTCCATCTGCCAAAATTTTTCCGTAATTCCCCATTCCAATTTGGAAATAATTATTTTGGTATTCACCATCGAATTTCGGTGATATATCTTCGCCTTGTATTACTGAAGTTTTAAAATCTGAAGATGCTGGAACATTGGTTATCTCGTAGCTCGGTGGATTCGCAGATTTTTCTTGTGGCGGATAATTTTTCTCCGCTTCAATAGAGGTTTTTTTCTTTTCTATTTTTTTCACTTCCGGTTCGCGTTTTCGGTCCAAAATCAATTTCTCGTCTTTGATCTGCGAAAATGCAATCTGTGAAAATCCTAAAAATAACAGGGATAATATTTGAAATCTTTTGTTCATTTTTTAAAATTGTATGGTTGTACAATGTATAAAGTACAAGGTAAATGGTTGGTCGGTTTAAAAATGTACATTTTACTTTGTACAGCCGACATTTTACAAATTATTTTTTGATCTGCTTTTTTAAATCTTTCGCTTCTGCAACAATTTCTGGGAAATCACTGTAGTTGCTGATAATCTGATCTGCGGTGTAACTCGCTTGATAATTGTCTTTCAAACCGATATAGTTTTTAACCATTAAGACCAAAGATTTTGCACCCCAAAATTCTTCGGAAGCGTAATTATTGGCAAGTTTGAAAATCGTTTCGTTCGATGATTTAAAGGCTTTTCCTTTGTTTTGATAAAAAGCTTTTGCATATAACGCTTCTGCCGCAACTTCGGTATTCGTAGATTTTTCTAAAGCTGCATACGCTGTTTTGGCATCGTTATCTTTTCCGTTGCTCATCAAACTTCTGGCTTTAATTACTTTTGCCAGTTCATTGACTGAAGCCGAATTTTTTGGATTTTGCAACACTAAATCAGACAGCGATTCTGCTTTTTTGAAATCCTTTTCATCAGAATAAATTTTCATCAATTCTACATTGGCAAAATTTTTCACATTGATATTGGCAGAATTAGATAGAGACACCAAATATTTCTTGGCTTCATTGGTATTATTCTGTGCTAAATAAATTTGTGCAATTCTGGTTTGTGCATCTTCCTGATAATCGTTTTGAACCTGCGCAACTTCCTGTAAAACCAATAAAGCCTTCGTAGGATTTTGCGTTTGGAAATAACTTTCACCCAATTCATATTGCGCTTGATACAATCCTTCACCGGTCGGATTCTGAGTCAGATATTTTTCAAAAAGCGGAATGGCTCTGTTGTAATCTTTACTGGCATAAAAGGATTTCGCGGAGTTCAAGTTGATTTCATCAATTTCTGAGGCATCAATTCGTACACCCAAACTTTGGGCAAAACTTTGATATCCTGTAATATCATTATTTTTAATAAAAACAGGACGTGCTGCCTGAACAATTTTACTTGCGAATGCCGTGTTTTTATATTGATTTCCTAGAGATTTCAATTCCGAAAGTGCTTTTGCATCTTCATTTTGATCGATATAGTTTTGCGCCCGATAAATTTGAGAATTGGCGACTAAATCTTTATCAGAACTGTTTTTAATGACTTTAGAAAAATATTCATTGGCATTTGTGAAATCATCATTTGCCGCATAAGCAGTCCCGATTTCAAACTGTGCATCATCGATATATTCGGAATTTTTATACTGCGTTAGTAATTTCTTCAACACCGTGATTTTCGCTACCGTATCTCCTTTAAATCCTAAAGCCATGGCTTTTTGGAACATCGTATAATCATCGGCATTTTCTGTTTTTTCGTAAATGGCGATCGCCTCATTCAAATCATTATTTGCATAATACGTATCGGCTAATCGAAGCTCTGCATCATTTTTAAATGCCGGTTGTGGATCTTTTAAATAGGCCGTGAAATATTGTTTTGCTTTATCAAATTTCTTTGATTTAAAATACGCGTAACCCAAATCATAATTCAACTGTTGCTTCTCCGGAAAAATTTCCTTTTGCAATTTCTCAAAACGGACAATCGCAGAAGGATAATTTTCTTTCTGATAATAAGTTTGCGCCAACCAATAAGTGGCTCTCGAATTAAATTCCTGGTTACTATTAAATTCTAAACTTCGAAGAAAATATTTTTCGGCTCCATCTAAATTCCCTTTATTAAACTCTTCCGTTCCCAATAAATAAGAAACTTCCTGATCAATTTTATCTGTTTCCGGTGTAGAATTGGGCATTTTATCAAGGGCCGCTAAAGTTCCTTTGTAATCACCAGAATACAAATAAGATTTCACTAAAAGCGATTTCATTTCCTTTGTTTCTGGACTATTTGGATAGTTTGAAATATAACTTTGAATGACTGTAGACGCAGATTCGAACGGATTTCCCAGCTCATAACTTAACTTCGCATATTGCAAATGTGCAAGCTGCTGAACTTTAGGATCGTAAGTCATTTGGTAAGCGGACCGAAATGCCGAAAGCGCTTCTTGCTTTTTACCAACTTCAAAATAAGCATTTCCCAGCTGATAATAGGCATTCTGTGAAGTGGCAGAATTGCTATTGATCAACTGGTTGTAATAAGAAACCGCTTCATCATATTTTTTCAGATGAGCCGATACAAATCCCATTTCGTACAGATCACTTTCAGATGGCGTTCCTTTACTTTCCAAATAAATTTTCAAATGCGGATACGCCGAACTGTAATCGCCTTTCATGAAATAACTTTCGCCAATCATCTTGTGAACTTCCGCTTTATAATCGGCAGAAATATTTTCGTTGAGCAGCGCATTTCCTTCTACAATGGCTTTATCATAATCTTTATCATTAAAATACAACTGCACATAGTAAGGTTTTACCACGCGCGCATATTTTTCGTTCTCTTTAATCTGATCAAAAAAAGTAAAAGCTTTCTCGTTTTGACCATCTGCATAATACAGATGTCCCAACATGTACGCAATATCGTTTTTATCGGAACCTTCTGTAGTTTTGTAGGCTTCTTCTAATGCTTCGATCGCTCCTTGAGAATCACCGGTCATGAATTTTGCATAACCGAGTTTCATGATATACTGCGTGTTTTCTTCTTTTGAAAGTTGATACTGATTCACATTTTTCAACATTTCCAAAGCTTTATCAAAATCTTTTTGAGCCAGATAAAAATCAGCCAAAGGTAAATTCGCCTGCGCGAAATAAGCTGAGTTTGGATGTTCCTTAATAAAAGCATCTAAACCTTTTTCCGCATTATTTTTACGCAAAATAACGCCAATCACATTATCGAAAAACTGAGTCGCTTCTTTTTTAGAATTGGACAGATTTTCGTTGTAGAAATATTGTCGCGCATATTCAAACTGAGACGCGTTGTATATTTTATTTTGGTAAAGATTTTCTGCGAGATTGAAGCGGTAATTTTCACGGTCGCTAAAATATTGAGATTGTTGAGCCTCGGATAAACCGAAATAGAAAATCGCCGTTGCGATGAAGATTTTTTTTGAATTCATGAATTCCTGATTTTCGGAAGGTTTTAGAATTAATGAAGAATTCAGGAATTAAATTCCCCGAATAATTTCCACATTTAATCAACGAAAATAAAGAAAACTTATTGCCTACACAACTTTATTTGATGGTTGTGGAAATGTGGATAACTATCTATTTCTTTGAAAATGAAAAAGATGAATTTCTATAATTTTCGATAAAAAGTGATAAAATCCTTCGCTTTGAACTTTTCTATGCTGCAGAAATTAAATCGGATTTCCATCTATTTTTCAGGACTCTAATTCATCTTTTCAGCAGTAGATTTTATTTGCATAAAAATCTTAATCGGCTTAATTTCTATTTTTTACCAAAATCCAACCTTGTCGTTGTTCGGTTTTTTGCGTTACTGCATCGTACCACGAAATGATGTACCAATAAGCAGCAGTCGGTAAAGTTCTGCCATTTTGTTTTCCATCCCATTCCGTTTTATTTGGATCGGTAGACTCGAAAACTTTCGTTCCGTTTCGGTCAACGATTACCATCGAAACTTGCTCCATTTTATTTAAATTTTCTACATTCCAAACATCATTAATTCCGTCGGAATTTGGTGTAAAAGCATTATTAATCTTGATAAAATAAATGGTTTTCGGTGGACCGAAACATCCTGTCGCAGATTCGACCTGGATGACATAAGATCGGTCCGTTGGATTATTCAAAATATTTGACGATTGCGGAACGCCATTAAAATAATACCGATAAGGTTTTACGCCTCCACTGGCAATGACTTCGATCGAATTATTGGTTAGATTGATGACTTCAATTTTAGGTTGATTCTCATCAGAAACAATAAAATTATGGGTGTAACTACAACCGCTCAAATTTGTCAATACGACCGAATAATTCCCAGGTTTACTTATACTTATCGTTTGATTTGTTTCACCTGTACTCCATTTCCACCCGGTATTTTCTGAACCTGCATCAATCGGGATAGTTTCATTGTAACAAATAAAATATTTAGGTAATAATGTAGAAGATTTACTTGGCGTATTCACTTTCAAATGAATTTTTGCGGAAGAGGAACAAAATCCGGGAAGCGTAATCCTCACGTAAATCGTTTGTGCAAAAGCCGTTTCATTCGTATAATTTAACGAAACTGACTGGGTATAAGTTGCATCTTTAAAATACTCAAAAACCGCATTTGGATCATTGGTAAAAATTGCTTTTTTAGAATCTAAATTAAAAACAGTTTTTCCGTCAAAATCAGTATCGCAAAGTGTATAATCGGTTTCGGTATTCAATAATGACGAATTTCCACCTTTTACAAAAGTGACCGACTGCACATCGGAAATGCATCCTGTGAGATTATCTTTAATAAAAAACTGGATCGTTTTCGGTAATACACTTACATCAAAACTATTGGGAAGTGCATTTCCACTCGCATCAACAAAGGAATACTGAGACGGATTTGAAATGACAGAATTCTGAAAATTTTGGAGCGAATACACTTTTTCTTCGCAGATTAATATTTGATTAGAACTTGCTGCAGGTTTGGGAATATAATTGAGCGTAATAGGAATCGTATCATCGCAGGTGGAGTTATAAATCAGTTTAATATATGGATTCAAACCAAAAGCATTGGCGTCGTAATTCAGGATCTGACTTGGAGTTAAAAGCGTTCCAGTCGTAGAATAATATTCTAAATTTACAGTGATCGGACTTTGCGCATCGGTTAGATTTACTGAATTTTGAGTCAAATTAAAGTGAGTATTTCCCTGACAATTTTTTTTGGTGATCGCAGTGATGAGCAATTTAGGTTTTAGATACACCAAAAGCGTAATCGAGGGATGATCAGGTGAAACACAACCCGTTAAGTTACTGACAACTCTGATATATAAAGTAGTGTAATTGAGGCCGCTTCTAAAATTATACGGAACTGGATTAATTCCATCAGCTGCGTTTTGCAAAGTATTATGGAAAGTTACCGTCACATTAGGATCGGGATTAATCTGAGGAATCAATGAGGCCAAATCAAAAGTTTGTGTGGCACTTGCACATTGCGGCGCCAATGGCGTTGTAGGCGTATTTGCAATTATTTTTGCATCTTCAGTAAAGACCAGTGTAGAAGTCGTATTGCAAGTACCGTTTGCTCCATTTTTCGGAGAAATTTTCACCCAAACTTTTGGATATTGCATGACATCAATTATTGAATTTAAAGCGAAATTGATTCCATCTACCGAATATTGATAATCAAAAATCGCAAAATTGGCACCTGCAAGATCGGTTAGATATTTAGAAATATCTACAGACGTTTCTCCAAAACAATATTTTTTGGCCAAATTATTAATTGCAGTGGGAACGGAATCAAAACGGATCGTAAAATTTTGGTTGATGGAACATCCAGATGTGGGATCATTCGCATTTACGGTCAATGTTTTTACTGAATTTGAGGACATGACGAAATTCGCAGGATCAGGAATAAGAGTTGCTCCATCCATGAAATTCAGCGTATAATTGGAACCTTGCGGATAATAGGTGTACAAATTAATAATCTTTGAAGGTGCTCCCATTTGATCACAATAGTTGAGTGTGATATTGTTTGCATTAAATGGGGGAATTGTAGAATTTAAATTAACCGCGAAAGGATCAGAATCTACAGAACAAACAGGCGCCGTTTTTCGGGAAGTTTGCACCAAATAATTTCCCGTTTGGGTAGCGTAGTAAGAATTTGCGGTACCGAGAACAGTGGGATTTCCTACGCGAAACCATTTGAAATTTAGATCAGGATCATTGGCAACCGTCATTGTAACGCCACTTACGCAGCCACTTCCACCACTCGTCGTAATAACAGGTTTCGCAATTTTTTTGAACGTTACTTGATCAGAAACTGCATTTCCGATTTGCGCGCCACTTGGATCATGATAGGTTACTTCCACCTTTAAAATATCGCCATCATTGGGTGCAAATGCAGATAAAGAATTTGATGTTTCACCTAATAAAGTTGAATTTTGAAACCATTTAAATTGCGGCGTTAAATTTTGATTTGGAGAAAAAACCCATGCAACACCTTCTGTTTTCCAGGGTCCGTTGTTATAATTGTACGCGGCATTGCTATGTACCGGAACTTTAAATTTAGAAGCATCATCATTTTGAATTCCTAAAATCGCATTGTAGGTATCTTCTAGTTTGTTATTGACGTAAATAATAATTTTGCCATTTTCTAGGAGCAAAATACTACTGTTGTAAGTAACACTCGAAAATCCACCTACTCCATTGCTTCGGATCTGATTCTGGTAAGAAACCAAAAGTGCATTAACCCCTCCTACAATAATGTTTTTGTATAAATAAGTAACACTACCTTGTGAGGATTTCGGAATTAAATCGGTATAACCAAAAAAGATTTGAGCCAAATTGAGTTCCTGCGTTGGATTATTTTTAAAAACCTTGTTGTAATCTTTGGAAGGCAGTGCAGAATAGGAATTATATCCCGTGATTCCGCTGAAAGTTCGGTCTTTGTAAGTAGTGATATCTTTCAAATTATCAAGCTCTGCATCATTGGTAAAAACCAATCTTCCATTGCTTCCCGCAACTACTTTGGAATAATTTTTTCCATAAAAACTGAAATTAAAACCGATGGGAAAAGCCGTGCTGAATTTATCTGTTCCTGTGGCGGGAAAACTAATTGCTGTTCCACCTGCAGTAAGCGGAAAATTCGATGGTAAATCTTTGGTCATTGCATAATCACCTGTCGAAGTGGCGACTGCATCTACTTTTAAATTAAATGTTTCACCGCTACAAAAGTAAAGCTGTGCAGGATAAGAAATGTTATCTGCCGGATTGAAAAGATTTACTGTTTGCGAATTACCCAACAGAAAAGTAAAAAGAAAAAGTAACACATAGAAATTCCTCATCCCCTAAAAATTTTAACAAATTTAAGCCATTATTTATAACCCATTTTTCACCTGTTTTAGTATTTAAAATTTAAAAAAAACAATTTTCTGAAATTTTATTTTACATTTGTGTAAATAACTTCCCTATATGAATCAGCTTTTCAGAAGAAAAAACTACAGTGCAGATGATCATCCTTCCGGTTTATTACGTGTTTTAGGCGTTTGGGATATCGTATTTTTTGGTATTGCCGCAATCATTGGTGCAGGAAGTTTTAGCAGTCTCGGTGAAGCCGTTTTTCGGGGTGGTCCTGGTGTAATTGTTTTATACGTAATTTGTGGTGTTGCATGTGGTTTTACCGCATTATGTTATGCAGAATTTGCAAGTAGAATTCCAACCGCTGGTTCCGCATATACGTATGCCTATGCAAGTTTTGGTGAATTGATTGCCTGGATTATTGGTTGGGCTTTAATTATGGAATACTCCTTCGGAAATATATATGTTGCATTTTCCTGGAGCGACTATTTTACAAGCTTTATGGGTCGAATTGGGGTACATATTCCCGAGTTTCTAACCTGCAGTTATCCTGAAGCGAAAAAAGCTTTCTTTGGTGGTTCTCAAAATTTAGAATTAATTAATGCTTGGAAAACTGCTCCACTTGTGGGAAATTTAAAAATCATTTTAGATATTCCTGCTTTGGTTATTAATGGTTTAATAACTTGGTTGGTTTATGTTGGGATTAAAGAATCAAAGAATTTAAATAATCTTTTTGTTATTTTAAAACTGTTTATCATTTTAATGGTGATTGCGATGGGAATTGCATTTATCAATACCGACAACTGGTTTCCTGTAAGTACGGTTACGCACACTCCCTCTTTCATGCCGAATGGTTTTGCAGGTGTGATGAGTGCTGTTTCTGGCGTTTTCTTTGCCTATATTGGTTTTGATGCATTAAGTGTACTCTCTGAAGAAACTAAAAATCCTCAGAAAAATCTTCCGCGTGGAATGATTATTTCCCTCGTTTTATGTACAATAATTTACATTATTTTGACCTTGGTTCTAACTGGAATGGTCGATTACAGAAAATTCGAAGGAATTGGTGATCCGCTTGCTTTTATCTTTGAAAAGTCTAATGCCAATATTGCCTGGATGGAATTGGTTGTTTCATTGGGTGCTATTATTGCCATTACAACGGTTTTACTTGTCTTCCAAATGGGACAACCGAGAATTTGGTATGCGATGAGCCGCGATGGTTTGATGCCAAAGAAATTCATGGAAATTCATCCCAAACATAAAACTCCCGCATTCGCGACAATTCTCACAGGAATCGTGGTCGGTGTACCAATTTTGTTCACCGATAAATCATTTATTTTAGATTTTACAAGCATCGGAACTATTTTCGCGTTTGTCTTGGTTTGTGGTGGTGTGCTCTTGCTTCCATCGAAAGAAAAACTGAAAGGCAGATTTCATTTGCCATACATCAATGCCAAAATTATTTTTCCCGTTATTTTCTTGGGCGGACTTCTATTCTTTTACTGGTGGCAACCTGAGTTTTTTCACACCTTGATGAATTGGGATCATGAAACTGCAGGCGAATTCCGTATTTCGATGTTCTTTTTTATTGTGATTAATCTAGGACTTTGTGTTTTAGCTTTTGTAAAAAACCTTTCTTTAATTCCGTTAATGGGTTTAAGTTCGTGCCTGTATCTTCTTACGGGAATGAGCCACAACAACTGGTTTTGGTTCTTAGTTTGGTTTGCAATCGGATTGGTTATTTATTTCTCCTACGGATTCAAAAACAGTAAACTTCGCAAAAATTCTACCGCAGACTTAAAGTAAAAAAAAATGTCAGACCGCATAAAAACGTTCAAAGAATTTTATCCATTTTATCTGAGTGAACACCGACGATTAGGAACACGGGTTTTCCATTTTATTGGAACGCTTTTAATTTTTATCGTCATCATTTACGTCATTCAATCCGGGAAAGAAAGATTTCTTTGGTACATTCCGATCTTCGGCTATGGTTTTGCATGGTTCAGTCACGCCGTTTTCGAGAAAAATCGACCTGCAACTTTTAAATATCCTCTTTGGAGTTTACTGTCCGATTTCAAAATGTTTTTTGAATTACTAATTGGAAAACAGAAGTTTAAAGCATAAAAAAAGCCCGAAATTACTCGGGCTTTGCTGTGTTTCAAATTGATTATTTGAAAATATTTTTTTCTGCATCCAAGGCTTTATTTACCGCTTCCGTAATTTTTCCGATTGCATTATCATAGTTTGGTGGCGTATTCCATTTCCCTTTGATGATTTCCATTTTCACATTGTTTTGAGCAAAATACAACGTATTGTCCGCTGTGTTCAACACATTATTATCCAGATAAATATAACCTCCTCTTCCGGTTTCAATCATGCTGTAATAACTGATCATCACGCCCCAATTTACATTCACGAAAATAACATCATCCACTCCGTATTTTTCTTTTAAATTTCTCAAATCGTAGTAAGCGTATTTTTTACCTTCTGCTTTATCACCTTTAAATTTAGTTGCGGTTTTAGGATCAAAAATTTCGTCGATAATAATTACTTCCTTTCCTTTCGCCTTTAAAGCCTCAGAATAAATAGCAGTTAAATCATTTTTAAAAACAATTTTTTCCTTTGCCAGATCCAACAAGGGTTGATATTTATCGCCGGAAGTTACTGCCAAATCCAATAAACCTTGAGATCCTTCTCTATGTTTTTTCGGATCATTTACATTGACAAAAATTCCAACCTTGGAAGGTTTATTTAAATATTCCGCGTTCATTGGAACATTTACTTGGCAGGAAACTAATACCGCAAACATTGCGAGAAGCCCCAAAATAGTAGTTTTACTCATCGTAAATTTTTTTAATTTTTTCAAATTTAAGATTATTTAACATTTAAAAAAGTAAATTAAAAAAATAGTTAAAAAAAAAACCAACTTTCTCAGGTTGGTTTTCATTTTATAAAATTCAGATGACTTACTTCACATCATCCATTTTCTGTGTCGCGGCCATAGAAACCATTAAATCATTCAACATCGTATTGGCTGCATTGGGAGAATTTGGTAATAAAACCAAACTGCTCTTATTGCTAGAACCAATCGCTTGAAGCGTATCATAATGCTGCGTCACCACGATCAAAGCCGAAGCTTCCTGCGCATTGATATTGGCTTCATTCAGCATTTTTACAGATTCTACTAAACCAGCCGCGATTTCTCGTCGCTGATCTGCAATACCTTGTCCTTGTAATTTTTTGGATTCTGCTTCTGCCTTTGCTACTGCAACAATTCTAATTTTTTGTGCTTCCGATTCATATTCTGCTGCAGTTTTTTCCCTTTCTGCGGCATTAATTCTATTCATCGCATGTTTTACTTGCTCATCAGGATCGATGTCGGTTACCAATGCTTTGATGATGTCATACCCATAACTTTGCATCGCTTCCTGAAGTTCACGTTTTACGGCAATTGCCACATCATCCTTTCTTACGAAAACATCATCCAGTTTCAACTTAGGAACTTCCGCACGGACCACATCAAAAACATAAGAAGTGATTTGATTCTCTGGGTTTTCCAGACGGTAAAAGGAATCGGCAACCTGAGAAAAAATCACCTGATACTGAACAGAAACTTTCATCCGCACAAAAACATTGTCTAAAGTTTTGGTGTCGATGATCACATCTAACTGCTGAATTCTCAGATTCATCCGTTTAGAAACTTGATCGATAAAGGGAATTTTCAAATGCAATCCTGATTGACGTACCACGTGAAATTTCCCTAAACGCTCTACAATTGCTGCCGTTGCCTGCTTCACAGTGAAGAAGGATGCGAATAAAACGATAAGTCCGAAAAAGACTAAAACTCCTAAAAATGCCATGATTCAATTTTAATATTTAATTCTTCAGCAATTTTTTTGCTGATATTTCATAAAGATAATTAAAAAATTAACATCACCATTAAAAAAGGGTTAAAACACCCTTTTTAATGGGGGAAAACACTGTTTATTAATTTGTTATGACCAACATAGCTATTTTTATTGTAATTTTGATAGTACAAAAAGGTAAAACACTTCATTTCAATGTATTAAACGACTTTTTAAGGAAATGTTAATTTATAATTATTTTTTATAATGTATTAAAAATCCCGTCACAGAAGAAAGAATCAGCTGAAACGCTAAAGCTGATTGAGGTGAAATTTTAAAAATAGTTTGTTCTACAATATTCAATTTATACGTTTCTCTTTAATATTAATAAAACTAAAATTACCGAAAAATGTCATCCCAAAAATTTATTAATGATCTTGCCTACGAGCGTTTTCAGCAGGCAACCGAAAAAATCGACAGTATAAAGAAAGGAATCCATGAAAATCGTATGGGTGAAGCCACTCTTACCGATATTCAAACAGACAGTGATAAACTTTCGAAGAGAATTGCACGGGAAAACATGCCTATTTCAGCTGCTTTAGAGCGAATTAATGGGGTGCCAAATTTTCAGGATATCAATATCCTCTATAAAATTCTAAAAATTTCGGAATCTGTTGGAAGAATTACCATAAAAACGCGCTACGGAAATTCGGGTTATGGAACAGGTTTTTTAGTAGCACCTGGAATTCTAATTACCAACAATCACGTTTTTCCCGATGCGGAAACAGCCAAAAACTCCATGGTTCAGTTCTACTACGAACTCGACGAAAACAATGAAACTAAAAAAGTGCAAACTTTCGGTTTTGTGCCCGAAAAATTATTCATGACTTCTTCTTACGAACCAGATGCAGGCAACCCCAACAGCGGTTTAGATTTTACAATTGTCGCCGTTTCCGATAAGGCGAAAGAAGGTAAAAACATTAGTGATATTCCGTGTACCATTTTGGATGAAACTTTGGGAAAAATAATTGAAGGTGAAAATTGTGTGGTCATTCAACATCCAAAAGGGGATTACAAAAAAACCGTCATGAAGGACATCCGAATGTTAACGCTGAAAGATGATTTTTTAATTTATGAATCCGACACGCTTCCTGGCTCATCAGGAGCTGTGGTGATCGGTTTAGGAACTGGTGAAGTTGTTGCACTGCATCACAGCAGCATTCCCAATAAAAATCCGCAAGGACAGTGGTTACGAAAAGATGGCGGTGTATATAAAGAAGGCGACGCCGATGAAACGATCGATTGGCTCGGAAATGAAGGCATCCGCGTTAGTTCCCTCATTCGCTGCATCAGAAATATAAAATTATCCGAGGAGATGACCTCCTTGAAAAATACAATTCTCGGCAAAGAGCAGTCAGAAAAAATTCAAAATACCTCCTCAGAATTCAATAAAGAAAAACCAATAAACGAAATGAAAAATTCCAAAGAATCGGTTTTAAATCAAGCAGTGAATATGATTCAGAATAATTCCACAAAAGACAATGTTCCCATTCTGCATTTTGAAATAGAACTTTCGAATATTCTGACGATGCAAGAAGATTGGAAAGAAAACTATAAAAAACTTGTTCCAACCGCAATCAGTTCAGAACCTTTGTTTCCTCTTTCTACCATTCCTTCGCAAAAAATCATACAGTATATCACCTTACGAACCAGCGAAAATCCTTGGGAACTTGCGGCGAAACTAGAAGCTTTACCCCAAATCAAAACCGCGACTCCTGATCTGGAAATGGAAACCGATCTCCTCAAAAAAAGCAAATCCCACAATCAACTCACAGAATCCGACATGTTGGAAAATATGAAAACCAGCAACGCCGCAGGAAGACAAGATGACTTTAAAACAAAATGGAGCGCCTCTACTTATTTTAAAATCGATGATTCCGATGTACTCAATCAACGTCTTTGGAACAGATCCGCGGTAGGTTTACCAACAGAAAAAAGCACAGAAAACGGTGTCCATTCATTGCTGATGTCCATCGTAAAAGAAAAAAATTCGGTTCATGATCACGACGAAAAAGCGCTTGATTTGGAAATCAATACCATCATTGAAAATCTTAAAAAAATAAATCTGGTTCAACTCGATACCGGTTATACCGATCATGCAAAGGTGAAAGGAAGATTTAATTTTGACTGTGACGAAGATTTCGTCGATGGTTCTGATGCACGCGATGACATGAGAACAGGTTTTCTGAAACATCCGGGACACGGTACCAGAACAGCAAGTATTATAACTGGTGGTGACATGAGTGCGGTCTTTAAAAGCGATGGAAATTACGGACTTTTATGCGATGAAAAGAAAAACACTTTAGTAAATATTATTCCGTATCGCATCTCAGAATCTGTAGTCCTGATCAACAGAGGAAAAAATATCGTTGATGCCGTGAATCAAGCGGTGCATACCAATGCTGATGTGATGTTTATGTGCATGGGAACTTATCCGCGACCGATGATTGCAGAAGCTGCAAAAGTAGCGTACGACAACGGAATCATCTGGGTTTGTGCTTCGGGAAATGAAGTGGAAATGGTTGTTTCACCTGCGCTATATCCCGGAACAATAGCTGTTTCTGCCACCAATCCCAATCAAAAACCATGGCGTGGAAGCTGTTACGGAACTGAAGTCGATATTTCTGCACCCGGCGAAGATGTGTATGTTCCCTCGATGGATGAGAAATATAATGAAATTATGGTCTATGGAAGCGGAACCAGTTACGCCGCACCACATGTTGCAGCGGCTGCAGCACTTTGGAAAGCCACGTACCGTGAAAAAATTTTAGAGAAATATAAATTTCCGTGGCAAATGGTGGAAGCATTCAGAATTTGTTTGAAAGAATCTGCAACGAAACCTCCAGTTTGGGACACCGAAAATTATGGCGCCGGAATACTCAATGTTTATGAACTCCTGAAATGTGAATTACCTGATGTCGATGACAAAAAATATGCTTACGCCAATGATCCTCGTCAGGAATGGGATTTGGGAGTTCGGGAAGCCGTCCATTTTCTTTGGAAAGCCCTGCTCAAAAAAAACATTTCTGCGCAAGAATCCAGTCAAGAAATGGCGATGACCGAGCGATCACGAATTGCGGTTTCGGCCATGACCGGAAATCCCGTTTCGAGTATTTTTGAATCAGACAGTATCAACGCAGTCACCGATTCCGAAAAAATCTTAAAAATGTACTTTGACAGTTATAAAAAAATATAGCCATGGAAAAAAAATATTTCGATCTGCATTTGCATCCATTGTTCAAAAATTTCCTCAGTTCCTACGATGGTTCGATTCCACCATCCATCCAAACATTCGAAGATCTCACGCAACCGGTGAGAATGTCTAATGTCTTTACGAGTGTTGTCGATGAACTTTTCATTCACATCCTAAAAAGCCAGAGCAGCATTCAGCAATGTAAAAAAGGAAATGTAAATTATGCCGTCGCTGCCATTGTAAATCTTGAATTTGGGTTTGCAGACAGCCGCGGATTTTTCGGTACTGTTTTAAAAAGTAAATTTTCTAATCCGCTTGATAAAATTTTCTTTGAAAAAGTTCGCAATGGCGAAATCTCCTACTACCGCTTGATGCTAATGGAACTAAGTCTCTACAAAAAATTGCGCGATCATCAGGAAAGTACCATCGCGATTCTATCTAGAAATAGCAACAAAAAAGCCCTGGAAAATGGCCTAAATATTATTTTAAGTCTAGAAGGTTCCCATAATTTCAGTAAATTATTAATCGGTAATCCTCTTCAAATCGATTACATCGAAGACCGTTTCACCGACCTTAAGAAACTCAAAAAAATATCGCAGGATGCAGATCACCTTTGGCGAGAAATGATTATAGATACCGAAAACGGTGAAGAACCGACCGCGAATTACAACCAAAATCCGGCGGTTAATCTGGAGAAATTTTACAAAAGCCTCTCCAAAGAAAATATGGATCTTCTTTATCTTACCCTCACTCATCTCACGCACATCAACGAACAATTTCTAGCCACCCATGCTTTTGGTATGAAAATGCTGAAACACCCTTCTTTCTATCCGTTCGGAAACGGAATTTCCTCTTTGGGATATGATGTGATCGAAAAATGCTACTCGATGACCAACCATAAAAATGAGTATCGCCCGGTTTTAATTGATGTGAAACATTTAGGATTAAAATCCCGCCAAGATTACTACGACTTCCGAAAAACATTAATTCAGAAAGAAAAAAAATACGAAAAAATCCCAATCATCGCTTCTCATATAGGAGTTACAGGTTATACGGTGAATGAGTGGAAAAACGCTTTGAAAAGAAACAGCTGTACCGTCTATAATTATGAAGGAACGCGCGCGGTTTCTATAGAAATGGAGAAAAAAATCTGTGGAAAATGGGGTTCCTTTGTTAATAATGATTTCACCTTTAATCCTTGGTCGATCAATTTAATGGATGAAGATATCACAGAAATTTTAAACAGCAACGGAATCATAGGAATGAGTCTGGATGTAAGGATTTTAGGCTTTCAATCCGAATATGGAATCAGCTTAACGAGCGAAAACGAATATCTGAGTACCGCCGATTTCCACACCCACTTCCCCCAAATCACCGTGAAGAACTTACCTCTAAATACGATGGAATCTATGATCGTTGAGAACGAAAGCTGGCTGATTCCTACCAAAGAAGACCGACATCCGTTATCTTTCTGTTTCAATATTATTCACATTATTCAGGTCGGTCTGCTCAAAACCGATATCGCCGAACCGTGGAATCAGATCTGTCTCGGAAGCGATTTTGATGGTCTGATCGAACCCTTGAAAATCTCGCCCGACATTTCCTCCTTAGAAGAACTAGAAGCTAATATGATCAAATGGATTCCGGTGGCAGAAAAAGCCTATGTAAAT
This sequence comes from Kaistella chaponensis, assembly GCF_900156725.1. Taxonomy (GTDB): domain Bacteria; phylum Bacteroidota; class Bacteroidia; order Flavobacteriales; family Weeksellaceae; genus Kaistella; species Kaistella chaponensis. The sequence continues at coordinate 53,530 of NZ_FTOI01000011.1, read as the reverse complement.
GAAAATGGCGGCACCCGAATTCTCTTCGGAAAATCGACCGCTGAGTTGAAAAAAATCGTCCGCGGAATCATGTATGAAAACGGAAAAAATTTTATCGATCGGTGGCTAAACAATTTTGCTGGCTGATTACATCGTCATTCCAATATCGATTCCCTTAATTTTTCGGTAAAGATCGGTGGCGAAATTGTCGGTCATTCCGGAGACAAAATCGATCACGCCCAAAACCTTTTGATAATCCGTTCCGTCTTCATATAAAAACTGTTGTGGCAATAATTTCAAAGCCATTTTATCGTAGGATTTATGTATTGATTTCTCCTTCAAAATGGGCGGAATAAAATGATTCAGCAGTTCATTCATCACATTATAACCGGCGTTTTCTATTTCTACCACGGCTTTGTGACCGTAAATTTTCTCGATGGAAAAACTTTCGATTTCCTGCAGAGATTTGTTTTCGCTTTTATAAAGATCCAGCAAAGCAGTTTCGAAATTGCCTTCTAAGATTTTGCTGAAATTAGCCTCATAAATTTCGAGGGATTTATTGATCAAAGCATTGATGACTTTTGCGCGCAGATAAGAAATCCGCTCGTTTGCATTCGTCAAAACCGCCAGTTTGTCTTCTACCCTCTTCGTGTTTTGATTTTCCGATTTAATGAGTTCAAAAAAGAGATTTTCGCAATCCGAAGTGGAGACAATTCCCAAGCGGTGCGCATCTTCCATGTCGATAATGTTGTAGCAAATATCATCTGCAGCTTCCACAAGCCAAACAAAAGGATGTCTTTTAAAGATGGTTGGTTCTTCGTTTTCCTGAAGCATATTCACTGATCTTGCAATCTCCAGAAAAGTATCTTTTTCATTTTGAAAAAAGCCAAATTTCTTCCGGTGAATTACGCCTTTTTTCTTTGCAATGGCTTCACAAGGATATTTTGCAATACTCGCCAAAGTAGAATACGTAAGTTGCGTTCCACCATCATCTTTGCCTTTTTGCTGATGGGTCAAAACCCGAATCGCATTGGCGTTTCCCTCAAAATTGACGAGATCTGCCCATTCTTTTTCGGAGAATTTTTGCTTCAGATCACGTTCATTTTTTTCGAAATAACTCGCAATGGCATCTTCACCGGAATGTCCGAACGCAGGATTGCCCACATCATGACACAGACATGCTGCAGCAATGACATTATGAAGTTGGTGTTGATAAAAATTCCGCGCATTTTCATCGAGGTCTTTTTCGTAGTTTTTGAAGATAAAATCGCCGACGACACTTCCCAAACTTCGTCCTACAGAAGAAACTTCGAGCGAATGCGTCAATCGGTTGTGAACAAAAACACTTCCCGGAAGCGGAAAAACTTGGGTTTTATTTTGCAGTCTTCGGAAAGCGGCAGAAAAAATAATGCGGTCAAAATCCCGTTGGAAATCGGTTCTGGATGCAGAAGTTGCAAGGTTTTTACCGGTGCGTTGATGCGTATAAAGGCTGTTTAAAATCATAATAGGAACCCAAAAATAAGCCTTAAAAGTAAGGAATAAAAATTTTTGCTCCGAAACTTTATTGCTCCATCATTTTATGGAGCAAAATCTATAATTACAAGAAAGCTCCCGCTGCGAAGTCTCCTGACTTTGAGCCATTATTTTCTAACCTTGTGAAGGTTTGAAACCTTGACAAGGTTACCGGCAGAAACCCGAAAAAGCTCGCAGATTGGGGAATCAGTATTGATGATACTCCGAAATCGAAGAACGCACCAAAGCCTTAAACTAAAATTTTTACTAAAAATAATCCCGACTGGTTCGGGATTATTTGTGTTGAAGAATAATCTTAGGTAGCAAGTGAATTCTGTGGTGAGGTTTGAAGTTTATTGGTATATTTGATTAATTAAGAATGAAGATCAATATCAAAATTTATTTTTAAATATTCTCAAAAATAAGTTACAATCATTCATAAAACTAAATAACCTATGATTAGTAATACCGATACTTTTAAATACATTTTAGACTACTACAAGGAAACAAAAGATGCTGCAAAGGAGCGACTAAAATTACCAATAATTCCCTTTTATATTACTTTGGTAATATTAAATTATTGGAAGCCGATTTCCATTTATTTATTTTCGAAATCATCAGTAGAGGGCAAAATAAATAATATTACTTATTTATATAGAAATTGGACTTTCTGGGATCATTTTTGGAATTTAATTTTGCTTGTTGCTGCAAGTTTTTTGATTTCAACATTGTTCCCTATTTTAATGTGGGGAATCGAGGCATTATTGAGAGTACCGAACAATAGAAGGAAAGTACTCCTAAATGATTCAAAAAACATAGATTGGAAACATGATTTAGCATCTACACAACACAAGTATGACAAAGAAAAAATATTATCTGGAAAAAAAGAGATTGAAGAATATAATTCATCAATGGAGGATTTAAAAAGATCGTATGAAGAAAGAATTCGAAATTCAGATGTACTAAATAAACAGAGAATACAAAACTTAACTTCTGAATTAGAAAATTTACGGACTACGAATAGTGATTTAGCGCAGAATTATAATAAAGTAAAAAATGATCTTTTCGATAAAGAGAGACAAAATTTAAGATTTATCTATACGGATGATGAGTTGATTAACAAAAGCATTAATTATGATGAATTATTTAATATACTATATAAATTTATAGATGCAAATAGTGAAATCAATTTTTCAGAACAATTTTTGAAAAACACCTCTTTAGAAACTAGGAAATTGCTATTTGCTTTGATATGGGGTAGAAAAGGAAATTTATTTCGAAAAATGCTTTATTCAATAAACAAAAATGACCAAGTGATTCAAATCGACTTAACGAGACAAGATGATTTAAATGATAGAAATTTTATTTTAGATAATAAAATCGGAATTTTAAATAAAAGTATTAGCGAACTTGAATTTTACGATATTACTAAGAAAGTAAATGTAATAAAAGGAATTGAATCAAAATTAAATGAACTTGCGTTGAACAATCAAATACATGCATATTATGACAGCCACCAATTAAAAAACAATCCAGGTAATCCAGGTGACTTATAAATTATCAGCTGGCAAAGTCTCCGACTTTGAGCTTTAAATCAAAAAAAATCCCCTTCAAAATTGAAGGGGATTTGCTATTTCAAAAATGTATTAGTCCATGTAACTCTCGATTGGAGCGCAGGTACAGATCAGATTTCGGTCGCCAAACGCTTCATCAACGCGGGAAACGGTAGCGAAGAATTTGTGTTCGCGAACCCATTCCAAAGGATAGGCTGCTTTTTCCCGGCTGTAGGGTTTGTCCCAGGAATCAGAAATCACCACTTGTTCGGTGTGTGGCGCGTTTTTCAACACGTTGTTTTTTTCGTCTGCATCGCCGTTTGCGATCTCGTCAATTTCTCCTTTAATAGAAATTAACGCTTCTGCGAAACGGTCGAGTTCTGCTTTATTTTCAGATTCTGTAGGTTCGATCATCATGGTTCCGGCAACCGGGAAACTCACTGTTGGTGCGTGGAAACCATAATCCATCAATCTTTTGGCAACATCGGCAACTTCAATTCCAACCGCTTTAAACGGACGGAAATCGACGATACATTCGTGCGCAACTCTGTTATTTTTGTTGGCGTATAAGATCGGGAAATGTTCTCCCAAAACTACTTTCAGATAATTGGCATTTAAAATGGCGTGTTCCGTAGCTTTCATCAAACCTGCTGTTCCGAGCATTTTGATGTAGGCATAAGAAATATTCAGCACCAAACTGGATCCGTAAGGCGCTCCGGAAATAGCATCAATCGATTCTTTTCCACCAATTTTAATATTCGGATTGGAAGGTAAGAAAGGAACCAAATGTGCGGCAACGCAGATCGGTCCAACTCCAGGTCCACCTCCACCGTGAGGAATGGCGAAAGTTTTGTGAAGATTAAGGTGACAAACGTCGGCTCCTACATTTCCGGGACTGGTAAATCCAACCTGTGCGTTCATATTGGCACCGTCCAGATAAACCTGTCCACCATGTTCGTGGATTAATTTCGTGATGTCTTTAATATTTTCATCGAACAATCCGTAAGTTGAAGGATACGTGATCATCGCTGCAGAAAGGTTTTCACTGTGCAATTCTGCTTTCGCTTTCAAATCTTCGAAATCGATTTCTCCGTTTTCCAGATTTTTTACTACAACCACTTTCATTCCCGCCATTACTGCAGAAGCCGGATTGGTTCCGTGTGCAGACTGTGGAATTAAGGCAATATTTCGATGCGCTTCGCCACGTGATTTGTGGTATTGACGGATCACCATTAAACCTGCATATTCTCCTTGTGCACCAGAATTGGGTTGTAAAGAAGTTCCAGCAAATCCGGTGATTTCTGCTAAATCTTTTTCCAGCTCTTTAATTAAGAATTGATAACCTCCTGCTTGTTCGGTAGGTACAAATGGATGAACATTTCCCCATTCTGACCAAGAAAGCGGCAACATTTGCGTGGCTGCATTGAGTTTCATGGTGCATGAACCGAGGGAAATCATGGAATGAGTTAAGGATAAATCTTTTCTTTCCAAACGCTTGATGTAGCGCATTAATTCGGTTTCAGTATGGTATTTATGGAAAACTTCTTCTTTTAGAATAGCATCTGTTCTTAATGATTCTGCCGGAATATGAACTTCTTCCTTGATGATTAGTTTGAAGCTTTGCTTGTCTTTGAACTGCGCAAAAGCATCGAATAAAGTCTGCAATTTTTCTTTGGTAGAAGTTTCGTTGATAGAAATGCTTACAACTCCTTCTGAAAAATAATTCAGATTGATCTTATGATCTCTCATCACAATCAACAAAGCATTTTTCTCATCTTCATGAATGCGGAACTTCACTGTATCGAAAATCGCTTCTTCTACGACATCGTATCCTAAAGTTTTTAAGCCATCGCTCAATGCATTTGCTTTGAAGTGGATTTGATCAGCAATAAAATTCAAACCTTTTGGTCCGTGATATACAGCGTACATTCCCGCCATTACAGCCAAGAGAACCTGTGCAGTACAGATGTTTGAAGTTGCTTTTTCTCTTTTAATGTGTTGTTCGCGGGTTTGAAGCGCCATTCTCAAGGCACGTTTTCCGTAAACATCTTGGGAAACTCCGATAATTCTACCCGGAATATCTCTTTTGTAATCGTCTTTACAGGCGAAAAATGCCGCGTGAGGACCACCGTAACCCATCGGAATTCCGAATCTTTGTGTTGTTCCGACTGCGCAATCTGCACCCATATCTGCAGGAGATTTCAATTTCACCAACGCCAAAGGATCACATGCAACCACAACTTGTAAGTTGTGCTCTTTGTAATATTTAATATTTTCGGTGTAATCGATAATGATTCCGTTCTTTCCTGGATATTGCAACAAGATCCCGAAATACGTATTATTGAACTGGTGATTTTTATAATTCCCGATGATGATATCGATTCCTAAACCTTCTGCTTTAGTTTTTAACACTGCAATGGTTTGTGGCAAAACAAGATCCGAAACGAAGAATTTGATGGCTCCTTCTTTTTTCTGGTCTTTGGTTCTGCTTTCGAAAAACATGTGCATCGCCTCCGCAGCTGCTGTACTTTCATCGAGCAGTGACGCATTCGCTAATTTAAATCCGGTTAAATCACAAACTACGGTTTGAAAATTCAACAATGCTTCTAGCCTACCTTGCGCAATTTCTGCTTGATAAGGCGTATAAGCGGTGTACCAAGATGGATTTTCTAAAATATTTCTTTGGATTGCACTTGGCAAAATGGTGCTGTGATAACCAAACCCGATATAATTTTCGAATTCGATATTTTTCGAAGCCAGATCTTTGGAATGCGCCAACATTTCATACTCCGAAAGTGCGGGTGAGATCTCTAAATTTTTCTCTAAACGAATTGATTTCGGGATCGCCTGATCAATCAGTTCATCAATGCCAGAAACGCCTATTCTCTTCAACATTGCTTCTTTATCAGCTTCATTCAAAGAAATGTGACGGTTTACAAATTGGGTGGTGTTCATATTTTTACTGTAGATTTTATTAGAAATAGAGGTTCGTAAAAATACAATTTTTTGCGAAACGAACAATTGACATTTATCACCTAAATGGAATATTATAATTTTGAACAATTCTAAATAAGTATTATCTTTGCAGCATGAATTTACCAATCATCCCTTTTAAAATTGCGCCCTTGTTGCCTTTCAATGGTGATTCTGAGGAGTTATTATGTTTAAAGAAAAAGTGTTGTAAGAAATTTAAAAAAGGGAAACGCTGCAAGAAATGTCCGGGTCGTCTGAAAATGGCTTAATATTTTTTAGCAAAAATCACCTTATTGATTAAAATTTCTGATCAGGATTAAAATTAAGATCAGAATAAAAACAAGGGCAAAAATAATTTGCACTTTTCCTGAAAATCCCGCCGGATTTTGGAAAGTCGGTTTTGCGGGTTTGAAGATCTTTTCAACTTCACTACGGATCTCCTCTCCTTTATTTTCAAAAGTTTCTGTAATGGTAATCGCACGAACGACTGTTTTATTGAGCAAAGAATTGGTGGCATGACACAGAATCTGAAATTTTCCGTCTTTGAATTCCGTAATTTTAAAAGTCCGTTCTCCGTACGCTTTTTCTAACCCAAAGGGCAAAATTTTCACAATGTCTGCATTGTTCGTTTGCCAGTTAATGATGACTTCCTCGCCTTTCTGAACTCTGATTTTGTTCGCTGAAAAAGTTTTGATAAATGGCGGCAAAGTCGGGCGGTAACTTCTCTGTTGATGGCCTAAATTTGCGTCGTAGATTCTGCGATTTTCTGGATCGCCCAAAATATCATACGCTTCCTGAACTTCGCGAAAACGGTTCTCAAAATAATCATCACCGGGATTTTTATCCGGATGGTATTTTAATGATAATTTTCGATAAACTTTTTTAATGTCTTCTCCGGAAGCGTTTTCCTGAATGCCGAGAAAATAATAGTAGTTTTTCAATTAAAATGTATAAATGTAGCTTGTAAAATGTACAATGTAATTTCTTCCTGCAAAAATAGGACTTTTCGATTAATCCGGACTTTATTTAAGAATCAAAATTGCGCCCCGACCTGAATGGAGCTCTTTTTTGTGGAGCGCAGCGGAACAAAAAAAGCGGGAATGGAGGGCGGAAAAAGGCGCCCCAGAAAATAACAATTACCTTTTCGACGATGTCAAAAAGGCGCCTCAGAAAAAATAAAAAAAACGAAAAGAAAAAATCTTTCCGTTTCAACAAATAATTGAGTTCGTCGAAAATGGTTTATGCTTCTGCAAATTTTCGTCCCGAATGTCTTTTGCAGCAATGCTTTGAGGCAAATTTTTCTTTGATTTTCGCTTTCATTTCTGCATATTTTTCATCATCCATTTCGCGGATCTTGTCTGCAAAACCAAATGGCGATCTTTCTTTGATGTCATATTCCTCGAAAATGTCTTTCATGGTTTTTTTGCGGTCTGCCATTTTTTTTACGGCGACCGCAATTCCTACTGCTGCTAAAACTCCGAATACTCCTTTTAACCTTGAATTTTTCATTTTTTTTTAAATTTTAATTTTAACGTTTGTTATATAAATGAAGACGACTGAATTTGAATTTTACTTTAAAAATTTTTAGATTCAAATTTTGTGATGGCCTCTTTTTAATGAAGACGGGTACAACGGGTTTTTACTTTAAATTTTATATTATAACTGATAATAATTTTTGGCTAAAGCCACCGCAAGACTCCATAAAAAAGCGGGCTAAAGCCCGCTTCTAATGATATTTTATAATTTCTCTAACATTGATCTCGGAAAAATCCGCGTTCGCAGCGTTTTTTCCACATTTCCTTGAATTTTTCTTTTTCCTCCTCGGTCATTCCGCTCATTCTTTCCTCTTTTAATTTCTGGAATTTTTCTCTGCCGAAACCTTTTTTGCCGTGAAATCCTCCGAAAAGAATTTTAGATAAAATTAAAATCCCGGAAGCTTGCCAAAATGTAATCGCTTTCACCCCCAAAATTTCGGGAAGCAAATGATTCCAAAGCACCATTACGATTGCTGAAACCGCGAAAAACATGGCAATTGCAAGCAATACAAAAAGTACAATTTTCCCTTTAAATCTATTTTTCATTTTCTACTTTTTTAACTGTTTAAATCTTTATACAAAACCGTCATTCTCTTTCTTAAATGTTTGATTGCATAATTTTTTCTACTGATGATCGTCTTTAAATTTTCTCCCTGTTCATCTGCGATTTCCTGGAGTTTCTTGCCTTCAATTTCGTGTTCTGTAAAAACCAATTTCTGTTTTTCCGGAAGTTCATCCAACGCGGAAAAGAGCGCTTTCCAAACTTCTTCCCGAAAAGCCAAAAGTTCCGGATTTTCTGAATCATCCAGCAATAAAATATCTTTGATGGAAAATGTTCCGTCTTCATCTTCGTACACGAAATCCTCAAGATTTTCGGTCTTTTTTTTACGGTAACTGTCGGTAATTTTGTTGCGGGAAACCGTGTATAACCACGCACTCACATTCACAATTTCTGAAATATTGGTCAGGTTGCTGAATTGGTACCAAACTTCCTGCAAAATATCTTCTGCATCTTCGGAATTGTTTACTTTTGGACGAATAAAAGACAGCAATTTGCCGCCGTAATTTTTTACGGTCTGTGCAATGATATTCTCCTTTTCACGCTGTGACATCTTGAAAATTTCCCCGTCCATAAAGTTGAAGACGTGCGGAAAATGATTATACTTTAAAAATTTACAATTATTTCTAAAAAAACAAAATCTAAGTCCATTGAAATAAAAAAAACGGAAATACTTCCGCCTTTTAAACATCTTAAAAATCTACTGCTTTAAGCTTCTCCTAATTTTTTCAAAACCTCAAATCCCTGAATAAAACCTTTATTCATCAATTCTCCCATATCTTTGGAAGTGTGAACGATCGCTCGAAGTTCAGTCGTATTTTCATCAATTTCTCGTAGAAAATATTTTTCCTGCGCACCACTCCATTCGATGACTTCTTTGCTTTTGGTATCTTCTACACCGTCTTTGAACATTCCTAAATGGCTAAAAATAACTTCGCGCGGTTTTTCCAGACTCAAAATAGTGGAAACCATTCCGTTTCCATGGGCATCTAAAAAGTAGGTTTTCCCATTCACTTCCCAATCTGTTTTGAATTGTGAACCTTCCATAAAAAACTGCGTCCATTGCGGATAAGTTTCTTGATTCCAAAGCAAATCCCATATTTTTTGAACCGATGCTTTTATGCTGATTTCGTACTCCAGTGTTTCCATAATTTTTCATTTTTATTTTTCTGAAAGTCTTTTAATATGCTCAAAATTTTGCGGATATTTTGAGTTGAAAAATTCTACAAATTCATCTAAGGAATTCACGGTTCCTTTTAACAAAGTACCATTTTCACTGGGTTCTAAAATATAATTTAAAGTAGAATCTTCCCAATTTTGTGGGCTTAATTCGCCTTTCAAAATCCAACCTAAATGTTTCATTCCTAATACTTTGAACCGGATATTTTCTGTTACCAAATTATACATTCCATTATTCTGCGGATCCAGAAATTTCATAATGCTACCAACTTCCCAATTTCCCTCGAAATAAGTTCCTTCATTCATTGCAGATGCCCATTTTTTATAGGAATCTTGGGTGAAAAGCGTTTCCCAAACTTTTTCTGGAGTTGCATTGATTTGTATTTCAAATTCTAAAAATTTCATATTCTACTTTTTAGGAATTGTAAGCATTTTCTAAATCCTCAATCACGATTTTATTCATCTGCATCATTGCGTTCATTACTTTGGTCCCTTTCTCGCGATCTGAACCATTCATTAATTCCAGTAATTTTTTGGGAACAATTTGCCAACTGACGCCGAATGGATCTTTCAACCAACCGCACATCGATTCTCTGCCGCCGTTTGCAATGAGTGAATTCCATAAATGATCGGTTTCTTCTTGATCATCGGTCATGACAACCATTGAAATTCCTTCGTTAAAATCAAACTGATGGTCAAAAGAATTATCCATGCAAAAAAAAGTGTAACCATCCAGTTCAAAAGCAGCATGTTGAATGTTTTGCGGGATTTCATGAGTTTCGTTTCCGACTCCTTCACCATATTTCAAGATGCCACTAATTTTTGAATTGGGAAAAATTGAGGTGTAAAGGTTCATCGCTTTCTGGGCTTTCCCATTATTTTCGTGAATAAACATCAAGGTCGGAACAATTTTTTGGTCTCCCTGTTTTTCCCCAAGATAAATTTGCCACGTTACGCCAAACTGATCACGAACCCAACCATATTTTTTGCTCCATGGATATTCTCCCAACTCCATTAAAACAATTCCATCCATTGCTAATTTTTCCCAGTATTTCTGCACTTCTTCCTCGGTTTCGCATAAAATCATGAATGATACAGAAGCGTTTTTTTCGAATTGCGGACCAGCGTTTAGAATCATAAATTGCTGATCAAAAAGATTGAGGTTGATTACGACAGGAGTATCGGTGGTGATTGTACCGCCAAATATTTTGGTGTAAAAAACCGCAGCATCTTTTCCGTCGCCGTTAAACCAAAGACATGGAAAGATATTGTTTCTCATTTTTATGTTTTTTTTGAGATGGTTATTGGAAGACGTTTTCTTTTCTAAATTTAACGATATCCTTAATTAATAGATAAGGAATTTCTTTAGCCAACGGAAATTGGACCGAACCTTTTCCTTGTTTGTACACGGAAAGCTCTTTTTCAAATTTTTCATGACCGTTTGGCGTTGCATAAAAACCAATGTGATTTTTGTAGGCAGCAAAATAGACCAATGGTTTTTTATTCAAATAAAATCCCGGCATTCCGTAACTTATTTTTTCCTGAGCTTCGGGCGCTAATTCCAAAATAAGAGTTCGAATATGAATCAAAATTATCTGAATATTTTCAGGAAACTTCAAGATATACGCTTCAATATCAGGATTCATTTCTCTTAAATTTATTTATAATTTTCAACATATTTGTGGAAATTATTCAAAATTGCGTACCATCCATCGCGTTGCATTTCTCGTGAATTTTGCGTTTCTGGCTCGAAAATTTCTACAACTTCCGTGGTAGTAGGATCAATTTCATTAAAAAAAACTTCTACCAATCTTCCGTCTTCCAAATGATATTTTATTTTTTTCAATGGAATAATTTCGTCATATATTCCCGACAAATCAAAGCCAAAACTTTCATCTTTTGCTTCCATTCTGTACGTGAATTTTCCTCCGACTCTCAAATCATTTTCAGCTTTCGGGCAATGCCAAGTTTCATGGGCAAAATTCCATTTTTCAATATGGTTTGGAGTTGTCATCAAATCCCAAACTTTTTGAGTGGGTTCCAAAATGGTAATTTCAATTCTAATAGGTTCCATAATTTTTCATTTTCACTAAGGTACAAAATTCTAAAACTACTTTTTAAAATTATCATTTTTAAAATAAAAAACCTTGTCAAATTTTGAATTCTTGACAAGGTTAATGTTATATTTTAAAAATATTATTTCAAAGCATTGAGTGCTTTTTCATAGTTAGGTTCTTGCGCAATTTCTGGGACTTGCTCTGTGTAAAGAACTGTTCCGTTTTCATCGACAACGATAATTGCTCTACTCAAAAGTCCTTGCATTGGGGAATCGGTGATTGTAACTCCAAAATCTTCGCCAAATGTTCCACGGAAATCTGATAAGTTCACTACCTGATCTAAACCTTCAGCTGCGCAAAATCTGCTTAAAGCAAAAGGCAAATCTTTCGAAACATTCAGAACGACTGTATTTTCTAAGCTAGATGCTTCTTCATTAAACTTGCGTGCAGAAGCGGCGCAAACTCCAGTATCAATACTAGGAAAAATATTGAAAATGATTCTTTTCGAAGAGAAATCATCATTGGTATTTTCTTTTAAATCTTTACTGATCAAAGTGAATTTCTTTATTGTGCTTCCAACTTCCGGCAATGATCCGATTGTGTGAACTGCACTGCCATGTAATGTAATATCTGCCATAATTTATTTTTAAATTGATTCAAATTTACTGATTTTTTTAGAGTTTAATAAGAGGGTTAAAGTTAAATTAATCTTAAATCATCCTGCTGAAATCAAAATTTATAGGTCTTAACTATATATGAGTTTAAACGAATTGCAAACTTCAGATTAAGATTTTCATGAAAAAAGGAGGAAGTCTCAGATTATTTAATGGAAGGAAAATCATGAATTTGATTGCGCTAAAACTTAAATTTTTCAGTAAATTTGTGATTCTTAAATTTTTAAATAAAAAAATAGCATAATGTCAGAAAATTCAAAAATCGTCTATACTTTGACCGACGAAGCGCCGATGTTGGCAACGCATTCTTTGTTACCTATTGTTAAAGCGTTTACCAAAACGGCATCTATTGAAATTTTACCAAAAGATATTTCATTAGCAGCAAGAATTCTAGCCAATTTCCCGGAGTTTTTGAACGAGGATCAAAAAGTGGAAGATGCTTTGGCACAACTTGGAGAGATGGCGACGAAACCTGATACCAATATCATCAAACTTCCAAATATTTCTGCCTCTTCACCACAGTTGGAAGGTGCGATTGCTGAACTGCAAGAACATGGTTTTGCTGTTCCTAACTATCCTGCAGAACCAAAAAATGCTGAAGAAGAAGCCATTAAAACAAAATATGCGAAAGTTCTAGGAAGTGCAGTAAATCCTGTACTTCGAGAAGGAAATTCTGACCGAAGAGCGCCAAAAGCAGTAAAAAATTACGCCAAAGCAAACCCACACCGAATGGGAGTTTGGAGCGCAGATTCGAAAACCAAAGTTTTGCACATGACGCAAGGTGATTTTTATGGCACCGAAAATTCAGTAACGGTAGAAAAAGATTCGCAGTTTAAAATTGAATTTTTCGGAAACGACGGTTCTGTAAAAGAATTGAAAGCGCTTGCTCCGTTGAAAGCTTTAGAAATTATTGACTCTTCGAAAATGAGTCTTTCTGCATTGAAAAATTTTGTTACCGACGCAATTGCAGAAACGAAAGCGGCGAATGTTCTACTTTCCGGCCATTTAAAAGCGACGATGATGAAGGTTTCTGACCCCATTATTTTTGGAGCGATGGTTCAGGTCTATTTTAAAGCAATTTTTGAAAAGTATGCCGGTTTATTTGATGAATTAGACATTAATCCAAATAATGGTCTTCAAAATTTATTAGAAAAAATAAAAGGAAATTCAGAAGAAGAAAATATCAAAGCAGCTATTGCAGCTGCCTTAGAAAACGGACCAGCTGTTGCGATGGTAAATTCCGACAAAGGAATTACCAATTTCCATGTTCCTTCCGATGTTATCGTAGATGCTTCAATGGCAGCATTAATCAGAGGTGGCGGAAAAATGTGGAATAAAGAAGGACAAGAAGAAGACACCATTGCAATGATTCCAGATCGTAACTATGCAGGTTTTTACCAAGCTGCAATTGACGACATGAAAAAACATGGTGCACTCGATCCAACAACGATGGGTTCTGTTCCTAACGTAGGTTTAATGGCGCAACAAGCAGAAGAATATGGTTCTCACAATAAAACCTTCCAAATGACTGCAGCAGGAAAAGTAAAAGTTTCCGATGAAGAAGGAAATGTTTTCTTAGAGCAAGAGGTAGAGAATGGTGATATTTTCAGAATGTGTCAAACCAAAGATGCTCCGATTCAAGATTGGGTAAAATTGGCGGTAAACAGAGCAAGATTATCAAATACTCCTGCAATTTTCTGGTTAGATAACCAAAGAGCGCACGATCGTGAAATGATTAAAAAAGTTGAACTTTATTTAAAAGATTTCGATACTACAGGTTTAGACATCCAGATTTTAAATATTGAAGATGCGATGCATTTCACTTTAGATCGAATTCGTCAAGGTTTAGATACGATTTCTGTTTCTGGTAATGTTTTGAGAGATTATTTGACCGATTTATTCCCAATTTTGGAGTTGGGTACTTCTGCAAAAATGCTTTCTATTGTTCCATTGATGAATGGTGGTGGTTTGTTTGAAACAGGAGCAGGAGGTTCAGCGCCAAAACATATCGAACAGTTTATTGAAGAAGGGTATTTGCGTTGGGATTCTTTAGGCGAATTTATGGCATTGCAAGCGAGTTTGGAACATTTGGCTCAAACACAGCATAATGATAAAGCGCAGATTTTAGCAGATGCTCTAGACGAAGCAAATGAGAAATTTTTGGCAAACGATAAATCGCCTTCTAGAAAAGTTGGATCTATTGATAACCGTGGTTCCCACTTTTATTTGGCAATGTATTGGGCAGAAGCTTTGGCAACTCAAACCAAGGATGAAGAATTAGCTCAAAAATTTGCACCAATCGCGAAATCACTTCAAGAAAATGAAACTAAAATCAATGAGGAATTAATTGGAGCTCAAGGAAAAGCGCAGAATATTGGTGGGTATTACCAACCGAATTTCGAGAAAACCGATGAGGCAATGAGACCTTCAACAACTTTGAATACCATTATCAATTCTATCTAAGGTAAAATTGAGATTTAAAAAAAACGCTTCAAATAATTTGAAGCGTTTTTTTTTGGTAAAATTCATCTAAAAAAGTAATCAACAATACATTTATTTACGTTAGTGTAATTTTCATTTCCTGTAACAAAAATGACTAATTACTTTCACCTTGAGACCGCACGAAATTTATGCAAACTACTTAAGTTTTATTTCTCTAATGATTCCTTTTTGTTTTCACTTTAATAATACAACGATCCTAAAAAGTTTTTTTTTAAAAGTTCAAAAAAAAAGTTTATTGAAATACCATTCAATAAACTTTCTAAAACACCGATCACTAAATAGGATTTAGGTGATTTTACTAACTTTTTCTCTTGACTATTAAGTATTAAAACTTAATAATTTCTTTCATTTTTTCGTTTTCTTCGTTGACCATATCGTCGTCAACCAAGATTTTACCACTGTGCTCATCGATAATAATTTTCTTTCTCTGCGCAATTTCCATTTGTTTTTGTGGAGGCAAAGTAAAGAACGATCCTTTCGGTGCTCCTCTTTCCAGACCAACTACCGCTAAACCAGTTGGTGAATTGGTACGAATTCTTTGGTAAGAAGCCAACAATCTTGCATCGATATTTTGAGCAAATTCTTCTGATTTTTGAATTAAAAAATCTTCTTCTTTTTGAGTTTCAGAAACTAAATTTTCTAGCTCTTCTTTTTTGAATTTAAGGTGGCTTTTTAATTCTGAAATTTTATTGTTTAATTCTTCAAAAGTTTCGTTTTTGTGCGCAATTTTTGCAGAAAATTCTTTTATTCTTTTATCAGAAAGCTGTATCTCAAGTTCTTGAAATTCGATTTCTTTGTCTAAAGCTTCGAATTCTTTGTTATTTCTTACAGTATCTTGTTGAGATTTGTATTTGTCGATCAGAGATTTTGCGTGATTAATAACTTCATTTTTTGTATTAATTTCGTCATTCTGCTCTTTAATTTCAGCAGCAAATTTTTCTGATCTTTTTTGAAGACCTTCGATTTCGATTTCTAAATCTTCAACTTCAATCGGCAATTCGCCTCTGGTATTACGAATTTCATCTAATCTAGAATCTATTATTTGTAAATCGTAAAGTGCTCTTAATTTATCTTCAACGGAGATTTCTACAGTTTTCTTAGCCATATTTTTATAAAAAATAATTAACAGGATTGGTTTTCTCAACAGATTTTGAGATTGCAAATTTAGGAAAAATTTCCGATAAAATCTCAAATAATTGTTGGGTGACGAATTGCTCGGACTCAAAGTGACCGATGTCGCAAATCATCATTTTACCTTCGTTCTGAAAAAAGTCGTGGTATTTCAGATCTCCTGTCAAATAGGCATCGCAATTTTTTGACATGGCAGCTTTTATTCCACTTGCTCCACTTCCACCTAAAACTCCTACTCTTTTAATTTTTTTACCATTATAATCGGAATGTTTGATTATTTTTAAATTAAATGCATTTTGGACCATTTTTAAAAAATCGGCTTCCTCCATTTCGTTTTCTAATTCACCAAAACGTCCTAATCCTGCATATTGATTATTATTTTCTAAACTGATAATCTTGTAAGCAACCTCTTCATAAGGATGTGCAGCTTTCATTGCTGCAAGAATTTGATTTTGTTTATACGATTCAAAAGTAACAGAAATCATTTCCTCGGTGGTATTTTCACGAATATTCTTGGTTCCGGAATATGGATTAGAACCTTCAATCGGTCGAAAAGTTCCCTTTCCTGAAATGGTAAAACTGCATTCATCATAGAAACCGATATTTCCGGCGCCTGCTGAAAATAAAGCTTCCTTTAGTGTTGCCGAAAATTCTGCCGGAACATAAAATTCAAGAGCTTTTAAATTGTTAGGTTTTGGCATTAAAACTTGTTGATTCTTCAATCTTAACTGTTCGCAGATTCCATAATTAACTCCAAACCAATCATTGTCAAATGCGGTGTGAATGGCATAAATCGCAATTTTATTTTCGATGGCTTTGATCACAGATTGCTCCACATAATTTTTTCCGGTCAGCGATTTTAAACCAGAAAAAATAACAGGATGAAACGTGATGATCAAGTTAAAATTTTTGCTAATTGCCTCATCTACTACTTTTTCCAGGGCATCATGACAAATTAGAATTCCCGATACTTCCCGATTAAGGTTTCCACATAATAATCCTACATTGTCAAAATCTTCAGCTTGTTTTATAGAAATTTTCTTTTCAATTTCAAAAATTGCTTTTTCAATCGTCATTTACTTAAGTTTGTGACGAAATTAAGGATTATTTCTTTAAATTTAGTTTTTAAGAAAAAATGGAAAAAGAACACGATTTTATCCCAGAAAGAACAAAATGGAAACGCTCGGTTTACCAAGTTATTTTTAAATCAGATACGAAAAATGGAAAAGCTTTTGACCTGATTCTTCTCTTTCTTATTTTACTCAGTACTTTCATCGTAATGATGGAAAGTGTAAGTAATTTCGATGCGAAATTGCATTCGCTATTCGTGATTTTAGAAATTATCATAACGGTAATTTTTACAGTAGAATATGCTTTAAGGATCATTACGCTTCGGAATAAGAAAGCCTATATTTTTAGTTTTTTTGGAATCATTGATTTTTTAGCCATTTTACCATTTTACTTAAGTTTGTTTTTTCCAATTACCAAATACTTTTTGATCCTCAGAATGCTACGAATGTTGAGAGTCTTCAGGATTTTCAATCTGCTGGATTTTATGAATGATGGGAAATTTATTGTAACCGCATTAAAAAATAGCTCCCGGAAAATTTACATATTCCTTATGTTTCTTATTATTTTTTCGGTCATTGTGGGTTCTTTGATGTTCATGGTAGAAGGACATCGCGAAGGTTTTGAAAGCATCCCTCAAAGTATTTATTGGGCGGTTGTAACTGTAACTACCGTTGGTTATGGTGATGTTTCGCCGGGAACACCTTTAGGTAAATTTTTGTCTGTTTTATTAATGTTGGCTGGTTATTCCATCATTGCGGTCCCAACTGGAATTGTAACTGCAGAGATGCGGAACAAACGGCAAGAATTAGAAAAAGCCTGTCCTCGCTGTGGAAATGACGATATCGACGATGATGCAAGGTTCTGTAAAATTTGTGGTGAAAAGGTAGTATAAAAAAAGATGCATTGTAAAAATGCACCTTTACTAGAAATTCCATCATTTGTGTTTTTTTCTGTCAGAATTTCACTTCACAGTTTTTCACTAATACCAAACCATTTCGTTAATTTTATTTCATCATTTGTGTTTTTTTATCGTTTCCGATGGTCAAAGATAGGAGATATTCTTTTCATATTTTACCGTTAAATCACCCTTTTTTTTAAAAAAATATGATATTTTTTTTCGTTGACTGAAATAAAAGGGCTGGTTAAAAAAAAAAGCAATACTCCTAATTAGGAATATTGCTTTTAAATGCCCATTGTAAATGAGAAATCTACGATCGCATTTCAATTATTTCGATAGAATACTTTTTACTTTTACAAGTTCTACATCAAAAATCAACCAAGCGTTTGGTGGAATTACTCCTCCAGCTCCGTTTGCGCCGTATCCTAATTCAGAAGGGATTAGCAAAGTTGCAGTTTCGCCTTCTTTTAACAACATAATTCCTTCATCCCAACCTTTGATCACTTGACCTACACCAATTGGAATATCGATCGGTTGATTTCTTTTGAAAGAAGAATCGAATTCGGTACCATCCACAAGTTTACCTGCATAATGTACGGCAACATCTTCCCCTTTTTTGGGTGCAACACCTTCTGTTTTTTTCGTAATTTTATAATACAATCCAGATGGAGTGGATTGCATGGTAGCTTTTAAATCATCAACTAACTTTTGTTGATTGGCTGCAAATTCTTCTTCTTTTTTCTTTTTATCAGCTTCTATTTTTGCCATTATTGCTTTATTGCCTTCTGTGATTTTGGCTTTACCTTCAGCGAAAATCTTAGCGGCATCATAACCTTTGTACTCGTCACCTTTAGAAAAAACAGAAACTTTTTCTAAAACAACATTGGTTTTAGGTTTATCCTGTGCTCCTTTGTCAACTTTAGCAATTACATCAATTACGTCTAAACCATTTACTACTTTACCAAAAATAGTGTGTCTTCCATCTAACCAAGGTGTCGCAACTTCAGTAATGAAAAATTGAGAACCATTGGTATTCGGTCCCGAGTTTGCCATAGAAAGAATACCTTTCCCAGTGTGCTGCAAACTGTTTTTTTCGTCATCGAATTTATATCCTGGATCTCCCATTCCTGTTCCAAGTGGATCACCACCTTGAATCATAAAATCTTTAATAACTCTGTGAAAAATAGTTCCGTCGTAAAAAGGAACTCCTTTCGCTTTTGCTTTGTTGTCGATTTTTCCTTCAGCCAAGCCAACAAAATTAGCAACCGTAACCGGCGCATCTTTGTCTTCGAATTTCACAATCATATTTCCTTTTGAAGTTTGGAAATTGGCATAAAGTCCTTCTTTCAGACCTTCGTAAGTTTCTTTGTCTACGTTCATTTTTTTATAAATTGAGTTGCAACTAGTGAGCGAAAGCGCCGCTATTGCGATTAAAAAATTTTTCTTTAGCATTACTATAAGATTTAAAGTACTTTTATTTTGATAATTAAAGGCATATCATTTGAAATTTTTTTGCTATCGCCATACGTTCCGAAAGCTAAAACTGATGGTACCAAAAGGGTTGCTTCTTGGTTTTTCTGTAAATATCTCAACGCATCTTCAACTGCTTTTAACTCTTCAAAACGCCCAAATTGAACATTTTTTCTCTCTTTGGAGTTATCAAGAAGTTTTACCTGATCGAAATCAAAAATATCATACTTATAAGAAATGATATCACCATCAATTTTTCTAGGATTCTTCTGTAGATTTTCGATGTTTACCCAATAATTTAAGCTCATCGGATAAAATTTTTGGTTTTGACTTCTAATCCAATCCTGAATTTGTATCCTTTCTGTAACGTTCAGACTTTTGGCTCTGTTTTTGGAAGTGCTCATATCTTTTTCACTCAAAAATCCACCAACAGGAGGATGAGTTTGTGTATTTTGTGCACAACTAAGAAGCAGTAGCGAAGAAATTACAATTATTTTTTTCATAAAAACTTTTGCGAAAATAAGAAATTCGCGCCACATTATAAAAAGAAAAAACCGGATAAAAAATTTTCCCGGTTTTTAGTATTTGTTAATCGAAAAATTAAACGGTTTCCAAAATATTTTTTTCTACCAAAACTCTCCAACCAAAAGGATCTTCAGCATTATTGGTTTGTATATCAACCAAATCTTTTTGAAGTGTTAAAGCGAAACTATCTTCTAAAGTTAGAATAGGAAGCATTAATTTTTCACCTTTGTAGCCTAAAGCTTGAAAAACGCTTGTTACCACTGCAGTTCCAACTCCCCAAACTTCTTTCAAAGTTCCATTTTTCTGAGCTTCAACAACTGCTTTTACAGAGATCGGTTCAATTTTCATTTCAATACCTCTCTTATTTGCGAGCGCAATAAAACTGTCTCTTGTAATTCCGTCGAGAATTTTTTCTGAAGTTGGCGGCGTATAAATCTTATCATTGATTCTTACAAAAACGTTCATCGTACCACTTTCTTCAAAAAATTCGTGGGTAGAATCATCGGTCCAGATGATCTGATCGTAACCTTCTTCCATCGCTAATTTTGTAGGATAAAAAGAAGCTGCATAATTCCCGGCTGCTTTTGCAGAACCTACACCTCCGTTTGCTGCTCTGGAATAAAAATCAGAAATCTTCACTGAAACAGGTTCGGTATAGTAACTTTTTGCGGGTGTTGCAACGATTGCAAACATATATTTATTAGCAATTCTAGCTTTCAACGCTTCTTCCGTAGCAAAAATAAGTGGACGAATATATAAAGACATTCCTTCACCTTGTGGAATCCAATTTCTGTCGATATCAACAAGTGCTTTCAAGCCTTCCAAAAACATTTCTTCAGTCACTTCCGGCATTGCAAGACGAGAAGCCGACTTATTAATTCTCGCAAAATTCTTTTCAGGACGGAAAAGAAATACTTTTCCATCTTTATCTTTATAAGCTTTCATTCCTTCAAAACAGGCTTGTCCGTAATTTACTCCCATCATTGCAGGAGAAAACGGAAGTTGACCATAAGGAACCAATTGAACATCGCCCCATTTTCCGTCCTCGAATTCGCAGATTATCATGTGATCGATAAAAGTATTTCCAAAAGAAAAATTTTCGGGATCAAAACTTGAAATTCGTGGATTGGTAGATTTATGAATTATCATTTTAAAAATTATTTTTGATGTTCTACAAAATTAATATAATTTTTTAAATATCAAAATTTTAAATTAATTTTGGAAAAAATTAAGATGGAAAGAGAAATTAGAACCACTCAAGACGGCAGTAAAACACTGTATATTAAAGATTTAAATGAGAACTATCATTCTCATCACGGTGCTTTACAAGAAGCCAATCACGTCTTTATTAAAAATGGATTAAATTTAATTAATAATTACGAAATTAACATTTTAGAACTCGGTTTTGGTACAGGTTTAAATGTTTTAGTTACAATTAATGATTTTTTGAAAAATGACAAAAATCATGTAATTAATTATTTTACAGTTGAAAAATATCCCGTAAATATAGAAGAAGTATCAGAATTGGATTACGGCTCTTCTTTTGAGCACCCAGAAATCAAAGATTTTTACGAAAAATTGCATCAATGCCCATGGAATGAAAAAACAGAAATTTTGTCCGGTTTTTTCTTTACTAAATTTCAGTGTGATTTTTTTGATATCGAAAGCTTAACCCTTCCAAAAATTAATCTTGTTTATTATGACTGTTTTGGAGCGAGAGTTCAGCCTGATTTATGGGAAGAGAAAATATTTAAAATTGTTTCTAATACAATGGAAAATGAAGGATTAATTACCACCTATTCCTCTAAAGGGAGTGTTCGGAGAATTTTGAAAGACCTTAACTTTGAGGTAGAAAAAAAAGCAGGACCTCCAGGAAAAAGAGAAATGATGATTGCGACAAAACGGAGCCATGAGTACTAAACGATGACTAAAAAACGCTAAATTTGGAATTGCTCTTTTTAAATACTACAAAATATGATTGATAAAATAAATGTTAGAGTTTACGCTACAGTCCTTAAAGACAAAAAAATCTTATCCCTTCATGAAGAATATGTGGGAGAATATCTGCTGAAATTTGTGGGCGGCGGTTTAGAATTTGGGGAAAGCATCGTGGAATGTCTGCACCGTGAATTTGAAGAGGAGCTTAATTTAAAAATCAAAAATCTCGAGCATTTTTATACGCAGGAAGATTTTTTAGTATCAAAATTCCGAGACAATGAACAACTTTTAACCATTTATTATTTGGCAGAAATCGTAGATGAAGATGATTTAATCATTCGTGACTCTTGTATTGAAAAGGTAGAATGGATTTCTTTGGAAACCGACGAAAACCCATTTCCTTTGCCTGTGGACAAAATTGTTTTCGATTTGCTAAAAAAGAGATTTTTATAGAATTTCGTTTAAAATTTTAGCCAGACGAAGACCGCCGTATAACAACTGACGTTCTAGCAAAGACTCAAATTTGTAATTGTAATCGTAAGAATAAGAAGCATCAGCAACAGAATTTGAATAAATGCTGTTTGCTTGTTTTTGACTGTCGTAGAGCCAATCTTCTAAAGTACCATACTGGATCTGCTTTACTTCTTTTTTCGATTTCACATCTAAAACACCAGCAAACTCCTTGTAACTGTATTTCTGAAAATCAACCAATTTGGTATCCCATAAAGAATGAAGATTGGTGTTTTCTCCAAAAAATTTGAGTTTTATTTTATTTCCGCCAAGATCTTCTGCTCTTCCTACATGAAGCGGTTGAGCTGCATCTCCCATTAAGTGAATGAGGAATCGAAGGGCTATTTCTTTGTCTTTTAAAGAAGTGTTTTTATCCTTGATCTGTGCCGAAAAAATTTTTATTTGGGTATAAATGTTTGGTGCTTGCTGCGAATTGATACTTTCCGTAAAAGTTTGAATATTGGTTTTCGGTTCACTATTGATATAATGCCATTGCTCGGATTGCTTCCAAACTCCCGTTGTATCAGCTTTAATAAAATCTGGCCAGTTCGCCCAGTAGGCTAACTTTTCCTGTCCAATTATTTTTTTCAAGTGTCTTTTTGCTTTGCCAGAAAGATGGTTTTGGGCAATTTCTGCAATGACTCGATGACCGGTTGTTCCCCAAGAATAAGCAAAATTAAAACTCAGAAGGAATACAATTAAGAGGAGGTTACTTATAATTTTTTTCACAATTATCTTTTAATTTTAAAATTTTTGTAACCCGGATAAGGCTGCAAATATCCTGCATTCCAGTTACTTTGAAGCAGCGCTTCGAGAAATTCATCCGTTCTATTTTTGTGTGGATCAAAAGGTTCTTTGATATCGACATCAGCAATATTTCCTTTCACATTCCACCAAAATGCACTCCAACCACCACGCAATTCTTTTACAATTTCGTACACGGTTTTACCGGTCGCGCGATTCATTAATTTTGCAAAAACGCGTCCTTCAGTCGTGGTAAGATCTCGCAGTTGTTTTTCGTATTGATCCGCTAAAGCATTTTGTCGGGTACTGACATATTGTCTGCGCGAGGTCTTGTCTAAATTTTTACTTTCAATTTGTATATCCTCATATTGCTCCAATGCGGTAACAAAAAGTGGATAAACGCGACTTAATTTTTTATTAAGAAAATAGTAATAATTTTGGTCGAGTTGATTGTTGAACTTGGGTTTTTTGAATAAAATTAATTCATCCATTACCACCACATTTTCACCATTTATCTCGTAAATCCTCGCTTTTTGAGCCTCGTCGTAATAATATTTATTTCCTACATCATCCGTTTTTAACATTTCTGCTGGATATTGACTGATTGGCTTTGCGATTACAAGAGAATCTTTCTGTGCATTCACGAAAAGTGCAGTGAATAGTAGAAAAATTAAGATCAGTTTGTTAAATTTCATTACTTTTACTTCCTATAAAATCAAATTTTAGTACACCAAAAATCATTCCCTTTACTATGAAATTTAAAAATAAATCTCTTCAATTTTTAGAAAAATATCTAAACACTGCATCGCCAACAGGTTACGAACACAACGGACAAAAAGTTTGGATGGATTACATCAAACCTTATGTAGATAAAGTTGAATTTGACCATTATGGCACTTGTTATGGCATCATTAATCCTGAAGCAGAATTTAAAGTTGTTATCGAAGCCCATGCGGATGAAATTTCTTGGTATGTGAACTACATTACCGATGACGGACTCATTTATGTCATTAGAAACGGAGGATCTGATCAAATGATCGCTCCTTCGAAAATTGTCAATATTCATGGTGAAAAAGGAATTGTAAAAGGAGTTTTCGGTTGGCCTGCAATTCATACCAGAATTGGAGCGGAGAAAGAAACTACACCGAAACTCGACAATATTTTCATCGATTGTGGTGCCACAACCAAAAAAGAAGTAGAAGATTTGGGAGTTTTTGTAGGAACCATGATTACCTATCCTGATGAATTTTTCGAATTAAATGATCGCTATTTTGTTTGCCGAGCTTTGGATAACAGAATTGGTGGATTTATGATTGCTGAAGTTGCACGACTATTAAAGGAAAACAAAAAAAATCTTCCGTTTGGTTTATATATAACCAATTCTGTTCAGGAAGAAGTTGGTTTATACGGTGCAGATATGATTGCAGATACCATCAAACCAAATATTGCGATTGTTACAGATGTTACGCATGATACTTCTACGCCGATGATCGAAAAGAAAAAAGAAGGCGATTTGAAATGTGGAGATGGTCCCGTAATTTATTTTGCACCAAGTATTCACCACATCATTCGCAACCTGATTGTAGAAACTGCAAAAGAAAATAAAATTCCTTTCCAGAGAGCGGCTTCCAGCAGAGCAACAGGAACCGACACCGACGCATTTGCACATTCCAACGGCGGAGTTCCATCGGCTTTGATTTCTCTTCCTTTAAGATACATGCACACCACGGTGGAAATGGTTTCTAAGAAAGATGTAGCAAACGTTATCGATTTGATCTACGAGACTTTATTGCAGATCAAACCTGAAATGAATTTGAAATACCATTAAAATACTACGCTAATTTCTGCCCAAAAAACAACATATAAAAAGTAAAAATGAAAACAAAAATGATTGCTCCTTCCCTACTTTCTGCAGATTTTGGGAATCTTCAAAGGGATATCGAAATGCTGAATCAATCACAAGCAGACTGGATTCATGTTGATGTGATGGACGGAAGATTTGTTCCCAATATTTCCTTCGGATTTCCAGTGATGAAAACGGTACAGCAATTTTCGAAAAAATTTGTCGATGTACATTTAATGATTGTTGAACCTGAAAAATATGTAGAAGAATTTATTAATCACGGTGCAGATTTAGTTTCTGTGCATTATGAAGCTTGCGTTCATCTTCATCGAGTGATTAATCTGATCCAAGAAAAAGGCGCAAAAGCTGGTGTTGTTCTCAATCCGTCAAGTCCCGTTTTAATGTTGGAAGATATCATCGCCGATGTAGATTTGGTCTTATTGATGAGCGTAAATCCTGGATTTGGGGGACAGAAATTTATTGAAAACACCTACAAAAAAATCGCAGAAACAAAAGATTTAATTTTGTCTAATAATTCTACAGCTCTCATACAAGTTGATGGCGGTGTAAATTTAGAAAATGCATCCAAACTTTTCGAGGCAGGTGCAGATGTTTTGGTTGCCGGAAATGCAGTTTTTTCAACAGAAAATCCTGAACGAACCATTGAACTTTTGAAAATTTAAAAGAAAAGATTTTTTGGTAAACTTAAAAATCTGACGGGACAATATTTAGATTAGCTCTTGCTTCACCTTACTCTTTTAATTTCTTTTATTAAAGAGTAAACCTGTATCAAAAAAGAGTGTTTCCACGGTAAATTTGATAAAGTACCATTGTTTCTTCCAACCCAAAATTCAAATCGAAATTGAAAAATAAGATGGTCTTTTCATTATTCTTAAATTAAAAAAGACCTAAAAAAAATGCTCAGTAAAACTGAGCATTTTTTTCAAAATATTGAATAGTTTAGAAAATTTCTCTTCCAGAAAAGTGAAACTGAGCTTCGATCAGCGCATTTTCATCTGAATCAGATCCGTGAACTGCGTTTTCTCCTATTGATCTTGCAAACATTTTTCTGATGGTTCCTTCCGCTGCATCTGCAGGGTTTGTAGCACCAATCAAAGTTCTGAAACTTTCAACAGCATTTTCGTTTTCCAAAACTGCAGCTACGATTGGACCAGAAGACATAAAATCTACCAACTCCCCATAGAATGGTCTTCCTGCGTGCACTTCATAAAATTTCTGCGCATCTGCAACGGTAAGTTGCGTTAGTTTTAAAGCTTTGATTTTGAAACCTGCTTCTGCAATTTTTCCTAAAATAGCACCAATATGGCCATCTGCAACTGCATCTGGTTTGATCATGGTGAATGTAATTTTACCTGACATATATCTTGTTTTATTGTGCTGCAAAAATACAAAAAAGTTTCCTACCTTTGCACTGGAAGTTCATAATAATTGAGTAGTCAGTTTTTAATTGGCACGGAAATTGTAATTAATTTTCCGATTCTCATGTTTAATTTGAGTTTTCATGGTTATTAGTTTTTACCCAGCTTCGGCTGGGTTTTTTATTGCGCCGTATTTTCTTCGGCTTCCTCCATGAGTTTTAAGTAGGTCATATATCGTGTTTCCTCGATCTCTCCGGTTTCGATGTTTTCTACAACTGCACATTTTGGTTCATTGATGTGCATGCAGTTATGGTATTTACAACCTCTTCCAATGCTGAAAATTTCAGGGAAATAGTGCTGAATTTCTTCTTTCTGCACATCGATCATTGCAAATTCCCGAACTCCAGGTGTATCAATCACGCTGCCTCCAAAATCCCAAAAATGCATCTGAGCAAAGGTTGTAGTATGTTTTCCCTTTAATAATTTTTCGGATATTTCAGACGTTCTGATATTTAATGCAGGTTGTAATGCATTGACCAAAGTCGACTTTCCACTTCCGGAATGTCCGAAAAAGACAGAAACTTTATCGGTAATCGTTTTCTGTAAAACTTCTAAATTCACTTTAGAATAAGAAGAAATTTCTAAAGTATCGTAACCAATATGGTGGTAAAGTGCTTCAATTGTCTTAACCACTTCCATCTCATCCTCGCTCAAAACATCTATTTTATTAAACAAAATGAGTGGTTTGATATTGTAAGCTTCACAACACGCCAAAAACCGATCAAGAAAACCCAATGAAGTTTCCGGATGCTTTAAGGTGTAAATAAAACAGGCAACATCAATATTTGATGCAATGATATGGGCTTCTTTCGAAAGATTGGTTGATTTTCGAATAAGGTAATTTTTCTTCGGTTCAATCTTAGTGATCCATGCAACATTGTCAATTTCCAAAGAAAACTCCACCAAATCTCCTACAGCAAGAGGATTGGTTAATCTGGTTTTAATCAATTTAAATTTCCCCCGAATTCTAGCCTCGAAAATTTTATTCGATTCCTGTTCTAAAACTTGGTACCAACTTCCTGTCGATTTTATGATGAGTCCTTTCAAATTAGATGGGATTTTTTAAAGAATTTACAGTCATTAGTAAAAATGGCAAAGCTTTCGAATAGTCAAGTTCACTATATTCTAAACCTACTATTTGCAAGTTGAAATAATAATCGGAAATATTTTTGTAGTAATTTTTCTCCAGAGGAATTGCAAACGCATTTATTCCCAACTTTTCCAAGAGGAACCATTTTTCTAAAAGTCTTGCTGATCGACCATTTCCGTCATTCATCGGATGAATTTTAGCAAAAGCTAAATGAATAAAAGCCGCATAATAAAAAATTTCTGTTTCGGTAATTTCTGTTCGCAATAAATATTCAATATCCGAAAATAATTTTTCTAATTCTACCGTTACTTGAAATTGATTTACAGCGACATACACTATTTTTCCTTTTTCATTAATGACACTCATCAAATTATTTCGAACCCTGCCTCGTTGATTTTCAGGAAGAATATTCTTGCTCAAAATTTGATGAACATTAAAAAAATTAGAAAGATTGAGCTTATTATTTTTAATAAAAAGATAGGCATCAAAAAGATCATCTACCCTTTTCGTAAGATCGGGCAAAAATTCTACATGCTGAAATTTATGTTTCAAATAACTATCAAGTTCTATATTTTCGCCTTCAATCCTCGATGAATAGACAGAGGAAACGGAATTATAAAATTCAAAATAATCGAGATCAATATCTTCTTCCGCCAAATTATTCATTGATTTTACTGGAGAAAAATCGATATTTTCTTTAAAATCATTGAGCAATATGGAGGGAAGAAGATTCATGAATTCGGATTAAATATTATTCTGAACCTCGATCGATTCTTCATGAATGGCCTTGAAAACTTTCTCGATAAATTCTGAAGACATTCCCGTTTCGTCAGCTTTTTGAAGGGCATATTCGGTGATAATCTTCCAACGTTCTGGTTGAAAAATAGCAATATTGTTGTCCTTTTTTAAAGTTCCAATTTTCTCAGAAATTTTCATTCTTTGTGATAAAAGTTCGATCAAATTGAAATCGAGATCAGAAATCAAAGTTCTGTGACGTCCCATTTCATCATCAAAAACGGAAATATCAGAATTTCTGATCTGTAAATTGTTGATCAATTCTGCCAAAACTTCCGGCGTGATTTGTTGGGAAGCATCACTCCAAGCTTCGTCGGGATTGCAATGACTTTCGATAATCATTCCTTCGTAACCAACATTCATCGCTTCTTGCGCAATTCCTGCTAAACCAGTTCTGTTCCCACAAATATGTGATGGATCAACGAGCATTGGAATATTCGGATACTGATTTTTGAAATCTAAAGCAATCTGCCAGTTTGGAATATTTCTGTATTTTGTTTTTTGGTAAGTGGAAAAACCTCGATGAATAACGCCTAAATTTTTCACATCTTGTCCCAAAAGTCTTTCTAAAGCTCCGATCCATAAAGCCAAATCTGGATTTACAGGATTTTTTACAAAAACAGGTTTGTCAGTTCCTTTTAAAGCTTCCGCGATTTCTTGAACAGTAAAAGGATTTACGGTAGAACGTGCGCCGATCCACAAAATATCAACATCTGCTTCTAAAGCTGCAGCAACGTGATGCGCATTGGCGACTTCTGTTGCAGTTTTAAAACCATATTCTTGTTTCACTTTTTTTAACCAGCCTAAACCGATCGTTCCCACGCCTTCAAAACCATTAGGTTTGGTTCTTGGTTTCCAAATTCCTGCCCGGAAAATTGGAACTTCGGCATTGCTTTCTTTAATTCTTTTTGCTGTTTCAAGCATTTGAGATTCACTCTCTGCACTGCAAGGTCCTGCAATGATTATCGGTTTTGGGAATTCTTTCACCCAATTATTTTCTAAATTTTTTAAATCCATTTCTTTCGAACGAGTTAACTTTTGATTAACTGCTTTATATATTAATTAAAATCAAATTTGAACAAATCATCTAAATCCCGCAAAACAGGATTGACGTCGGCAAATTTATCGAAAATCTTTCGTTTGGTCATAATTTCTTTTTTCAAAGAAATATCGTTTTTATAGATGATGTTGATATTATAATGATTCACTTTGTGCATAAAATGATTAAAAAAATCACTCCGGATTTTCTCAAACTCACTCTTTGCGGAATCTGATGGATAGGTAATTTCTACCACATC
This sequence comes from Kaistella chaponensis, assembly GCF_900156725.1. Taxonomy (GTDB): domain Bacteria; phylum Bacteroidota; class Bacteroidia; order Flavobacteriales; family Weeksellaceae; genus Kaistella; species Kaistella chaponensis. The sequence continues at coordinate 24,255 of NZ_FTOI01000011.1, read as the reverse complement.
CTCCTCCTTTTTATAAAGTTTAAAAGAGTTAACTGCATTGTAAATCAGCACCTCTTTTCCCTGTAATTCTACCAAAAACTTTTTCCATTCGACCTGCAAATCTGTATCGGTAAAGTGATTGCTTGGTAATTCTTCTTTTTCGGAATGTGTTTTTACTTCCTCTTCAGTTTCAGTTTTGTGCAACGCCGCAGAAATACTAAATTTTGAAGGAATTTTTGGCTTTCCGAGTGGTTCAGCGGTTTTCAAAATCACTTTTGGAATTTCCTTGGGGAAATTTTCAGGGACTTCAGTCTTTATTTCTAACTTGGAAACTTGAGGAACTTGTGCACTAACTTTAAGAAGCGGTGCTAAAATCAGGAATTTTTTTTTTTAGATTCTACTCCTACAGCAGTTAATGATGAAAGTTGCATTAAGGCAATTTCTACCGTTAATCTAGGATTTTTAGAATTTTTATAATTAATGTCTGCGTGATTACAAATTTCGATGGCATCAATTAATTGCTGAACATTCCAGCTTTTGCTTTGCTCAGAAAATTTAATTTTGGTTTGATCACCAACTTCAATTAAGCTTAAAGTCTGAGGATTCTGCGCCATCATCAAATCTCGGAAATGATTTCCTAAACCAGCGATAAATAAATGCGAATCAAAACCTTTTTTTACAATTTCATTAAAGGCAAATAATGTTTCTGAAATTTTATTTTGATGCGCTAAATCGACGATATTCAAATATTGGTCGTAATCGAGGATATTCAGAACTTCGGCTGCTTTTGCAAGGGTAATGTTTTTCTGCGTAAAAGTAGCCAATCGATCGAAAATAGAAAGGGCGTCCCGAAGCGCTCCATCGGCTTTTTGTGCAATTAAATAAAGTGCGTCTTCTTCATATTGGATGGATTCTTTCTCCGCAATCTTCTTTAAATGAATTTGAATATCTTCAATGGTGATTCTTTTGAAATCATAAATCTGACATCTTGATAAAATCGTGGGAATAATCTTATGTTTTTCTGTCGTAGCCAAGATAAAAATGGCATGAGCAGGAGGTTCTTCCAACGTTTTCAAAAAAGCATTGAACGCCGCTGAAGACAACATGTGAACCTCATCAATGATATAAATTTTGTATTTCCCAACCTGTGGCGCAAACCGAACCTGATCGGTTAATTCCCGGATATCTTCCACTGAATTGTTGGAAGCCGCATCGAGTTCAAAAATATTATATGCAAAACCGTCTTCCGAAGTTGAACCGTCTCTTTCATTGATTTTTCGGGCGAGAATTCTGGCGCAAGTTGTTTTACCCACGCCTCTCGGACCACAAAATAAAAGCGCTTGAGCCAATTGATTTTCTTCAATGGCGTGTTCCAAAGTATCTGTAATATGGGATTGTCCGACAACAGTTTCAAACTCTTGCGGACGGTACTTTCTTGCAGAAACAACGAAATTTTCCATTGGTCAAAAATAGGGAAATTAATTAGAAGATAAAATACTTGCGGAAAATTAATGGCTTTAAAAATGAACTTAAAATCTTCTTCTACGAAGAACATATCAATAAAAAACTCCCAAAATAATAGACTTTGGGAGTTTTATTCATTTCAGAAAACAAATTACATGATTTTCCCTTCTTCCAGGATTTCTTTGTTTTGGTATTCCTGAACCAAATCGATTGCGTTCGAAACGACATCGCTTAAAGCGGTGATAAAAGTTCCTTCTTCTGCCATGCTCATCGCATGTTTCAGTGCTTCAATTTCTTTCGGAATAATTTCGTAGCTCACATCTTTTCCTGCTTCCTGAATTCCGGAAATCAGTAAACCATTAATTTCTTCTTCAGGTCTTCCGCGCAAGTGTTTTTCGTTGCGAATAATAATATAATCGAACATTCTTCCCGCAATTTTCCCACATTCCTGAATGTCTTTGTCTCTGCGATCACCAACACCAGAAATAATTCCAATTTTTTTGGTGGCTTCAATATTTTTCAGATAATCTTCTATGGCTTCGTATCCTGCAGGATTGTGCGCAAAATCGATAAGCACATTGAATTTTTTGAATTTAAAAATATTCAATCTTCCTGGAGTCAAAGCGGCACTTGGAATAAAAGTCCGCAATGAATTGGCGATATCTTCAATTTCAAAACCGTACAGATAAGTTGCTAAACTTGCAGCCAGAACATTAGAAATCATAAATTTCGCTTTTCCTTCCATGGTGATCGGAATGTTGTTGGCTTTGGCGATTCTAATTTTCCAATCCCCTTTTTTAATGGTCACAAAACCTTCTTCGTAAACGCAGGTGATTTTTCCTTCTTTTGCAAATTTCTTAATGTGCGGATTATTTTCATCCAAACTAAAAATTGCCACTTTAGCATCTAAATCAGGCATTAATCGCATAGAATAAGCATCGTCTGCATTTAATACGCTCCAACCATCTTTTTTCACCGCATCTAATACGACTCTTTTTACTTTAGTTAAGTCTTTTAAATTATGAATGTCGCTAATTCCAAGATGATCTTCTTTAATATTGGTTAAAACACCGATGTCGCAATAACTGAATCCTAATCCTGAACGCAGAATTCCACCTCTTGCGGTTTCTAAAACTGCAAATTCTACGGTGGGATCTTTCAGCACAAATTCGGCAGAAAGTGGACCTGTTGTATCACCTTTCGTCAACATGGTATTCTGAATATAAATACCATCAGAAGTGGTGAATCCTACTCGATAGCCGTTATTTTTTACAATATGTGCAATTAATCTCGTGGTCGTGGTTTTACCATTTGTTCCAGTCACGGCAATAATTGGAATTCTGAACGCTTTTCCTTGCGGATACAACATATCAACAACTGGAGCCGCAACATTTCTCGGTAATCCTTCACTTGGTGCAAGATGCATTCTAAATCCAGGAGCAGCGTTGACTTCTAAAATCGCACCGCCACTTTCTTTCAAAGGCTGCGTGAGGTTTTCTGCCATAATATCAACTCCACAAACATCGAGACCGATAATTTTTGAGATCCTTTCACACATCGTAATGTTTTCTGGGTGAATCATATCGGTTACATCGATAGAAGTTCCACCTGTAGAAAGATTTGCTGTCGATTTCAAATAGACAATTTCTCCTTTTTGTGGAATATTCTCAAGGGTGTAATTTAATTTTTCTAAAAGTTCGTTGGTGTCTTTATCCACAGAAATTTCTGTTAACACATTTTCATGTCCATATCCTCTTCGTGGATCAAGATTTTCTTTGTCAATTAATTGCTGAATATTTTTTTCACCATCCCCTACAATGTGCGCGGGAACTCTTCTCGCCGCAGCAACCATTTTGTGATTGATGACTAAAACCCGGAAATCATAGCCGGTAATATATCTTTCTACAATCACTTTTGGACCGTAATTTTGCGCATGCTGCAGACCAATTTTAGCAGCTTCCCAATCATTAACATTGATGGAGGAACCTTTTCCATGATTGCCATCTAAAGGTTTTAAAACAATGGGATAACCGATTTTGCGGATTACACTTTCCAAACCTTCTTCATCGGTCACGAGATCACCTGTGGGAACTGGGATTGCCGCATCATCGAGCATTTTTTTTGTCAGTTCTTTATTGCAGGCAATATCAACTGCGATAGAACTTGTTTTTCCTGTAATGGTCGCTTGAAAACGCTGTTGATTAATACCATATCCTAACTGCACCAAAGAGTTTCTTCCCAAACGAATCCAAGGAATATTTCTAGCCACTGCTTCTTCTACGATACTTCCAGTTGAAGGACCGAGTCTTTCACGTTCGCGTTTCTCCTTTAAAGTTTGAATACACTCTTGAATGGGATAATCTCTACCTTCCATGAGCGCCTGAGCAATTTCTACCGATTGTTCAGCTGCGTAGATTCCTGAATTTTCTTCGATATAACTGAAAACAACATTATAAACACCATGAGTTTTTGTTTCGCGCGTTCTGCCAAACCCTGCATCCATACCTGCCAAAGTCTGTATTTCTAAAGCAATATGTTCAATAACGTGTCCCATCCAGGTTCCCATTTCTACCCTTTGAAAAAAACCACCTTCAACTCCTTCTGAGCAGCGATGTGTAATCAGCGAAGGAATAAGCTTTTCTAAATTTTCCCGGAAACCATCAATTTTATTGGTGGGTAAATGTTCCACTTCCTCTAAATCCAGGCGCATTTGAATTAATTTCTTTCTACGAATACTCCAGATATTTGGACCTCGTAAAACCTGTATTTTTACAATTTTCATATGGTGATCTTCTAATTTTGATGGCTAATTATTTTTTATGAAAATCAAAGATAAAAGAAATGCTTAATAATTTGAAATATTTCTTTTAAAATGATCATTTTAAAGTCAAACTCAAGCAAATGAGGAAAGTTAAAAGATTTCATATTTTTATCAAGTTTATATCAAGTCTTTTACTAGAATTTAATATTTTTTCTAAATTTGCAACCTATGAGACCAATTGGAAAATTAATGATTATCGGTGGGGCTGTAAATAAAGGCAGCTTTGCAGAAACCGAATACGACCAGAATGTAGAAAGAAACCTCAACTTTTTTGAGCGAGGAATATTACGGAAGATCATCAACGAATCTCGATTAAAGGAAGATTCTATCATCGAAATCATTACCACTGCTTCGCAAATCCCGCAGATTGTGGGACCGGAATACAAGAAGGCTTTCGAATTTTTAGGCTCCAAAAACGTGAATATTCTAGATATTCAAAATCGCGAACAAGCCAATAGTGATGCAATTGTTGCACGTGCAAATGCTGCAGATGTGGTAATGTTCACGGGTGGAGATCAACTTCGCCTCACCTCGATTTTAGGAGGAACACGGTTTCATGATACGATTTTACTCAAATATGTGGAACAAGATTTTATCTATGCCGGAACATCTGCAGGAGCCGCTGCAGCTTCTGAAAATATGATTTATCAGGGATCAAGTAGTGAAGCATTATTAAAAGGAGAAATCAAAACTACCCAAGGTTTGGGTTTCATAGAAAATGTCATTGTAGACACGCATTTTGTGCAGCGCGGAAGGATCGGAAGGTTGTTTCAGGCAGTGGTCAACAATCCCCGAACTTTAGGGATCGGTCTGGGTGAAGATACCGGACTTTATATTGATGGTGACATCATGACTGCCATTGGTTCCGGACTTGTCATTTTAGTAGATGGTCGATTCATAAAAGACACCAATCTTACCAATATTCAACTTGGCCAACCTATTTCAATCGATAATTTAATTGTGCATGTTTTATCGCAAAATGATGTTTACGATTTGAAGACTAAAGATTTAACCATTGTAAATTCTCAGTACAATCCAATTCCACAGGATCACTAAATTCTTTACCCACCCGAAAGTAACTATTTCCACCAACTATTATTTGACGTTTTAGGTCAATAAACCTCCTCTTTTAAAATTAAATTTAATGAAAATAATCATCCATGGCGGGTTTTTCTCGGAAAGCGATCAAAGCCACGAAGTAAAAACTGCCAAACAAAATTCATTAAAAGAAATCGCCAGAAAGGCTTTTGAGTTTTTGCAAAATCATACTTCGGAAGAAACTGTAGTTTATGCCGTTTCTTTGTTGGAAGACGATGTACTTTTCAATGCAGGAATAGGTTCCCAGATTCAAAGTGATGGAAAAATCCGCATGAGTGCTTCTTTAATGAATGGCGAAAACCAGAAATTTTCGGGGGTCATCAATATCGAAAATGTAAAAAATCCTATTGATGTCGCGCAAGTTTTAATGAAAGAAGATGATCGTGTTTTAGGCGGAATCGGCGCAAAAAAATATGCAGAAGAATATGGATTTAAAGATTTCTCTACCGAAATTCCGCAGCGCAGAAAAGAATATGAAGAGAAGCGCATAAACGGTGGAAAAGGAACGGTGGGTTGTGTAGCCCTCGATCAACACGGCAATTTAGCCGCCGCTACCTCAACTGGTGGAAAAGGTTTTGAGTTGGTCGGAAGAATTTCAGATTCTGCAACAGTTGCAGGGAATTTTGCCAATCAATACTGCGCAGTAAGTTGCACAGGAGTTGGCGAAGATATCGTGAGCAACGCCACTGCAGCAAAAATTGTCATTCGTGTTACGGATGGAATGAGCATTGAAAAAGCATTCGAGAAAACTTTTACCGAACTGCAAGAAATTGATGGATTTGCAGGAGCAATAGGAATTGATAAAAACGGCAATATTTATCATCAGGATTCTCATCCTACGATGGTTTTCGCCAGTTATGACGGAAGGGAATTTGAAATCTTTAGATAAAATAAAAAAAAACTGCCTCTAAGATTCGAGGCAGTTTCCATTAAAAAAATAGAAGTCTGAAATTTACTTTTCTTCAATAGCAGCTTGTGCTGCAGCTAATCTTGCGATAGGAACTCGGAAAGGAGAACAGCTCACATAATTTAATCCTAGTTGATGACAGAATTTCACCGATTCTGGATCACCACCATGTTCACCGCAAATACCAACTTTTAATTTTGGTTTTATTCCGCGACCTTTTTCAACACCGATTCGGATTAATTCACCTACTCCGCTTTGATCGATCGAAACAAATGGATCTTCTGGCAAAAGTTTCAAGTCTAAATATTTTGGCAAAAATCCACCGATATCGTCTCTCGAAAAACCGAAACACATTTGTGTTAAATCATTAGTTCCGAAACTGAAAAAATCTGCCACGGTTGCCATAGAATCACCTTTCAATGCGGCTCTTGGAGTTTCAATCATGGTTCCATAAAGGTATGGAATCGATTGTACATTCATTTTTTCGCATACTTCTAGATAAACCTGATCTACGATTTCTTTTTGATGGCGAAGTTCGTGTTTTCCCATTACGACCGGAATCATAATTTCGGGGAAAGCTTTTTTACCTTCTTTAATCAGTTCGGAAGCCGCTTCAAAAATAGCGCGAACCTGCATTTCTGTAATCTCGGGATAAGAAACTCCCAAACGAACACCGCGGTGACCGAGCATCGGATTATTTTCGTGTAGAGCAAGAATTCTGCGGTTCAAAACACTCATTCTCACACCCAATTCTTTGCTTAATTCCTGTAACTTTTCTTTATCGTGAGGAACAAATTCATGTAATGGGGGATCGAGCAAGCGAATCGTTACTGGTTTTCCATCCATTACTTCTAGAGTCGCTTTTATATCTTTTTTCACAAATTTGAAAAGCTCATTTAAAGCAGATTTACGCTCTTTTACGGTGGTGCTCATGATCATTTTTCGCAAAAGGAACAAAGGTTTCTCACTTCCTTCTCCGTAAAACATATGCTCAGTTCGGAATAATCCTATACCTTCTGCTCCAAAATAAGCAGCTTGTTCAGCATCTTTTGGAGTATCTGCATTGGTACGGACGCCTAATTTTTTGGCTTTATCGACCAAAGTCATCAAGGTTTTGTAAGAGGTGTTTTTATTTAAATCAGTGTTAGAAAGTTCTAAAACACCTTCGTAAGCCATTCCGGTGGTTCCGTTCATCGTTAACCATTCGCCATCATGAATTTTTTTGCCCTCTTTGGTTAAGAAATATTTTTCTTTTTCGAAAATCTCGATATCATTACAACCAACAATACAGCATTTTCCCCAACCTCTTGCAACCAAAGCTGCGTGAGAAGTCATACCTCCTTTTGTGGTTAAAATCGCTTGAGCTTTATGCATTCCATCGACATCTTCTGGGGAAGTTTCTTCGCGCACCAAAATCACTTTCTCCCCTTTCAATCCTAATTCTACTGCTTCTTCGGAAGAGAAAACTACTTTTCCAACCGCTCCACCTGGACCTGCAGGAAGACCTTTTGCAATGGGTTTGTTTTTCTTTTCTTCTTCGGGATCGATCATTGGTAACAACAATTCAATTAATTGATTGGGACCGACTCTCATTACGGCGGTATCTGCATCAATTAATTTTTCCTGGTACATCTCTGCTGCCATTTTCACTGCAGCAATTCCGTTTCTTTTGCCCACTCTGCATTGCAACATAAAAAGTTTACCTTTTTCGATGGTGAACTCGATATCCTGCATGTCTTTGTAATGTTTTTCCAAACGCTGCTGAATTTCGTCCAATTCTTTAAACTGAGAAGGCATAAATTTTTCTAAAGTGATCAAGTCTTTTGAATGATCATTTTTAGATTCATTATTAATCGGTGATGGAGTTCTAATTCCGGCTACAACATCTTCTCCTTGAGCATTTACCAAATATTCTCCGTAAAAATAATGATCGCCATTTCCGGGATTTCTGGTAAAGGCAACTCCGGTGCAAGAATCTTCTCCCATATTTCCGTAAACCATTGCCTGAACATTTACTGCAGTTCCCCAATCATCGGGAATCCTTTCAATTTTACGATATTCAATAGCGCGTTTTCCGTTCCAGGAAGCGAAGACAGCTCCAATTCCGCCCATTAATTGATCCCAAGGATTTTCGGGAAATTCAACTTTTAAATATTTTTTGGTTAAGGATTTAAATTCTTTAACTAATTTTTTCAAATCTTCTGCTGAAAGTTCAGTGTCCAAAGAAACACCCCGTTCTTTTTTAACTTCTTCCAACCGTTCATCCATTAATTTACGGATTCCCTTTCCTTTTGCAGGTTCCATTCCCCCGGCTTTTTCGATGACCACGTCGGAATACATCATTACGAGTCTTCGATACGCATCGTACGCAAATCGGGCATCACCCGAATTTTGGATTAAACCTAAAACGGTTTCATCATTCAGACCAATGTTTAAAACGGTATCCATCATTCCGGGCATTGATTTTCTTGCTCCCGAACGTACCGACATTAACAATGGATCTTTTACATCGCCAAATTTTTTACCCATCAATTGCTCTACTTCAGAAAGGGCTTTTTTGATGTCTTTTTCTAAATTTTTGGGATAGGTTTTTTGATGATCGTAGTAATAAGTACATACTTCGGTTGTTACGGTAAATCCAGGTGGAACGGGAAGTTTTAAATTTTTGTGACCTGCCATTTCTGCAAGATTGGCTCCTTTTCCTCCTAAAAGGTTTTTCATGGATTCATTTCCATCGGCTTTTCCTCCGCCGAAAGAATAGATGTATTTCGCATCTACTTTGCTTTTAATTGCCATAATTGTCAGGGTATTTAATTTCTATATCTTTAATTTATAGTAAAATTAAAAAGATTTTAGGCTGTAAAAATGATGCTGTAAATGATAAGAATCAATTTGATAAGAATCATTTCTTAACAAATATTGATCAAAAATGCTTAAATTAAAGAATAGATTTTTTGGAATTGAATCGCGTTGCATGATTTTTGATTAACACCATTTCAAATAAAAAAATAGTATGAAAAAATTAATGGCTTTTGCAATTTTCGGAACATTATTGTTGGCGAGTTGCGCTCAAAAAGAGGAAAAAAGAGATGAATTTAAAGACAATCACAGCGTTGAAGAAAAAAGAAATGCTGGAGTTGATTCAGCAGCTTTTCAAAATGAAGCGCAAAAAGAAGATTCGCTCGCTGTACCATCCAAATAAAAAAATGCGTCGATTGACGCATTTTTCATTAGTATTCAAATAAGATAGATCCCCACGTAAATCCACTTCCAAAGGCGGAAAGCAGCACCAGATCTCCTCTTTTAATTTTCACTTCTGCAATGGCTTCGCTCAGCGCTAAAGGAATAGAAGCCGCGGTTGTATTTCCGTATTTCTGAATATTATTGTATAATTTTTCGTCGGGTAAATTGAACGTTTTTTGCACGAACTGTGCAATTCTCAAATTCGCCTGATGTGGGATGAATAAATCTAAATCTTCTGCTGTTTTCCCGGCAGAATTCAAAGCTTCCATCATCGTTTCAGGAAATCTTGTTACTGCATTTTTGAACACGAAATTTCCATTCATAATTGGATAAACTTCATCATTGGTTACGTTTTCCGGTTCCAAACGCATTCTATCGCTCCAACCATATTTGGAACCAGGGAATTTCGTGCACAGTTCATCGGCATATTTCCCTTCCGAATGCATGTTGAACGCTAAAATATCACCTGCACCTTCTTCTTCTGAAGCCGAAAGAATAACCGCTCCTGCTCCATCGCCGAAAATCACGGAAACTCCTCTTCCTTCATCGGAAAAATCTAAACCAAAAGAATGAATTTCTGCACCAACTACCAGAATATTTTTATACTGTCCTGCTTTAATAAAAGCATTTGCAACACTCATTGCATACACAAAACCAGAACATTGGTTTCTCACATCAAGTGCTCCAATCGTATCACAACCTAACATTTCTTGTAGCAAAACACCACAACCAGGAAAGTAATAATCTGGTGAGAGCGTGGCGAAAACAATAAAATCGATATCTTTTGCAGTATAACCTGCCATTTTCAAAGCGTTTTGAGAAGCTTTGAATCCTAGATAGGAAGTGGTTTCTTCCGCATCATTCCTATTCTTTCGATGACGCCTCTCTTTAATTCCTGTGCGTTCGGTAATCCACTCATCGCTGGTCGACATCAGTTTAGATAGATCGTCGTTGGTGACTACATTTTCGGGAACATAATGACCGATCCCTTTTATTATACTTTTTATCATGAATTTTTTTTACTGAAGGCAAAGATAAATTATATTTGAAACATTGTAAAAAAGTTTAATTTTTACATAAAATTAGTATTAAATTTGTGAAATGGCAATAGAAATTATTTACCGAAACGACCACTGTGAATGGATCGATGTAGAAGCTCCGACCGAGGAAGATCTTAATTTTTTACATGATCGGTACGAGATCAACACGCTTTTACTGGAAGACACGATTGATCCCAATCACCTCCCGAAATTTGAGCAGGACCATTTGGTTAAATTCTTTCTAATGCGGGAAAACACAGAGTTAGAACGTGCAAATCTTAATACAATCAGTGATATTTCTACAAAGTTGGGGATTTTCTTGGTGAAAGATGTCATTATCACCGTTCACCGCATGAAAAACAGAAGCATTTTCGAATTCAAAAAAGAAATTAAAGGATCTGAAAACACGGAAATAAATTCTGAAAAAATAGCGTTGAATTTGGCTTTAAAGGTGATGAAATCTTTCGATGATGAGTCTAAAAATCTCATGGAAACAATGGATAATATAGAGAATGAAATTTTTCTTAAAAACACGAATAACTCTAACCAAATCCGAAGACTTTATCAGTTGAAAAGAAAATCAGGACTCAATGCAAGAATTTTAAATGTTTCTTCAGACTGGATCGATAAATTCAAACTTTTAAAATTGGATGATGCCGAAATCACTGATCTAAAAGACAAACATAAAGACGTCATCACCGATTTCGAACATTTGAACGCTCAAGTAACCAATTTAATTTCTATGTTTTTGGCGATGAGTGATCAAAAAGCCAATCAGGTCATGAAAGTTTTGGCAATCTACTCCATGTATTTTTTTCCGATTACTTTTATTGCAGGGATTTATGGGATGAATTTCGACAATATGCCTGAACTTCATCAACCTCTCGGCTATTTTTTAACTTTAGGTTTAATGGGTTTTATTTCGCTTCTGACATTCATTTTTGTAAGAAAAAAACGGTGGTAGATTTTTTAACGGGGCTCGATTAAAATTTTCAGGACAAATTTTAGACCGTACACTGCAATGTGATCTTCAAGTAAACAAATTGTTTTCTCACTTTCGTCGTTTAAAAAAACCGTAAATTTGCATCCACAATAGAAATTATTTAAAAAAGATGTCCATCGAAAAAAATATTCAAGAAAAAACCAGACTTCATCTCCGCAATAAGAACCGAGAAAAATATGATCTAGAAGCTTTAGCAATTGCGATTCCTGAACTTTCCGAACATATCAAACCTAATAAATACGGCGAAAATTCTGTAGATTTTGCCAATTCGGTTGCGGTGAAACTTCTCAACAAAGCTTTGCTTAAACATTATTATGGCATTGAAAACTGGGATTTTCCTGATGGTAATCTTTGTCCGCCAATTCCCGGAAGAGCAGATTATCTGCATTATATCGCAGATTTATTAACGCAAAGTAATTTTGGAACGCTTCCAGAGGGTCATCAAATATCAGTACTCGATATCGGTGTGGGTGCAAACTGCATCTATCCTATTGTTGGCGTTACCGAATATGGCTGGAATTTTATAGGATCCGATATCAATCCAGATTCAATCGAGGCTGCAAAAAAAATTGCAGATGCAAATGAATCGTTGAAGGAAAAAATTCATTTTAGACTACAAGAAAGTCCGAAATCTATTTTCAGCGGAATCATTAGTGAAGATGAAAAAATTGATCTAACTATTTGTAATCCGCCTTTTTACTCCTCAACAGAAGAAGCGCAGAAAACGAGCCGCAGAAAAGTAAAAAACCTTACCGGTAAAAAAGTAAAAAAGGTAGAACTCAATTTTGCTGGCATCAGTGACGAATTAATTTGCGAAGGTGGCGAACATACTTTCATCCACAATATGATTAATGAAAGCAAAAATTTCGCTGCAAACTGTTATTGGTTTTCCACATTAGTCTCCAAAGAATCTAATCTAAAAGGAGTTTATAAAGCATTAGGAGCAGCTGAAGCAACCCAGATCAAAACAATTCCTACGGGAACTGGCAACAAATCGAGCCGAATAGTTGCATGGTCTTTTCTTTCTAAAAAAGAACAGAATGATTGGCGCGAAACTCGATGGAAAATATCCAAATAAAGCATCAGAATTTTATAAAAAAGCAAACCTCTCTCAAAGAAATTTTGGAGAGTTTTTTTTAGGATATCGCATAATTACAAGCGTCTTTTTAAACGGATGCTGCAAATAATTCTGGAGGAAAGTTAATAATGCTTTATCGTTTAAAAGATTCATGCTTCCTAATCAATTGATGTTGCCAATCGCTCGCTTCTTCATTAAAAATTATGTTTTTTTCTTAATGTTTTACTCTGCTTTTAATAATTCCACCCGAAGCTTCTTTGATCGTATTGGCAAAAACGAACGCTTCAGAATCGATTTCATAAATTAAATTTTTCAGTTTACGCATTTCTAGCCGCATGACAACGGTGTAAATTATATCACAATCGGCACTCACATCAAATTTTCCCGGGAGAAAGCCGCGTTCGCCTTTGTAGACGGTAATTCCTCGTCCTAAATTGTTTACTAACTGATGCTTAATTTCTTCACTTTTGGCAGAAATAATGGTCACTCCTGTATACGCCTGAATTCCTTCCACGACATAATCGATGGTTTTGGTCGCTGCGAAATACGTGAGAACCGAGTACAGCGAAGTTTCAATACCAAATTTTAAAGCTGCGAAACTAAAAATGATGATATTAATCCCAAGAATAATTTCGGTGATGGTAAACGAAGTTCTTTTCAAAGTATAAAGCGCCAAGACTTCAATACCGTCTAAAGCCGCACCAGCTCTCATTACCAAGCCAATCCCAATTCCTAAAAAAGCGCCTCCAAAAACGGCGACAATTATTGAAAGTTTCAAAAAATATTCATGTAAAAAATCGCTTAACATTAAAAGTTAAACGTCAAGAATTTTGTTACACGGTTAAATCACCCTTTTTTACCTTAAAACTATTATGGTTTGAATATTATTATTAATTTTGATGATTAACCAATGAACACATACCATGAAAAAAAATTCCACTTCCTTCAAAGAAATTTTCGCAATCTACTGTATTTTAATTATTTATAATTGATAAAATAAGATATACCATGGAAAATTTCTTTGCCCTCATTATTGGAGTTGGCGGAGATTTAGCCGCTACTGCAGAAGATGCAACTGCCATCAAAAACCTTCTTTGTGATCCCAATAAAGGAGGTTACTTACCAGAAAATATAGCGTTTTTGGTCAACGATGATTCTACCAAAAAAAATGTTATCGATTCGCTCGAAACCATCATATCGAAAACTAAAAACTTAGATAAAGCAACCGTTTTAGTGTACTATTCAGGACATGGTCTGCAAATCCCAAATGATACAGATCCTGAAAAAACAGATTATTTCCTGAAAACTTCTGGTGCCGACAAACTTAAAAAAGAAGAAACCATGCTCAATGGTGCTCTTTTTTCTGAAAAAATCAAACAAATTAAAGCTGATAAATTACTCATCCTTCTCGACTGCTGTCACGCAGATGGAATGAAATACAAAAACATTTCCGAGTTGGAAGGAATGATGATCGAAGAAAAACCATCGAACCGCGGACTTTTAGAAAAACTGGATTCCGGCGAAGGAAGGGTTTTTATTTCCGCCTGTGATGACAATGAAGAGTCTGTGATTTTGCCGGGCTCTAAAAACAGCCTCTTCACGGAGGTTTGCCTCGAAGTTTTTGACGGAAAACTGTCCCCAAACGATGAATTCGTGAGTGTGGTCGATTTAATGTATTACGTGATCAAAGAAGTTCCCAAAAGAGTGTTGCCATTCCACCATATCCAACGTCCGATTATTTCTGAAGTTCAGAATCTTTCTCCAGATTATTTTGTCTGCCGAAATGGCAATTATAAACCTGTACAAAAAGATTTGGAAGATTTTTTTATCGATAATTCCGCAGAAAGGATCGATTTTATCAAAAATTACAATAACAAAATTTAAAAACTACAAATCATGGAAATTTTAAACAAAAACGGAAAAATAATTCCACAAATGATTACCAAAGGAGATGATCAAAAACCTTGGGATATCGCACACCATTATGTAGATCAAGAAGTAAAATCTACGGGAAGTGTTGAATATGTAGAACCCAATTTGCCGAATCAAATTTTCTCCGCTGAAGATCCGGGTAGCGTTGAAAATAAAGCAGTTTCGGCACTCGAAACTTTTAATGAAAATGAATATCTGAAAAACTGGCCAAAACCTGAATTACAGACCGATCGTTTTGTGTGGCATCTTAATGATCAATTTTCTGAATTTAAAAAGGCAAATCGGAAATTATTGGCAAAAACCCCAAATCCGACCATCAAAATCGGCCATATCGATACTGGATTTCAACCCGGTCATCCTGCGCTTCCGAAAAATTTAAATAAAGAGAAAAGCAAAAGTTTTATCAAAGGTGAAGAAGGAAAACAAGCAATTGATATCGCTTCTGGAAAAAGTTTGGAACAAGACGGTCATGGCACTGCAACGATGATTTTACTGGCAGGAAATTCTGTTAAAAAAAGTGATACCGATGATAACTACGAAGGCTTTATCGGAGCTGCACCCTTTGCTGAAATAATTCCGATGAGAATTTCTGAAACGGTAGCATTAATTCAAACTTCCGCTTTTGTTGACGCATTAGAATATGCAATCTCTGAAGGTTGTGAAGTCATCAGCATGTCGATGGCAGGAGCACCGTCAAAAGCGTGGGCAAATTTGGTGAACAAAGCATACGAAGCGGGAATCACGGTAGTAACTGCAGCTGGAAATTCTTGGTTTGAAGGCGCAAAAAAAGCTTTACCAAAAAGGGTTCTATATCCCGCAAGATGGGAACGGGTTATTGCTGCAACCGGAGTTGCATGCGACAATTTACCCTATGTCTTGGAAGCGCGACTGCAAAAAAAATCAGAAGGAGGTGAAACAATGCAGGGAAATTTTGGACCAGAAGATGTGATGACCCATGCTTTGGCAGCTTATACACCAAATATTATTTGGGGAACCATGAATGATCACGGAAAATATTTCCGTCTGGATGGTGGCGGAACTTCTTCTGCAACCCCGCAAATTGCAGCGGCTGCAGCGATATGGCTCACTTATTATCGAGATGAAATCAATGAAATATTAAAAAAATATCCCGCCGAAAGGTGGCGAAAAGTAGAAATGGTAAAAAATGCACTCTTCAATTCTGCCGAAAGATATTCTTATCCGCTGTACAAAATCTATTTAGGAAGAGGAATTTTAAAAGCTGATCAAGCACTTGCGATAATTCCATCTGCAGAAAATTTAACCAAAGCAAAAGAAGCGAATGTAAATCTTTGGGGAATACTGGATTTATTGGGACTCCTTCTCAGACTGAAAGGTGATGATGAAGCCGATAAAGTAAGAGCTGAAATGTTTCAAACTGAAATTCTGCAGCAAATGCACGCTAATCCGAATCTTCACAAATTTTTAGATTATGAAGAAACCGATATTTGGTCAGATACAGACCGTGAATTGATGAGACAGGAACTTTTGAAATCCGACACGGTTTCGGATAAACTGAAGGAATATTTGAAATCTGAGTAAAATTTAAAGCCATGAAAACACAATCAATTTATACCATCATTTTACTATTCTTCCTAGTTTCCTGTTCGAAAAGCACTAATGAAGCGGCTGCAGAAAGTGTAAATAATGAAGTTACTTCTTCGGTTTCTGACGATACCGCGGGTTTGACATCGCCAGAACTGCCTGTAAATGTGGATCAGAATAAACCTGAAACGCAGACCGAAGGAAAACAGGACACGGTTGCAAATCTTATCGAATTGAAAACAAAAGCGTCTTCACCACAGATTGCTCTCGAAAAAACAACCGCCGCTAATGATTCGGTTCAGGCAGCATTTAAGAAGATCAAACCAAATCTTATTAATCAACATACCGAAATTATCAATGCGAATCTTCCGGCTCTCCTTGAAAAAAAGGAAAACAACACTGCACCAGTTGAGCCACCAATAAAAACTTCAGAAGAAATAGAAAAGCCGAAAAATGCAGTCCTCGGTTTTTCCTATTTTCCGCAGATTCCGCTTAATGAAGAACGGGATTTGCGAGTTTTTGTAAAAATTGAAGGTGATGGAAAACAAGTCGCCAAAAAATTGAAAGCGATCGAAAAAGAAGATCTTGAATTTACAAAAACTGATGACAGCAGTATTGTATGTATTGTCAAAAATATAGAAGCATTCAAAAAATTATCCATCAAACCATTTTATGATTACGATGATTTCAGAATTACCAAAGTTGATGATGGATTAGAAGCCGAAAACTTGCTCGATCCGAATGAACAGATTTTGGATTTCGTCAATGGCAATTATTGGCATTGGAAAGTAAAAGCAATCGCAAAATCTCAACATGTGGGAACGGTCACTTTAATCATTAAAGCTGAAACACCTGCAGGACAAAAACTTCAGTTGGCAGCACGCCAAATTAAGATCAAAATTGGAATTGATCAGCCAGCTCCAACCTTTGGTGAGAAAATATATAATTTTTTTGATGCTCATTTCAAAGAAATATTATCACTGATTATTATTCCATTAGCGCTTTTCTTTTTTAATTTCTTAAGAAAAAAATATATTTCCCGGCAGGAAGAAAACCCTAAATCCCCAGAACAAAAAATATGATCACTCAACAACAATTTGAACAAGTTCTTGCAGATCAACAACTTGATTCAGCTTCAAAAGAAAAACTGAAATCGCTTTACGAAAAAATTGCGTCGAAAGAATTTTCAGATATTTTGGATCACTCCGGGAATCAGTACGTCAACTTTGTGCAGGAAGGAGGTGGTGTTTGGGGAGTCGCACTCGTGGGATATTTGTATGCGCTCGAAAGTTTTGGAATCCGTTTTCTGAGAATAGCAGGAACGAGCGCAGGTGCGATAAACACAATGCTAATCGCAGCAATGGGCGACCGATCAAAAAATAAAAGTACCCGAATCAAAGACCTCTTATTTCAATGGAAATTTGAAGAATTCATGGATGGAAAATCTATTGTAAAGCAGATGGCAAGTCGAATTCTGAAAAGTAAAAACTACATGAAAAGAATTGGTTTATCGATCTTTTTTCTATTTCTTCTCATCATAATTTTTCCTTTTTTGATTCTTTTCTTAAAAATAAATCCGTGGTATTACAGCATTCCTTTTTTGGGTTTAAGCTTGCTCATTTATGTAATCCTGCATTATTATCATCTTTTCAAGGTAAATCATATCGGTCTGAATCCTGGGAATGCCTTTGAAAATAAACTGAAAAGTGCACTCGATCATTTTAATATAAAAAGTGTGAGCAATCTCAACGAAGAATACAATCAAAATGGAAGAAAATTAAATTTGAATTACCGCTTCGGAAATGGTGAAGAATACTACAATAATGCGATTGAAAACATCAAAAATATTCATCAAAAAGAATTGGCGAATATCGATATTCCAAAGTTTAATTATTTTTTGAACGCTGCACAAAGTAGCGATATCTATAAAGAAAATCCATTTACCCTTCTTCGGTCGGATTATACGATTATTGCCACCGACATCAATGCGAAAATAAAAGTTGAACTGCCCAAAATGGCAAATCTTTACTGGACAAATACTGATTTGTCAATAATAAGTCCGGCAAAATTTGTACGTGCTTCGATGTCGGTTCCGTATTTTTTCGAACCGATGATTACAAAAATCGACATTGCGAAAGATTCGATTGTACAAGCTTGGAAATTCTGGCTGAATGCCGAACCTGCTGCTATTTTTGAAGAAGGCGTTTTCGTGGATGGTGGAAGTATTTCTAATTTCCCAATCGATATTTTTCATGAAAGCGATATCTTTTATCCCAGAATTCCCGTGTTTGGTGTGCGCCTCGTCGATCAAGCCGAAATGGGCGAAACGAGAGGTCCCGGTAGTGAAAACATCCTGAAAAGTCCCGGAAGTTTTCTGGGTGCTATTTTCGATACTTTAAAAGGTTATAATGATAAAACATTTTTAACCAAATATACGTTCTATAGCACTCACAGCATTCAGTATGTAGATTGCAGTCCCAGTAACTGGCTGAATTTCTTCATGCAGGATGACGAAAAAACGATCCTTTTCAACAAAGGTTTTAGGGCTGGATTAGACTTCCTGGAGAAATTTGATTGGGAAGACTACAAATATGAACGAATGTTGGTAGCATTGAAAGAAAAAGGAATTTTAAAACAAGAAGCGAAACCTAATGTTGGATAATTCTTTGCCATAAAATCGTTCCAACTTTATTTCAAATATAATTTTCAAAAAAGCCACAGAAATTGATCCGTGGCTTTTTCAATAATGCTTAAAAATGAATGATATTTTTAGAAAATATGTATTGCATTAATGCATTGCGTCACTCACATCAATGGGATCTCTTCCCTTCCTTTCTTTTACAAATAAAACAAACGGAATACAGATTAAAAATAAAATTCCGAGGTAGAGAAAAACATCCATATAGGCCAAAACAGATGCTTGTTTTAAAACACTAAAATCTAAAAGCTTGTATGCGGACTGCAGAGCCACGTCGGGTGCAAAACCTTTCGAGATAAAGCTGGCTTTTAATCCTGCAAGTCTTTGTTGTACATCAAAACTATTCGCATCTAAATGTTGAGCAAGATTTAATTTATGAATTGAGGTCTGGTTTGCAATAAACGTCGTAATCGCCGCAATCCCAAATGAACCGCCTAATTGACGCATCATTCCAGTAAAAGCTGCTCCCTGACCAATTTCCTGCCCTTTCAAAGTACTTAAAGCCAAAGATGTAATCGGAATAAATAATAAACCTAATCCCATTCCTCGAACGATAAGCATCCAAAAGAAATCACTTTTTCCGGTGTCTGGACCGATAATTTTATAACCCCAAAAACTATAAATAAAGAAAATAAGTAAACCCAAAGAAACCAATAATTGCTGCTTAACACCTCTTGTTAGTAACCTTCCAATAATAGGCATCATCACTGCAGTAGTCAAAGCTGCAGGTATCATCAAAGCTCCCGACTGCAAGGCGGTCCAACCCAAAATACTTTGCGTGTAAAGAGGAACAATAAAAGTTGATCCATACAAACCGAAACCTAAGATAAAAGACATCGCCGTTCCGATTCGTAAGTTACCATTCTTCAAAACCCGCAATTCCACGATGGGATATTTATAAGTCAGTTCACGCCAAAGGAAAAGGATTAATCCGATGACTGCAGAAGCGGTTAGGTAAATAATTACTTTGCTATCAAACCAATCTTCCTCATGACCTCTTTCCAAAATATATTGCAGCGAGCCGACCGTAACAGCAAGCAGTACAATTCCGAACCAATCGACGTCTCTAGCTTTTCGTTTTTCGGCAAATTTCGGACTCCTTACAAATTGCAAAGTCATTATTGCAGCAGCAATTCCGAGGGGAATATTAATATAAAAAATATAGGGCCAACTAAAATTATCTACGATATAACCACCTAAAGGCGGCCCTAAAGTGGGACCAATAATTACTCCCAATCCATAAATCGCTTGAGCCATACTGCGTTTTTCGAGCGGATAAGATTCGGTGATGATGGTTTGCGAAGTTACCAAGAGTGCTCCACCCCCGATTCCTTGACATAATCGGAAAAATACAAGCTCCCAAATATTGGTGGCATTTCCACAAAGAAAAGAAAAGATGGTAAAGATAATAATAGAGGCAGCGAAATAATTTCGGCGTCCGAACTGCGCAGAAAGCCAGCTTGTCATCGGTACGATGATTACATTCCCAATTGCATACGCGGTAATTACCCAACCAACTTCAGACAATGTCGCTCCTAAATTCCCCTTCATTTCATTCAAAGCTACATTGACGATCGTGGAATCTACAATTTCTAACAAGGCACACATTATTGCGGTAATGGTGATGATAAGCCGTCTGGAGCCGTACTCGACTAATGAATCCTGTTGCATTTACTTTAGATTAGAGATGAAAAGATGATAAATTTGTACTCGATAGACTTTAAGATCAATTAATATAAAAAATCTATAATCTCTTGCCTTACAACATCTTGTCGGTTTCTCTTTTATTTTAAATTAACGGTGACTTTCACATTCATTCCTGCACGAAGTTTCTTCGCAATTTTAGGATCGAGTTTTTCGAAATCGATTCTTACCGGAAGTCTTTGAACGACTTTCACAAAATTTCCACTTGCATTATCAGGAGGAAGAATAGAAAACGTGGATCCAGTTGCGGGCGAAAAAGAACTTACAACACCTTCGAATTGATGATCGGGAAAAGCATCGATTTCTACATCAACTTTTTGTCCTTCAACCATTTTAGCGAGCTGCGTTTCTTTAAAATTAGCGACAATCCACGCACTGTTGTCTCTCACCAAACTAAATAATTGAGATCCTGCTTGAACAAACTGTCCTTTTTGAGTAGAAACTTTTGAAACAAAGCCGTCTTCTGGTGCTAAAATAATGGTATAAGACAACATCAATTTAGCATTTTCAACATCTACTTCTCTCTGTTTCGCGACCGAACTAGCCACACCGATTTGCTCGGAACTTGCCGCGGTTTGAGAATTGACAATTCCTGTTTGCTGGGAAACCTGATTTCTTTGATCAACCAAAACCTGCAATTGCCGATCAGCAGATTGTTTCGCTGCTAAAGCAGTTTCATATTGCTGTTGTGTAATGGTATGATCTTTTACCAAATTGCTGTATCTTTTTAAATCTTGCGAAGTTTTCCAAACATTTACTTTTGCCGCTTCAATTTGTGCAGTTGCCGTTGCAATGGCAGCATTTGTAGAATTGATGTTTTGGGACGCAGCATTCGTGCTTGCTTTTGCGGTAGAAATATTACTTCTCGCCGTTCCCAATGCAGCTTGTGCCGATTCTAGCGCCATTTTTTGATCTCTGTTATCTAAAATCACCAATGTGTCACCTTTTTTTACAAACTGATTATCTTTCACATGAACTTCTGTTACATAACCAGAAATTTTTGAAATTACAGGACTCATATTAGAGGCAATTTGTGCATCATCAGTAGATTCGTGAGTTTGGCCGAAGGAATAAGATCGGTATCCGAAAAATCCTCCAACAATTAATATTGCTACTAAAATAATAGGAAAAACATAGCTTTTCTTTTTCTTAGATTCTGGGAAAAGTTCGGGTTGTTCTTGGGTGTTATGATCGTCCATTGTATAATTTTCTGTTTTTATTTATATTTTTTTTTGAAACATTAAAGACTGCTTTTGTTCTTAATTTTTAAAAAGGAACTCCGCTGTTTCTATTTTAGAATGAGTATTCCCGAAGTTTGCAGCAATTTCCTTTGCATAAGTGCGGCATCTGCTTTTGCATTGACAACATTTACGTTGGCTGTAATTTGAGCGGCATCTGCATCTAAAAGTTCGGTGATGGTCGCCAAACCGTTATCAAATTTATTTTTGGTCACGCGGTAATTTTCATTTGCCTGATCTGCTGCTTTTGCATAAACTATAATTTTTTTCTTCGCAAATTGGGCATTCTGGTAATCTCTATTGACTTCCAGTTTAATTTGATCGGCAAGTAAATCGTTGGTTGCAGAAAGTTCTTTTTTCTGAGCTTGTACTTTTAGCAAAGCTGAGTTTTTCTTCCAAAGATTGTCAATATTATACTGTACTCCTACTCCAATATTGGCAGCATTATAAATCGTAAGAATTTTCGGAACGTCGGCTGCAAAGTAACCTCCTGTTAAAGCGATGGTCGGAAGATTTTCGGCTTTTGCAGATTTAATCCCAAGTTCGACGGCTTTTCTTTGATAGCTGATCGCCTGCAAATCTTTTCGGTTGCCTGTAGCTTGATCGAGGTAAAAGGTAACGGGACGATTTTCTGAAAGTTCCGCAATATAATTTTCGTCAATTTGAATTTCTGTAGATTCGGGAAGTCCCAATAGCAAATCCATATTGATATTTGCAATGCTGAAATTATTTTGAGCATCAAGCAGCTGCAATTCTATGTTTGATGTTTGCAAGTTAGCTTTCAACTTATCATTTCGAGGAATAATTCCATTGTCTTCAAGTTTCTGAAAAGACTGATCTCTTTTTTGAGACGCAGAAAGGTTTTCCTCTAAAACTTTAATAGCTTGGTTGGCTTTGAAAAGATTGTTGTAGGCTTGCGAAACATTATAGGCGATCGCGACTTTATTATTTTCACTGCTCAATTTCGAAGCTTCAATTAAGTATTGTGCAGATTGAATTCCGTATTTAATTCTTCCACCCGCAAAAATTGGTAACGAAGCAGCAACATTTCCGTAAAATGCCGAATTTGCTTTCGGCGAACTTCCACCTGCAGAAGGTGGCAAAATTTTCAAATCTACATTTGCATTTGCAAGAGCCAAAGCACTTCCCGAAACTTTTAAACTGGGAAGACGATTGTTTTTTGCTTCCAAATAATTGGCGGTCGCCTCTTGAATTTTTGCTTCATCAATCTTTAAATTTTTTGAATTTTGAATTCCGAGCATCACGGCTTCATCCAAAGTAAGTGATTTCTTTTCCTGAGCCTGTAAAGTAATCGCAAGGACTGAAAATGACAGTGAAAAAAGTGATTTATATATTTTCTTCATAACCTAAAAGGTATTTTAAAACGTTTTTAATGTGATTGTTGAGGTCTTCAAAATAAAGATTCTCATATTCCTCGTCACCTTTATAAAAGTTCTTGTAAATCGGTAAGGAATTTAAGGCACTGAAAATTGTTCCCGAAATGGTAGAATGAATAAATTCTAAGCGTGGAGCTTTGGTGAAAACTTTATTTTGAATACCCGATGCGATCAACTGTCTGTAAATCTCCAGAAATCCCATTTTAGATTCATTCAAAAACTTTACAATATGTTCATTTTTGTTTGTCAGTTGCTCTCGTTGCATGATGAGGTAAAATGTCTTAAGCGTTTTGACACGACTGATGTACCGATTGATCACCGCAATTAATTTTTCCCATTCATTCATCTTTTGATCAGCCAAAACATCTTTGGCAAATGAAAGACTTTCGTTCATTCGATATTCAAAAATTTTTTCAAACAGTTTTTCTTTTGAACCAAAATAGTAAGAGATCATCGAAACATTTACTTGGGCTTCTTTTGAAATCTCTCTAATCGAAGTTCCGTCGAAACCCTTTTCAGCAAAGAGTTTTTCAGCATTAAATAAAATATTTTCTTCTTTTGAAATCATGATTTTGATGATTTTGAAGGTGCAAAGGTAAACTATTATCCAAAAAAATCAATCAAACGTTTGATTTTTTTGGATTGTTTCTGACTAAATTTTTCATCGAATAATCTGATCATATATTTTATTGGGTGAAATTTATTGTAAAAAGCCTCGAAATTTCAAAAAATAATTTAACTTTGAAAGACGTTAAACCAATATTAATCAAAACGATATGAAAAAAATACTTTCAGTGATTGCATTTACAGCGTTCACCGCCGCATTTGCTCAAGAGACTCCAAAAAAAGATTGCTGCGCCGGAAAAGATAAAAAGGAATGCAAAATGGACGATAAAAAAATGGCAAAAACTTGCGATATGAAAGATCACAAAAATTGCAAAATGGATAAGAAAGATTGCAAAGAGAAAAAGGCTTCTAAAAAAGCAGCATAAAATGAATCCGTCTCACAACTGAGGCGGATTTTTTTTGGTTATTATGGTGATAATTTGTATATTTATGATTGATAATCAGATAGTTGTTTATGAATTTC
>NZ_FTOI01000018.1 GCF_900156725.1 Kaistella chaponensis | reverse complement strand
TTTTAATGAAAGGAAGAGCATTTAATTCTGAATCAAGCCTTGAGTTTTACTCTGAGCGGAACATAGTTTAATTAAATGCTTTTCTCTTTCTAAATTTAATAATTTTATCGATTACAAATCTAAAGGAGCGGAAATCCTTTTTTGTGGAGCAAGGCGGAACAAAAAAGATTGGGAGCGGAAGACGGTCCCGATAATCCCGAAAGCTTTCGGGATCGGGATTGTCGCCCAAAAAATTCTAATCCACTAATCTTTTAAAACCATTCAGTGCTTTTCCTTCCAATAAACTTTCTTTCGCCATCTTTAAGCAATTGGCGTAATCGCCGTATTTTCCGGTGTTTTTCAGAGCCATTGCAGCATTCGCCAAAACCACGGCATTTTGTTCGTAGGTTCCATTTCCTTCTAAAATGTTTTTGAAAATCTGCGCGGCTTCATCAATACTGTTACCACCAAAAATGGTTTCTGGATCGATGTTTTTAAATTGTAAATCTTCTGCTGAAAAGATCTTTTCACCGTTTTTATCGATGATTTTGGTATCGCTGGTCAAACTTATTTCATCGTAACCATCCAACGCATTGACCAACAGAAAATCGGCATTTTTCTTTTGCAGTAAATACTGATAAATCCGTGCAATTTCCAGGTTTGCCACGCCAATCATGGTGTATTTTGGTTTCGCTGGATTAATCAATGGTCCCAAAATATTAAAAAAAGTTTTCAATCCTAAATTCCTCCGCATTGGAGCAATAGATTTTAAGGAAGTGTGAAAAATCGGTGCGTGTAAATAGCAGAAATTCCCCTTTTCTAGATCATTTTTTAATGCTGCTTCATTGTCTTTGAAACGATAACCGAGTGTTTCTAAAACATTGGATGCACCGCTGATTGTGGAGGCTGCATAATTGCCGTGTTTCGCCACTTTTTGTCCGGTTCCGGCAACTACCAAACTCGCCAAAGTTGAAATATTAAAGGTGTTTTTTCCGTCGCCGCCGGTTCCGACAATGTCTACCAAATCAAGTGTTCCCAAATCAATTTGTGGGGATAATTGTTGCAAAGCTTCCGTGAAACCTTCTAATTCGGCCAAAGAAATACTTCTCATCAAGAAAACCGTGACGAATGAAGTGACTTCAATTTCATTGAAAATATCCTTTGAAATTTCGAGCAAGATTGATTTCGCTTGCGCTTTGCTTAAGGTTTGATGGTCGAATAAATATTGTAAGATTTCCTTCATATTAGTTTTTTAAAAAATTTTCAATTATTTTTCTTCCGTCGGGAGTCAAAATACTTTCTGGATGATACTGAACTGCGTGAACATCGTACGTTTTATGTTGAAGCGACATGATCATTCCGTTTTCGTCAACGGAGGTGATTTCTAGTTCTTCAGGAAAATCTTCAGGATTTACAGCCCAACTGTGGTATCGCCCAACTTCTAAATTTTGGGGTAAATCTCTTAAAAGCATTGCTTCTTTTTTAATGGTTTGCGCAGTGGTTGCGACTCCATGATAGATTTCTGTTAAATTAATCAAACTTCCACCAAATGCTTCCGCAATGGCTTGTTGACCGAGACAAACGCCTAAAATAGATTTTGTGGGTGCGTATTTTTTTATCAGTTCTAGCAAAATTCCGGCTTCACTTGGAATTCCGGGACCTGGAGAAAGTACAATTTTATCATACTTTTCGATTTCCGCTAATTCAATTTGATCGTTTCGGAAGACCTCTACTTTTTCACCCATAATCTGCTCAATCATCTGAACCAAATTGTACGTAAAACTGTCGTAATTATCGAAGACTAGTATTTTCATAATTTAAATGTATCAATTTAATAATGTAACAGTTTACCAATTGTTACATTGTTCAATTTTAAGGTTGTTATAATGATGCCGCTTTTTTAACCGCCATTTTCAAGGCATTGAGTTTATTGTTGACTTCTTGCAATTCATTTTCTGCGGAGGATTTGGCGACAATTCCGGCTCCAGCTTGATAATACAAAGTGTTGTTTTTACTTAAAAAAGTGCGGATCATAATCGCCTGATTGCAACTTCCATCAAAACCAACAAAACCGATACAACCGCCGTAAAATGAACGAGACGTTTTCTCATAAGAGTCGATCAATTCCATCGCTTTATATTTTGGTGCGCCACTCAAAGTTCCTTGTGGGAAAGTGGTTGCGATCATTTCATAAGGATTTTGATTTTCCTCAACTTCTGCCGTAACTTCACTTACCAAATGAATGACATGAGAAAAAAACTGAACTTCTTTCAATTTAGTCACCGTGGTGTTTTTTCCGCAAATGCTTAAATCGTTTCGTGCCAAATCCACCAACATCGTGTGTTCAGCATTTTCTTTGGCATCTTTTTTCAGATCTTCTGCAGCTTCCAGGTCTTTCTGAACTTCGCCGGTTCTCTTAAAAGTTCCTGCGATGGGATGAATAATGGCTTTTCCGTTTTTAATAATCAACTGACTTTCTGGACTGGAACCCATTAATTTATAGTCTCCGTAATCAAAATAAAATAAGTAAGGCGAAGGATTGATATGTCGTAAAGCACGGTAAACATTGAATTCATCACCATTGAATTTCTGTTCAAATCTGCGGCTTAAAACCAACTGAAAAACATCACCTCGGAAACAGTGTTTTTTGACAATTTCTACCAATTCGCGGTATTCTTCATCGCGTAAATTAGAGGTTTCTTCCTCAATTTTCTGGAACGGAAAAATAGGTGCATTTTTCTGATTGATCAAATTTTCAATTTCAATAGTATTCGATTTTAATCCATCTATTTTATTTTCGATGATGAACATTTCATCATTGTAGTGATTAATTGCGATCACGTATTGGTACAAACGATAGCGCAACAAGGGAATTTTATTCTCTTCTGAAAGATCTTTGAATTTAATATTTTCGAAAAACGGAATCGCGTCGTAACTGGTATAACCAAAAAATCCTTGAGCCGATTTTCCAATATCTTTCGAAGGTTGTTCGGCGATAAAACACTTTGTAAAATCACTTAATAAATCGCTCAATTTCTCTTTCTCTAAAGCGATTATTTGCGGATTACCAAGAGGAAATTTAATTTCTGCTTCCTGAAAATTTCGGATTTCAATTCCTCCCACTGCATTGATGGCGATGAAAGAAAAATTGTTATCGGTATTTTGATTTCCGGCACTTTCCAATAAAATCGTGTCCCGAAATTTGTCGCGCAATCTCAGGTAAATTCCAACCGGCGTGAAGAGATCGCTCATTACCGATTTTACGGTGGTTTTCATGTTGACTTTCTGGTCAAAATTCATTTGATTTTATTTTTATTAATTATAAACCTCATAGGATTGGTTCGGTAGTTTATTCATTTTTCCCTTTTACATTTTTGCAAAAAAAAAGACTTCAACGGAGCCCGTCAAAGTCTTTTATATGTTTTACAAACAGAATACAAGATTTGCTTCAGACCCTAAAGGAGTTTGAATGCCACCACCAAGTATTGTTTGTTCCTGAATTCATCTGTATAAAAATGCTTTTTTCAATTTTAATTGGAACGCGAGTAAATCCTTCTGTTATTTTTAAGAAATATTTCTAAAGCGTTTCAATGCGGCAAATATATAAATGTTTTCCAAATTAAAAATTATAATCGCAAATTTTTATTCAAAAAAATCATAGCCATTGATAAAATCGATTCTATTTTTAAGTGAAATTCTTGATCCTCTCGCGTCGAAAATGATATCTTTGCCGCCAAATAAATTTACAATGAAAAAATTATTAGCAATTGCATTTATCGGTGGTTTAATGGTAGCAAGTTGTGCCAAAAAGGAACAAGCAACAGAAACCAACACCATGCTTGAAGAACCAACAGTCACTGCAACTGATACCGCTAAAGCACCTTCTGCTCCTGCAGCAGTTCCTGCGACGCCAGATTCTACAATGACGAAATAATCAGTAAAAAAAAGCAGTCTAAATAAAGACTGCTTTTTTTTTCCATTTTTACTCTTCTACATTTTTCAGCGCCATCAACAATTGATAAGCGCCTTTGATTACAAATTTCTTCTTGGTATTTTCTTCTTTTACATTCAAAAGTTGTGTAAAACCATTCTCAGAATTTCCGATTTCGACGGGGAACATTTTGTAGGTTTTAGGTTGAATTTCTTCAAATACATATTGCTTTTCTTCCCAAGTTATGATCGCGTAATCAGGAATCACGATGCCTTCTTCAGAATCTGCTTCCATTTCGGCATTCATAAAAGTTCCGGGGAGCAAAGCCAAACTGTCGTCTACAAAATGGCAATGAACCAAAACGCTCCGATCCGCAGAAAAATCTTTTCCGATAATGAAAACTCGGGCTTCATATTTTTTTGTAGGATTTTGATTGGTGAATGCAAAAACTTTCTGACCTGTTTTAATTTTATTTAAATCCTTTTCAAATACCTTCAAAGCCAAGTGTAAATCGCCTGTATTTACGATCTCAAACATTTTGTCGACCGGTGAAACGTATTGTCCGATATTCACATTGACGGTAGAAATATATCCTGAAATCGGGGACTTTACTGCAAAAGTTCGGCGAATCGTATTCGCGTTCAAAGATCCAGGGTTAACTCCTACCGCAGTTAATTTTTGCGCCATTCCTTTCATCATAATGTTTTGATTTTGGCTTTCATTAAAGGCTTTTTGAGTCACTTTATCTGAACTGGCTTTGTTCGCATTCAAATCTTTTTGGCGGGAATAATCCTGTTTCGCATACTGTAAATTCGATTTTGCCAAGAGATAATCTTGCTGCAATTGCACCAATTCTGGATTTTCCAAAATTGCTAAAGTCTGTCCTTTGCTTACAAAATTTCCAGGCATAAAATTGGAGACTTTCACATAACCTCCACTTGGTGCAGAAACACGTGCCATTCCTTGCGGTGGAACGTCGACTTGACCAGTAAGTAAAATTTTGTGGGCAATGTCGAGATTGCTTAAGGTACTGGTTTCAATGCCCGAATTTTTGATTTGCAAATCGGTTAAAGTCACCTGATTTCCTGACACAGCAGGAATTTCTTCCGTCTTTATTTCCTCTTTTGAACAGGAAATTATGGTTAAATTTAATATTATTAAAAGTAGTTTTCTCATGGTAAAAATTTTATAATTCAGAATCACCGCCAATCATCTTAGAGGTAATTCCTTTTCGATTTGTATTTTCGGAAATTGCGATTCCGGCAAAGTGTAAAAGGATAAAAATCGGAGTCCAGTACACCGCAAATTTGTGAACGGTTTCTGCCAAATCTGCCAAAGATTCTGTGCCGATTTCAAATTTTAGAATTGCTCCCGTTATGATTTCAATGGCGATTAAAAAGTAAAATGCAATATAAATGGCACCTTGAAATTGATCTTTGCTATAAACACCTTTTACAAATGGATTCGGAAATTTAATTCCTTTTACAATCATATAAATTACTCTTGCGATAAATGCAAAAGTGATGACATAAGCTGCATAAACATGCCACTCAAACATCGGTTCCTGCACAGAATGTACGATGGTTCGGAGGCTTTGTTTATCGAGATTTAAGTTCTTTATTTCCACATTTTTATTGACTGCATCTGTAATTACAGTTTTGCTCATCCAGTATATTCTGAGAAATCCGGTGGTGAATAAAACCAGCATTACTCCTGCAAAAACCCAGTGAAGGATGCGGTGAAGGACGGTATATGTTTTCATTGTGATAAAAATTTAAATTATTGTTGAGTTAAGTTGTTCAGTTGAATGATTTTCTCATTCAGCATTTTTTGAGTGTCAATCAACTTATTTTGAATGTCTAAACTTTGGTTGATTAAAATGGACCATTCCAGATAATTAATCTCACCTTCGTCGTATAGACGATTTGCAGTTTTCATAATGGTTTCGGCGTTTTTTAAGCCTTTTGATTGATAATAATCGGTTTCACTTTTCAGTTTTTCGAACGCTCCGAATAGCATTTCATATTGATTTTTTAAATTTTTCGAACCGATTTCATAATTATTTTCAGCGATCAATTGATTGATTTTCTGTCCTTCAATTAATGATTTTTGTGCGCCATTAAAAAGCGGAATTCCAACGCCAATCATGCCGGAATGAAATCGTGCAGATCGCTCATAAAATTTGTCATCTGCTCCTGTTCCGTACATGCTTGAATTATTATAACCAATATTAAAAGTCGGCAAAAGTTTCGATTTTTCGGCTTTTAATTTGGCAAGTTCAATGCTTTTTTGCTGTTCCAATTGTTTTAAAACAGCAGGATTTCCAGCGTAATTTGAATCTCTATTGAACTCACTTATTTCATAAAAATTTACATTTTCATTGGAATACATTGTTTCATCATTGATCAGAAAATTAAACTGATAAAGAGAAACTTCTCGATCTTTTTTCAGATTTACCAATTGAATTTCTGCCTGACTTCTGTAATTTTCTGCCGTTGTTTTCTCCAGAATATTGCTTTCTCCTTTTTTTAATCGGAGTTCTGCACGTTTATAATAATTGGTATAAATGGAATCGGCTCTCAAAAGCAATTTTTCCTTTTCATTCTGATAGTTGAGCTCGTTGTAAATCAAAGCGATTTCTCTCTTCAATTGCCATTTTTGAACCTCTAAGCTAAGCATGGAATTTTTCCATTCCTCCATCAAAACTTGTTTCTGACTGTTATAAAAACCGGGTAATCTTAAGGTTTGATTGACCGAAAATTTAGTATCTGAATATGCGGAAACAAATTGCCCAATTTCCCCAGAAACATTCAACGGATCAATTACTGCATGAGATTTCTTAATCTTGTCTTGGTAATCAATTCGAAGTTGTCCGCTTTTTAGATTGAGGTTATTTTTAAAGGCTTTTTCGTAGGCAGATTCCAGAGAAATCGGCGTTTGTGCTTTCAGTTGAATGGCGATCAACACTGAAATTGTTAGTACTATTTTTATAAGTTGTTTCATTTTTTATATTTAAGGTTTCTTCAACCACAAAGTCACAAAAGAATATTTCCTAAACTAATTGCTAAAAGTTCAGAAAGAAAAATCTGCTTATATTAATGGCTTCATGATCTTTGTGACTTTGTGGTTTATATTTTAATATTCATTTTACTCATCATAACCATCTTCTTCGGCGCTTACTTCCTGAAATTTTTTACGTCGATCCGGGAAATGTTCCTCGAACCAAATGTAAATGAGGGGCAATAAATAAAGCGTGAGGAAAGTTGCCAACAGCAAACCGCCGATCACGACTGTTGCTAATGGTCTTTGAACTTCTGCACCTTCACCAGTGCTTATTGCCATTGGTAAAAAGCCGAGTGAGGCGACAAAAGCAGTCATTAAAACGGGGCGTAATCTGGTTTTTCCACCAATTTTTACGACTTCTTTTAAATCGGAATGTACCAATTTCTGCCGGTTAAATTCTGCAATTAAAACAATCCCATTCAATACGGCAACTCCGAAAAGAGCGATGAAACCTACTCCTGCGGAAATACTGAAATTCATATCGCGAATCCAAAGGGAAAGAATTCCGCCAATCATAGAAAGTGGAATTGCGGAGAAAATAAGCAACCCATATTTCACAGAATTAAAAGCGAAATACAACATCAACAAAATGAGCAGTAAACTGATGGGAACCGCTATCATTAAACGAGATTTTGCTTGTTGAAGATTCTCGAAAGTTCCGCCATAAGAGATAGAATATCCGGAAGGAAGTTTAAAATCATTTTCAACCACTTTCTGCAAATCTTCCACGGTTGATTGGATATCTCGATTTCTAACGTTGAATCCAACAATAATTCTGCGTTGTGCATTTTCACGCTGGATTTGATTGACGCTTTCTTTCAACTCAACTCTTGCGACGGTACTTAGCGGAATTTCTATTCCAGAAGGAGTGGAAATGAGGAGATTATTAACATCTTCTACATTTTTTCTTTGTTCACCATCTAAACGAACCACCAAATCGAATTTTTTCTCGCCTTCGAAAACCGAACCCGTAGATTGTCCTGCAAACGCTGTGTTAACGATGTTATTTACATCTTCTACATTCAAACCAAATTGTGAAAGTGCTTCTCTTTTGTAAGAAATTACGATTTGCGGCATTCCAGAAATGGGTTCTACATAAATGTTTTGAGCACCATTAATTTTCTTAGAAATTGCGCCTAATTTTTCAGCGTACACTTTTAAAGTATCGAGATTTTCCCCATAAATTTTGCAAACGACATCTTGTCTTGCACCCGTCATTAATTCGTTAAAACGCATTGCGACAGGATATTGAAAAGAATAAGTAACGCCCACTAAATTTTTCTTTAGTTCTGCAGACATTTTTTCTGCGAGTTCATTGTAGGTTTTTGCGGAAGTCCATTCTGCTCGAGGTTTCAGGATAATCATCATGTCACTTGCATCAATCGGCATTGGATCGGTTGGGATTTCACTGCTTCCGGTTTTGCCGACAATTTTTTCGATTTCGGGAAATTTCTTCATTAAAATTTTTGATGATTTCTGAACTGCATCGGTGGAAGTTTTGAGATTACTTCCGGGCAAAACTCTCGTATCAACGGCGAAATCCCCTTCTGGAAGAGACGGAATAAATTCGCCTCCCAATCTTGACATTAAAAATAGTGAGATCAAAAATAAGCCAACAACACTAAAGAAAACCAAGTTTGGAATCTTTAAAACCAAGTTTAAAGTGCGATGATAAAAGGCTTCTAACTGATCCATCATCTTGTCGGAAAAGTTTTTCTTTAAATCTATTTTTTTAGATAAAAAGAGCGAA
This sequence comes from Kaistella chaponensis, assembly GCF_900156725.1. Lineage (GTDB taxonomy): Bacteria > Bacteroidota > Bacteroidia > Flavobacteriales > Weeksellaceae > Kaistella > Kaistella chaponensis. The sequence goes on along the minus strand of NZ_FTOI01000018.1, from coordinate 32,534 downwards.
CTCATCATTGGAATGTACGTAAGAGAAAGAATAAATGCTCCCAATAAAGCAAAAATTACCGTTTGAGCCATTGGTTTAAACATCTTTCCTTCAATGCCTTGCAAAGTTAAAATCGGCAAATAAACAATCAGAATGATAATCTGACCGAAAACTGCAGAATTCATCATGGTACTGGAGGAAGTATACACTTCGCGATCCATAAATTCCTGAGAGATTTTTTTATCTTGAAATTTGGTTAAATGTTTGAAGCGATGCAGAATGGCTTCAACAATAATCACGGCTCCATCGACAATCAAACCGAAATCAAGGGCTCCCAAACTCATTAAATTTCCGGAAACCCCGAAAATATTCATCATAATGATCGCAAAAAGCATTGCCAATGGAATTACGGAAGCAACCAAAAGTCCCGCGCGAAAATTCCCTAGAAATAAAACCAAGACAAAAATCACGATCAAAGCACCTTCCAACAAGTTTTTGCTTACAGTTCCGATGGCGTTATTCACCATTTTTGTTCTGTCTAGAAAAGCATCAATTTTCACTCCTTCTGGAAGCGTTTTCTGGATTTCTTCGATTCTACTTTTCACCAATTTGATCACTTCATTGGAGTTTGAACCTTTCATCATCATCACCACTCCACCCGCAACTTCGCTTTTACCGTTGAAAGTCATCGCACCATAACGAATGGCTTTTCCATACTGAACTTTCCCAATATTTTTAATAAGAATCGGCGTTCCATCTGCCAAATTCTTGACAACCGTATTTTCAATATCGGGTATTTTATTCATCAAACCTTCTGTTCGGATAAACAAAACACTTGGTCCTTTTTCAATGTAAGCTCCACCAGTATTTTGGTTATTTTTTTGAAGGGCATTGAAAACCTCGGTAATCGTAACACCCATTGATTTTAAAATGGCTGGATTTACCGCAACTTCATACTGTTTCAAATTTCCACCAAAACTGGCGACATCAGCAACTCCGGGTGTTCCGAGCAATTGTCTGCGAACAATCCAATCTTGAATGGTTCGTAATTCCATCGGATTATAACGATGTTCAAAACCTTTTTTCGGACGAACCACATATTGATAAATCTCGCCTAAACCAGTAGAAATCGGCGCCATTTGTGGAACTCCCAGATTTGTAGAAATGTCTTTTGAAACTTGTTGCAACCTTTCTGCAACCTGTTGACGAGCCACCAACAAATCGATATCATCACGAAAAACAATGGTAATAACAGACAAACCAAACCGCGAAAAACTCCGCATTTCTTTGATTCCTTGTATGTTATAATTCGTTTGTTCTAATGGGAAAGTTATAAACCGTTCCACATCTGGAGCTCCTAAACTTGGTGAAACGGTGATGATTTGAACCTGATTATCGGTTATATCGGGAACCGCATCGATGGGAAGTTTTTTGAGTTCGAACAATCCATAAATAATCAAACCGAGCGTCATCAAAATGATGATCAGTTTATTTTTTATAGAAAATTCTATAATTTTATTAAGCATATATTTTAAAGATTTTAGAATCGATATTTAAGAACCTAGCGTAAAAAATCTTGGTTCTTGAAGCTCGATTCTTGGTTCTAATTAATCCTCGTCTTCTTGTTCTTCGGTATTTTTACCTTTTTCATTTTCTGATGCACCTTGCTCTGCATTTTGAACAGTTGCTCCACTTCGGATTTCGGAATGACGAATTTCACCACCTGTTGTTCCAGCATTTTTGGCAAAAAACATGGCGATCAAAACAAAAACACCAATCACGAATGGTGAAAACTTGGAAAAAGAAAGATTTTTTAAACTCGCGTATAGAGCAATTAATGAGATCCCACCTAAAAAGTACGTTAAACCTGCAAACAATTCGGCGGCTTCTTCGTGGGTTTTAATGAGGTTTTCTGAAATTCCTGCGATAATTTCTACCGTTTCTTCGGCACCTTCACCAGTTGCCATTGCTGCAATAGAAGCAATAGCTCCGAGAATAAAAATTGCATAACTGTTTCTTTTGGAAACTTCGGATTTTGTGAAAATCCCGATTAATAGTACGATGATTCCTACAATAGGAAATATAATAGGCAAATGGTTGAACACCAAATGCAAGTGTGCATTGTTCATTTTTTTTGATTTTAAAAATTAAATTGAAACGATATAGGGAGATTTTTCCAGTAATTATCATACTGAAAAAAAAATCTTTTTATGTTTAAAATTTAACCTAAAATCGGAGGACGAAAAATTGAATCTAATAAACTAGACTTGAAATGATGTGATTTTGAATAAATGAGCGTTTTTTCCTTGAAGAAATCAGGAATTTGAAAATGATAAGTAAAAAGTACAGGAAGAGAAATAGTAACTGAATGAACTACTTCAACTTTTTTGAAAGGAAGTTTCATATCCTGATTAAAATCTGAATCCAGAACTTGATCATCTAAATAATGCATTTTAATGAAAGAAAAAATGCTCGTATTTTTATTGCTAATCTTATGTGAAATGTAATGTTCTATAAGATTTGGAAATTTCAAAACCTCCCTTGCTTCTGTAAAAGAAAAAAGATAAATAGCAAGGAGAAAAGAGGTGAGAAAATTTTTCATAATAATAATGATTTTACAAAAATAGGCAAAAATTCTCGTGATTTTATTTTACTTCATAATTTAGAACAGTTTTAATTAATTGATTTTCAGGAATAGTTAAAAATATTTATGCTTTTTATAAATATTGCTAAGCTTTAGGACTCTATACTTACAATTTTTTCCAAAACATGATTTTTGTCATAAAAAATGACAGATATCTGCTATTTTTTTCATGATTATTTTTAATGAGTTTTACTTTAAAAATAAGATGATGAAAAAATTTATAATTATAATGCTGCTATTCTTTGCGTTTGGGAATTATAGTAATGCACAATGTCTCTGCGGAACCACCGCTTCAGAAAGCAGATGGGACGGAATTGGTTTCAGAATTAATGATGATCCTATCAATAAATATTCTTGTGGTTATCAACTCACCGTGAAAACTACTGCTAAAATCACCTTCGTAAGTGGCGGTTATTTGTGCATCGACAAAGCAGGTTGCAAAGCTCAAATTTCTGCAAAACTGATGAATGGATCTACCGTGGTTCAAAATTTCACTCCATTTAATTTTACCGAGGTTCTTCAATTTCCTTCCAGTGGAAACTACAAATTGGTTTTGTCTGCAAAATGCGGAAAAAATACATGTAAAACTTGTACATACTATTTTAAAGTCCTTTAAAATTTAGTCATGAAAAAGATTGTACTCTTGATTTTTGTTCTATTCTTAGGACAATTTTCGCAAGCTCAAATTGTGCTAAATCCCAATGTAGCAAAAAAAATAATTGATAAACCAAAAATAAATTATCTAAAAAAAATAGATCGTGGACTTTGGGTTACCTTATTGAATGCTACTTTGCGACAATCCTACCTCAAAATCAACAATTTTGACGCGGCAGGAACCGATGCTTCGGGGAATTTTCAGTTTTATAAACCAGATGACGTAAAAATGCGATTGGGAAGAAATGGAGTTGAAACCATTTTTAAATTAGAGCCGCTTCGTTTTGAGCCACTTACAGTTTATTTTAAAAACATTAATACAAACAGAGCACTTGTAGAAGCCAAAAACGGAAAAATACAAATTTCGGTAGGTTTTGAAAAAGAAGATGTGGAAATAAGTGTGAATTGTATACGAAATATCGTTTGCGGAGGAATTGGAAATCCACAATTTCAGGTAGATGATTTAAGTTTAAATATAGAAATAGAACCGTATGCTGAAAACGGAAAAATAAAATATAGAAATGCAGTGGGGAAAATTTCCGCCAATGCAGGACACGATGGTTTTAATTTTATTTTCACCCAATTAGAGCCACTTACAAGAGCCATGAACGGACCTTTGTTTGATTTATTTTCTGGAAAAATTACCGAATATCTTAATACTCCTGAAACCATCAATGATATTTCTAATAAATTGATGGATGGAATTACAACCAACCGTGCTCTTCTTGGGATTCCCAATGTAGAAGTCTATTTCACTCAATTTTATATTGATAATGAAGGTAATCTAATGTATAACGTTCGATAAATTAAAAAAAAATGAAAATTCTCAATTTACTTTTCGCTTTATTTTTCACAAGTTCTTTTTTTGCTCAAATAAATACTACTGTTGCTAAACAAATAGTTCCTCAAAAACACATTTCACTTACATTACCTACTACAAATCGTCCAGATTGGATTGCGTTTTACGAAAGAAATGGTTTCACAGGAAGTGTTGCGAAATATGCGCAAGAAGTTAATAATTTTGTAATGCCATTCGCAAATCCACAATATATTTCAATGAAGGTAGCGCCAGATTATCTTGCCTACATTACTTTTGATGATGAATTTAATAGCACGATTATTTTTTGGGGAGAAAATCCTAATTTTTATCAAAAACTAGGAACTAAAAAAATTCTTTCTATAAAAATTGTACAAGCAGGATATGCTAATATTGGGTTTGGAGGAATTTCTACCACTATTGAAAACAACGATTGCAAAAGATTTTTTGGAAGTATAAAAATGAGAATGGTCGAAAAAACAGCCGACAATCAATATATATATTGCCCAATAAAAATTGCCGACAGAACCCTGCAAAATCCAGAAAATCCTACAAATACTGTAGCAACCATTTTCAATGTTCCTACGCTCAATTCTCAAAACACGCTTCACAATTACGTTTTCAGCAACAATCCGGTGCCAGAAATTACCACCGCTGTACAAAAAACGGCTACTCAAAAAATTGGCGATGTGTTTTTGGTGAATTCTTATGCACTTACCGAAAACCGAATTTTTGTAGAATTTGAAATCGATTTGGCTTCTGCTCATAAATCCGGAGATTTTTCATCAGATTTTTCATCCAATGTAAAAATGGCAAGAAAAGAAATCATAAGACTTCCATATACAGAATTGGGTACATTTTTTAGCATCGGTCCTTTTCGTGCAATAGGAAGTCCTGATAATACAACTTTGGCTTCGGGCGGAATTTTCAAAGACTTCAGAGTACATTTCATCAAACAAAATCCTAATCCTTAATTGAAATGAAAATTAAACATTACTTTTTTTTACTTTTTTTAGGAATATTTTCCATTTCTAATGCGCAACACCTCATTAAACCCAATGGTGATGTCGCTGCAAAACCAGATTTACCTAAAGTAAGGAAATTAAGCCCTGAAACTGTAGCTAATGCAAAAAACCTAAGGATTTCTGGAAAAACGTCCAAAGAAATTGCTGCAATGCTGAAAAAAGAAAACGCTACCGCACCGGAAGTGTATCACTCGATGAAACCAAGTGTCTCTGATAGCGAAAATGTAGGTGCATTGTGTACCGCAGGTTATACTATTTGGGAAATAACTGAAACCTTAAAAATGGATGGAAAAACCGCCTTGGAAACGACACATTTACTCAAAAATTCCGAAGGATGTACCTTTACAAGAAATTTAGTACTAAGAGCCGTAAAAGAAACATATAGAATTAGGCTTGATGATATGGTTAGTATCATCAGAGCAAAATATACCGAAATTCCCGGTGAAATTGTAGATGTACTTTTAACGCTTTCACCCAATGATTCGGAAACGATTGATGCTATTGGTTATGGTGGTTTAGCAACCAATTGCAGAGAAGTTTGTATTTTATTAAATGGAAAATTAAGATATTTTAATAGAGGACAACTTACCCAAATTTTACAAACGCTAATGCGTTCTAGAATGGGTGGAAGTGTGGATAGAAATTTTAATTATGCAGATGGATTAATGGTTTTCGAACCCGCACCAATCGAAATTTTAGTAGCTTTCAAAAATGTATATTTTAGTTCTACAGATGCAAGAACGGCTTTAGAATTAGCCAAAATAGGCAAACATCTAAACATTTCCAGAAATGATGTTTCTACCTTTTTACGAGGTAGGTCGTATACCGCAACTCAGGTTTTAGATGCATTACAAACAACTTACGGATCCTAAAAATTTAATTGAAATAATAAAAACCATTTTAAAAAATAAAATAAACATGAAAACCATATTTACCACCGTTTTAGTTCTATTTTTCTCGTTTTCTAACGCGCAATTCTTAGAAAAATTGGCAAAAAAAGCCCAAAAATCTACTGAAAGAGCCATCGAAAATAAAGTAGAACAAAAAGCCACCAAAACCACCAATGAAGGTATGGATGCGATTTTGAACAACAAAAAAACAAACACCAAAAATAGTTCATCTTCCTCTTCATCAATCGGGACGAATAAAAACTCGGATTTTGTCCCAGGAAGCAAAGTGATTTTTGAAGAAAAATTTAGTCAAGATGCAGAAGGAGATTTCCCTGTCAATTGGTTCACCAACAGCAGCGGAGAAATACAAAATTTCAACGGTCAAAAATGGTTGCAAATTTCTGATAAAGGCAGTTTTACCCCAAATAATATCACCAAGTTACCCGAAAATTTCACCTTTGAATTCGATGTAACCACCACCGAAAATTTTAATTATTATTCTACATCTTTGAGCGTTGTTTTTACCGAAAAAACTACCAAAGCAGATAATATTTGGAACACTACCTTTAAACGAAAAGAAGCCATGATATTTGGTGTAGATCCAGCAAATTCCCTAGCAGGAACAACAGGAAATAGCAACATTTCTGTAATTTCCGAAAAAAAGGAAATCATGAAAAATGTAGTAGTTGTACCTGAATTTAATAAATCCAACAACACCGTTCGTGTACAAGTTTGGCGACAAAAAAACCGCTTCCGTATGTATATAAATGGCAAAAAATATTGGGATTTGCCAACCGCATTTGGCGAAGCAAATTACAACCAGATTATTTTCTTTATCGGGACTTACAAAAACACAAAAGACAAATATTTTATCACCAATCTGCGATTGGCAGAAGCCGGTGAAGACCAACGCCACAAACTTTTGGAAACAGGAAGTTTCACCACCAACGAAATTTTGTTTGATGTAAATAAAGCAACCATAAAACCCGCAAGTTTCAAAATTTTAGATGAATTAGGAAAAGTGCTCGCCGAAAATCCTTCTGTAAAAGTGAGTATTACAGGACACACCGATAGCGATGGAAACGATGCAGCCAACCAAAAACTCTCCGAAGACCGAGCAAAAGCAGTTGCCCAATATTTTCAAACCAAATACAAAATATCCAGTTCCCGATTAGAAACTTTCGGAAAAGGCGAAACCGAACCGTTGAATGCGAACACTTCTGAAAACGACAAAAAACTCAATAGAAGAGTGGAATTTGTGGTGATTAAATAATTCACGATTCATTTGAAGCTATTTCCCGCTATCCGCTGTATCTTTTTCTTCCTTCGCTTTTCCCCTCGCAAGAAAAAGGATGCCGCTTCTATCGGTGCTAAAAAATCGGGTGTCCAAACAATATATTAGAAAATTTTAGAAAGGAAGACATTTAATCATTTACTAAAAAAACCAGCAATGAAAAAAACAATTACACTAGTTGCATTTTTATGTTTTCAGATGATGTTCTGGGCGCAACTTGTGCCAACAAAAGTAAAAGCATTAGAAACTAAAAAAATTATAAAAACAGAAGTTGGAAAAAAAGATAAAGACGATGCTGCAAAAGACCAATTGGTTTCCTACGAATTTTCCTTAAATTCTATCGCAATAGCAGAAGCTTCCCGAAATACCATTGATAATAACGATTGCCGACAAACTTGGGGAGAAGTAAATGTGACTTTTCGAGAATTAGATGCAAATGGAGAAATAAACGTTAATGTCCCGCCAATCAAAACAGATCTAAATCAGAAAAACTTGTTTGATATTTTTGCTGGGGACAATGCCTTTCATCGTTCCAATAGTTACTATGGTGATAATAGAGAAGTTGATTCTAACAATTATATTAAGAGAATTTCGGTTCGAGTTTCTGAAAAATTAGTTAAAGAAAGACGTATTGTCGCCGTGGTGGAATGCGTTATGAAGAATGCCCATAAAGATAATGATTTTGCAAGTTTTGATCATTTAAGAATGACTGAAAAGAAGATCGTATATTTCTATTTGGAAGATATTCCTTCAAAAGAAGAAGTGATGCTCGTTAAAACAGATGGGTATTATTCTGTTTATACGGCAAGAGGAGGTACTGTTGTTTCTAGTGCTTATCAAGGTAATCCAGATGACTCACACAGAATTTGGTTATTTTTTACCGTGAAGAAAAAATCGTAAAAATCTAAAAAAAATGAAAACCCTATTTTCTTTTCTTATCACCTTGTTTTTTCTGCAAATTACCTTTGCACAAGGTCCTTATACAGAAGCGCAAAGACGAAAAGACCAAGCGAAATTGGACTCAATTTGTCGGCGTTCCCCAACAACGTGTTCTTTTTATGGTGATTTGATTGGCGCCAATTCGGTTTTCAAAAACCATGTCCCGAGAAGAATTGAAAGAAATAGAAAAATCTGTTTCGATAAAAAATTTCAATATTATTCCAACAGTTATGGGAAAGTAATGAGAGGTTGTTTCTACATCAATACCAAAGATGGGTATGTTGCGCAATTTATGTCTCGTGGAGAAGAAAGTTGCGACGGAATGGCAAATACACAACCCGGATTTGATATGATGATTATTTCTAAAATCGGAGAATCATTCACCTTCCGGGTAAGTAAAGAAGGAAAAAAAACGTTTTTCGCACAATTGCCTCCAGAAGCCATTCCTTACGGAATGCTTACCAATTTTGTACTCAACAATCCTAATGCACTTGCTTCACCTTATCGAGAACCATTTACGAGTCAAAATCTTCCAACACTTCCGTACAGAATTGAAGGAAGTACAGAAAGCAGCAAAAAATATTTGTTTAGTGCGTATCATGCGCAGAGAATTTCTATAAAAGATTACATCGGAGCTTTTGGTACAGGTTATTATAAAGATAGCATGGGAAATACGATGATTGCTTTGGCGGTAGAAAGCGACAAACATTTTGTGAAAATAGAAAAAATAGAAGACGTAAATGAATGTTTTGATGGCCGTGATTTTGGTGATGAAATGCAAGAAGCTATTGCCACCAATGAAGAAATAATAAGAGAAAAGGAAAAAGATCTAGAATATCAAGGTAATAATGATCCGAAAAAAAATTGCGAAGCAGCCGAAGCTTTGGTTCAACACAAACGCCAAATGTTGGATAAAGAAAAAAACTTAAATAATTTCTTAAAAGCTGGTGGTAGTGCACAAAGTAGAGAAGGTCTTCGTCTAGGAGCAATGGCAATGGATGTGATAGATAAAGTGGTGACGGATCGGTTAGAATTAGAGAAAAGAATTTGCAGCCAGGAATATTCGCTTTACATTTATAATAACAACAGTGGTTATGGCGAAAAATTAAAAACCATCGCGAATAATAAAATACAATGTTACAACATCGCCATCAACCAATTGAATGAACTGAAAACGCAGTTAGAACAAATAAATGCCAGAAACGGAACCAATTATGCGAAGGCAATCAGCGAAAAAAATCTTCACTATTTCAAAAAAATAAAAGACATCGATCTGAATTGTAATTTTGATAAAGATGGAAAGAAGAAAACCACAACTATGGATGCAGGTGCCCAAAAATTGAGAGACCAAATACAAGAAATAATGAAAAGAAGATAAATGAAATACTCCCTTATTTTTCTATTCTTCATCCCACAACTTTGTTTTTCGCAAGGCAAATATTCCTATGAATTTTCTTCACTTTTAGAAAAAAAATTCGTCACCGAAAAAGATTTGTCTCTTTTGAAAGGATTTCGTTATGAACAAGGTATTATTTTAGGTGAAATATCAGAAAGTGCGCCGTATTATTTGGCTTTTGAAGTCTTTAGAAAAGCAAATGTTCGCGTAGTGATTTTTGAAAAAATGGTGAATCCTGAAACCAAAACCAAATCGGTGATTGAGGTTTTGAAATTCTCAAATGTCCTCAAAAATCAGGAAGTACGAGTTTCCGGTTGTTCAAGAAAAAATCCTTATCCAGACGAAAAAATTGTTGCGGTAGTTACCAATAATACTCCCAAATTAAAAATTCTTCAGGCATTTGTTCTCAAAAATAGTCGGTTTGAAAAATTGGATATTAAAAAGATAAAATGCATCAACGAAATTGACTACTAATTGAAATAAAAAAGACGATGAAAACCAAAATCCAACTTCCTTTTTACGCATCGATTGTTATTTTGTTTTTTACAGTAGGTTGTATGATGTTTAAAGGTGGATTTTCATTCGGTTCGCAAGAGAATTATTTTCAAACGGCTTTATATAGTTCCGGATTACCCATAAAAATAGCAAATACAGGACCTTGGGAAATGGGTGAAACTTTTTTGGCAAAATCTGGCGGAAAAATAAAATCCATCAACATCAAAAATTCAGAATTGGGTATCAAAAGAATCACGATGTGGGACACCGAAACAAGGTTGCCAATTGCGACCTATTTTTTAAAAATAGAAAACACCAAAGATTATCACAAGATTTTTGTAGATTTTCCTTTAGTTCAAGGGAAAATTTATACCTTGTCTTTCAACACAGTTTCTTATTTTTACCACGAACTGAATTTTAAAAAATTACCTTTATCAGACGAACATTTCACGCTGATTTCTACCAATTACAAACAAGGACATTGGCAACAATTTCCAGAATTTTCAACAGATAACATCATTCACGGATTCATTGATATTGATTTTGAATGGGCAATGAATTAAATAAGATATTTACATCAATTGATTTTGGAGCACAAAATTCACCAATTCGCCGGAAGTTTTACAATTCGTTTTTATCCGAAGATTTCGTTTGTGGTTTTCTACAGTGTGGTAAGAAATAAAGAGTTTTACTGCAATTTCGGGTGTTTTGAGTCCATTGATGATGCACGCCAAAACTTCACGTTCTCTTCTAGAAATATTTGGAATATCTAAATTTTCAATTTTTTTCTTCTCCAAAATCGCCAAATAATACGGGTGTTTTGCATTAGAAATGTTCATAATGGTCATTCTCGGTTTATTAATGACTTCAAAAATCCCCAAATCGGTTACCATTACTACTCCACTTACACCGCGACCTTCCTCATTATAAATAATTTTAGGAAATTGTATCAACGTCCATCTCAGTTTTTTCTTTTTATCTTCCATTCTACAATAGATGCTGAATTTATAATTTTGTCTTTCTTTCGCATCAATTTTCTCTAAAAAATCCAACATCATTACGGTACAACCCAAGAAATACTGGTAATCTTCGGTGGCCATTATTCGTTCAAAAAAATTAGGATAATATTTTTTCCATTCGTCTTTTTTGAAGGGCGTTAATTCATGTATATTATCACTGCTGTCAATAATCGACATATCTGTATTATCGGGTATAAACCAATAATAAGGACCAATTGCAAAATTCGGTAATTCTTCTAAAGTAGTTTTCAGCAAGTGAAGATAAGTTTCCTTACTTTCACCTTTCGTTTTCAGTTTATTTGAAAACTCCGTAAAATCGATCGATTGAATTTCTAATTCTTGTTTTTTCATGGTTTTGGTTTTCAGAATTTAAAATTACAAAAGATTGTATCAGAAAACGCAAATTGCCACCAAAGAAGTTTGATGTAGAAAAATTGAAGCAGTCCATGTTTCAAATTATTGAAGGTTTTTTCCCTTTGATTTATTGATTTTCCTAAAAATAAAATGAAATGAAAAAAGTTTTAGACAATGCATGATTCGTGATATTAGCATTCAGTTGTTGCAAAATAATAAATTGCAATAATCTTTTCGTTTTCAAAAAAATTGAATTTGATGATTGTTTCATGTTCAAAAAATGAATCTTTTTCAAGATCAGATCAATATGATCTTGCCTTTGGTGAAGACCAATGTTTTTATTACCTATTAATTTTGTAACAATGCTATCAAAAAACACTTTGGAAGACAGTGACTTTTGGGTGTATTTTTTGTTAATAAACCCTATCATTTCAGATAAAAAATCACTAAATTTGCGGACTTAAAAAGCAAGAAAAATGCAGTTATCAGAACAGGAAATCATCAGAAGAGAAAAGCTACAAACCCTAGAAAAAATGGGGATCAACGCTTTTCCGGCCGAAGAATATACCATTACAGAAACAACCAAAACCATTAAGCAAGATTTTGTTGAAGGGAAAAAAGTTACCATTGCAGGCCGATTGATGAGCCGAAGAATTCAAGGGAAAGCAAGTTTTGCTGAACTTCAGGATTCGGAAGGTAAAATTCAGGTGTATTTTAATCGTGACGAAATTTGTTCTGGTGAAGACAAAACGCTTTATAACGACGTTTACAAACACCTTTTAGATATCGGAGACATCATCGGGATTGAAGGAGAATTGTTCAACACCCAAGTTGGTGAAATGACGGTAAAAGTTACGAATTTCAAAATTCTAACCAAATCTTTGCGCCCACTTCCGCAACCAAGAACGGATGAAAACGGAGTGACTTATGATGCATTTAATGATCCAGAACTTCGATACAGACAGCGTTACGTTGACTTAATTGTAAATCCTCAAGTGAAAGAAGTTTTCATTAAAAGAACAAAATTGTTCAATGCGATGCGAACTTATTTCAACAACGCAGGTTATTTTGAAGTTGAAACTCCGATTTTACAGGCAATTCCAGGTGGAGCAGCGGCAAAACCATTTATCACGCATCACAATGCTTTGGATATTCCATTATATTTAAGAATTGCCAATGAATTGTATCTGAAAAGATTGATTGTAGGTGGATTTGATGGAGTTTATGAATTCTCGAAAAACTTCAGAAATGAAGGAATGGACCGAACTCATAATCCTGAATTTACAGCAATGGAAATTTACGTTGCCTACAAAGATTACAACTGGATGATGGATTTCACAGAAAAATTGTTGGAATTTTCTGCTATTCAAGTGAACGGAAGCACAGATTCTACTTTTGGCGAACATATCATCAGTTGGAAAGCGCCCTATCCAAGAGTTTCGATGACAGAAGCTATTCAGAAATTTACAGGTTTTGATATCACTGGGAAATCGGAGCAGGAACTTTTTGATTTTGCGAGATCCATTGGAGTTGACGTGAACGAAACAATGGGTAAAGGAAAATTAATCGATGAAATTTTTGGCGAAAAATGCGAAGGAAATTTCATTCAGCCAACTTTTATCACAGATTATCCGATAGAAATGTCTCCGTTAACCAAAAAACACAGAAGCAAAGAAGGTTTAACAGAACGTTTTGAATTAATGGTTTGCGGAAAAGAAATCGCAAATGCCTATTCAGAATTAAATGATCCGATTGACCAAAGAGAACGTTTTGAAGAACAATTAAAACTCGCTGAAAAAGGCGACGATGAAGCGACCGGATTTATTGATGAAGATTTCCTCAGAGCTTTAGAATACGGAATGCCGCCAACTTCAGGTTTGGGAATCGGTATGGACCGTTTGATCATGTTCTTGACGAACAATCCTTCCATTCAAGAAGTTTTATTCTTCCCGCAAATGAAACCGGAAAAAGCAGCGCCAACTTTCGAATTGGATGAAGACGAAAAAAAGGTTTTAGAAATTCTAAAAAGTCAGGAAGAACCAATGACTTTAGGACTCGTAAAAGTGAAAAGTGAACTTTCTGGTAAAAAATGGGACAAAGCCGCGAAAAATTTAACCAAATATAATCTGGTAAAAGTGGAAAAAATTGACGATATTGTCTTGATGAAACTTACGTAAAATCTAAAAAAATATCGTCATGAAAAGAAATGCAACAGCCGTTTGGCAAGGTTCAGGTAAAGAAGGAAAAGGAAATTTGACCACGCAAAGTACTACTTTGAATCAGACTCAATATTCCTACAATTCCCGTTTTGAAGAAGGAGTAGGAACAAATCCTGAAGAATTGGTTGCAGCCGCACACGCTGGTTGTTTCACCATGGCTTTGTCTTTTAAAATTGATGCAGCAGGTTTTAAAGCACAAAATTTAGAAACGAAATGCGTGATTAATTTAGATCCTACAAAAGGTGAAATCACAGAATCCAGTTTAACGCTAATTGCCAATATTCCTGGAATTTCAAATGAAAAGTTTGATGAATTGGTTGCAGATGCAGAAAAAACGTGCCCAATTTCCAAGTTATTAAATACCGAAATTAAAGTTCAGGCAACTTTAGTTTAATTCCACGCAAAGCCATTAAATAAATACAAATCCTCAAATTTTTGAGGATTTTTTTTGGCAACAGAACTGCAATTTTATGACTTCCTTAACTTTGATAGTACGTCGAAATTCAGTATATTTGTGAGTCTTTTGAAAAGATAAAAAAGACAGAAATTTCAGTATCATTTTAATTTAAATTTCATTGAAAATGTTGGAGTTTTAAAACTTCAACAAATAAAAAATATTATGAGTCAAAAAGAATATACAGCGAGTAGCATCCAGGCTTTAGAAGGAATGGAACACGTAAGAATGCGACCTTCAATGTACATCGGTGATGTAGGTATAAGAGGTTTGCATCATTTGGTTTATGAAGTTGTGGATAACTCGATTGATGAAGCTTTGGCGGGACATTGTGACGCTATTTCCGTAACAATTCATGAGGGTGAAAGTATTTCTGTAAAAGATAACGGCCGTGGAATTCCTGTAGACCTGCACGAAAAGGAGCAAAAATCTGCATTGGAAGTTGTAATGACGAAAATTGGAGCTGGTGGAAAATTTGATAAAGATTCTTACAAAGTTTCCGGTGGACTTCACGGAGTTGGAGTTTCTGTAGTAAATGCCCTTTCAAATTCCTTGATTGCAACCGTTAACAGAGATGGTAAAATTTATCAACAGAAATATGCGAAAGGAAAAGCGCTCGCAGAAGTTGCTGAAATTGGAACCACAACAGAACGTGGAACCGAAGTTTTCTTTCAAGCGGATGATACCATTTTTCAGGAATTAATCTTTAATTACGATACTTTAGCGAATAGAATGCGAGAGCTTTCTTATTTGAACAAAGGCATCAAAATTACGTTAACCGATGAAAGAGAAAAAGACGAAGATGGAAATGCTAAACAAGATCTGTTTTTCTCTGAAGGTGGATTAAAAGAATTCGTAGAATATATCGATGGAAACCGTGAAAGCATCATGAATAATGTGATTTTCATGGAAGGTGAAAAAGATAATATCCCTGTAGAAGTTGCGATGAGATACAACACTTCTTACACCGAAAACTTACATTCGTACGTTAACAATATCAATACCCATGAAGGTGGAACTCACCTTGCAGGTTTTAGAAGAGCTTTAACAAGAACTTTGAAGAAGTTTGCCGATGAATTAGGACTTCCTGCAAAAGAAAAAGTAGAAGTTACCGGTGACGATTTCCGTGAAGGTTTAACTGCGGTGATTTCTGTAAAGGTGATGGAACCTCAGTTTGAAGGGCAAACCAAAACAAAATTGGGTAACTCCGAAGTTTCTGGTGCGGTTGACAAAATCGTGGGAGAAATGTTGAGCAACTTTTTGGAAGAAAATCCAAATGAAGCAAAACTCATCGTTCAGAAAGTAGTTTTGGCTGCAAAAGCAAGACAAGCTGCGAAAAAAGCAAGAGAACTCGTTCAACGTAAATCTCCAATGGGAGGAAGTGGATTACCTGGAAAACTGTCTGACTGTTCTTCCAAAGATCCCGCTATTTCTGAATTGTTCTTAGTCGAGGGAGATTCTGCAGGTGGTACTGCGAAACAAGGTCGAGATCGTCATTTTCAAGCAATTCTACCATTAAGAGGTAAGATTTTGAATGTTGAAAAATCAATGGTTCATAAAGTATACGACAACGAAGAGATCAAAAATATTTATACCGCACTTGGAGTTTCTGTAGGAACAGAAGAAGATTCCAAAGCTTTGAATATGGCAAAACTACGTTACCACAAAGTAGTCATCATGACCGATGCGGATATCGATGGTTCTCACATTTCAACTTTGATTTTGACCTTCTTCTTTAGATATATGAAGGAATTAATCGAAAACGGATACATTTATATCGCTCAACCGCCATTATATCTCTTGAAAAAAGGAAACAAAAAGATTTACGCGTACAATGAAAAAGAGCGTGAAGAAATCACTTTAGAAATGGCTCCAGACGGAAAAGGTGTTGAAGTTCAGCGTTACAAAGGTTTGGGGGAAATGAATCCTGAACAACTTTGGGAAACAACTTTGAATCCTGAAAACAGAATTTTGAAACAAGTTACAATCGAAAGTTTAGCAGAAGCAGACAACGTTTTCTCCATGTTGATGGGCGATGAAGTACCACCAAGACGAGAATTTATTGAGAAAAATGCCATCTATGCTAAAATTGATGTCTAATATTTTTTTGAAATAATCATATAAAACTGTTCAAATTTTTGAGCAGTTTTTTTTTGGAAAAAATCCTTAAAAAATAAAATTCGCAGTCTTTTTCGTTAAAGATATCCATCCCGAACATTTTTTTAAACAAGTAAATTTGATTAAATTTAAAAATGAAAAATTTATTCGCCATATTTACCATTCTATTCTTCGCGGCAATGAGTTGCAATAAAGCAAAGAAAATGCATGAAGATACTTCTGCAACAACAAAAATCAATGATTCCCTTCCTGAAAAATTCGCAATTGATTCGGTACAGATTGATGATTCATTGAAAATTAACGAAAATGTAACGGCCGCTTTTCAATCCAAATTATTGGTTTTTCCTCAAATAAAAGATTCTATTTTGTTAGATTCTATTTATTCCAAAACAGAAATTCACCCGACCAATTATTCTAAGTCTCATTTATTGAAGGAACTTCAGGCTAAAAAATCTCAATTTTATCAAGAAACAAAAGATGGACTGCAAAGTTGGAAACCCGATTTTGAACAAACATGGAATAACAATTCAGACATGACCATTTTTTCCAATAAAAATGATTTGCTGACAATAAAGTATTCTGGAGACGGATTTACAGGTGGAGCTCATGGATATTATTATGAATTTTATAAAGTTTTTGATCTTCAAACCAAAAAAACACTTCAATTAGCTGATGTACTGTCCGACAAAAATCCAAAAATATGGAGTAAAATTTTAATGGATTACTTTTTAAAGAATGATTTGGAAAATGGTCAATCAGAAATGCTTTTGGTCAAAGAAATTCCACTCAACGATAATTTTTATTTTGACCAGGATCACCTGTATTTCCTTTATAATCAATATGAAATTACGGCTTATGCAGCGGGTCCGGTTTTAATTAAAGTTCCTTTTTCCGCCATTCAAACAATATTGAAAAGCGAATTTAAAAAACGGTTGGGAATATAATAATGACAAAGAAAGCAGATTTAATCCGTTGCTTTGTTTATTTTTGCACACCATGAAAAATGTAGCTTTTATCATCAATCCTTACTCTGCTAAAAAAAATTATCAGCCTTTTGTTGATTTACTAAAAAAAGAGGTCGAAAATGCAAATTTTTATATCTCCGAATCGCTTCACGGAACTGAAAATTTCGTTCGTGATCACTTTGAGAAGACCGATATTTTTGTAGCAGTTGGTGGAGATGGTACCATTTCTTCGGTGGCAAAAAGCCTTATCAATACAGGGAAAATTCTTGCTATATTTCCTGCAGGTTCTGGAAATGGCTTCTCGAATGAAACGAATTTTACTAAAAATTTAGACGACCTTCTCGCTAAAATAGAAGCTTTTCAATTTCGCGAAATCGATACTTTTAAAGTGAATAATCAACTTTCAATTAATGTTTCTGGAACCGGTTTCGACGGAAAAGTGGTCAAAGAATTCGAAAAAACAAGTCGAGGTTTTACCAATTACATAAAAGTTTCTATCAAGACTTTCTTCAATTACAAACCAATTCAGGTTCAATTTAAATCAGAAGAATTTAAAAAACACGATGGTGAATATTTAATGTTGAATGTTGCAAACACGCGTCAATTCGGAAACAATGCCTATATCGCTCCACATGCAAGTACTGTTGATGGATTAGCCGAAATTGTTTTGGTGAAAAAATTTCCGATGTATTATGGAGCTATTTTTGCGGCAAGAATGTTTTCAAAAAATTTAAAGGAAGATCGATATGTTTCCTATCTTTCAGTTCCCGAAATTGAATTTAGCGTGAATACCAAAGATTGGCATTTAGACGGTGAATACAACGAAATCTCCTCTCCTATTCACATAAAAGTTTTGCCTAAAAGTTTGAAGATTTTAGTCTAAATCGATTCTTATCACAATCATCACCTTATTCCTGCAATCCTTTTTTATAGGTTTCAAGTGCTCTTAATCGCGCAAATTTGTGTTCTACAATCGGTTTTGGGTATTCTTTTGTTCCAAATTCTTTGATCCATTTTTTGATATATTTAAACGCTGGATCGAATTTTTTTTGCTGCTCTTCTGGATTGAACACTCGAAAATAAGGCGCTGAATCGCAACCGGTTCCTGCACTCCATTGCCAATTTCCATTATTCGCAGATAAATCATAATCCATTAATTTTTCTGCAAAATAAGCTTCGCCGATTCTCCAATCCATTAAAAGATGTTTGGTGAAGAAACTTGCGCAAACCATTCGAACGCGATTGTGCATGAAACCCGTTTCATTGAGTTCGCGCATTCCCGCATCAACAATAGGATAACCCGTTTTTCCTTCTTGCCATTTTTTTAGATCTTCCTCATCATAAAGCCACAAAATTTGGTCATATTTTCTCTTAAAAGATTCATGTACCACTTTCGGAAAATGATACAAAATCTGCATAAAAAATTCTCGCCAGATCAATTCTTTCAAATAAGTTTCATTGAGTTGCGCAGCTTCATGAGCCAATTTTCTTATACTTATTGTTCCGAAACGCAGATGAACACTCATTTCAGAAGTTTTAGTCGTCGGAAAATTTCTGGTTTCGTGATATGATTTTATAATTTCCCTATTAATTTTAGGGATTTCGAAATGATAATTTGTTTTTATAAAACCTATTTTTTCTAAAGAAAGATGTTGTTTTTCAACGTCGATAAAATGATGAAGGAGTTTCTCACTAGGATAAAACTCCCTTTCACCATCATTATATTGTAATAACCATTTCTTCGAATAAGGCGTGTAAATCGTATATGGAGTTCCGTCTGCTTTTAAAATATCATCTTTATGAAAGTGAACTTGATCTTTAAAAGTTAAAAAATCAATCCCGTTTTCATTTAAAAATTCTGCGATTTCTAAATCTCTTTGGATCGCCGAAGGTTCGTAATCTTCATTGCAAATAACATTTTCAATTTTGTTATTTTTTATTAAATCTTTAAAAACGATTAAAGGGTTTCCATAAAAAATTTGGATTGCTTTTCCGGATTTTTCGAGATATTCGTTGAGTGTTTGCAAAGTTTGCATGATAAAATCTACCCTTTTATCTTCTTTATTTTCCAATTTTGATAAAATATCTGTATCAAAAATAAAGATGGGCAAAACATTTTCAGAAGTTTCCAAAGCTTTAAAAAGACCGTGGTTATCGGATAATCTTAAATCTCTTCGAAACCAAAAAACACTTATTTTATCCTTCATTCTCCACCATTTTCAATAATTTCTTAGGATCTTCATTTCGGAGATTTGTATAAACCGTATGATGGAAAGTGTTTAATTTTTTTAAAGAAACCAATAAGTTTTCCTTTTCATCTTGATCTAATTTTCCACACATAATCTTCGAAACCATGGTGATATCTTGCATCGATTCTGTAAAAACCTTCTTTCCTTTTTCGGTGACTGCAATTCGGGTACTTCTTTTGTCATTTTCGTCTGGACTTTCAACCAATAAACCGTTTCTTACAAGCCTTTTGATGATTTCAATACCGGTTTGTTTTTCGTGGGCATTTTTTTCAATCAATTGCATTTTCGTCAGCGAAGGATAATCCATCAATCTAAAAAGGTAGGTAAAATCTTCATTCACCAAATCGGGATGACTCTCTAAAGACTTCTTTATCAAATGTTTAGAATATCTTCCCAACATAATTACTTGTTTAGCAATTTCATTTTCGAGGTCGAAAACTTCCAAACCAAACTTTTGGGTAAGATTTCTGGGAGTTTCACTTTCGTAAGCTTTTTGGTTTAAATACAGTCGAAAATCTTCTAAACTTGTTTGATTTCCAGACTGTGCTTTTTGAAAAGTATCGAGTTCCGATAAAATATCAATGATTAAATTTAATTCCATATTATTAATGTTTTTTTTAAAGTTTTATATTGCCTAAACCACCGTCAACACCGATTACTTGTCCTGTCATCCAAGAACTTTTGTCTGAAAGCAGAAACTCCACGAGTTGCGCACTGTCTTCAGCTGAACCAATTCTTTGCAACGGATGGCGTTTCGCAGAAGCTTCTCTTTTTTCTTCCGTTGAAAGAAGCATTGCTGCCAAAGAAGTATCTGAAAGAGAAGGCGCAATCACATTTACCCGAATTTTCGCTGCGGATAATTCTGCAGCTAAACTTCTCGCAAAACTTTCAATCGCACCTTTACTCGCCGCAATCGACGTATGAAAAGGCATTCCTACTTTTGCTGCAACAGTGCTAAACAAAACGATACTTGCACCACCCGATTTTTTCAAAGCTGGTAAACATTTTTGAATAACCCGTACTGCACCCAAAAAATTCTGCTGAAAATCTGCTAAAAAATCTTCTTCGGTTAATCGATTAAAAGGCTTCAAATTAATGGAACCCGGACAAAAAACCAATCCGTGTAATTGATCGGGCAAAGATAATTCACTCCAATCATTTTTAGAGGCATCCAATTGAAAAAAAGTGGTCTCTAAACTTTCCAGTTCAGGTGTTAAATTGCGAGAAATGGTGTAGAGATTTTCGTTTTTTAAGAGTTCTGCAGATTTGAGTCCAATGCCTTTTCCTGCTCCAATTATCACTATGTTTTTCATGGTTGAATGTTATTTTTTTTATTTATTTCGTTTGCATCTTTCGCTACAATAGATCACGTTTTCCCAATTTTTTTCCCATTTTTTTCGCCAGGTAAATTCTTTTTTACAAACCGGACAAATATTGAAAGGGAGATTTTCTTTCTTTATATTTTTCAATATTTTACTTCTTATCTACGGCTTTGCATAAGGCATTTGCTCTAAAAACTGGCTCGAATAATACGCATCTAAACCACCGCTTAACAATAAATTTTCTGGCTTAACTAAACCATCTTCTGCTAAACGATTTTCGGGAATTTGAACCGATTCAATACTTCCGATCACCAAAATGGTATGGTTGATTTCGATATTCAAAATCTGCTCTAACTTCATTTGAATTTTTATCTCTGCTTCTTTCACGAAAGGCGGAAAAATTGTTCCTACATATTCTGGTGTAAAACCTACTGCGTCAAATTCAGAGACATTTTTTGGATAACGTGCAGAAGTTTGATGTGCTTCTTTCACGAACTTTTTGTCGATCAAATTAATCGTATAAGTCCCACTTTCTTTAATATTTTCTAACGTATCGCGCTCTACAACATCGGGTCTGGAAATAAAACCAAACAAGGGCGGATTTGCTCCCAAGTGAATCACAGAATTGAAAATCGCGAGATTTTCTTGCCCATCTTTCGATTTTGTACCTATCAAAGATGCTTGTCGAATTCCCGCTAAAGAATTAATGAGTTTGATTCGGAAATATTTTTCACTTTCCAAAATCATCTCTTTAGTCATGGTGATCACTTTTTTCTCCATCTCTCTTTTATCGTTTGCTGATTTTATTTCCCGAAATGGCTTTCTGTCGGCTGCATCGGAAACGGTCAATTTCAGAATTCCTTTTAAACAGATGCTTTTGACTCACACCAGAATTTACACGAGCGCGCCATAGATTAAAAGAACTTCTTTTCAGTTCCTTTCTCATCAAAGCAATGACGTCTTTTTCTGCGAGAGAAAACTGATAAGTGATGGCTTCAAAAGGAGTTCGATCTTCCCAAGCCATTTCTATAACTCGATCTATTTGTGCGTCGTTTAAAATCACTTTTAAATAAAATTTTTGTAATTATTAATCTTGATATTTTTTGAATTAATGTCGTGCATCAAACTGTACAAACCAAAAAATGTTCTGTTCATATAGATGAAATGCTTCGAACCTCGATTGGCGTTTCTGCCCTTCATTTGGGTATTCTTGGCATATTTCTGACCTAAATCTGCGATGGCTTCAAAGAAAGCATTGTCTGAAAAATCAAAATTGTCTTGCTGAAAAGGCGTCGTAAATAAATAGAGCAATTCATAAAAAATCTGGGTGAAGAATTCTTTTTCTTCGGGCGAATCATCTTCCCTAATGATTTCCAATTCCAACAGTTTCTGGTCGAAAAACGCTTTATTTTCTAAATTTTCGCGCACAGATAATTCGAAATAAGGGAAATAAAAATCCTCCGGAATGCTTTTCATACAACCAAAATCTATGGCGACTAAAGTTCCATCGTCGGAAACCAAGAAATTTCCTGGATGCGGATCTGCGTGAACTTTTCGCAAACTGTGAATTTGAAACATGTAGAAATCCCATAAAGATTGTCCCACTTTATTCGCCAATTCTGGATTTTTATTCGCTTCACAAAAAGTTGATAAATGCTTTCCGTGCATCCAATCCATCGTTATGATTTTCCCGTTCGATAAATCAGGATAGTAATTTGGAAAGGCCTGGTTTGGTAAATTTTCGCAACTTTTTCTTATTTCTAGACTTTGTTTCAATTCTAATTCATAATCTGTTTCTTCCAACAACTTATCTTCAACTTCCTTAAAATATTGGTCGGAATTTTTTCCTTTAATATTGAACATCTTCATCGCAATCGGTTTTACCATCGCTAAATCAGATGAAATACTATCAGAAACTCCAGGATACTGAATTTTAACAGCCAACTCTTTTCCGTCTTTCCAGGCTTTATGAACTTGTCCGATACTTGCAGCATTGCTGGAATCTGGATTAAATCGATCAAACAATTCGGTTGGTTTTTTCCCGAAATAATTTTTGAATATTTTAGCAACCAAAGGTGCAGAAAGTGGCGGAACTTGGAATTGAGAAAGGGAAAATTTTTCAACATAAGCAGCGGGTAAAATATTTTTTTCCATGCTTAACATTTGAGCAACCTTCAAAGCGCTTCCTTTTAATTCTTTTAAACCGTCGTAAATATCAGAAGCATTGTTTTTATTAAGGTTTCCTTTGGCTTCATCTTCTGTTTTGGTGATTTTTTCGCCGTAATACTTAAGGTAGTTCACGCCGATTTTCGCACCTGTTGAAATCAATTTACTCGCTCTTTCTATTTTGCCAGTTGGAATTCTATCTAATGTTTTCATCTGTTATTTTTAACTTCTTTAAAGAGAAATTTACCCAAATCAACCAATTTCTTCAAGGGTTTCACCTCTAAAAATTCAAAACTGGTATCCACTGATTTTTCTATAAAAATATCGGTTTTTTCAAAATTTGAACTGGTATCATCCAACCAAAATTTGAGTGTCGCCATAAAATGACCCCAATACAATTCTTCAATGCCTTTATTTTTAAGCCTTTCAATTTTCGCCATACTTTCGGTAGTATTTTCCATCATCGGTTCAGAAATATCTAAACTTCTTATAAAAAGTTGAAAATCTTTTTTCAATGGCAAAAGCCTTTTAACATTTTGCAAGTTATTTTTGTCTGACTCTAATAAATAGATCACCAAACTTCGGTTCATGGTCAACTGCTCAAAAAAGGTATAATAAAAGGAGAGCATTTTGTGTTTTGCGTTTTGTTGATGGTAATTTTCTTCTTCAGCAATCAAACGCAGCGTTTCCTCCATAAAAAATCGCAAGTAATCACTTTCTAATTTCTCAAAATTTGCGTAGTAAAAATAGAAATCAGTTTCGCTAATTTCATGGTCTTCACAAAAAGTAAAAACATTCAAAGGCTTCTTATTGTTCCGCAAAACATAATTGGAATAGAGCTCGAGTATTTTTTGCTGGGATGCATCTATATTTTTCATATATTCATTAATATTTATTGACAAATTTAGTAAAAATTTTTTCTATTTAAGAAATAAAAGTATATTTTTGTTCTATTATTATGAAAATGAAAAAAGTAGTCATTATTGGTTCTGGTTTTTCTGCAATTGCTTCTGCGTGTTATATGGCAAAAGCAGGTTATTCTGTGCAAGTTTTAGAAAAAAACGAACAACTTGGAGGCCGCGCTTCTCTATTAGAAATCGAGGGATTCAAGTTCGATATGGGACCAAGTTGGTATTGGATGCCGGATATTTTCGAGAGTTTCTTCGCTGATTTCGGGAAAAAAGTTTCAGATTATTACCAATTGCAGAAACTTTCACCGGGTTATCGCGTGATTTTTGGTAAAGATGATTACATCGATATTTCTGATGAACCCGAAAAAATCATTGCTAAATTTGAAGAAGTAGAACCGGGAAGTGGAAAACATCTGAGAAAATTCATGGAAGATTCTCGCAAGAATTATGAGATTGCGATGAAAGATTTGGTTTATAACCCCGGAAAATCCTTGTTAGAATTGGTGAGTGTAGAAACTGCTGTTCGGTTGCCACTTTTCGTTCAGAACATTTCTCAAACCGTGCGGAAGAATATTAAAAATCCAAAACTGCAAAGTATTTTAGAATTTCCGGTCTTATTTTTAGGAGCAAAACCACAAAATACGCCGGCTTTTTATAATTTCATGAACCATGCAGATTTTGGTTTGGGAACTTGGTATCCGAAAGGAGGATTTAATGCAGTAGCTTTAGGAATGGTGAAATTGGCAAAAGAATTAGGAGTTCAGTTTCATATTAATGAAGAAGTTACTAAAATAGAAACTGAAAATAACAAAGCAAGAAGAGTTATTACAACAACCCATATTTTCGAGGCCGATTTGGTGATTTCAGGAGCAGATTACGCACATACCGAGAAATTATTACAGACGGACCAAAAGAATTATAGCGAAGAATATTGGAAGAAAAAAGTTTTCGCTCCTTCTTCCTTCTTATATTATGTAGCATTCGATAAAAAAGTGCCGGAACTTCAGCATCATAATTTATTCTTTGATACCGATTTTGAGCATCATGCTAAAGAAATTTACGACACGCCGAAATTACCGACAAAACCCTTGTTCTATGCGAATTTTTCTTCCAAAACGGATCCTGATTTATGTCCGGAAGGAAAAGAAATTGGTTTTTTCCTGATTCCTGTCGCGGTAGATTTAGAAGATAGCCAAGATATTCACGATAGATATTTTGGATTGATCATGGATCGTATTGAGAAAAACATCGGCGTAGATTTGCGACAATCGGTTCTATTTAAGAAAAGTTTTGGAGTACAAGATTTTAAAGAGCGGTACAATTCTTGTCGTGGAAATGCTTATGGATTGGCAAATACGCTTTTGCAAACGTCCATTTTAAGACCAAGTATCAGCAATAAAAAAATTAAAAATCTTTTCTATACTGGTCAATTAACTGTTCCGGGACCTGGAGTTCCACCAGCATTGATTTCTGGAAAAGTAGTTACCGATTATATCATTCAACATCAAAATAAAATATTCTAATATCATGAATAATTTAGAAATTTTCAATTCATTTTGTGGGCAATCTTCAAAGATGGTTACTGAAAAATACAGCACTTCATTTTATAAAGCCTCGTCACTTTTTCACCCAGAGATTCGTCAACACATCTATAATATTTATGGTTTTGTAAGATTAGCGGACGAAATTGTAGATACTTTTCATGATTACGACAAAGCAAAACTGATGTCAGAATTTGAGCAGAATTACGAATCTGCAAAAGAGAATGGCATTTCGCTCAATCCCATTTTGCATTCATTTTGTCTTACACAGCGCGAAAAAAATATTCCTCAACATTTAGTGGACGCATTTTTACATTCGATGAAGATGGATTTAGGTGAAATCAAGGATTTGAATGATGAAAAGTACAACGAATATATTTATGGATCTGCAGAAGTAGTAGGTTTGATGTGTTTGAAAGTATTCGTAAATGGCAATGAAAAAGAGTATGAAAAACTAAAACCTTATGCACAAAGTTTAGGAGCTGCTTTTCAAAAAATTAATTTTTTGCGTGATATTAATGCCGATTTTACCGATTTAAACCGCACTTATTTTCCAGGGGTTGATTTCAAAAATTTTTCCAAACAAGATAAAATCACCATCGAAAAAGATATTGCAAATGATTTTGAACACGCAAAAATCGGAATCAAAATGTTGCCTATTTCCAGTAAATTAGCTGTTTTCATGGCGTATAAATATTATTTCAACCTCTTGAAAAAAATTAGAAGAACAAGGCCCGATTTGCTTTTGACCAAAAGAATCCGCGTGAGTAATGCACGAAAAATGTATCTTTTTGGGGAAATGATCTTAAATAAAAATCTGAATTTACTTTAATGAAAAAATGGATTATCCTTATATTTTTAATATTTTCACAGATGATGTTGTCGCAAAACTTAAATGAATACAGGACTTTGCTGAAGTCTGGCGAAAGTTCAGAAAAGGCAGCGAAAGATTTAATAGAAAAATCGACCATCGCCTATAAAAAAACCAACAAACCGCTGTATGCCGGTTTTTTGGCGGTAGGACAGTTTTTTATGGCGAAACATATTTTTAACCCTCTGAAAAAAATGAAGTATTTCAACGACGGAAAAAAAACGTTGGAATATGCGGTAAAATCAGATCCGGGAAATTTAGAAATCAGATTGATGCGACTGATTACCCAGGAAAAAGCACCCCGAATATTGGGATATACACAAAATATTTCCGAAGACCGTACTTTTTTAACCAGGACATATAAAAGTACAGAAGACGATGATCTAAAATTGTATATTAAAAATTATTTAAAATTATAAAATGGAATTTGTAGGCTATATTTTTTTAACACTCGGGGTTTTCATTACGATGGAAGGCGTTACTTGGCTTACTCATAAGTTTGTCATGCACGGTTCTGCAGGATGGTTTTTGCATGAAGATCACCATCAACCGGGATATCCACACGTTTTTGAAAAGAATGATGCTTTCTTTGTGGTGTTTGCTGTTCCCAGTATGATGCTTTTTTACTTCGGAACACGCGGTGAATTCAATTGGATGTTTTTCGTGGGTTTAGGAATTTTGTTATACGGAATCGCCTATTTTACGGTTCATGATGTTTTGATTCATCGCAGATTCAAGTGGTTTGACAATACCAACAATTGGTATTTGCGAGGTTTAAGAAAAGCTCACAAAATTCATCATAAACATTTAGGCAAAGAAGACGGTGAATGTTTCGGAATGTTGTTCGTACCGATGAAGTATTTCAGAGAAGCCCGATTATCAACCTCAAAAAAATAAATCTTGCAATCTTACTATTATCTCCTTTTAGATGTATTTAGTTTTATCGTTCCTTTTCTTTTCAGTTTTGAGAAAAAAAGAATGCATTTTATTCAACATTGGAAAGCCTATTTCACTTCCATCATTGCAGTGGGAATCATCTTTATTTTGTGGGATATTTATTTTGCCTACCAAAATGTTTGGGGCTTCAACGATCAATATTTAATCGGATTTAGGATTTTGAAACTGCCTCTTGAAGAATGGTTGTTTTTTCTACTGATTCCTTATGCGAGTGTTTTTATTCATTATGCGCTCAAATATTTTTTTCCGGCCATTCAATTGGAGAAAAAAACCACAAAATGGATCACCTACGTTTTATTTCTTGTGGGTTTATTGATTACCGTTTTTAATTATGATAAAATGTACACCTTCGTTTGTGTAGGGATTTTCACCATTTTAATGCTGTTACAAATTATATTTGAATGGAAATATGCCCAAAGATTTTATTTGAGTTTCATCATCATTTTTATTCCATTCTTTTTTGTGAATTCTGCGCTTACGGGAAGTTATTCTGAAAAACCCGTCGTTTTTTATGACAATACCGAGAACTTAGGAATTCGGTTGGGAACAATTCCTTTGGAAGACAGTTTCTATTGCTTTGCACTCCTCTATTCGATTACCCTTGTGTTTGAATATTTAAAAAATAAAAAAAATTGAGATTAACCGATGAAAATTAATATCACCAAACAGTCCGGGATTTATACGCTAACTTCTGAACAGATTTTACCCATTTCTCCGGAAAAAGCTTGGGATTTTTTTACGATTCCTACCAATTTGGATAAAATTACACCCAAGGAAATGGATTTCAAAATCACCAATAATCCGCCCTCCAAAACATATAAAGGCCAAATCATCACCTATAAAATCGGAATTTTACCTTTGATTAAATCCAATTGGATTACAGAAATTACGCATTTAGAAGATCATCAATTTTTTGTTGATGAACAACGTTTCGGACCGTATGCGATGTGGCATCACGAACATCATTTTGAAGAAATTGAAGCAGGAAAAGTAAAGATGACCGACATCGTAAATTTCAAAATGCCTTTCGGGATTTTTGGAGATTTATTTGGCGGAGCTTTAGTGAAAAATAAAGTCAGATTTATTTTTGAAAGTCGATTTACCATTTTAGAAAAATACTTTACATCATGAAAATACTTCTCACAGGCGTCACTGGTTATATTGGGAAAAGGCTTCTTATTCAGCTTTTAGAAGAAGGTCACCATATTGTATGTTCTGTGAGAGATCAGAAACGTTTCGGTACTCAATTATTTAAAAATAATTTAGATCAAATAGAAGTTATTGAAAACGATTTTTTAGATGAAAAAACTTTAGATAATATTCCGCAAGATCTTGATACTGCTTATTATTTGATCCATTCCATGTCTTCCAATGAAGGTGATTTTGAGGAAAAAGAAAAAATTTCAGCGGAAAATTTTCGCAAAGCATTAGAAAAAACAAAGGTTCAACAAGTTGTCTTTTTAACGGGAATTATCAATGAGGAAAAGCTTTCAAAGCACTTACAATCTAGAAAAAATGTAGAGGAAGCTTTGCAAAGTTCGAATTATGGCTTAACAAGTCTTCGTGCGGGAATAATCGTTGGATCCGGAAGTGCCTCTTTTGAAATCATTCGTGATATCGTAGAAAAATTGCCAATCATGATCACCCCAAAATGGCTGAATACGAAATGTCAACCAATCGCGATTCGAAATGTTATTCAATATTTAAATGGTGTTCTTGGAAAAGAATTTACGTATAATCAACATTACGATATTGCCGGAACCGACGTTCTAACTTACAAGCAAATGCTTTTGCAGTATGCTGAAATCCGAGGATTAAAGCGAACTATTTTTATTGTTCCCGTGATGACGCCCAAATTATCTTCGTACTGGTTGTATTTCGTGACTTCTACGAGTTATTTTCTGGCCCAAAATTTAGTCGACAGTATGAAAATAGATGTCGTTGCTACCAAAAATGATCTTGCCGAAAAACTAGGAATTCATCTTTTTTCTTATCAGGAAGCCATCAAACTGGCGTTCGATAAGATTAAGCAAAATAATGTATTGTCGAGTTGGTACGATTCCTTTACGAGTCAGTTTCATACCCGACAAGTTTGGCAATACTTAGAAGTTCCTGATGAAGGCTGCTTCAAAGATATTCGCGAAGTAAAAACCGATGATGAGACCGCAACACTTAATCGAATCTTCAGTATTGGTGGTACCACCGGTTGGTATTACGCAGATTTCTTGTGGAGAATCAGGGGATTTCTAGACAAAGTTTTTGGTGGTGTCGGATTACGAAGAGGTCGCCGAAATATGACTGAATTAGAAGCGGGAGATTCTGTAGATTTTTGGCGCGTTTTATATGCTGACAAAGATAAAAAAAGGCTCTTGCTTTTCGCTGAAATGAAACTTCCGGGTGAAGCTTGGTTAGAATTCAAAATTAAAGATGGCATTTTGCATCAGGAAGCTACTTTTCGTCCGCTTGGATTGTCGGGTAGATTGTATTGGTATTCCGTTCTGCCTTTTCATGGCTTAATTTTTAATGGAATGTTGAAAAAATTAGCAGGAAAATAATTGACTTTCTATAAAATCAGTGAAGTAAAATTGCTTGATCAAAAGAAATGAACTTCTGACGACTAATTATAAAAATAATTTTCAAAAAACGCTATTTATAGGTTTTTTGAAAAAAATAAATGAGCGCTGCAGAAGTTAAAAAGAGAAGAATCGTGTAATTCTTCTTCATCATTTGTGTGTGGCAAATTTATGAGTTCATTGATAAGATCAACTAAACATTTGTTAATTTTTACTATTTTCACCCGGTTTATTTCTAATTCGAGAAAGATGAACAGGTGATATATTCAAACGAGATGCAATATGTTTTAACGGAACAATATTTAAATACCGAAGATACTTCTCTTCGATCAGCTTATAATTTTGTGTAGCATTATTAAAATGCATTTGATGAGAAAAAGCCATGGTATAATGCAGAAATTCTTCTAAAAAAAGGATGCCGAGTAAAGCCCATTCGTGATAAGATTCGTACAGATTAAACAGTTGCTCCCTTTCGATAAGATACACGAGTGAATCCTCGTATAAGTGAATGTTTGCTCCACTTTTTTCTCCAGATTTAAAGCTTTTAAACTCCGTAAGAAAACTCATTTCAGGTTCTATCCAAATTGTTTTTTCTTCGTGATTTTCATCCCAAATATAACATCTGCTTATGGATTTTTCGGCGAGAAAAATAGTATCGCATCTTTCTCCCTTTTTCACAATAAGATCTCCGGCTTTCCCTTCAAACAATTTAAACCGTTCGATCCCGGTCTCTAAATCATGATCATTGAAATCTGGTTTAATGGATAATAATTTCTTCCTAAGCTTCTCTTTAAATCTGGTTTGTTCTGTCATTTTTATACGCTTATTGTACTGCCACAGAATCATCACCTCGACCGTCTGCAACCGCAACAGCACTTCCTTTTTCATCGATTACGATCATTTCTGTTCGTCCGAGTTGGGAGATTCTTTCTATTTTATACTTCAATTTTTCTAAATCTAAAATCGTAGATTCGGGGAAATTCTTTTCGACCATCACCGTTTCAGGCAACCATTGATGGTGAAATTTCGGCGAATTGATGGTCATATTTGGACTCAATTTAAAATCTAAAACATTTACAATCGATTGAAAAACCGAAGTCGGAATTGTAGTTCCTCCCGGTGTTCCTACAATAATATAGGGTTTGCCATTTTTTAAAACGATGGTCGGAGTCATGGAACTCAACATTCTTTTTCCGGGTTTTATGGAATTTGCTTCGCCACCAACTGCGCCAAACATATTGGGAACACCTGGTTTTACGGAGAAATCATCCATTTCATTATTCAAGAAAAATCCTGCACCAGAAACAACCACTTTGCTTCCATAAAGTCCGTTTAAAGTAGTCGTCACTGCAACTGCATTTCCGTCTTTATCAACGATGGAGATGTGAGTCGTTTCGGTAGATTCTTTGGGTTGCGCGATAATTTTACCAACTTCTGAACTTGGTGTCGCAGCATTTTTATTGAAGCTTTTCCAGCGGTTTTTTAAATATTCCTCAGAAATTAACCTCGCAGTTTGATCTTGAATAAACTCCGGATCTCCCATATATTCTGCTCTATCAGCAAAAGCTCTACGTTCTGCTTCAACCATTATTTGCACCGCTTGCGTAGAATTTTGCGCGTGATTTTCAAGATTCTCGAAACTTGCCATTTTCAACATTTGCGCTAAAAGAATTCCCCCACTTGAAGGCAAAGGCATGGAAACCACTTCATTTCCTTTGTAATTAAAAGCAAGCGGTTTTCTTTCGATGACTTTATAATTTTTCAGGTCATTTAAAGTGATAATTCCGTTTCCGCGTTTCATCTCAGCGACTAACAATTCTGCAGTTTTACCTTCATAGAAACCTTTTGCTCCCTCTTTTTGAATCAATTTTAAAGTCGCAGCTAATTCTTTCTGAACCAAAATATCGTCTTGTTTCCATGGAGCCGTTTTTTGAAAAACAGTTTTATTGGTATTGTGTTGATCAAAAAATTGCATTTGATTGTTGAGCAAATTGGCTTCTCTTTCTGTTATAGAAAACCCTTGTTCCGCAAGATCAATGGCGGGTTGAATGAGTTTTTCCATCGGAAGTTTCGCATATTTTAAAGTAGCAAAATATCCCGCAACAGAACCCGGAATTCCTACTGCTAATCTGCCGTTTTGAGAAAGATCGGTATTGGCATTTCCTTTTTTGTCGAGATACATGTCTTTGGAAGCTTTTTCGGGCGCGGTTTCGCGGAAATCAATGGTGAATTTCTCTCCATTATTTTTTACGCCTACTAAAAATCCACCGCCGCCAATGTTTCCAGCTTGCGGATAAACTACGGCTAAAGCAAGTTGTGTTGCAATCACGGCGTCATAAGCATTTCCGCCCATTTTCATCATTTTTGCGCCAGCTTCACTTGCCAAAGGATGGGCTGAAACAACCAAACCTTTATTTTTAGCATGAATTTCTTTAACGATATTAATGTCGGTAAACTGTGCAAAAACAAGCTGAGAAAAAAGAAGCAAAAGCAATGTAAACTTTTTCATGCGTAGATATTTGACCAAATATAATAAAAACGTCTGGCTTTTCGAGGACTTGTTTAAAAAACTAGATTTGCGACCCGACTTGATTTCTATGACACCGCCAAACTATTTTGGTAATTATTTTCATATTTTTTTCCAGATTTGAGTACTGCAAAAATGAGATGGATTATTTTATT
>NZ_FTOI01000014.1 GCF_900156725.1 Kaistella chaponensis | reverse complement strand
TGATGATCTGAACTTCTGAAAATTTACTGTTTTTCATAGTCTTCCAAATTTAAAAACTATATTTTTAAATGTTCTTATTTTTGGGGAAGATTACAGTATCTTTAAAGTAATCTGATAATAATTTAATTTTTCCACCCTCCGAAAATGAAACCACCGTACAGATTTGATTGGTATAGGTTCCTTTTCCTTTGATATTTCCCAAAGAAATGGTTTCGTAAAAGTATCGGTTTTTTCCGAGATCGAAAATTTCAGACTCACTCCATTCAATACTTTCATATTTTCTAAAAATAGCACGAAACAAAGCTAAAATCCTGCTTCCACCCTGAATTTCTTTCGCAGGCGGAATCCAAATTTTACTTTCATCATCAAACCATTTTTGCAGATTTTCTACTTTCAAGGAATTTAAATCCCGCATAAATGAAGTTACTTTACAATCCATACGCATATATACGACGAAATGCGTAATTTTAGATTTAATTTTTTCTAAGATGAAAGATTTATTTTTAAAAAGATTTCAATACTATAAAAATATAGCCGATCAAACTTTTGAACAACTCGAGGAACCTCAACTATTTTGGCAGTATAATCCAGAAAGTAACTCAATTGCAACAATCGTTAAACATATTTCGGGCAATATGATTTCTCGTTGGACCAATTTTTTGACAGAAGATGGCGAAAAAGAATGGCGAAACCGAGATGCAGAATTTGAAAACGATATTCAGTCGAAAGCCGAAATGCTGGAAATATGGGAAAAAGGCTGGTTGGTTTTATTTGATGCTTTGAATCAAGTTAATGATGCGAACATCAACTCCATTATATTGATTCGCGGAGAAAAAATCTCTGTTGTTGATGCACTATTGCGCCAGTTAGCGCATTATCCTTATCATATCGGACAAATTATTTACTTCGCAAAAATGCTAAAAAACGACGATTGGAAAACCCTTTCTATCGCCAGAAATAAATCCCAAGAATACACTGAACTTTTAAAAAAGCAGAATTCTGCAGAAATTCACCAAAATTCTTCACCCGTTTGTTATGCAAAAAGTGATGAAGTACGCGATGAGTACCAAACAGAATAAATTTTAAAGAGATGGTTGAAAATTCTATATTTTTAAAATTTTGAATTTGCTTATCTTTGTGGACTTAAATTCTCCATACAATTGAATTCACTTCCGCAAAAAACCGCTGCTTTTCATACCCTTGGCTGTAAATTAAATTTTGCAGAAACCTCTACCATTGCTCGACAATTAACAGGTGCAGGTTATGAAAAAGTAAGTTTCGACGACAAAGCTAATGTGTACGTCATCAATACGTGTTCGGTAACAGAAAATGCTGACCGCGAATGCAAACTTCACGTAAAGCGTGCCATGAAAGCCAACCCAGAAGGTTTAGTGGTTATTTTAGGATGTTATGCGCAACTGAAACCTGAAGAAATTTCTGCCATCGAAGGCGTAGATCTGGTTTTGGGAGCAAAAGAAAAATTCAATATTCTGAGTTATTTGGAAGATTTACAGAAAACTGAACATCACGGAATCATTCATTCTTGTGAAATTGATGAAGCAGATTTTTTTATCGGAAGTTATTCCATTGGAGACCGAACAAGAGCATTTTTAAAAGTTCAAGATGGTTGCGATTATAAATGCACGTATTGCACGATTCCTTTGGCTCGCGGAATTTCGCGTTCAGACACCATCGAAAATGTGGTGGAAAATGCAAAAGAAATTGCCGCAAAAGGAATTAAAGAAATCGTTTTAACCGGTGTAAACATTGGTGATTACGGAAAAGGTGAATTTGGAAATAAAAAACATGAACATACGTTTCTGGATTTAATTTTAAATTTAGATCAGGTGGAAGGAATTGAGCGAATCCGAATTTCTTCCATTGAACCCAATTTATTAAAAGATGAAAGCATAGATTTGGTGGCTCAAAGTAAAAGTTTTGTTCCACATTTTCACATGCCATTACAAAGTGGAAGCGACGATTTATTGAAAAAAATGAAACGTCGATATTTGACTTCACTCTATGAAAACAGAATTAATAAAATCCATGAAGTGATGCCTGATTGCTGCATCGGCGTTGATGTTATCGTGGGATTTCCAGGGGAAACAGAAGATAAATTTTTAGAAACATACAATTTCCTTAATCAATTGCCCATCAGTTATTTGCACGTTTTCACTTATTCTGAAAGAGAAAATACAGAAGCTGCAGCAATGGAAGGAATTGTTCCCATTCCGGAAAGAAAAAGAAGGAACAAAATGCTCAGAATTCTCTCCGAAAAGAAGAAAATGGCTTTTTACCACAGTCAGATTGGCAAGACTCTTCCCGTTCTTTGGGAGCACGAAAACAAAAATGGAATGATGTTCGGTTTTACCGAAAATTATGTACGTGTTCAAAAACCTTTTGATAGCGCGTCTGTTAATAAAATAGAATTGCTAAAACTTGAAAAAATAGAAAATGACGGAAATGTATCTGTAAGTCAAAAGTTTGAGGATTTTCTAGCGAAGATTTAAGGACTATTTTTCCAGAGCATCTTGTCCTAAATTCATTTTGGTAAGCAATTCTGCAAAGAACATCAGAAAAATGAATTAAAAAATTATTTATTTTATTTGCTTATACCAGTTTTACGCGGTACACATCTGAACCGTTTCTTTTAATGTTTTTAACATGAAAACCACCTTCTTCCGAAATGATTTCCTGAAGATCAAAAATCTTGCAATCCTTCGGCAAACCAGTAAAAACAAGGGTAAACCAAAAATCTTTAAAAGGCGGAACTTCGGTCCAATATGGAAAAAGCGAAATATTTTCGTGATGAATCAGGCTGCTTCGATGTCCTAAAGCGTTATCAATCAAAAAAGTAGAACTCCAAATTCGAATCAAATTACCTTCAAAATGAGGTGCTGGAAAACAGCAGTGCACAATTACTTGCTTTTCTTCCTCAATTTTTGGTTGAAGCAGTTGTAGAATTTCCGAAATGATTTCAGGTTTGGTGATGGTAGCCATTTTCGTCAATGAAATAATTGTCAATCGCTATTTGATAATCGCCTATTTTAATAGTCGAGTTCTAATTTTTCTTTCGTGTAATTTCTCACTTTTTCTGCGAGTTCCTTATTTTCAGATAATTTTTGACCATAAGATGGAATAATTTCCAGCAGCTTTTCTTTCCATTCGTTTTCTAATTGATGCGGAAAACATTTTTCAATAACCTGCATCATTGCAAAAACCGACGTTGACGCACCAGGAGAAGCGCCCAAAAGTGAGGCGATCGTTCCATTTTTGTTGACCACGACTTCTGTTCCGAATTCTAATTTTCCGCCCATCTTTTCATCTTTTTTAATGATTTGAACGCGTTGTCCGGCAATTTTCAATTCCCAGTCTTCTTCTTTAGCATCTTTTACAAACTCTCTTAAATGTTGCATTCTCTGCGATTTTGTCATCGCAACCTGTCGAACCAAATACTGCGTTAAAGGTAAATTATGCCACCATGCGCCAAACAGAGAACGGATATTTTTAAAGTTGATGCTTTCTGGTAGATCAAGATAACTGCCTTCTTTCAAAAATTTAGTTGAAAAACCTGCAAATGGACCAAAAAGAAGCGCTTTTTCACCATCGATAATTCTCAAATCCAAATGTGGAACACTCATTGGTGGTGCATCAACAGTTGCTTGTGTGTACACTTTCGCATGATGATTTGCAATGAGTTCAGGTTTATGAGTAACCAACCATTCCCCAGAAACTGGAAATCCGCCATATCCTTCACTTTCTGCGATATCTGAACTGTCCAAAAGTGGCAATGCGTAACCACCTGCACCGATAAACACAAAATCTGAATAAACGTGTTGTGTATGATTATGAAGACGGTCTTTCATTGTTATATCCCAAGTTCCATCGGTTTGTAGATCCAAGTCTTTTGCCTCATGGTACAAGAAAATTTCTACATTGGAACCTTCGGATAAAAATCCACCCATTTTTCTGGTTAAAGTGCCAAAATTCACATCGGTTCCTAAATCCATTTTTGTGGCAGCAAGAATTTCGTTTTCTTTTCTTTTACTCATGATTAGCGGAATCCATTCTCTCAACTGGTCGTGATTTGTAGAAAATTCCATTCCCTTGAAAAGATTTGAGGTAATCATTTTCTCATGTCGTTTCCTCAAAAATTCAGCATCTTTTTCACCAAAAACCAAACTCATGTGCGGACAGGAATTAATAAAGCTATTCGGATCCTGAATGTATTTTTTTTCAAGCAGATAAGACCAGAATTGTTTTGATATTTCAAATTGTTCGGCAATGTTTTCAGCTTTTGAAATATCAATGTTTCCGTCTTCTTTTTCGACCGTATAATTCAATTCGCAAAATGCAGAATGTCCTGTTCCTGCATTATTCCAAGCGGCAGAACTTTCACTGGCTAATTGTCCAAGGCGTTCAAAGATCGCAATTTGAAGTTGCGGATCAAATTCGTGGAGCAGTGTTGCGAGTGTTGCACTCATAATTCCACCACCGATGAGTACGACATCATACTTTGGCTTTGGAGTTTTTTTTGAAAGAATTTCTGTCATGTAAGATCTTATTTGGGACGTCTAATTTCGGAAAAAGTTTTCCTTTATCAACTCAGATTTATTAATGTTTTTCAATTAAAGGTTTTCGTTGGAAATGAAAACCTTCAAATAAGGGCGAGGAATTCCAGGAGGACATTTTGGGTGACTTTGCGGCTACTTAAAAAGTTTCTGCACTCATTAGTCATGAAAAAGGCGAACGATTTCGATTAATGAGATTTTGCCCAAAAAGACATCGTGACCGTTGCTCCCAAAAAAAAATTAATTCAATACTGTTGTTAGCTTTTGAAACACTTTTTCCGCATTTTTCTCTTCATAAAGAATTTTATAAATGGCATCGATAATCGGTGTTTCCATTTTGTTGTCTCTAGACGTTTTGAAGATAGAATCTGCGGCGTAATATCCTTCGGCGATCATATTCATGGATTGAATTGCAGATTTCACGGTGTAGCCTTTTCCTATTAAATTACCCAAATTTCTGTTTCGAGAAAATAAGGAATAGGCGGTTACGAGTAAATCGCCGAGATAAGCACTCTCATTAACATCTCTTGGCGTTTCGTGAATACCTTCTAAAAAAACCTCCATTTCGCGAATGGCATTGGTTACAAAAACCGCCGTGAAGTTATCACCATAACCGAGTCCACTTGCAATTCCGGCTCCGATGGCATAAATATTTTTGAGAATTGCACTGTATTCATTCCCCAAAATATCGGTACTGGAATTCACTTTGATAAAATGAGAGGAAAAAAGATCAAGCAAAATCTGCTGATTTTCTTTTACCGTGGCGATGGTGAGATAAGAAAGGCGCTCCATTGCAACCTCTTCTGCGTGACATGGTCCTGCAATTACAGCCTGATTTCGAAATCCGATTTTGAATTCGTTTCTTAAATAATGAGCGACCACATCATTCACTTTCGGTACAATTCCTTTGATGGCTGAAACGAAAATTTTTCCGGAATAATCACAAGTCATTTTATCCAAACTTGCCGATAAATAAATGGAAGGTGTTGCCAAAACGATGACGTCACATGCAGAAACGAGTTCGTTAACATCCGTCGTTATCGCCAGATTTTTAACATTGAAATTGACTGCTGTAAGATAAGTTGGATTGTGATGGCGAAGTTCTATCGCGCCTTTTACAAATTCGTTGCGAACGCACCAATGCACGACTTTGCAATTTTCGGTAAGCATTTTCACAATTGCGGTTGCAAAACTTCCGCTTCCTAAAACGCCGACAGTTAAATGACTTTTCTGATCTATTTTATCCATTTTTTACAGTTGAAATACAAAGATACGAAAGTAGGCAACTCAAAAAAAAGATTCTTCAACCAAAATCAATTACTCTTAAATTTTATTATCGTTTTCATGCAATAAATTACAATTTCATCGATAGAATGTTCGTTAAAATTTTCATAAAGTTATTGAAGCCATTTGAGTTATTGTATTTTTAATTATTTTTGCTACCGAAAATTTAAAAAATATTTTAATGCAAAAAATAAAAAGATTTTTAAGCCCGAAAAAAAACACAAACTCCGTTTTGGGGATTTTACTTCTACTTGTTTTCGGGCAGGCTCTTTATATAGGAAAGCTTTTTTCAGAGAAAAACAACAAAAATTACGAAGTGAATCTGGTGCAAATCAACACTAAAAAAGACAGCATCGATTATCTGGAAATGCGAAACGATCTTGTTTTGGTTGATCATACCGTAAGAGAATTAAATTCTTTTCTCAATTCTAAAAACATAACAGATGGTAAGATTGAGACCCTTTCACAAGACAGTCTTTCAGATGCAGTGTACCTTTCGAAACAGAGCAATCGGTACAGCCAATATTTAGTCGATTTACAAAATAAATTGCAGCAAGTTCCGCTCGGAATTCCAACGGATGGTTATATTTCGTCAAATTTCGGAAAGAGAATTAATCCGATTCCTCGTAAAACGGTTCTACTAGCTTCTGCAAGTCCGGTAAAACCGAAAGATAAAGCGTCGCAATTTCCTGAAGAGAAAGACAGTTTAGGAAACATCATCAAAAAAAGTGGCGTAAATTCTACTGAGAATTCTGGCGTTCAGAAATTGGCGGAGAAAAATAATGCACCCGCAGAAGCGGATCAGATTCAGTTTCACAAAGGATTGGATATTGCTGTTCCTTTTGGTTCAGATGTTCGTGGTGCAGCGCAAGGAACTGTGATTTTTGCAGGCGTAAAAGGAGGTTACGGAAACTGTATCATTATTTCGCACGGAAATGGTTTGGCAACATTATACGGACATCTTTCCCAAATTTTGGTCAAAGCAAATGATTTTGTGAAAGTGAATCAGGTTATCGCAAAATCAGGAAATACGGGTCGTTCTACAGGTCCACATCTTCATTACGAAGTTCATAAAAACAATACGCCGGTTAATCCAAAATTGTTTATCAATATCTAAGGAAAACCGAAATAATGAACGCTTCTGATTTGTCGGAAGCGTTTTTTTTTGCTTCTATTCTTTGGAAATGGTGATGAAGAGAAACAGTTCGCGTTGCATTTATTTCCATTAAAAATAAAAAAATCAAATCATTCACCAGTAATTTTAAGTGGAAAAACAAAAAAAAATTCAACTGCATGGACTGCAATTGAATTTAAATTTCATCATTGTATTTAGGGCATTTGATAAAGACTTTTTAGCTTTGCGATTAAAAGGCTTTTAGATTCATCATTTGTGTTAATAGAATCCTTCGATGTTATGATTTTCTCATTTGTGTTAATAGAATCATTCGATATTTTGATTTCATCATTTGTGTTTTCAGAACCAGAATTTCTACTGCAAAAGTAGCAACATTACTGTATTGAAACCGCATTTGAAAGGCAGATATAAGTCGCTGCCGTTGTAGATTTTTATCTACAAAAAATCAATTTATTGATGATCTTTAATAAGTTCTATGAGTCCTACGATATTCTCAATTTCCAGTTTATCAAATATCCTCTTTTTCAGGGTACTTACTGTATTTTGTTTAACATCAAGACTGTTTGCAATTTCGAGATTTCCTTGACCTTCTGCATACATTTTAGCTATTTGCAGTTCTCTTTCTGTTAGAAGCAGTAAAGGGTTTGAAACGGCAGGATTGCGTATGGAGTCTATTAATAGAGCTTGTGTAATAGGCGAAATATAGGCACCGGAATTTACCATTTTCAGAATCGCATTCTTTATTTCTTCTTCGTCATTCATTTTACTTAAAAACCCATTCGCACCTGCACTTATGAATTTAAGCGATTGGGTATTTTCATCAACGCCCGTAAAAATTAAAATTTTAGTTGCCGGTCTAATTTTTTTAATTTCGGGTAAGATCGAGAGGCTGTTGCCATCGGGAAAATGCGCATCTATTATGGCTATATCGATAGCGTGTTGTTTTATAGACTCCAAAGTTTGTTGCAGATTGGATGCGTGATAAATCTTGCAATCCGTCGTAATTTCTTCTAAGAGAAACACGATTCCCTGTCTTATAAGACTGTGATCATCGGCAAGTAATAAATTAATTGTTTTACTTTCTAAATGATTCATTGGTTAAGTTTTAGGTTAATAGAGAAAGAAACGGTTGTCCCTTTATTCAACCCGCTTGCTACAGAGATTTCCCCCGAATACAATGCGATGATTTCTTTGCATAAACTTAAGCCCAAACCTGCGCCTAAATTTTCAATATCTTCAGATAATATTCCCTGATAATAGGGTTCGAATATTTTCTTTAAATCAGATTCGGAAATTCCCACCCCAGTATCACTGATTTTTGTATTTAAAGAAATACGGTTTTCCTCCATAATTTCTGTTCTCATAAAGACACTGATTTGACCGTTTTCGGTAAACTTATTGGCGTTTCCAAGAATATTCATAAAAATCTGATTGATCTTGGTATTATCTGAATCAACCATAATTGCCGGATCTATATTTTCATCAATGACAAATCTGTTATTTCTTGTTTCAATATACGGTTCTATGGAAGTAAGTATAGATTTTATCTCAGATTTAAGATTAAAAACCACAGGAATCAATTTATTTTCTACTTGCTGGTTTTTGGTGTATTCGAGAATCTGATTTGCCTGCATCAGCAAAGTATTATTCGTGAAACTGATCGATTTCAGATATCCTTTGA
The DNA here is from genome assembly GCF_900156725.1 of Kaistella chaponensis. Lineage (GTDB taxonomy): Bacteria > Bacteroidota > Bacteroidia > Flavobacteriales > Weeksellaceae > Kaistella > Kaistella chaponensis. Next base: position 64,175 of record NZ_FTOI01000014.1, on the reverse strand, counting down.
TGTCTTCATCACTCGTTTTTTTATTAATTCTATTGATGAAAAGACCTATAATTTTCAAAGGTGATCGCAATTCGTGACTTAGCATTCCTAAAATTCGGTTTTTAAATTTCAAATTTTCGCCAATCTGTTTATTTGCAACCTTCAATTTCGATTCGTAAATAAATGCGATTCTCGTAAAATACATGATTAATATGGAGACGATAAACATTAGAATCATTAAACCCAACACCAAATACTCGCGAATCCTGTTGTTCTTTGAATTTTGCGCCTTGTATTCCTTTTCCAGATCAGATTTAGAACCTTTTATTGCCTCGTCATAGATATTCATTAATTTATTACTGTAAACAAGTAGACTATTAAAAGTGTGGTAGAAATCCCCACTATTGTCTTTGTTTTTAGTAACACTGACACGGATTTTTTGAACTTCCTTTAAATAGTGATTATTTGCAGAGGTAATGATACTGTCCATCTCCATTTTGATTTTAGTGGATTTGGCTGTTTTACCACTTTTAATCGTGACGATGGTACTATCTTTACGAACGTTTTCTTTCCCAGCTAATGCATCTTTTAATCGTCCGAAAATTCCTTTTTTAGGAATACTGTCAGAAAAAGTTTTGGTTTGAACATCAAATTTCTCAAAATTAAAATCAGTATTAAATTTTTTCAATTGAGGCAATGCTACGCTGCTTTTTAAATCTGAATTTCTCGAAAACCCTACCGTTGAGTCTACCAGTAATTTTAGGTTTTCTAATTTTATTGAATCTTTTTTACGGGAAACTGAAAAACTTTTTAAATTCGGGTTTTGGAATTTAAAATTATTAATACTGTCCAAATTCCTGGTAAGCCGATCTACAGAACTGAAATACGCTTTTAAATATTGATCATCCTTACTTAATGCATATTTCTGAAAAAAATCTTGCGCATTGATAAGCTCTTTTCTGGAATCATCGGTCAGGTTTTCTAACGATTGAACTTCTTTCAATTGTTTATCTATAAAATTTAAATCTTTCCTGATGACAAATTCATTATAAAAAAAACTCGCTATAATTAACTGTATCAGCAGTATACATAAGACAAGAGCATAATGAACAATTTTCCTCTATTTAAAATTCAGAAATTTTGAAAAACTATTATTTTTTTCCATAAGAGCACATATTTAAAACTATTTTACAGACAACACAAATAAAACGACGCAGTTTTTGAATGAATGAATTCCATATAATTTAATTGTCAGATAAATTGTCAAAAAAAACTGACTGCAAAAATACCGACATCATTCCACAAAATATCTATATATACTTCGATATAAATCTCAATGTTGTAGATTTTTTTCTAAAAAAAGTATTAATCTTCGTACTGCCCAACTTTATTTACGCTCACAACGCCAAAATCCTCTGGTCTCTTTTGGAATTACACCACAATTCTTTTCGTCGGTTTTCAGGCCATTGTTTAGAAAAAATTACTGAAATTTGCAATCGTCCCAAAAAATGAAGCTGAATTATGAAATTATGTATTGCCGAAAAGCCAAGTGTTGCCCGAGATATTGCCAAAGTTTTAGGTGCAGATATACCAAAACAGGGCTATTTTGAAGGAAACGGTTATTGGGTAACCTGGACTTTTGGACATTTTTGTACGCTGAAAGAACCACATGATTATGGCGCACATTTAAAATCTTGGGCACTTTTTAATCTTCCCATTATTCCCGATCCTTTTGGGATCAAACTCATTACCAATCCTGGAGTTGAAAAGCAGTTTCATACGATAGAAAAATTAGTTACCGATTGTGATGAAGTGATTAATTGTGGTGATGCAGGACAAGAAGGCGAACTTATTCAACGCTGGGTTTTGCAAAAAGCGAAATGCAAAAAACCCATGAAAAGACTTTGGATCTCCTCTTTGACCGAAGAAGCCATCAAAGAAGGTTTTGCAAACTTAAAACCTGCAGAAGATTATCAAAATCTTTATTTGGCAGGAAATGCAAGAGCAATTGGCGACTGGCTTTTAGGAATCAATGCGACGCGATTATTCACGAAAAAATTTGGCGGAAATAAAACGGTACTTTCGATCGGTCGGGTTCAAACACCGACTTTAGCGATGTTGGTTCAAAGACAAAAAGAAATTGACGCTTTTTCCACAGAAGAATACTGGGAATTGAAAACCAATTACCGCGACGTTCTTTTCACGGCCGCAATCGACCGTCTAAAGACTAAAGAAAAAGCCGAAAAAGGATTGGAATATTTAAAGCAAAACCTTTTCGAAATCATTTCTTTTGAAATTAAAGAAGGAAAAGAGAAAAACCCCCGACTTTTTGATTTGACCGCTTTACAGGTAGAAGCCAACAGAAAATTTGGATACTCCGCAGAGAATACGCTCAAATATATTCAAAGTTTATACGAGAAAAAACATACGACTTATCCGCGTGTTGATACCACTTACCTCTCGGAAAGTCTGCATCCGAAAATTGCCGGAATTCTTCAAAGCATGAATTTTTACCGGGAATTTACCGCACCTCTTTTGTCTCAACCCATTCCGAAATCGAAAACCGTTTTTGATGATGCGAAAGTAACCGATCACCACGCGATTATTCCGACCGAAATTCCGCCTTCTTCCAGTTTAAGCAGAGAAGAAAAACTCATTTATGATTTGGTGGCAAAAAGGTTTATCGCCGTTTTTTATCCGGAATGTAAAATTTCCAATACTTTGGTGGAAGGACAAGTTGGAACGATTCCTTTTAAAGCTTCGGGGCGTCAGATTTTAGAATTAGGATGGCGTGAACTGTATGTAAAAGACAAAAAAGAGGAACCCGAAAAAAAGGAAAAAGACGAAGAACAAACCATTCCCGAATTTAAAGCCGGCGAAAAAGGACCGCATAAACCTTTAATTCATCAGGGAAAAACCAGTCCGCCAAAACCTTATACCGAAGCAACTTTACTTCGCGCGATGGAAACTGCAGGAAAACAAGTCGATGATGAAGAACTGCGGGAAATGATGAAAAATAACGGCATTGGAAGACCTTCCACGCGTGCAAATATCATCGAAACGCTTTTCAAAAGAAATTATATTGAGCGCAAGAAAAAAAATATTTTGGCCACTTCAACCGGAATTCAACTCATCGATGTGATTCAGGATGAATTGCTGAAAAGTCCGGAATTAACGGGAGAATGGGAATTTAAACTCCGAAAAATTGAGCGTGGAGAATATGATGCTTCTCAATTTAAGGAAGAACTGATCACGATGGTGACGAATTTAACCCGAAACGTCATCAACGAAAAAGCACAGGTCATTTCGATTCAGGAAGAAATTCAAACCAAAGAAAAAAAAGAAGCCGTTCCGCGAAAAATTTTAGCGATAATTTGGGAAGAAACACAATGCCCGAAATGCAAAGAAAGCAAGCTAATGAAAGGTAAAACCGCGATCGGTTGTTCTAATTTTAAAGGTTGCGGATTTAAAATTCCATTTATCGTTTTCGGCAAAAAACTCACCGAAAAACAAATTCAGGATTTGATCATGAAAGGGAAATCTTCGAAACTGAAAGGTTTTACAGAACATCCGGAAAGTTTATCAGAAGGCGTTTTAAAATTAACACCTGATTGTATTCCCGACCTTACAAGTGATTAACAGAAGTTTTCCCAAATAAATTGAAAATATTACCTTTGCATCCAATCAGATTAAGGTAAAATGAAGCCTTATCATTTACAATTTTAATAGGAGCATGTAGAAATCCTCCATAACATTACGGTCATGACAATAGACAAAAATCACGTAGTAGCGTTACAATACACGCTAAATCAAATCGAAGAAAACGGTGAAAAAACGTTCGTAGAACAAACAACTGCTGATCAACCTTTCACTTTTTTATATGGTGTTGGAATGATGTTGCCGAAATTTGAAGAACAACTTCTTGGAATGGTTGCAGGAGATAAAAAATCTTTCACCATCGTTCCAGAAGACGGTTACGGCGACAGAGACGACAACGCAAAAACGGAATTACCCGTAGAAATGTTTGAAGAATCCGGAATGCCTCCAATCGGCGCAATTTTACCCTTGCAAGATGGACAAGGAAATCATGTAAACGCTATGGTTCTGGAAATTACTCCAGAATTTGTAGTGGTAGATCTGAACCATCCAATGGCTGGAAAAACTTTGCATTTTGATCTGGAAGTACAATCAACCCGTCCTGCAACGGAAGAGGAATTGGATCATGGTCACGCTCATGGAATTGATGGGCACGAAGCTCATTAATTTAACATTAATAAGAACTAAAAGCTGCGATTTTTTCGTGGCTTTTTTGTTTTCTATCATTAAATTAATCACCATTCACAGAACCAAGTCGCAATAAATCTCGTATTTTTAAACATGCAAAAAATTATTTACCTTGGATTCGGAATTTTAATGATGATGAGTTGTACCTCTATGAAACATAAAGATGTTGTTTACGGACACTCCAAAAACAAAGAAGATTTGAAGCTCAATATTTTTGTTCCGAAGTATTCTGAAAACAAAAAACTTCCCGTTTTGGTCTTTGTCCATGGTGGAAACTGGAACAGCGGCGATAAAAATACCTACGGATTTTTCGGTCGAAATTTTTCAAAAAAAGACGTGATCACCGTCATTCCATCTTATACTTTGAGTCCAAAAGCGAATGTTGATGAAATGACAAGGGAAATTTCGGAGGCCCTAAAATGGGTTCAAAAAAATATCCAAAATTACAATGGTGATGCAAAAAATCTTTTCGTGACGGGACATTCTGCGGGTGGACAATTGGTTGCGAATGCAGTTTTGAACCCTAAATTTGGCATCGACACAAAATCGATTTCCGGAATTATTCTCAATGATGCGGCCGGAATTGACATGAAAGATTATCTGGAAAAAAATCCGCCCACTTCTGAAGATGATTATTTGACGACTTGGAGCAACGATCCGAAAAACTGGTATCAAGCTTCACCCATTCATTTTCTGGATCAAAATTCGCCTCCGTTTTTAATTTATGTCGGTTCCAAAACCTATCAATCGATTAAAACAGCCAACGAACATTTTGTTACGAAATTGAATGAATTTCAGCCGAAAGTAAAGCCAATCATTATTAATAAAGGTCATATTCCAATGGTTCTGCAATATTTCTTTCCGTGGAATAAACGATCAACGGAAATTGTAGATTTCATGCAAAAAAATAAAAAGTAGCTTATAAAATCATCCAGAAAGTACTTCCTTCGTTCGGTTTGCTTTCTAGACCGATTTCGCCGCCTTGCTTTTCGATGAAATTTTTGCTGATCGCCAAACCTAAACCGGTTCCGTTCTGAAAATCTTCGGGCACCTGAAAGTAGCGGTCAAAAACTTTGGAATGGTATTTCGAATCGATTCCTTTTCCAAAATCCTGTACAGAAAATTTAATTTGATCGGAAATATTTTCGGTTTTAATGATGATTTTTTTTCCAACTTCAGAATGTTTGATGGCATTGGTTAGAAAATTATTGAGCACCCAAACTGTTTTATCAAAATCTGCTTTAATGGTTGAATTTTCTTCATTATTAATCTCAGTTTCGATCTGGATTTCTTTATTTTCTGCAACAATGAGATTATTGGAAACGGCTTTTTTGACCAACTCAGAAACCTTGCAATCCTGAATATTTAAGCGGATATTTCCACTTTCAGCCTGAGATAAATTCAAGAGTTCTCCCGTGATATTCAATAATCGGTCGCCATCTTCGTCGATGCTTTTGAGGAGTTCTTTTTGCTGCTCATTCAATGTTCCAAATTTTTCATTTTTGAGCAATTGCGTTCCCATTTTCATGGAGGAAATCGGGGTTTTTAATTCGTGAGAGACGGTCGCGATAAAGTTGGTTTTCGCAAAATCGAGTTCTTTATGAGCCGTAACATTTCTTAACAAGATGACTTTTCCCGCGTCTTTTTTCGTGGTTTCTCCGGTTGGAATAATACTGATCGGAATAATTTCCTGTTCGAAATAACTTTCTTTTTGATCGGCAAAAATTTTCATCGGAGCTTCTGATTTTTCTTCCAGAGAAGCATTTCGAAGCAATTCCCGCAACAGATCATTATTTACCGCGATCTCTGAAGCGGTTTTTCCCACCAGATCTTCCCGGATCAATCCCGAAATTTTCAGGGCTTCTTCATTAATAAAGTTGATCTGATTATTTTCATCCAAACCAATCACCGGATCGTGCATATTGGCGATGAGCATTTCCACGCGCTTTTTATCCATCAACTGTTTCGACAAACTGCTGCTTTGGTATTCCTCCAGTTTTTCCGCCATGGAATTAAAGGAATTCGCGAGATCTTCAAATTCTGTGCTTCCTTTAAAATGAATGCGTTCGTGGTAATTTTTATTCGCGATCTGTTTGATACTTTCGGTCAATTCCCGGATCGGACGGGAAATATTTCCAGGCAAATTAAAAAGCAACGTAAACGCTATTAAAAAACACACACTTCCCAAAGAAATCACCCAAGTTGTCGCGGATTGCGAGGTTGCAATCGCAGTATCACTTTTCTGCACAATCGCACTCATATTCAATCGCATCACTTCTACCAAATCATTTCGGATGAGTTTTTCGGTTTCAGAATTCGGGTTTTGCTGAAAATTTTGAAAATGGGTTCTTAAACTTTGGTACGCGTCAGCTTCGCCAATTTCCGTAAGATTTTTACCTTCTAAAACTAAATTATTTTTAAAGATTTCAGTTTGCGTACTGTCTTCGGCAATTTTATCCAAAGCCAACATCATGTTTTTGGAATATTCCAAAGAGTTGTAATTGGCGATTAGAATTTTTTCGGTATCCGATTTTTGTTTATAAATATTGATGGCACTTACGACGGAAAGCAGAACGATCATTAGGAATAAAAGTCCGACACCGAGCGTCAGTTTGGTTTTAATTTTCATGCGGAAGAAATTAAATCAGAAAAATAATTTTGATACATTTTTTTTAAAAATAACAGAGACAAATTTAAGACAGAATAATGATATCCACCTTTTCATTCATCATCACATTGACAAAGTTATGAAACCAATTGAGGCGGAAAAACTGCTGAAAAAAATTATGATGCGGTTTCCCGATACAGACCGTGGTTATTTTATTCTCCTGAACAAAATCGAGAATCGCCCCGGAAATCGAGTTACCCGTTTTCTTCACCACTTGAGCGCCCATTTCCTGTGCAAAATTTAAATTATTGATCAGAAATCTTTGCTTATCCAAAGCAATTTTATCTGGATTTTCTTTCGGAATCTGCACGTATAAAACCGTCCATCTGCTGTTGTAATAACTCGCCAATCTTGCGGTTTTTCGAATGACGGCTTTTGCTGTTTTTTCGTTGCTGCTGATACAGGCAAGAAATTTTTCGGGACGCGTGTGGACCGATTTCGTGACTTCGGTTTCTACTTTTTTCTCCACATGAGTTGCAACTTCCTTTAAAGCCAACTCGCGCAATTGAAGAATATGATCGCTTTTAAAGAAGTTTTTCAGTGAGGTTTCAATTTTATCCTGAGGATAAATTTTTCCTTCTTTCAAACGGGAAATGAGTTCATCTGCGGTCAAATCGATATTCACAACCTCATCGGCAAGCGCCAGAATTTTATCGGGAACTCTTTCTGTGACTTCAATTCCGATGATATTTTTAACGCTTTCGTTCAGACTTTCGATGTGCTGAATATTGATGGCACTAATAACATTGATTCCGGCTTCCAGAATTTCCAAAACATCCTGCCATCTTTTTCTGTTCGTGCTTCCTTCCACATTCGTGTGCGCCAATTCATCCACGATCACAATTTCGGGATGATCATTGATGATGGCACGAACATCCATTTCTTCTAAATATTTCCCTTTGTAGAAAATCGATTTTCTGGGAATGGTGGGAATTCCAGCGACCAAAGCAATCGTTTCTGCACGAAGATGCGGTTCGATGTACCCGATTTTAATATCAATTCCATGCTCCAACACAGCGTGTGCTTCCTGCAACATTCGGTAGGTTTTTCCCACACCTGCGCTCATTCCAATGTAGATCTTGAATTTTCCGCGTTTGGATTTCTGAATAAGTTCGAGGAAATGTTCGGCTGAAGACATGGTTTTAAACTTTACTATTTAAATTATTTGAGGAACATGTTGTAACTTTTTTTAACCACAAAGTCACAAAAGTTAAATGCTTTAAGAGTTGAAATTCAAGTTCACAAAATAGAAAATCTGTCGATTTTCATTGCTGCAGTTTAATTTTTACTTTCTATTTTTTAGTAAATCAAATCTTTGTGACTTTGTGGTTTATAAATTCAGTTTCAAAACCAGGCAGAAAGACTTGTGGTGATAAAGAAGTTTTTACTTTTCTCCATGTTGTCTTTCATAAAGATCGCATCTTTTGAAGAAAAACCTCTGGCTTCCGTTCGCCATAAAATATTTTTATGAATTTCATGATCCACATTCAAAGAATACCCAAAAGTTTGAAATCCGTTTGGTGTTGAAGTTCCGATGATCACGCCTTTTTCATCGTTGTAATACTCTACTCTTCCACCGATTTTTGTTTGATCATTAATGGAATATCTCAACAATAGATTGGGAGAATACCAAACATTATATTTTTCGCTTCCTTTCGCATTTTGTTCGGCTCCAACGTCGAAACCTGCAATTCCGGACCATTTTTCTCCGAGATTAAAGTTAGCGTATAAATCATGAAAATAGCGCATTTTTTTCTCCTCCGTCGGTTTATCATTTCCGACAAAAGAACTGCTGTTTAAGCTGAAATCATCCGAAAATTTATAGGTGATCTGATGCCCGAAAGCCAAAGTCTGATTTCCTTCTACACGTGCAATTCTTTGCCAACCGTTTAAAACCAAACCGCTCAAAAATAACTGTCCGTTATCTGAGGTATAAGAAATTTTTGCACCTGTTTCAAAATAAGGGGAATTTTCGGCGGCTAAACTTCGGGTCAAATTCATATTGTCTTTTCCAATGGCACTTTCCCAACCAATGTGAGACGGCATAATTCCCGCGTCGATCCAGATATTTTTAGTTTTAGAAATTTTGAAACCGATATTGGCTTCGTTGATGAGTTTTAGCGCGTCCTGTTCCGCTGAAAGATTATCCTGGGCGTAAGTTCCGGCCATTAAAGCCAGGTTTGCCCGCATATTTTCAGTTGAATAGTTCGCTTTTACCAATCCTAAATTCAAATTAAATTCGTTGTGACGGTTGTATGTATATAAAAATGGTTGACGAATGTGATTGTCGGGTTGATTGAGATCATAGGAATAAAAGATTTCTGCGTAACCGGAAAAAGTTACTTTTGGCGCGGCAGTTTCTGTTGCTTCTTGCGCATTAAAAATTCCGAAAGCCAATATTGAGGCTGATAAAATTAATTTTTTCATTAGTGAAAAAGGATATTAAAGTTTATTTTAAACCGCATTCCGATAATTATCGGAAGTCACAAAAGTTTTTTTTTTAAATAAGTTTGTCAAAAGTCTGCAAAAGGATTATGCAATTACATTTTGACAACTTTTGAAAATCCAGATTTACACTTTTCTCTTTTGTCTCTTTTGTCTCTTCCGATAATTATCGGAATGCGGTTTAAAGAATAGTTTTTTGTTAAATTTACTTAAGATTTTCTAAAGCTGCATTGAGTTTCAGCACATTTACTTTTTGGGGTGCGAAGAAAACGATGTTCTCGTCTGAAGCGTTTTGTGCGATCAGTTCCTTCACTTTTTCGGTGGAAATATTCCTGGCTTTTGCGACGCGGTCGATTTGAAATTCTGCTGCCTGTACGGAAATATTCGGATCCAATCCACTTCCACTTGCGGTGATGAGATCTACCGGAATTTTCACTTCCGTCATGGTTGGATTTTGAATTAAAAGCGTGTCGATTCTTTTTTGAACATCCGCTAAATATTCCGGATTGTTGGGACCTTTGTTACTTCCACCACTTCCTGCAGCATTGTAATTAACCGCAGAAGGTCGGCCGTGAAAATATTGCGGAAGCGAAAATTGTTGACCGATATTCGCGTATTGTTTTTTCCCATTAATGGTGATTTGTTCGCCTAAACCTTTTTCGGGAGTTATTTTTGCGATTCCGAAAACGAATAAGGTATAAACTCCGATTACTGAGACCATTCCTAAAGTCAGTACGATGGCTGGTCTGATATATTTTTTCATTATTTTTAGATTAAAATTTTAATAATTACATAAAAAACGTCACCAAAAGATCGATCAATTTAATTCCGATAAATGGTACGATAATACCGCCCAAACCGTAGATCAAAAGGTTTCTGCGCAATAATGCACTTGCACCGATCGGTTTGTATTCGACGCCTTTTAAAGCAAGCGGAATTAAAAACGGAATGATGATCGCATTGAAAATTACAGCGGATAAAATTGCGCTCTGCGGACTGTGCAAATTCATGATATTTAAAAACTGCAACGCCGGAATAAACGTGATAAACAGCGCCGGAATAATGGCAAAATATTTCGCAACATCATTGGCAATGGAGAACGTAGTTAAAGTTCCGCGCGTCATTAACAATTGTTTCCCGATCTCCACGATCTCTATTAATTTCGTTGGATCATTGTCGAGATCGACCATATTTCCGGCTTCTTTCGCAGCCTGGGTTCCGCTGTTCATCGCGACACCAACATCTGCCTGTGCTAAAGCCGGTGCGTCATTCGTTCCATCTCCCATCATGGCGACGAGTTTTCCGCTTTCCTGTTCGCGTTTGATGTAATTCATTTTATCTTCCGGTTTGGCTTCTGCGATGAAATCATCAACTCCTGCTTTTTCGGCGATAAATTTGGCGGTTAAAGGATTATCTCCCGTTACCATCACGGTTTTCACGCCCATTTTACGCAACCTTTGAAAACGTTCGTTCATTCCGGTTTTGATGATATCCTGAAGTTCGATAACGCCCATTACCAATCCATTTTTCAAAACAACCAACGGAGTTCCGCCATTGTTGGAGATCATTTTCACCGTTTCTTCCGTTTCTTTTGGAAAAACATTTCCGGCTTTTTCGGTCATTTGTTTAATGGAATCAAAAGCGCCTTTTCGGATCTCCGTTCCATTAAAATCGACTCCGGAACTTCTCGTTTCAGCGGTGAATTCAATAAATGTTGCATTTTCTACGATCAGACTTTCTTCGGGTAAATTAGCGAGTTCCAGAATTGATTTTCCTTCCGGCGTTTCGTCAGCGATTGAACTTAGTGCGGCAGATCTTATAAATTCTTCCATTGGAATTCCGGTTGCCGGATAAAATTCGGTGGCTTTTCTGTTTCCGATGGTAATTGTTCCTGTTTTATCTAAAAGCAAAACATCAATATCACCCGCAGTTTCCACGGCTTTTCCGGATTTTGTGATCACATTCGCTCGCAAAGCTCGATCCATTCCCGCAATTCCGATGGCGGAAAGTAATCCCCCAATTGTGGTGGGAATTAAACAAACGAAAAGGGAAATAAAAGCAGCGATCGTGATCGGCGTTTGGGAATAATCGGCGAATGGTTTTAAAGTCACCGTCACGATGATAAAAACCAAAGTAAATCCGGCCAATAAAATCGTCAAAGCAATTTCATTTGGTGTTTTTTGACGGCTTGCTCCTTCCACCAAAGCGATCATTTTGTCGAGAAAACTGTCGCCGGGTTTGGTATTTACTTTTACTTTAATTCGATCCGAAAGCACTTTTGTTCCTCCTGTAACGGAAGATTTATCGCCGCCTGCTTCCCGAATGACCGGTGCACTTTCTCCGGTGATCGCACTTTCGTCAATGGTCGCTAAACCTTCTATAATTTCGCCATCCATCGGAATTTGATCGCCTGCAACGCAAAGAAAAATATCTCCCAACTGCATTTGTGCAGACATTTTCTGAACGGTTTCCACCTCGAAGCCGCGTTTGTTTTCCAGAATTAATTTTGCCGGCGTTTCCTGTCTGGTTTTTCTTAAAGTATCGGCTTGTGCTTTTCCACGTGCTTCAGCGATGGCTTCGGCAAAATTGGCAAATAAAACGGTGAGGAAAAGCGTGATAAATATGGTGAAATTGTAGCCAAAACTTCCCTGACTTTTTTCTCCCATTAAAGTCCAAAGTGAAACCACGAGCATTACAACTGTACCGACTTCCACTAAAAACATGATCGGATTTTTGATCATTACACGTGGATCGAGTTTGATCAACGCCTGTTTCAGGGCTTCATTGACTAGATCTTTTTGAAAAAGACTTTGTGTATTTTTTGTATTCATTTCTTAATTATCAAAAATTATTTGGTGATCGATGTCAAATATTCTGCGATCGGTCCTAAAGTTAAGGCTGGAAAAAAGGCCAAAGCTGCGATGAGTAAAATCACGCCCAAAGTCATTAAACCAAAAGTCGGCGTATCTGTTTTTAAAGTTCCAGCACTTTCCGGGATGTATTTTTTCTGAGCCAAAAGTCCTGCAATCGCGACGGGTCCGATAATCGGTAGAAATCTTGCAAGAATTAAAACGATTCCAGTGGAAATATTCCACCAAGGTGTATTGTCGCCCAAACCTTCGAAACCAGAACCATTGTTTGCAGATGCGGACGTAAATTCATACAACATTTCACTAAAACCATGAAAGGAGGGATTATTCAAAGTTGAGGTTCCAAATTGTGGTTGATAAGCCGTTAAAGCTGTTCCTGCCAAAATTAAAAGCGGATGTAAAAGTGCGATTACCATTGCGATTTTCATTTCTTTCGCTTCAATTTTTTTGCCTAAAAATTCCGGTGTTCTTCCCACCATTAAACCTGAAATAAATACTGCCAGAATAATGAAGACGAGATAATTCAAAATTCCGACTCCAACTCCACCGTAGAAACAGTTGATCATCATTGCAAGCAACATGTTCATTCCGGAAAGTGGCATATAACTGTCGTGCATGGAATTTACAGAACCGGTAGAAATTACGGTCGTTGCAACGCTCCAATAAGCCGAAGCAGAACTGCCGAAGCGGATTTCTTTTCCTTCCATATTTCCGAGAGAAATATTGGCACCCATTTCCTGTAATGCAGGATTTCCACCATTTTCAAAAGCAACATTCATCGCCATTAAGGATAAAAATCCGATCGACATGACGGCAAAAATCGTCCAGCTTAATTTTCTTCTTTTAATAAAATAGCCAAAAGCAAAAACCAAAGCAAAAGGAATCAGCATTTGCGCAACCATCTCGGTGAAATTGCTAATGTAATTCGGGTTTTCAAAAGGATGCGCAGAATTGGTCCCAAAAAAGCCACCGCCATTGGTTCCCAAATGTTTAATTGCTACAAAAGCCGCAACGGGACCCGTAGAAACTTCAATATTTTTTCCTTCTAAATTCGTGATGGAATCTTTCCCATTAAAAGTCATCGGACTTCCGTTAAAAAGTAGAACTGTTCCTACAATAACAGCGATCGGAAGTAAAATTCTGGTGATCGATTTCGTAAAGAATACAAAAAAATTCCCTAAATTTTCAGTCGTTTTTTCTTTGAAAGCCACAAAAACGTGCGCAAGTGCAGCCATTCCTGTTGCTGCCGAAACGAACTGTAAAAACATCAAATACAATTGTCCGAAATAACTTAGTCCGCTTTCGCCGGAATAATGCTGTAAATTACAATTCACTATAAAGGAAATCGTTGTATTGAAAGCCAGATCTGCGCTCATTCCGGGATTGTTATCCGGATTTAAAGGCAACCAATTCTGGTTCATTAAAATAAACATTCCCATTAAAAACCAAACGAAGTTGATCGCCATTAAAGCCATCATATTTTGTTTCCAGTTCCAGCCTTTCAATGGGTCGATGCCTGAAAGTTTAAAAAATAATTTTTCAATTGGATCAAAAATAAAATCCAAAAAAGTTTTTTCGTGTCCGTAGACTTTAGCGATATATTTTCCGAGTGGAATTGCCAAAAGCAACGTGACTACGAACATGAGGACCAGTCCCAGTAATTCTATATTCATTATTAAAAGTTTAAAATTTTTCCGGTTTGATTAAGACGTAGCAGATGTATACAAATGCCGCGAGAGAAAGGATAAATAAGGTCCACATCGATTTAAATTTTATCAAAAAAGTTAATAGATTTGCCGAGAAGGAAGAAAATTCCGATTCCGAGCGCGAGTAAAATGAGCGTCAACATTGTTTTATATTTTTAAGGATTAAAGATTCTGTAAGTGATGCCGATAAAAAATATAAGACCAAAGAAAGCGGCGAGTAAATGCCAGGATTTCAGTCTTCTGTAATATTTCAATCTCCAGCTGTTCATTATTTCAATTTTTTAGGATTTGAGACCATAATGCCAAAAACAATTCCTCAATTATTTAAATAATTGAGGAATAAACATTTAAGTTGATTTTGACCCTTTTAAAAACTAAAAAAGCCTATCATTTTGATAGGCTTGATTCTCAAATTGAGAAGATTTGTGAAGGATTATTTTTTAACGCAAAGACGCAAAGTTTTTTTTTATGTTGTAATCACTGTTAATAGATAAAGGGCGCAAAGGCTTTTCACTTAACAGAGGCGAGAAAAACTTAATTAAATTATGCAACGAATTTTTGTTTTATAATCTGATATTGTCATGCTGAGGAACGAAGAATCTCAAAAGAGATTCTTCACTTCACTGCGCTTCGTTCAGAATGACAAAAGTTCACCTTATTTCATTCAGAATGACAAAAGATTTGTACAAAACTTAATTAAATTATGCAGTGAATTTTTGTTTTATAATCTGATATTGTCATGCTGAGGAACGAAGCATCTCTCATTGAAGAAAGAGATTCTTCACTTCACCTTGTTTCGTTCAGAATGACAAAAGATTTGTACAAAACTTAATTAAATTATGCAGTGAATTTTTGTTTTATAATCTGATAGTGTCATGCTGAGGAACGAAGCATCTCAAAAGAGATTCTTCACTTCGCTGCGCTTCGTTCAGAATGACAAAAGTTCACCTTAATTCATTCAGAATGACAAAAAATTTGTACAAAACTTAATTAAATTATGCAATAAATTTTTGTTTTATAATGTGATATTGTCTTGCTGAGGAACGAAGCATCTCAAAAGAGATTCTTCACTTCACTGCGTTTCGTTCAGAATGACAAAAGTTCACCTTGTTTCGTTCATAATGACAAAAGAAAAAAAATTATTTCATTTGATATTCCTCGAGTTTACGGTATAAAGTGGCGATTCCGATATCGAGCAATCTTGCGGCTTCGGCTTTATTGCCTTTGGTGTAATTTAAAACTTTGAGGATATGATGTTTTTCTACGGAGGACATGGCGAAAGAATTTCCACCTTCAGAATCAGGTACATTTTGGGCAGAAAGTTCACTATTTTCCATTAAAATGAGACTTCTTTCTAGCGTATTTTTAAGTTCACGGATATTTCCTTTCCAGGAATTATTTTCTAATTTTTTGTAAAAATCTTCATTAATGAGAACGTTTATTAAATTCATCTTCTTGGAAAACTGATCGATGTAAAACTTCGCCAGTTCCCGAATATCTTCTTTCCTTTCACGCAAAGGCGGCAAATGAATTTCGAAAACATTGAGACGGAAATAAAGATCTTCCCGGAAATTTCCGAGTCGGCTTTCTTCTTTTAAATCGCGATTCGTTGCAGCGATCAAACGGAAATTAGAATGAGAAATTTTGGTGTCGCCCATTTTAATGAATTCGCCGCTTTCCAGAACCCGCAACATTTTCGATTGCAATTCCAAAGGCATTTCACCGATTTCATCTAGAAACAAAGTTCCGTTTTGGGCTTCTTCGATCAAACCTTTTTTATCGGAAACGGCTCCCGTAAATGCCCCTTTTTTATGTCCGAACAGTTCACTTTCCAAGACGTCTTTTCCAAACGCCGAACAGTTGATCGCCATGAAATTTCCTTTTTTCCTGGAACTTTCCTGATGAATGGCGTTGGCAAAAACTTCTTTTCCAGTTCCGGTTTCGCCTGTTAATAAAACGGCAGTTTCGGTTCTGGAAACTTTTTCTGCAAGCATTTTAGAATAGAGAAAACTCTGGGATTTTCCGATGATGGTTGAAAAATTGATTTTCGTGGAAATTTTTTCCTGCTGAATATTTTCAACATTATCTTTTACTTTTTCCAAAGCTTTGGCAACGAGGGGAATTATTTTTTCGTTATCGTCTCCTTTCACAATATAATCGTAAGCGCCGTTTCGCATGGCTTGAACTCCATCCGGAATATTTCCGTATGCCGTCATCAAAATAATTTCGAGGTGCGGATATTTGGTCTTCATTTCTTTGACCAGATCAACGCCGAAAGCATCCGGTAATCGTACATCGCATAAAACCAGATCGATTTTATGTGTACTCAACATATTGATTCCTGACCGTGCAGTTGAAGCTTGAAAAACTTCGTACCCTTCATTGGAAATAATCATCCCGAGAAGTTTCAGCAATTTCAGTTCGTCGTCGATGATGAGGATGTTATTTTTCACAATGATGGGATCAATTGGCAGCAAATGTAATTATTTGTAATGAAATTGAGGCGTAAATTAGTCGCAGATGTACTTTCAGAACTTGGAAAAATTCAAAAAATCAGAAGCCATTAAAAAAAGTCCCAAAGTGAAAAATCACTTTGGGACATTTTATTTAAGCGGTTAAACCGACTTAACTTATTTCTGAAGTTTGTTCAATAATAGTTCAGCTACCTTTTCGGAGGACGCCGGGTTTTGTCCGGTGATCAACAATCCGTCTTCGATCGCATATTCTTCGAAATCTCCTTTTTTACTGTAGATTCCGCCGTTTTCTTTCAACATATCTTCCACTAAAAACGGAACAACATCCGTTAATTGTACCAAAGCTTCTTCAGTATTGGTAAATCCGGTCACGTTTTTACCTTTCACCAACGATTCTCCGTCTGTATTTTTCACATTTTTCAACGCTGCAGGTGCATGACATACGAAAGAAACCGGTTTATTGGACTGGTAAAAACTTTCGATCAGTTTTGCAGAATCTGCGCTTTCTGCAAGATCCCAAAGTGGTCCGTGACCGCCTGGATAAAATACGGCATCATAATCATCAGAAGAAACTTCCGCAAGGACGTGTGTTTTGCTTAATTTTTCCTGAAGTTCAGCATCCGCTTTAAATCTGATGGTAGCTTCGGTTTGATTTTCCGGTTTGTCGCTGGTTGGATCAATTGGTGGTTGACCGCCTTTTGGAGAAGCCAAAATAACGTCAACTCCTTTATTAACCAAATAGTAATAAGGTGCAGCAAATTCTTCGATCCAAAATCCGGTTTTCTCACCGGTGTTTCCTAACTGATCGTGGGAGGTTAAGACGAATAAAATTTTCATAATATTTTTTTTTAATTGTTAATTGTTAATTATTTAGTAGCTCATTTCGATAATTTTCTGAGCGTCGGTTGGCGTTAAAGTTTTGTGTTCTCCAAGTCCGTTCCACCCTCTTTCTATAAATCTTTCTGCAACCGTACTTCCGGTTTCAGAATAATTTTCGGTGTACTCTGATAATTTCAGATCGATGCCCAAAGATTTGAAAAACTCCTCGGTTTTGTTGATTCCAGCATGTGCTTTATCTTCTAAACTTCCTTCGGTAATATTCCAAACGCGTTCTGCGTATTGTGCCAGTTTTTCTTTCTTCGTCTCGAAATTATAGCGGTAATGATTTCCGGCTAAAATGGCTAAAGTTCTCGCATGATCAATTCCGTACATCGCCGTTAATTCGTGTCCCATGGAGTGAATTGCCCAATCTCCGGGAACGCCTTGCTGAATTAATCCGTTCAAAGCCATCGTACAACTCCACATAAAATTGGATGCCGCTTCATAATCGGAAGGATCTTTCATAATTGCAGGCGCTGTTTCTACCAAAGTCTGCATAATGCTTTCCGCAAAACGATCCTGTAATTTCGCTCCGATCGGATACGTCATGTATTGTTCCATTACGTGGGTAAAAGCGTCGGTAATTCCGTTTGCAATCTGACGTTCAGGAATTGATTTGATCACTTCCGGATCTAGAATAGAAAACTGAGGAAACATTCCCGGTCCGCCAAAAGCTAACTTTTCTTTGGTTTCTGCACGTGTAATTACTGAGCCGGAATTCATTTCAGAACCCGTTGCAGGAAGCGTTAAAACCGTTCCGAAAGGCATTCCTTCTGTTACGGGTTTTTTATTTGTTAATAATTCCCACGGCGTTTCTCCTTCATATAAAGCAGCAGCTGATAAAAATTTGGTTCCATCAATTACAGAACCGCCACCAACAGCTAAAAGATACGTGATATTTTCTTCTTTAATGACTTTCAAAGCGTCTACTAAAACGCTGTATTCAGGATTTGCAGGAATTCCGCCAAATTCCACGACTTCATAATCGGAAAGCGCTTTTTTAACCTGCTCATAAACTCCGTTTTTCATGATGCTTCCACCGCCGTAAAGCATTAAAATTTTTGCATCTGCCGGAATTTCTGTCGCCAGATTTTCGATTTGTCCTTTACCAAACAATATTTTTGTTGGATTTCTGTATTTAAAATTGTTCATCTTTTTAAATTAACTGTTTATATTTTTACGATCATTTTTCCATTATTTTTACCGTCGAAAAGGTCGATAAACGCTTGTGGAATATTTTCAAAACCTTCTACAATGGTTTCAGTAGAGGTTAATTTTCCCTCAGAAAGCCATTTCGATAAATGTTTGATTCCTTCCGGAAACTTTTCTGCATAATTGCTCACGATAAATCCCTGCATCAATGCACTTTTCTTAATGAGAAAATATTCAACACGCGGTCCGGTCAAAACGGAGGTGTCATTGTAAGCGGAAATCGCTCCACAGTTGATCACTCTTCCCAATCGGTTGATATTGGCATGAACTGCATCTGAAATTTCACCACCGACGTTATCGAAATAGACATCGACTCCATTCGGACAAGCTTCTGCGATTGCGTTGGTCATGTCTTCGGTCGTGTTATAATTAATGGCTTCATCGAAACCAATTTTAGATTTTAGCAAATCCACTTTTTCATCACTTCCCGCAATTCCTACGACGCGACAACCCATAATTTTTCCAATTTGACCAACAATACTTCCGACCGCACCTGCTGCGCCGGAAACAACGATCGTTTCGCCTTTTTGAGGTTTTCCAATTTCTGTAAGTCCGAAATAAGCGGTTAAACCCGTCATTCCCAAAACGCCGAGATAATTGGAAAGTGGCGCAACCGAATCGTCGATTTTTAAAAGATTTTCTCCGGTTGAAACCTGAAATTCCTTCCAGTTCAAAGCACCCGAAACGAAATCGCCAACTTTAAATTTTTCATTTTGAGATTCTGTCACTTCTGCAACAAGTCCGGAACCCATTAATTTTTGGAGTTCAAAAGGCGGAACGTAGGATTTTGCATCGCTCATTCTTCCACGCAAATAAGGATCTACAGACACGAATTTTGCTTTTAAAAGAATTTCTCCTTCTGTAATCTTCGGCATTTCTTCTTCTACCAATTTAAAATCGGAAAGTTGAGGTTTCCCAATCGGACGACTGTTTAGTATGATTGTTTTATTCATTATGCGATATTTTTATTGATTTAAAAAATTAATGATCAGTAAAAAACTGTTTACTTTTCTGTTTTAATGGCGTTCCAGGTTGCAGTGAAACTCTCCACTTTTCCAGCTTCATCCAAAGTGTAAATTCCTCTTTCCTGCATTCCTTGTAAAAAAGACAGCGGATAAACCGTGAAAGCATACAAAACATAGTCAGAAAGCGGTTTGATCACGCCTTCTTTCTTTCCTCTTGACCAAAGATCAAGCAAAGGCTGCAAATGTTTCAAACCTTCTATTCTAATGGCTTCTTCAATCATCGGACTGTTGTCGCACTGCGCTAAAAAATTAGATTCTTTGATCTGATTTAATTTGTAGTTTGCGATATTGAACCAGATGATTTCAAAACCATCTTTAACCGAAAGATTTTCACTGTACCCTTCAAAAGCTGCGGTGCTGAAATCTTCTTTTACTTCCAGATATAATTTGTTAACGAGATCCTGTTTGTTTTCGAAATAAAGATAAATCGTCGCGGGTGCAACTCCTGCAAGGTTTGCAATCTTAGACATTGGTGCATTGTGGAAACCATGATTGTTCACCAAAGTCAGCGTCGCATTGAGAAGCGCAGATCTCTTATTTGTAATTTTTTCTTTTTTCTCCATTTCAAATTGATTTGGCAAGCGAAGTAAACTGATACGATTTCCAGGACAACCAGATCAATAAAAACTGAAAGACCAATCTTATATATGCTGCGGTCTGACTTCCAATTACAGGTTGGTCCTTTAACGCATCTTCAATATGAATCGGCAGGAAAATGACCATTAAAAGGAAAATTCCGAAAAGTCCATACTTCGTGTATTTTTGATTTAAAAATAGCGTAACGATACCCAAAAGAATTTCAACAATTCCCGACAGATAAACAGTCGCTAAAGAAAAAGGTAAATATTTCGGCACGATCGGAAGATAAAATCCGGGGTTCCAAAAATGATAAATGCCGGAAACCAACATTAATACTGCTAACAAAATGCTGGTGATGACCCAAAATATTACTTTCATAGTTTTTTACTTGTTTGGTGAGCTGCAAAGATAAGACCAAAAAAGAATGAACGTTCATTTATTTTTTCTATTGATGCATTTTAAAAATTTTGAAGGATCCAAAAAAATAGCAAGAATAGGATGAAAAGCACTTTAAATTCAAAGAATGAATAGCTTTAAGTTCCTTTAAAACTTCTTATTTTAGCGCTTCTAAAGATCACGCATGAATTCCATTGACTATATTAAAAAATCCCTTTCATTACCTGACAACAACATCAGATCCACCCTGAAACTTTTGTCTGAAGACTGCACCATTCCCTTTATTTCGCGCTATCGAAAAGACATGACCGGAAATCTGGATGAAGTGCAAATTGAAAATATCTTTAAACTCAACAGACAGTTTGAAGAAATCATCAAGCGGAAAGACAGCATTTCAAAATCGATTGAAGAACAAAATGCGCTGAATCCCGATCTAAAAAGAAGAATCGAGGAAAGTTTTGACGTGCAGGAACTCGAAGATCTATATTTACCCTTCAAGAAAAAACGAAAAACAAAAGCCGATGCGGCAAAAGAAAAAGGTTTGGAACCTTTGGCGAAAATTATAATGAGTCAGAATTCGAATAATCTCGAAACTTTGGCAACCAGATATTTAAATGAAAACGTGGCGACCGAAGAAGAAGCTTTGCAAGGAGCGCGCGACATTATGGCAGAATGGATCAATGAAAATGGGTACGTGCGGAAAAATCTGCGCCGACTTTTTCAGCGAAAAGCGATGATCACGTCCAAAATGGTGAAATCAAAACTGGAAGAAGAAGCGGCACAGAAATTCAAGCAGTATTTCGAATGGGAAGAAAGTTTGAACAGAATTCCGTCGCACCGTTTACTGGCGATGCTTCGCGCAGAAACGGAAGGCTTTGTAAAAACCAAAATTGAAATTGACAACAAGGAAGCTTTAGAATTAATAGAAAATGCGATTATTAAATCGAATAATGAGTGCGCTGATCAAATAGAAATCGCCATCAAAGACAGTTACAAACGCTTATTGGAACCTGCAATTTCAAATGAAACATTACAGGAAGCCAAAGAAAAAGCGGATCAAAAAGCCATAGAAATATTTTCGGAAAATCTGCGCCAACTCCTCCTCGATTCACCTTTGGGAGAAAAAAGAATTTTGGCCATCGATCCCGGATTTAAAAGTGGCTGTAAAGTCGTTTGCCTCGATGAAAAGGGAGATTTACTTCATAACGAAACCATTTATCCACATGCTCCACAATCCCGAACGCTTTCGGGAGATTCGGGAATGGCGATGAAGAAAATTCGATCGTTGGTCAATTCCTTCAACATTGAAGCGATTTCGATTGGAAACGGAACCGCAAGTAGGGAAACTGAATTTTTCATTAAAAAAATTGCATTCGATAAACCGCCGCAGGTTTTTGTGGTTTCAGAAGCCGGAGCATCTGTTTATTCGGCGAGTAAAATTGCGCGGGATGAATTTCCAAGTTTTGATGTCACGGTTCGTGGTGCGATTTCGATTGGTAGAAGATTATCAGATCCTTTAGCAGAACTCGTGAAAATTGATGCGAAATCCATCGGAGTTGGTCAATATCAACACGACGTCGATCAAACCCAATTGAAAAATGAACTCGATTCTACGGTCATGAAATGTGTGAATTCGGTCGGAATTAATTTGAATACGGCGAGTAAATCTCTGCTTAGTTATTTTTCCGGAATCGGGGAAAAAATGGCAGAAAACATCGTGAATTACCGCACAGAAAATGGTGCTTTTGAAGATCGGAAACAATTGAAAAAAGTTCCGAGGTTGGGCGAAAAAGCCTATCAACAAGCCGCAGCTTTTATCAGAATTACGAATGCCAAAAATCCGCTCGATCATTCGGCGGTTCATCCGGAAGCGTATTCGATCGTGGAGAAAATGGCGAAAGATTTGGGTTTAAAAACGACCGACCTCATCGCCAATAAAGAAAAAATTCAGACTGTTGATCCAGAAAAATACGTGACGGAAACCATTGGGATTTTGGGCATCAAAGATATTTTGAAAGAACTTGAAAAACCTGGTTTAGATCCAAGAAAAGCCGCCAAAATTTTTGAATTTGATCCCACCGTAAAATCCATTAAAAATGTAAGAACAGGCATGATTCTTCCCGGAATTGTGAATAACATCACGGCTTTCGGCTGTTTCGTCGATGTCGGAATTAAAGAAAGTGGGTTGGTTCATATTTCCCAGTTGAAAGAAGGTTTTGTGAGCGATGTGAATGAAGTGGTGAAACTGCATCAACACGTTCAGGTGAAAGTGACCGAAGTGGACGAGGAGAGAAAAAGGATTCAGCTGAGTATGATTTTATAGTTTTTTAAAAGAATAGCCGGAAAATCATTTTTAAATCATTGTTGAAAAGTTGAAATGATACATTAATGAGAAAAGGAATTTTTAATAGAAGTGAGATAAAAAATCTGCTTTAATCCCAGAAAAAAAGCAAGTAAAACACTTACTTTTAAATTATTAACAGAAAAAATCCGCCATTATTTGATCATAAAAAAGGGATTCCACTAAAAATGGATCCCTTTTTTTATTAGAATTTTTGATATTCAGCTAATTTTCAAATGAACACTTCATAAAATTAGCATATTTACTTATTTTTTTGACTTAAGGATTGGTAGAAAAGATGGAACCATTCGCAATTAAAGCTCTACGGTTCATTTTCAAAATATCACGAACCCATTCTGCGAAATCTTCCGGCTGTAAAACGGATTCTGGATTTCCGTCCGTTAATCCACCCTGAATCGACATATCTGAAGCAATGGTACTCGGTGTCAAAGTGATCACGCGGATATTTTCTTTTCGCCATTCTGCCATCATCGACTGAGACAAAGAAACGACTGCTGCTTTAGAAGCGGCGTAAGCAGACATGTTCGGTCCGCCTTTTAATCCAGCTGTAGAAGCAACATTCACCACATCGCCTTCTCCCTTTTCTTTCAGGAACGGATAAACCGCTTTGGCTGCATAATACACCCCAAAAAGATTGGTCTTGATTACCTGTTCCCAGGTTTCAGACGGCATTTCTGCAATACTTCCAAAATCTCCAATTCCTGCATTATTAATGAGAATATCAATTCCGCCCAAATCTTTTGCCAGATTCGCTATTCCGTTTTGAACGGCAGTTTCTTCATCCATACTGAATATTGAATAAAAAGCCTGAACACCTAAACCTTTCAATTCGTCAACCGTTGACTTTAAGTTTTCTTCATTTCGCCCGGTAATTCCGATATTCACTCCTTCTTTCGCCAATAGTAAAGCTACGGCTTTACCGAGACCTCTTCCACCACCGGTAACGATCGCATTTTTTCCTTTTAAATTCATTTCAATTATTTTTTGATGCTGCAAATTTACGAAATCGCTTGTAGCTAATAATTGAGAATTACCTATGATCAGATTTGATGCTTTCAATCAAAAAAAGGGATTCAACATTGATTTCTAGAAAGAAATTTCACCCTTCAAAAATTAGGATTTTAATAACTGGGAAATCTGCTGAAGCACTTCTGCAGGATTTGCGCCTTGTTGCAAAGAATCGGCGGCAATTCCAAACGCTAAAATTTCCAGACCCAATTCATGGCCTTTCTTTTCGATCATTTCCTGCAGATCCTCGATGGACATTTGAAATCCGGAAATTAAGAAAGCAGCATTCATTTTTGCGGCGATCTCGTAATCTGTTTCTTCATGGGCTTTTCCGGCAATGATGGGAAAAAGGACATTTTCTTCCACAAACAATTCATCAACCTGTGGAAATTCCTCTAAAAATTCCGAATAATCAAAACGGGTTTTCGCACTTTCCAAAATATAATCGGTGATCTGATCCAGTTCTTCATCCGAAATATGACTTAAAGCATCGTCTTCATTTTCGTCGTAAAAATCGTCGTCGTCCTCCAAATCATCTTCCTCCTCTTCCTCGTAAAGATCGGGATCCTCATCGTTTTCTTCCTCCATAAAATCAAGATCTTCGTCTTCAAAATCATCGTCTTCTGCAAAATTTTCTGCGACATCCACATTGAGATCCGACTTGGATTGTATCTTTTTCAACTCGAGTTGGACGCGTCGATAAAAAGCTTCGAAACCAAAATTATATTTTTGATCGAGTTCTTGAAGTTCCTCTTCCACTTCTTCCAAAAGTTCTACCTCTTCTTCAAAGATCTCTTCTTCTGTCGCCATGTCGCGCAACCAGATTTTATCGCGCTGCAAAATACTGAACACCCGAAAAATAAGCGTTTCCGCCTGTTTGCGGTCCTCATCTTCTATAAGAATATCAAAAGCAGAAAGGTTTTCGAGGTAGAAGTTTTTGTCAATCATTATTAATAAAAATTAGAGGGCAAAATTATGGGAAATTTTTTAATAAATAACGCTGTAATAATTAATCAACAGACATTTTAGCAGATTCTTTCCACAGATAATTTGGCATTGGTTCGTTAAGCTTCCATTTAATATTCATAGGTTTTTCTCCTTCATTCTCTTTAAATGTTCCTTCTCCAATAAATACATATCCCATTGTATTTCCCTTCTCATCTTTTGCTTTTTCTCTTACGAAAAGTAAAATCTTTTTATCAGTTTCTTGATGTTGAATGTAAGATAATCCTTTGCCAATATCTGGTCGTGCAGAATTTTGACTTTGCCAATGAAATAAGGTTTCGCTTATGGCATAATCATCATACATTGTTGTTGGCGAAAAGTTTTCTTCAGATTTAATTAAATTGATAAAAAGCAATTCTGTGTTTAATTCCACATTCTCTGCAACACCTTCTCTGCTTGGAGATTTTCTGTCGAAAGTACTTAGTCTAAAAGCAGCTAAAATCTGATCTCGTGTGTATCGTGCATGTACTTTTAGTGGTTGATTATAACGTAAATCAATATCAACTTCTTTGAAATCCACTTTGTCAATTAGTATTTCTAAAACCTCAATTATCTCCTTTACAAGTGTTTTATTTTTTCCCATTTGAATTATACTTTCCTCCAAAGAATTAAAACCTCCTGCATTTTGCCAAACATCGTAATGCAACATCAGCAACATGGTTTTTTGATTTTCATCATAATCACTAATTCTAATATTGAAACCTTTCTTTGCAATTTTTAAAATGAAATTAAAATAACTCGTCGAGTTTGTTGATAACCATTTATTAGTAATAGCGGAATATATTTGCTTTTCGTTTGTGTTTTCAAAATCAGCAATTACGCCAGCTTTTTGGCATAATCTTGACCAACTATCTTTCTTGTAAATTGTTTCAATTGAAATATGATTGAATTCCATGAAACTATTTAACGTCAAAGGTAAATTGGTTTGATGCTGAAAGTTTATAATTTTATTGATTAACTGATTTACGTTTAATGATGTTGCTTTTTTGATATTTTCAAGAATTGTCTGTTTCATTTTTTTCTCTAAAACAATTGAACATCCTAAAGGCAAATGCGGAAAATCATCTTCTATTTCTTTTTGAACCGATGTTGTTGTTTTTCCAATCAATCCTCTGAACTTGCTTTCAAAGTCGTATTCCGGTCGTGAATTGCCCACAAAATCTAAAACGGTCAAACAATCTTTTCCTTCTGATAATCGCAATCCGCGTCCCAATTGTTGAAGAAAAACCGTTAAACTTTCCGTAGGTCTTAAAAATAAAACGGTATCAATTTCAGGAATATCTACACCTTCATTAAAAATATCAACTACAAATAAATAATTAAATTCCTTCTTTCTAAACAGCTCTCTAATTCTATCTCTTTCGCTGGAATTTTTGGAGGTCAAAGATTCTGCTTTTAATCCTGCTAAATTAAATTTTTCAGCCATAAAAGTAGCGTGCTCAATGGTTACACAAAATCCGATTGCACGAACATCATTGATATCATGGGTATATTTATCAAGCGCTTGAATGATTTCTCCTATTCGTTCTTCATTTTTAGTATATAAATTTGTCAATTCGCTTGCTACGTATTTACCTTTTTCCCATTTTACACTTGTTAAATCAATACTGTCAGTGATCCCAAAATATTGAAAAGGACTCAATAGTTTTTTGTTTAAAGCTTCCGATAGCCTAATTTCTGCGGCAATTCTATTGCAAAAATCTTCAAGAATGTTTTCATTGTCCATTCGCTCAGGAGTTGCAGTTAAACCAAGTAAAACTTTTGGCTGAAAATAATTTAAAAATGTTCTGTAACTGGAAGCTGCACCGTGATGTGCTTCATCTAAAATGATAAAGTCAAAGTAATTGGGTGAAAGTTTTAAATTTTTCAATCTGTTATTAAGAGTTTGTACAGAAACAAAAAGATATTCGTTCGAATTTGGTTCGATTCCATCTACCCACAAATCACCAAAATTATTTTCTTTTAATACACCACGAAATGTTGCCATTGCTTGTTGTAAAATCTCTTTGCGATGAGCTACAAAAAGCAATTTTGATGACGTGTTTTTATTTCGGAAATTTTTATAATCAAATGCAGAAATAACCGTTTTTCCTGTTCCTGTTGCTGCAACTATTAAATTTCTATTTCGATTATGAACTGAACGTTCAACTTCTAATTTTTCCAAAATTTCACTTTGATAATGAAAAGGTTTTATATCAAAATATGAAGTTGTAAAGTTATACTCTTTTGAAAATTTTCCTTGTTGTAAAGCTTCAACCAATTTAACTGAATGAATAGTTCCATCATACAACTCAAATTCTGGATTTTGCCAGTAAGCTTCAAAAGTTTTTTTAAACTTATCTATAATATGACTAATTTCTTTGGTCGTAATCTTCAAATTCCATTCTAAACCGTCGGTCAAAGCTGAACGTGAAAAATTAGATGAGCCAATATATCCAGTATGAAATCGTGTATTTCTCTGAAATAAATATGCTTTTGCATGCAACCGCTCATTTCCTGTATTATAAGATACTT
Source organism: Kaistella chaponensis (assembly GCF_900156725.1). GTDB lineage: Bacteria > Bacteroidota > Bacteroidia > Flavobacteriales > Weeksellaceae > Kaistella > Kaistella chaponensis. The sequence goes on along the minus strand of NZ_FTOI01000014.1, from coordinate 36,769 downwards.
TTACCTGTGTGTTCTTTAAAGAAGATAAAAACTCAACTGCTTTTGCGTCTGTTGCACCGATATAAGTAGTTGTTATCACACGAAGTATCCCACCTCTTTCTGTAAATTCTCTTAATTCTCGCTCTAGAATTCGTATTCCTTTCCATTTGATAAATGAAACCAACAAATCAATTTTGTCCGATGATAAAATTTCTTTTCGCAACTCACTTTCCAAAGTTGTCCCAGAATTTCCTCCGGTAAATAATTCACTGTGTATTAATCTTGTATAAGGTGTAATTTCTTTTAAATGCAAATCCAAATCTGTAAAATGCGCATCAACATTAGAAAAAACTGCCTTTAAAATTTTACCTTCCGTTTCTATTAGATCATCTTCAAATTCTTCCTTTTTCAGTTCTTCCTTTAAAAATAAAATAATCTTGTTGGCAATTTCAATTTGTATTTCAAGAATATCTTCGCCTTTAATTAAATTAAAAGCTTGTTTTATAGTTTTACCGATATGTTGTGATAATAAATGTGCTGCTTCAGCTTTGTCAATAGATATTTTCTTAATTTGAAAATTATCTTTGCCTAAGTCATCTAATTTATTGGTAATTAGCTTGGTAACTAATTCTTCGTATAACCCTTGATTCATTGTTTAAATATAATATTAAATCTTTTATTTTCAAACAAATCAACCATATTTAAAATCACTTCCAAAACTAGCGTTCTGCTTTCAAACTGATGCAGTACAATTCAATCATAGCAAAAATCCAAAAAAAAAAACACCTACCTCGCGGTAAGTGTTTCTATTCCAATAATGTGGCCCAGCTTGGGCTCGAACCAAGGACTTGCTGATTATGAGTCAGCTACTCTAACCAGCTGAGTTACAAGGCCAAAAACTTCGGAACCAAAATCCCTTTGTTTTTATGAGGTGCAAAAATAAACTTTTTTCGATAGAAACAAAAACTTTTACAGCTTTCTTTACTTATTAATCGGAATATTTATCTTTGAGTTGATCTAAAATTTCAGGATACTTTTTAAGATTTTCTATATATTTCCTACTTTTCATATTCTTGATATGATTTTCAATTTTTCTTGCAACTGTTCTATTTTTACATTCATAAACGATAAAAATATCCCAATCTGTAGCTATTTTGGTAAAAAATTCCACTACGGTTTTTCCTGGCACAATTCTACCAAAATACCATTCGTAGATTTTGGATGCAGAAAAATAATGAGTTTATTATCGGCGCCATCTTTGGGTTCTTCAGAGAGAAACTGAAATCCCGCCGCTTTTAAACGCTCTATTTCGGCACCGATATTTTCTACACCAAACGCAACATGGTGAATTCCTTCCCCACGTTTATCGAGAAATTTGGCGATTGGACTCTCAGGATTCGCAGCTTCAAGAAGTTCAATTTTCGAATCTCCCAGTTCATAAAACGAAGTGGTAACTCCTTCCCTTTCTACCGATTCTTGTTTATAGTTTTCTTTACCCAAAAGTTTGGCGAATAATTCGTCAGATTTTTGCAATGATTTTACGGCAATACCGAGGTGTTCTATTTTCATGGATGATAAATGAGGATTGATCAATATTTCTAATTCTTCTAAATAAAACTTAGGAGTTCCGTCTTTTAACTCCCGTCTTATTTCAAACAAAAATACTAAATTTGCACCATGAACGAAAGCAACAGACAGAAAAAAGTCGCACAGATTATACAGGAAGATTTCGCAGAATTATTCCGCAAACAGGCGTCGGAAAGCAAACATTCCTTTTTGGTGACCGTTTCCGATGTGAAAGTAACTGCAGATCTAAGTATCGCAAAGATTTATTTAAGCATTTTTCCCGCAGAATTCCGCAAAGATATTATGAAAGAAATTCTGGTGAATAAAGCGCATTACAGAAATTTTATCGGTCAGAAAATGGGAAAACAGGTACGGATTATTCCAGAACTGAATTTCTATCTAGACACCACGTTGGACGATGTGGAAAAAATTGAAAAAGAATTGAGAGGCGAAGGTGACAATCCTATTCTATAATCTTTTTTAAAGTTTATTTTTTTTGAAAAACACTGCCTTTTATATTGCAACACGATACCTTTTAGCAAAAAAAGGAAGCACTGCAGTCACCTTTATTACGTGGCTCGCTGCTTTGGCCATGATGGTTGCAGTGACGGCAATGTTTATTATCATCTCTGTATTTTCGGGTTTAGAGGACTTGAATCAGGATCTTATTGCAAATCTGCACGCCGATATTACGGTGAAAACGAAGGAGGGAAAAACACTTCCAGAAATTGACAAAGCCACCAAAATCTTAGAATCTACTCCCGAAATTTTACATTTTTCCAAAGTTATCGAGGAGAAAGTATACATCAATTTCCGGGACAATGGTGATATTGCAAATTTGCGTGGGGTAGATTCTGCCTACATCTTCGTAAATCCCATTCACAAAAATATTTTTTACGGGACGTATCCGAGTTTTAAATATTCGAATGAAGTGTTGCTGGAAAATAAACTTGATAACAGATTGGCAATTCCCATCGGTGAAAACGCTGATTTTGCAGAACTGTTGATGCCCAAACCAGGAACAGGAATGATCAGTGCAGAAAAAGATATTTTCAACAAAAGGGAAATCTTCGTTTCAGGTGTTTTTCCGGGTAATGATCAACTGGACAACACCATCATTTCACCCATCGAGCTTACTCGGGAGCTGCTGAATCTACCGAAGAAATCAGCCTACCAAATCGTCATTAAACTAAAAAATGCCGATAATACAGATGCAGTAAAAGTTCACCTGCAAAAACTTTTGGGCAATCGATACGACATCAAAACAAAATCGGAGGAAAACGCCGCGTTCTGGAAGATGATCAACACCGAAAAACTTTTCATCTACCTGATTTTTATGTTGGTGATTTTTATTACGACATTTAATTTAGCAGGTGCCATTATTATCCTGCAACTCGATAAAAAGGAACAGGCGAAATCTCTGATTTCATTGGGTATGAATTTAAAATCGCTCCGGAAAGTGTATTTCTACACGGGAATTCTTATTGTAACTTTTGGTTTGGTGAGTGGATTAATTTTAGGCAGTGCGGTCAGTTATTTACAGATGGTGACCGGATTTTTCAAAGCGGGTGAAAATACCGATCTGCCTTTCCCTGTTCGGATTAGGCTCCTCAATTACTTTATTGTAACATTGACAGCGGGGATTTTTGGATTCGGAGTCTCCTGGATTTTTTCCAAAATCAACAAATCATTTTTTAAGATCCAGTAAGTTTTGTGGTCTTACTCTCAAGTAAACCTAAATGATGCAGATGAACCAATTATTTATTACAATTTTAGCGTTCTAAAGTTGTAAATCTTAGTTCATTAAAAAAATAGCCAAACAATAATTACAGATTCATTTTTTGACTAACTTTGACCCCTCAAAATTAGATATCATTCAATGAAAAAAATTCTTACCCTTATGCTTGGTGGATTATTCTCCATCAGCTTTGCACAAGCTCCTGCTACTTATTACGACGGAACGGCAGGACTTACTGGTAAGCCCTAAAATCAAAACTTAATGTCATCATTTCCAACGGTGCTTTAGATTTGGGTTACGGAAGCGGAACCGGTGGATTATGGGAAACCTATTTTACCTCCGATAGAGATAAATATTATGAAAATAACAATACGCTTTTGGATATGTATTCCGAAAAACCTGGGGGTGCAGATTCTTATGAATATAAATTAGGACGTGTTGTTGATGGCGGAAATCAGTGTGGAAACGGATCCAACAATGAAAATTCTTGCTATAATAGAGAACATTCTGTACCGAAAAGTTTTTTTGGCGGACAATCTGCAGTACCAATGGCAAATGACGGGCATTTCGTAATTCCCACGGATTATTACGTAAACAACCAAAGATCCAATTATCCTTACGGAGAAACCAATACGCCTACTTTTACCTCGACAAATGGTTCTAAATTGGGCACCTCTAATTTCCCTGGGTTCAACGGAATTGTTTTTGAGCCTATCAACGAATTCAAAGGAGATTTGGCAAGAATGTCGTTATTCTTTATCACCCGATATGAAGATAAACTTGCTTCTTTCACTCCTTATCAAAGCGGCGGAAATCCTTTAGACGGTACAATAGATCGAGGTTACAAACAATGGTACATTAATCTTTTGTTGAAATGGGCGGCACAGGATCCTGTGTCTCAAAAAGAAATCGATAGAAACAACGCAGTCTACCTGAGACAACAAAACAGAAATCCTTTTATCGATCATCCGGAGTGGGTCAATATGATTTGGACTTCTACCCTTACTACAAAAGACATTGCTGCTTTCGACCAAAAAATTTCTGTTTATCCGAATCCGGTAAGAAATGGGGAATTGCATCTTTCAGGTTATGGTTTAGAACAGGTAAAAACAGTACAGATTTATACCATCGACGGTCGATTAATCCAAACCATCAATCAGGATTTAAAAACTTCAAAAAAAATAACTTTGAGCAACAGAACCAAAGGAACGTATATTTTGAAAACAGAAAATCAATCAACCAAATTTATAGTAGAATAAATTCTTGATTACAAAAAATGAGAACCGGCTAAATTAGTCGGTTTTTTTTGTTGAAGAATGAGACGATTTTCTGCTAAAATTTTCAAGTGAAACTGCTTAAAATGTAATAAAAATCAGGTTTAACATAATGTTAATCTGAATTTGCTTTTTGAATAAAATTTTCATCTATATTTGCCGTCCAATTTAATGTTATAATTACATGAAAAAATTTACTACTTTTCTACTGGGCTTTATGTTTGCAGTTACGTTAGCGCAAGCTCCCGCAAATTATTATGACGGTACTGCAGGTTTAACCGGTGCCACGTTAAAAACAAAACTAAGCCAAATTATCACTGCAGGTGCAATTGATAAAGGATATGACGGATTGTACACGGGTTATCCGACCACCGACCGCGATCATTACTATGAAAACGACGGTTCTGTACTCGATATGTATTCAGAAAACCCTACTGGAACAGATCCTTACAACTATCAACATGGGGTGAAAAAATGTGGAAATTACAGTAATGAAGGAGATTGCTACAATAGAGAACATATTGTACCGCAAAGTTTTTTTAATTCTGCATCGCCAATGGTTTCAGACATTCATTTTATTCGTCCTACAGATGGAAAAGTAAATGGTATGCGAAGCAATTATCCTTTTGGAGTGGTTTCAAATCCTGCTTTTACTTCTAAAAACGGGACCAAAGTTGGACCATGCACTTCACCTGGTTACAGCGGATCTGTGGGGGAACCTATAGATGAATTTAAAGGAGATGTTGCAAGAATGGTTTTCTATTTTGTAACCCGATATGAATCTAGACTTTCTGGATTTAGTACCGGAAATATGTTGGGCGGTTCAGCGTTTCCTGGTTTACAGCCTTGGGAAAGAGATGTATTATTAACTTGGGCTACACAGGATCCTGTTTCCCCCACAGAAATTGAAAGAAATAATGCATCTTTCGTTTTCCAAAAAAACAGAAACCCATTTATCGATCATCCGGAATGGATTCAAACGATTTGGGGAACTCAGGTGATCGATACTCAAGCGCCTTCTACTCCTGCGAATTTGGCATTGGTCTCTACTTCTACAGCTTCTGCAAATTTAAGTTGGACTGCTTCTACAGACAACATTGGCGTTACATACTACAAAATATTTGTTGATGGCGTTTTCCATAGTAACTCCCCTTCAAACACTGCTACAGTTTCAGGATTAAATCAGGGAACAACGTACACCTTCTACGTTAATGCAGTCGATGCTGCCGGAAATATTTCACCACAAAGCAACACCGTTTCAGGAACAACTTTGATTGATACCCAAGCTCCAACAGAAGCAACCAATTTAGCAGTAACTTCTGTGGGGACAAATAGTATCGCGATACAGTGGAATGCAGGAACAGACAATATTGAAGTTGCAGGCTACAATATTTTTGTAAACGGAGCTTTATACGGTTCTACCACTTCCACTTCTACAAATGTGGCTAACTTGGATCCGAACACGGCATACAGTATTTATGTAGTAACAAAAGACGCTGCCGGAAATGTTTCGCCGCAAAGTAATACAGTAACTGCAGCTACGCTCGCAGTTGGTGTAAATTGTGGTGATGAGAACTTCGATTCTATTCCAGCAAGTTCTTCCACCTACTCTACTTATAACTGGACGAGCAATGGAGTTTCCTATACTTCTGAGGATTCAAGAACCGATCAAACGATTACAGGAAAAGCAATCACTATCAGAAATGGCTTCCTAACAGCTTTATCAGTTCCCAACGGACTTGGTGATCTTACCGTAACCACAGGATTGAAATTTAGTGGTACTGCTGGAACTTTGAAAATTTTCGTGAATGATGTTGACACAGGAAAAACAATCCCATACAGCGCCACAGTAACTACTACCACCGTATCGGGAATTAATATTTCTGGTGTTGTAGAAATAAGATTACAAAATTCAAGCACTACAAACAGAGTTGCTATCGATGATATGAAATGGACTTGCTACACACTTGCAGCGGTGAACGAAAGCGGTATTGATAAAAATTCATTATCGATCAATCCAAATCCTGTACGAAATGGAGAATTGAATGTGAATGGCCAAAACTTAAAAGAAATTGCAACCGCACAGATCTTTGATTTCACAGGAAAATTGGTTCAAAGCATTGCTCAACCTTTCAAAACTTCAGGAAAAATCGCTTTAAAAAACTTACCAAAAGGAATGTATATTTTAAAAGCAGGCAGCCAAACTGCTAAATTTATTATCCAATAGATATGATAAATCATAGGAAAAGACCAGCATTTTGCTGGTCTTTTTTTTTTATTTTTGAAGAATGAAAGACCAAAAAAAATTAGGCATCATCGGAAGGAATATTTCATACTCCTTTTCTCAAAAATATTATGAAGATAAATTTAAGCGATTAATGCTGACTCAATATTCCTACGATGTTTTTGACTTAAAGGAAATATCAGAGGTTGAAGAAATTTTTCAAGATCCGGCGCTGATCGGCTTTAATGTAACCATTCCGTACAAAGAAAAAATTCTGCCGTATTTAGATGAACTTAGTGATGAAGCTGCACAAATAGGCGCAGTAAATTGTATTTTGATTCAAGATAACATCAAAAAAGGTTTTAATACCGATGTTTTTGGTTTCGAAAAAACATTGGCTGTTCATCGCAAAGATTTTCATTCCTCCGCATTAATTTTAGGCAATGGTGGTGCCGCAAAAGCCGTGCAATATGTTTTAGGCAAATACAATATTCCCTTCAAAACAGTTTCCAGAAATTCAGATTTAAATTTCGAAAATATTACCGAAACAATTGTCACCGAAAATCCCCTAATTATTCAGTGCACTCCGGTCGGAACATTTCCGAAAGTGGAAGATTGCCTGAATTTTCCTTTTGAAGGAATGACCGAAAAACACTTGGTAATCGACCTTATTTACAATCCGGAAAACACAGCTTTCCTTAAAAAAGCAGCGGAAAAAGGAGCGAAAACTGCGAACGGATTCTATATGCTTGAGCAGCAGGCGGAAAAAAATTGGGAAATATGGAATTTTCAAAAAAAATAAGTTAATTTAGTGCTTTGTTTACACACAAATGAAACGAAATTAATTTTTGTCATCTAATTCTAAAAAAAGCTTGCTATGATTACAGAAGATTCAATCTCTGACCACCCTGAAAAACAATCAATTCCAGAAGAGATTTCCACGAAAAACATCACCGAAAAACCGACCCAAGTTTTGGAAGAAAATACAGTCGATCTTTCTGAAGCCGAAGTGGCGACCGAAAAACCCGGAATGACCGCAGAAATTACTTCCTCAGAAACGGAGGCTCCTTCTGAAAAATTAGAAGCAGAGGTGCTACAAGAACAACCAGAGCATCAAGCAGATGTCGATACGCAAAAATCAGTAGAGATTCCCGCTGAAAAAGTACTGTCGGAAATTGATCCTGCAAAAGCAGAATATGGCGAACCGAATGGCGAAGCTCATCACGATTTAGAATTGGAATACACCACTAATTTAACGCTGCCGGAAATTTTGAAAGAAATGGAAAACATCGTTAATAAAGACGATGCGGGTGCTCATTTCAGAAAATTTAATCATTTTAAAGAACAAGCCAACCATTTTATTCACGACGAAATTGAAGATCAAAAAAGCGAATTTGTAAACGCCGGAAATTCTGAAGACGATTTCAATGCGCATCATCCTGCACAAACCAAACTTTCTGCATTGATTCATCTTTTCCGCGAAAAAAACGAAGAATACAGCAAAAAACAAGAAGAGAATCATTCTAAGAACTTAGAAGATCGACAGCTTATTATCGAAAAACTGAAAAATCTTTATACCAATACCGCCGTCGGAACGAATTTATTCAAAGCCATTCGTACCATCAAAGAAGATTGGAAAAATGCAGGACAGGTTGCAAAATCTGAATTTAAAATCCTGAACAACAATTATTTCCATCATCTGAATCAGTTCTATGAAATGTTGGATATGAACAAAGAATATATGGAGCAGGAATATGCCCATAATTTGGAGAAAAGACAGCATATTATCGACAGAGCAAGGGTTTTGGAAGGTGAACCTGCCGTACAAAAAGCTTTGAACGAATTGCAGTACTTGCACAAGCTTTGGAAAGAAGAAGCTGAACCTGTAGCCGAAGAATTCCGCGAAAAAACCTGGGATGAATTTAAAGAAATTTCTAACAGAATTCATGATAGAAAAGGTGAACTTTCTGCACAGATAGACGAAGAGCAGGCTCTAAATCTAGAAAAGAAAACAAAAATCATCGAGGAAATTAAAAAGATTTGCACCCCCGAAAAAGAAGCAAATCATAATTATTGGCAGAACTCCATCAAAAAAATTGAAGCTTTACGAACCGAATTTTTAAAACTCGGCAGTGTACCAAGAAAAGTTTCTAACCAAAATTGGAATGATTTCAAGCAAAACCTTCGAAATTTCAACACGAAAAAAAATGAATTTTACAAAGGCCTGAAAAATTCACAACAAACCAATCTTGATCAAAAACTTAAATTAATCGCGACTGCAAAAGACAATATGCTATCTGAAGATTGGGAAATTATCGTTCCACTTTTCAAAAAACTGCAGGACGAATGGAAAACAGTTGGCCACGTTCCCCGAAGCATGACCAATAAAGTTTGGGATGATTTCCGCGAAGCCTGCAACACTTTCTTTAATAATTACAGAGAAAAAAACAATGCAGTAAACGACAACTGGAAAGAAAATTATAAAAATAAAAAGCAACTTCTCGACGAACTTAAAGAAATTACCGACGAGGAAGGAAGTGTTGAAAAAATTGAACACATCAAAACGAATTGGAACAATATCGGAAAAGTACCACGTGAAAAATTAGCCATCAATACAGAGTTTAACAAAACTTTGAGAGAAAAACTGAAACTCAATAAAATCAGCGAATACAGTTTGAAAGAAGAAGGTCTCACGGAAAATCAGCTCACCGATAAAGCCAGAAAAATCAAAAATCAAATTGGAGATTTGGAAGCGGAAATCGTGAAAATGGAAAACAATTTAGGCTTTTTCAAAAATTCAAACCGCGACAATCCTTTGTTGAAAGATACCTTCGACAGAATTGAAGGCAAAAAATCTGAACTCGAAAGCTTAAAGCAAACCCTACATACTATTCTTTCCGGAGAAAATTAAGCAGATGGTTATGGTAAAAAAAATATTCATACTGCTGTTGATCGCAACTTTAAGCTTTGTTAAAGCTCAAGAAAATGTTGCAGATCTCATTTCCGTTCCGGGACCGATTGAATTAAACGGTACAGAATTTTTTCTAAGTTGGAGCAAACAACCTTCGAAAACGCTTTATAGACAACAGTTTCTACCACGAGATGAACAAATTGAAAATTTCACGCAATTGCTCGACTTTTCATTTTTTAATAAAGAAATCGAAATAGAATTGGCAGTGAGACAAAAAGTAGAATCTATTCAGAATCGAGGAGAAAAAGACAAGTTCGCAAAAGTAAACGTATCTGAAAGTCCGGATGGAAAAGAATATATTGTCGATTTTTTCATCTCTGAAGCACCCGCAAAAGGTGATCCATACATTGAATACAATGTTTACCGATTCAAGCAGTTTGAAACTGGAAGCCAAAAAAGTTTCCTCATTCTTTCTTATGCGAAAAGAATATACAGTGACTTGAAATCTTCGGTAAAATCCTTGGGAAAAGAAAGAGATCAACTGATGACCAATATCATCGAATACAAAATTCCAGAAATTAAAGTGGCTGCATTGCCTCTCGCAAAATAGTTTTACAAAAATCATGTATCAAAACACTCGGCAAAATGTTGGGTGTTTTTTTAGCAAATTATCAATTTTCAGAACCACAAGCAATCAGAGAATGACCGATCAAATTTACATGAAACGCTGCATTGAACTCGCAAAAAAAGCTTTGGGTAAAACCTATCCAAATCCATTGGTTGGAAGTGTGATTGTGTACCAAGATACCATCATCGGTGAAGGATATCATCACAAAGCCGGCGAAAATCATGCAGAAATCAATGCCATAAATTCCGTAAAAAATAAAGATTTATTAAAGGAGTCGACCATTTATGTATCGCTTGAACCTTGCGCTCATTATGGAAAAACGGGTCCTTGTGCGAATAAAATTGTAGAAATCGGTTTCAAAAAAGTAGTCATCGGAACTTTGGATTCCCACGAGAAAGTAAACGGAAAAGGGAAAGAGATTTTAGAAAAAGCAGGAATAGAAGTCGTTTCGGGAATTCTGGAAAAAGAATGTCAGGAGTTAAATAAGAGATTTTTTACTTTTCATCAGCAAAAAAGACCCTACATCATTTTAAAATGGGCACAGTCGAATGACGGTTTTCTAGATAAAGACTTCAAACCTACATCCATTAGCAATTCGTTATCAAAACAATTTGTTCATACCCTGCGAAGTGAGGAACATGCGATTTTGATCGGAACAAAAACGGCTTTAACAGATAATGCAAGCTTAACAACCCGCGAAATTGTGGGAAGAAATCCCGTAAGAATTCTAATTGATTTTGATTTGAAAGTTCCGCACGACTTTAAAATTTTCAGCAATGAAGCGCCGACTTTGGTTTTTAATTCTTTAAAAAACAGCGAAGAAGGACATGTAAAATTCATTAAAATAGAAAAAGAAAATTTCTTAGACCAGTTCATGCAGAAACTCTTTGAAGAACAGATACAGTCGGTGATTATTGAAGGTGGAAGTTTTACCTTAACGGAATTTATAAAAGCAGGAATTTGGGATGAAGCGGTAATCATTAAGAATGAAAATTTGAATCTAATCCACGGAACAAAGGCTCCGGAATTTGAATTTGAATTGGAAAAAGAAATGCAATTGAGAGATAACCTTCTTTATTTTTACCGAAACAATCAAAAATAATTTGACGAGTATTTTTCAATTCTTTTCATAAAAATTTCGAAGCAAAAAACCGATTGATGCAGTTCTCCTTTAAAACCATAAAATCACCGCTTGAAAATATCCTTTTGAAAGAAAAAGGCAGCAAATTCATTGGTTTTTCTTTTCCGGTGAATAATGAAGCAGAAATAAAAGCGGCATTAGAAAAAGTACGAACCGAACATCCAAAAGCCACGCATCATTGTTACGCCTTTCGTCTCGGAATTGAGGGTGAAAATTACCGTGCAAATGACGACGGAGAACCAAGTGGAAGTGCAGGATTACCTATTTACAATCAGCTCTTGGCAAATGAACTCACCCATATTCTTCTGATCGTTGTAAGATATTATGGCGGTACTAAACTGGGCGTTTCAGGATTGGTAAAAACCTACAAAGAATCTGCAAAACTGACGCTGGAAGAAAGCGAAATCATCACAAAAGATCTCGAAAGCGAGGTAGAAATTGAATTTGATTTCAACAAACAAAACCAAATCTTCACGCTACTCAACAAATTCGACGGTAAAATATTGAATTTCTTCTCAGAAGAGCAATGCAAGATCATAGCCAAAATTAATACTTCCCAAAAAGAAAACATCTCAGAACAATTGTCTGAGATGCAAAATATTTCGTTTAAATTCCTTTAAAAAGGTTTCCCTTTTCCTTAATTCCAATTAATCTCTTCTTCCCATCAATAAAGACGCCCATTAAAGAAGTTGTGCCAAAGAACCGATCGCAGCAACAACATACGTTCTTGCAGCCCAAGTAAGCGAATCTTTTACGCCCACAAATTCTTCTGCAGTTACGGTTCCTGTATCTTTCAACCAGGTCATCGCTCGTTTACTCGCGTCGTATTCTACTGGCAAAGTGACAAATGCGAACAACGTCGTAAAAGCAAACATTGCAACACCAATGGCAAGAACCGTGGTATTTCCGTTTGGATTTTCGATCGTTCTTGTCGCTGTCATCAGTACAATTCCGGCAATTAAAACAAACTGCATAAGATTGGAACTGATATTCACCATCGGTACTAATTTCGAACGCAATTGAAGCATCGAATATCCCACTGCATGTTGTACTGCGTGACCACATTCGTGAGCTGCAACAGCTGCAGCGGCTGCATTTCTTTGCATATAAACGCCTTCTGAAAGATTGACTGTTTTATCCGCGGGATTATAATGATCCGTCAATTGACCCGGAACTGAAATGACTTGTACATCATTAATACCATTGTCCCGTAACATTTTTTCTGCTACCTCTTTTCCCGACATCCCATTGCGAAGATGAACTTGAGAATAATAAGCAAATTTAGATTTAAGTTTTGAAGAAACCAGCCAACTGATCAACATCGAAACGCCTATAATCAAATAATATCCTGTCATTTTTTCCTTAATTTATGTATTTTAAAATTGCCTTCTTAGCTGTAAAAAACGTGCCAAAGTTTTTATATTTGTTTTAAAGATTTATATTTGTTTTCAAATACTCATACATGTCTACAGTCTCTTTAATTGAAGTAAAAACAGCACGCGATCTGAAAAATTTCATCGATTTTCCGATGCAACTTTACAAACATAATAAAAATTACGTTCCCTCTTTAATTAATGATGAAAAAAATGTTTGGAATCCAAAAGAAAATCCTGCTTTAGCTTATTCAGATGCAAAACAGTTCCTTGCGTATAAAGACGAAAAAATTGTCGGGAGAGTTGCTGCTATACTCAATCACAAAGAAGAAAAAGAACTGGGAATAAGTAAAGTTCGGTTTGGTTGGCTCGATTTTATTAATGATTTCGAAGTTTCGGAAGCATTGATCAATGCAGTCATCACCTTTGCGAAAGAAAAAAATATCAAAAAAATTGAAGGTCCGATGGGATTTACAAATCTCGACAAAGCCGGAATGTTGATCATGGGTTTCGATAAATTGGCGACCATGATCGGCTTGTATAATTTTGAATATTATTCCGAACATTTAGAAAAATTGGGTTTGGTCAAAGAAAAAGAATGGGTAGAATATGAAATGGATTTCCCCACGGTTTTATCGGAGAAAGTAAAAAAATTCAGTGACTTGGTTGCCCAAAAATACAAACTGAAAGTACTCGATTTTAAAAACAAAAAAGAAATCATCCCGTATATCGAACCGATGTTTAAATTGTTGGATCAAACCTATAACACCTTATCTACTTACACTCCGATCACCGATGAACAGATAAAAACCTATAAGGAAAAGTACTTTCCGTTTATTGATAAAAATTATATCATTTGTGTGGAAGACGAAAACCACAACCTCGTTTCGTTCGCCGTTACCATGCCGTCTTACTCTAAAGCTTTGCAAAAATCGAAAGGCAAACTATTTCCTTTCGGATGGTGGCATTTTTTGCAGGCTGGAAAGAAAAACGACCGCGCAAATTTTTATTTAATCGGCATTCATCCGGAATATCAAAGACGTGGTGTTACTGCGATTATTTTTAAAGAGATCTTTGTGAGATTCAATAAAATGGGGATTAAGTTCGCGGAAACCAACCCTGAATTAGAAGAAAACAAAGGCGTACAAGCACTTTGGCAAGATTACAACCCAACCAATCACAAACGGCGAAGAACCTATTCCAAAGAACTTTAACCTCAAAATTAGAAGCCTTCAAAATTTCAAACCTTTTTACCGCATGAAAAAGCAACTCACGATCTACATTGTCATCATTTTAGCCTTTGTGGCGTACAATCAGTTCTTTCAGGTTCAAGACGAACGAGTGAACAGCATCATCAATATCCTTTTTGCCAGTTTCCTCTTTTTATATATAGGTTTCGTTGCTTATACGGTATTAAAAAGATTGAAAGATACGGGCAAAAAGTAATTGTTTTTAATAGTTCTAAATTAAACAAATAGCCAATTTCAATTATATTTAAGGAAGTATATATTTTCGCTTTACATCTTTATTCGTTAAATTTGCAGATTGAGAAAATAATGTAGCAATGAATTTACCTGAAAATTATATCCCGATTATCATCCAAGCTTTGGTTGCCATTGGTTTTGTAGCGATTTCTTTGTTAGGTGCCCATTTTTTGGGACCAAAACAACAAGACAGTACCGTCAATAAAAATAAATCGTTTGAATGCGGTATAGAAAGCGAAGGTGACGCAAGAACTCCGTTTTCTATCCGATATTTCTTGACGGCTGTATTATTTGTTCTTTTCGATATTGAAATTGTATTCTTTTATCCATACGCCGTTAACTTTCGGGAATTCGGCTTAGAAGGATTTCTCGCAGTTGCAACCTTTGTCGGCATTTTCTTTTTAGGATTTATTTATGTTCTAAAACGTGGCGCTCTCGACTGGGATAAATAAAATTGAATCTTATCATATCAATGAAATTGATTTAAAGTTTCTTTAAAAAATTAAATTAAAATGTCAGAAAATACACCAAAAATAAATACAAACGCTCCTGCTCCTCCAGGATTTGAAGGAGAAGGTTTCTTTGCCACCAATTTGAATAATTTGATTGGAATGGCGCGCTCACTTTCCTTGTGGCCACTTCCTTTCGCAACCTCTTGTTGTGGAATTGAATTTATGGCAACCATGGGTCCAAATTACGATTTGGCCCGATTTGGTGGGGAAAGAATGAGTTTCTCTCCAAGACAAGCCGATGTTTTGATGGTTTGCGGAACCATTTCTAAAAAATTAGGACCCATCTTAAAGGAAGTTTATACCCAAATGGCTGAACCAAAATGGGTAATCGCAGTTGGCGCATGTGCATCAAGTGGCGGAATTTTCGATTCTTATTCTGTTCTTCAAGGAATTGACCGCGTAATTCCTGTAGATGTGTACGTTCCAGGATGTCCACCAAGACCAGAACAAATTTTAGAAGGATTTATGCAGGTTCAAGCGCTGGCAGAAAGTGAAAGTTTAAGAAGAAGAGATCTTCCTCAGTATAAAGAATTATTGGAATCTTTTAACATCAATTAATTTATGGAGTTTACCAATAATTTCGTCTTAGAAGCTATTACAAGAGAGTTTCCCGAAACAGTAATTTCAAGTTCAGAACCGTACGGAATGTTGACTTTAGAAATAAAGAAACAAGACCTTAAAAAAGTCGTTCATCATATGAAAGACAGCAGTTTAGGTTTTAATTTCCTTACAGATATCTGCGGAATCCATCATCCTGAAACCCCAGAAAAAGAATTAGGAGTTATTTACCATTTGCATAATTTGGTTGAAAATCTTCGGGTGCGACTCAAAGTTTTCATGCCTTTTGAAAATGCAGAAGTAGATTCACTTGTTGAATTATTCGCAGGTGCAAATTGGATGGAAAGAGAAACTTTCGATTTCTACGGCATTAAATTTAAAGGACACCCCGATTTAAGAGTAATCTTAAACGATCCAGGTCTTGGTTACCATCCGATGTTGAAACAATATCCTTTGGAAGATGGCACCAGAACGGATAAAGATGATGTAATGTTCGGAAGATAAAATGACCCTAAGCAATAAGCTTAAAGCCTAAAGCATTAAAATTTATGAAAGACAACGCACTCTCCAATATATTAACGCAATACGAAACAAAGGAACAGATTGATGGGCAATTATACACCCTCAATTTAGGTCCAACTCACCCTGCAACCCACGGAATCTTTCAAAATATTCTGACGATGGATGGAGAGAAAATTCTCCATTCAGAACAAACAGTAGGTTATATTCACCGTGCTTTTGAAAAAATATCTGAAAGAAGAAATTTTACACAGATCACGACTTTAACCGACCGAATGAACTACTGCTCCTCGCCAATCAATAATATTGGATGGCATATGACGGTAGAAAAACTTCTAGGAGTTGAAGTTCCAAAACGCGTACAATATATGCGTGTTATTATGATGGAATTAGCAAGAATTGCAGATCACTTGGTTTGTAATGCGGTTACCGGAGTTGATACCGGTGCTTTAACCGGATTTACCTATATGTTCCAGGATCGTGAGAAAATCTACGACATGTACGAGCAAGTTTGCGGCGCACGATTAACAACCAACATGGGAAGAATTGGTGGTTTCGAAAGAGATTTCACCCCGAAATTTCATGAATTGGTTCGTGATTTTCTAAAAACTTTTCCAGCGAGATTCAAAGAATTTGGAGATTTGTTAGAAAGAAATAGAATTTTCATGGATCGTACCATTGGTGCAGGTTCTATTTCAGCAGAGCGCGCTTTGAGTTATGGTTTTACAGGACCAAATTTACGTGCAGCTGGAGTGGATTATGATGTTCGGGTTGCGAGTCCCTACTCTTCATACGAAGATTTTGATTTCAATATTCCTGTAGGAACTTCGGGCGATACTTACGACCGTTTTATGGTTCGTCAAAGTGAAATTTGGGAGAGTTTAAAAATCATTCAACAAGCGATGGATCGTCTTCCAGATGGACCATTCCACGCAGATGTTCCCGAATTCTATCTGCCGGAAAAAGCAGATGTTTATACCAAAATGGAAGCATTAATTTACCATTTCAAAATTGTGATGGGCGAAACAGAAGTTCCAAAAGGCGAAGTTTATCACGCGGTAGAAGGTGGAAACGGAGAATTAGGATTTTACTTGGTAAGTGATGGCGGAAGATCACCTTACAGATTACACTTCAGAAGACCTTGCTTTATTTATTACCAAGCGTACCCGGAAATGATTACAGGTTCTGTAATTTCAGATGCTGTTGTAACATTGAGTAGTTTGAACGTCATCGCAGGAGAATTAGACGCGTAAAATTTAGAAAAAAGATAAAAGAAGGAAGATTAAAGACTTTCTTCGTAAAGATAAAATGAATATAGAATAATGAATTGAGAGTCTTTACTCTTTTCTCTTTGTTCTTTAATCTTAAAAAAAAATGAGCGAAACAATAACTTTCAAGCCTGAAACCTTAGCGCAGGTTCATCAAATAATCGGTCGATATCCACAAGATAAAAAGAAATCAGCTTTGATTCCTATCCTTCATTTGGCACAAAAGGATTTTGATGGTTGGTTGGCTGTTCCTGTGATGGATTATGTTGCAGAAATTCTAGATATTAAGCCGATTGAAGTGTACGAAGTTGCAACTTTCTACACCATGTTCAACATGAAACCTGTAGGTAAATATGTTCTAGAAGTTTGCCAAACCGGGCCTTGCATGTTGAATGGAAGTCATGACATCATCAATCATATCAAAAAAACGCTCAACATTAAAAACGGGGAAACTTCTGCCGACGGACTTTTTACATTGAAAAATGCAGAATGTCTTGGCGCATGCGGTTATGCACCGATGATGCAGTTGGGAAAATTTTATCATGAAAATTTAACTAAAGAAAAAGTAGACGAGATCCTGGAACTTTGCAGACAGGGACAAATTGCTTTGGATTAATTAAAATTCTAAATTTCAGATTACTAATAATTAAATGCAAAAAGCCAAAAGCCAATTGCAATAAGCTTATAAAAAATGAGTAAAAAACTTTTACTTAAAGACGCACATATAGAAGGAATTAGATACTTCGATGTTTATCGCAAACAAGGCGGTTACGACGCTGTAGAAAAAGCCCTGAAAATGACTCCCGATGCAATTACCGAAGAAGTGAAAACTTCTGGTCTTCGTGGTCGTGGTGGCGCAGGTTTCCCAACTGGATTAAAATGGAGTTTCTTGGCAAAACCAGAAGGTGTTCCGAGATATTTGGTCGTAAATGCCGATGAATCTGAACCGGGAACTTTCAAAGACCGTTATTTAATGGAATTTATTCCACACCTTTTGATTGAAGGAATGATTGTTTCTTCTTTCGCTTTGGGTGCACATACTTCTTACATCTACATCCGAGGGGAATATTCTTGGATTCCGGATATTTTGGAAGAAGCCATCGAAGAAGCTAAAAAAGCAGGATTCTTAGGAAAAAACATTTTAGGAACCGGATACGATTTAGAAATCTACGTTCATCGTGGCGCAGGAGCTTATATCTGTGGGGAAGAAACTGCACTCTTAGAATCTCTAGAAGGAAAAAGAGGAAACCCACGTTTGAAACCACCATTTCCGGCGGTAAAAGGACTTTGGGAATCTCCAACGGTTGTTAATAATGTTGAAACCATTGCAGCAGTTGTTCCGATCATCAATATTACTGGTGCAGAATATGCGAAAATCGGAGTGGGAAGATCTACAGGAACGAAATTAATTTCAGCTTGTGGAAACATCAACAAACCTGGAGTTTACGAAATCGACATGACCATTTCTGTTGAAGAATTTATTTATTCTGAAGAATATTGTGGTGGAATTCCAAATGGTAAAAGACTCAAAGCTTGTATTCCAGGTGGAAGTTCTGTACCTATTGTTCCTGCCAATTTATTACTGAAAACCATTAATGGTGAACCCAGAATCATGAATTATGAATCATTGGCAGATGGTGGTTTTGCTACTGGAACTATGATGGGTTCAGGTGGATTTATCGTTTTAGATGAAGACCAATCAGTGGTGAAACATACCCTAAGTTTAGCCCATTTCTACATGCACGAAAGTTGCGGACAATGCACCCCATGTCGTGAAGGAACCGGTTGGATGTGGAGAATTTTGACTAAAATTGCAAACGGCACTGGAACAATGGCAGATATCGATTTGCTTTGGGATGTTCAAAGAAAAATTGAAGGAAATACGATTTGTCCGCTTGGTGACGCCGCAGCTTGGCCGGTTGCAGCAGCAATTCGTCACTTCCGTGATGAGTTTGAATGGTATATTGACAATCCAGAAGCACAAACCAGAAATTATGGATTGGCAAATTACGCAGATCCAATTCCTGCCGCTGCAAAAGCAGAATAAAAAAGAAGTTTATTAAGAAGTTGTAAAGAACAAAACGTTCTTTTAGAAATGAAGAAAGTAATAATTTTATCGACCTTATTTTTAGGATTTAATCTTTCCTTTGGGCAGGATTTAACCGTTAATACCAAACCTGAACCTTTATCCAAAAAAGGACAAATGTTCGTTTTTTTTGGATGGAACAGAGGCGCTTTTAGCAACTCCGATATTCATTTTAAAGGAAATGGTTATGATTTTCAATTAGATAATGTTGTTGCACACGACCGACCGACGCCTTTTGGAATCGTATATTTTGATCCGGCTTGGTTTACAGTGCCGCAATATAATTTTAGAGTAGGATATTTTATCAAAGATAATTTAGCTTTAGTTTTGGGAATAGATCACATGAAATATGTGATGGATCAAAACCAGACCGTAAATTTTTCTGGAAATATTACTGATCCAACTTATGCAGCTTATGTGCAAAACGGACAAGTAAATTTAGCCGATGAAAATTTCCTTACATTTGAGCATACCGATGGTTTGAATTATGAAAATTTAGGTTTAGAAAAATACCAAAACCTTATTAATAAGAAAAATATAGATTTGGTTTGGTCTTATGGAGGAGGAATCGGAGTGATGTTTCCAAAGAGTAATGTAAAATTATTCGGGAATGAAAGAAGCGACCGTTTTCACGTTGCCGGAATGGGAACCGATTTGAGAACGAGTTTAAATTTAGTATTCTGGAATCATTTCATGGCAAGACTTGAAGCGAAAGCAGGATACATCAATATGTGGGATATTAAAACCACTTTAAATAACAAACCTGATAAAGCGAGTCAGGATTTTGTTTTCGGACAAGTAATGTTCGGTGTTGGATACACCTTTAATACAAAGAAAAATAAATAAATAACGCAAATTGCCAAAAGCAAAAAGCCAATAGCAATAATATGAGCGAAGAAATTAAAAAATTCAAGATCACCATCGACGGACAGACTACCGAAGTTTTGCCCGGAACTTCCATCTTGGAAGCAGCAAGACAAATCGGAGGGAAATTGGTGCCGCCTGCAATGTGCTATTACAAGCCTCTAGAAACAAGTGGCGGTAGATGCAGAACATGTTTGGTAGAAGTTTCTAAAGGTTCTGATGCAGATTCTCGACCGATGCCAAAATTGGTAGCAAGTTGTAGAACCGGCGTGATGGACGGAATGGAAGTGAAAAATCTCACTTCTGAAAAAGCACAGGAAGGCAGAAAAGCCGTAACCGAATTTTTATTGATCAATCACCCTTTAGATTGCCCAGTTTGTGATCAAGCAGGAGAATGTCATCTTCAGGATTTAGGATACGAACATGGTGTTGAAGCAACCAGAACAGAATTTGAAAGAAGAACGTTCGAGCCAGAAGATATTGGTCCCAACATCAAACTTCACATGAATCGTTGCATTTTATGCGCAAGATGTGTTTTGGCAGCCAATCAATTGACGGAAGAAAGAGAGCACGGAATTTTGTTTAGAGGGGAACACGCAGAAATTTCTACGTATTTGAATAAAGCTTTAGACAATGATTTCATCGGAAACGTAATTGATGTTTGTCCAGTTGGAGCTTTAACCGACAGAACATCCCGATTTGCAAGCAGAGTTTGGTTTACAAAACCAGTCAATGCAACTTGTAAATGTGAGAAATGCTCCGGAAAAG
The DNA here is from genome assembly GCF_900156725.1 of Kaistella chaponensis. Lineage (GTDB taxonomy): Bacteria > Bacteroidota > Bacteroidia > Flavobacteriales > Weeksellaceae > Kaistella > Kaistella chaponensis. The sequence continues at coordinate 15,876 of NZ_FTOI01000014.1, read as the reverse complement.
CCGTTCTTTGGATGAAAGGTGATGAAATTGTAAGAGTTACCGCAAGAAAAGATCAGTACGACGAAATCGTAGACTGGATATGTAATGAATGTCGTTGGGAAAGAAAAGATATCAAATTTTGGGATATTGAAGGACCAAGACATATTGACCGACACTCTGTTATCTCTTTGAATCATTACGAAAAACCAAAGAATATGGTGAGTTTGCTTGATAACCCCGATGCAAAAGAACTAAGTCCAAAAGATGAAATTGAATCTGAGGAAAAAACTGAAAATAATTTTAAATTAATGTAACATTCAACTTTTGAATGTCAAATTTTATAAAAAATAATGGGTTTATTAACTTTTAAAATCATCCTTGTCGTTGTACTTTTTGTATTGGCACTTACCGTTGCAGCCTACTCTACGTGGGCCGAACGAAAAGTTGCAGCAATCATGCAAGACAGAATCGGACCAAATCGTTCCGGACCATTTGGACTTTTACAGCCACTTGCAGATGGTGGTAAATTTTTCTTTAAAGAAGATTTTACACCAGCTGGAGCAGAAAAATTTCTGTTTGTTGTAGGACCCTCTTTAGTAATGTTTATTTCACTGATTACCGGAGCCGTAATTCCTTGGGGAAAAACGCTGAACATTGGTGGACAATCTTTCGATATCCAGGTTGCAAATGTTGACATCGGTGTTTTATATTTGGTAGGAATGGTTTCCATCGGAGTGTACGGAATCATGATCGGAGGTTGGGCTTCAAATAATAAATTCTCTTTGATCGGTGCCATTCGTGCAAGTTCACAGATGATTTCTTACGAATTAGCGATGGGTCTTTCGATTATTGCAATCATTATGATGGCGGGATCTTTAGATTTAAAAGTAATCGTTGAACAACAAACTCACGGTAAAATCTGGGGAATTATTCCAGAAATTTCGGGAATGAACTGGAACTTTTTTTACCAGCCAATAGCATTTATTATTTTCTTTGTTGCCGCCTTGGCTGAAACAAACAGATCACCTTTTGATTTACCCGAATGTGAATCAGAATTGGTAAATGGTTATCACACCGAATATTCTTCCATGAAATTAGGATTGTACATGTTTGGTGAATATGTAAATATGTTTATTTCTAATGCTTTGATCGTGGTTTTATTCTTTGGTGGTTACAATTATCCGGGAATTGATTGGGTGACGAATCATTGGGGAGAAAACGCAGCGGGAATTATTTCGGTGGTTGCATTTTTAACAAAAACCTTCTTTGGAATTTTTGTATTTATGTGGATCAGATGGACATTGCCAAGATTCAGATATGATCAATTGATGCATTTGGGTTGGAAAAAATTAATCCCACTCGCATTATTTAATTTAATGGCAACCGGCGCAATTATTTTGGCGTTCGATCATTTTATGAAATAGCCATTTACAAGTTTGTCAGGTGGTGAAACAGATTAATTTCTGTGGTTAGAAAAAAAGAAAGAAGTTTTAGCCCCGATTGCAGTGGCATCCTTTTTTGGTGATGGAGCCGCGGCGGAATCACCAAAAAAGATAGAACGGAAAGCGGGACTGGATTTGGAAAGAGGCGAAAATTTTCTGCTTCTCATTATAAAAATAAAAATATATATTTCTGAAAATGAAATTAACAAATAGATCAAAAGTGGTCTCGGACAAAAAAATGACTTTCGGGGAAAGTATTTACATTCCTGCAATTTTGAAGGGAATGAAAATTACCATGAGTCATGCCGTGAAAACGGTTTTTGGAAAAGGTTTAGCCACGATTTCGTATCCTGAAGAAGTACGACCAAGAGTGAAAATCTGGCGCGGTGAACACGTGTTGAAACTCGACAATGAAGGGCGAGAAAGATGTACAGCTTGCGGACTTTGTGCGGTTGCATGTCCTGCAGAAGCCATCACAATGACGGCGGCGGAACGTACCAAAGAGGAAAAAGACCTCTACCGAGAAGAAAAATACGCATCGGTGTATGAAATCAATATGCTGCGATGTATTTTCTGCGGAATGTGCGAAGAAGCTTGTCCGAAATCTGCGATTTACTTAACAGATCGAATCGTAAATGTAGAAGAAAACCGTGGTAGTTTTATCTACGGAAAAGATAAGTTGGTTGAAAAAATTAATGCGAGAATCGATGTTTCGGAGAGACAGAGTGAATTGCAGAAAAAAATGATGAAATAAATGGAACAGATCTTATTTTTATTTGTTGCCTTGGTTGCAATTACGGGTGCCGTTTATTTTGTGTTTGCGAGAAATCCGCTTTACGCCATTCTTTCTTTAATTGTGGTGATGTTCTCTATCGCAGGATTGTATATTTTACTGAATGCGCAGTTCCTCGGGATTGTACAGATCATTGTTTATGCAGGAGCGATCATGGTCCTATTTCTCTACATCTTAATGATGTTGAATCTGAGTAAAGAGGACGAAAGTAAAAAACAAAACCTCATGAAATTCGCAGGTGTTTTTTCTGCAGGATTATTATTAATCTCGATTTTGGGAGCGTTCAGAGGATTTAAAGTTCAAGCCGCTGCTGCGAATGTAGATTCAAGTGTGGGTTTAACCAAAAATCTAGGCAGATTATTGTTTAACGAGTATGTTTTGCCTTTTGAGTTAGCCTCGATCCTCATTTTTGCAGGAATCGTAGGTGCAGTATTAATCGGTAAAAAAGATTTATAGAATTATGGAAGGAAATTCATTTATACAAGTCGTTCCGCTGGAATATTTTATTATTCTTTGCTCGGTGCTATTTTGCTTAGGCGTTCTGGGAGTTTTGGTCAGAAAAAATGCAATCATTATTTTGGGTTGCGTAGAATTGATGCTGAACTCTGTAAATCTTTTATTAGCAGCATTTTCGAGTTATAAAGGCGACGGAAACGGACAGATCTTGGTATTTTTCATCATGGTTGTTGCAGCTGCTGAAGTTGCAGTTGGATTAGCGATTATCGCAATGATGTACCGAAATACGAAATCAGTCGACATCAGTATTTTTAATAAATTAAGAGGATAAATAGAGGATGGAAAATTTAGTTTACGCAATTATACTTTTACCCTTACTCGGATTTTTAATCAACGGACTTTTCGGCAAGAATTTGCCCAAAATGGTGGTTGGAACTTTGGCAACGCTTGTTGTTTTTGTATCCTTCTGCATTACAGTCAGTTTGTTTTTAAAGTTCGATGCAGAATCACAACCCGTGATTGTAAGAGCATTTGAATGGTTTAGAATCAGTGGAATTCAGATTAATTTCGGTTTCCAGATCGATCAACTTTCTTTGATGATGATGATGATCATTACCGGAATTGGATCGCTCATTCACCTCTACTCTATTGGTTATATGAGCCACGACAAAGGATTTTATAAATTCTTTACTTATTTGAATTTATTTATTTTCTCCATGCTCCTTTTGGTAATGGGAAGCAATTATTTAATTCTTTTCATCGGTTGGGAAGGTGTTGGATTGTGCTCTTACTTACTCATAGGATTTTGGTACACGAATAAAGAATATGGTGCCGCTGCAAGAAAAGCGTTCATAATGAACCGTATCGGAGATTTGGGAATGATCATCGGAATCTTCATGATTGCCTCTCAAACCAATGCTGTAGATTTCTTATCTGTGGCAGAAAATTCTGCCAAATTCGCATTGGATTCACCGATTATTATTTTCATCACAGGAAGTTTATTTATTGGAGCGATGGGAAAATCTGCACAGATTCCACTCTTCACTTGGCTTCCGGATGCAATGGCAGGACCAACTCCTGTTTCTGCATTGATCCACGCAGCGACGATGGTAACTGCCGGTATTTATTTGGTGGTTCGTTCGAATTTCCTCTTTTCTTTAGCACCAACAACAATGGATGGAATTCTTTTCATCGGATTATTGACTGCTTTAGTGGCTGCATTTATCGGACTTCGACAAAACGATATTAAAAAAGTTCTCGCCTACTCTACGGTATCTCAATTAGGATTTATGTTTGTAGCAGTAGGAATTGGCGCTTATACCACTGCAATGTTTCATTTAATGACACATGCATTTTTCAAAGCTTTATTATTCTTAGGTTCTGGTTCTGTGATTCACGCGATGAGCGACGAACAAGATATGAGATTAATGGGTGGTTTAAAGAAAAAAATTCCAATTACCCATATTACTTTCCTTATCGGAACATTGGCAATTTCAGGATTTCCTTTCCTTTCGGGAATGATTTCTAAAGATGAAATTTTGACGAATGCTTACGGAAAAAATCCAATTATTTGGGTGATTTTGTTTGCTATTGCAGCGATGACAGCGATTTATATGTTCAGAGCCTATTATTTAACTTTTCATGGTGAATTCCGTGGAACTGCCGAACAAGAAAAACATCTTCACGAGAGTCCGAAAACGATGACGATTCCTTTGATTATTCTTGCAGGATTATCGGTTGTGGGTGGTTTTATCAATCTTCCGCACTTTATCGGACACGGGAATTATTCCAAATTAGCGCATTGGCTTGAATCAATCTATGTATATGATGTTGAATTACCGGAAGTTGCGTTTGGAACGGAGATGATCCTTTTGGGATTAACCGTTTTGATGTTTTTCGTGGTGTGGTTCATCGTTAAAAACATTTATGTTACGAAGAAAAAAATGGCTTTATCTGAAGAAAAATACAGCGGTTGGGAAAGACTTTCAAACAAAAAATTATTTTTGGATGAATTGTATAATGCCACTTTTGTGAGATTTATTGAAGGTCTCGGAGTTGGCGGAAACATGTTTGATAAAGGAATTCTGAACAAGTTCAGTGATTTTATTGGAATTGGTGCCGAAGATTCTGGAAGAGCCGCAAAACGCCTTCAAAACGGAAATGTAGAGAATTATGTTCTCATCATGTCTTTGGCAATCGGAATTATTTTAATTGTTAACTTTATATTACAATAGTAAATGTCGTATCTATTATTAACATTACTACTATTACCTCTCGTAGGTTCTGCATTGGTGTTCGCGTGGAAAAACCCCGCAAGTAAGTATCTAGCCTTGGGAATTGCATTTGCACAAATGTTTCTCACGTTTTATATGCTGTCAAATTTCGATTTCAAACCTACCGTTGATGGAGTTTTGCAATATGAAATCAATTATCCTTGGTCTAACTTTATCAAGACTAATCTTCATTTCGGGATCGATGGAATGAGCATGTTACTTTTGTTATTAACCAACATTTTAACGCCGCTGATTATTCTTTCTTCCTTTAATGAAAAACCAGGTTACAGAAATACGTTCTATGGACTAATCCTGCTCATGCAGTTTGGTTTAATCGGAGTTTTCACTTCGCTTGATGGATTGTTATTTTACATTTTCTGGGAAGTAACCTTGATTCCAATTTGGTTAATTGCGGGAATTTGGGGACAGGAAAATAAAAAAATTCATTTCACTACGAAATTCTTCGTGTATACTTTTGTAGGTTCATTGTTTATGTTGATCGGATTGATTTACGTCTATACGCATTCTGCCTCATTTGCATTAACCGATTTGTATAACGCCGATCTTAACGCCTCAGAACAAACTGTTGTTTTCTGGTTTATTTTCTTTGCTTTTGCAGTGAAACTACCCGTTTTCCCTTTCCATTCTTGGCAATCCGATACGTATACGTATTCACCAACACAAGGATCCATGCTTCTTTCGGGAATTATGCTAAAAATGGCGATCTACGGATTATTAAGATATTTATTACCAATCACACCGATTCCTTTAATGGGAATTTCTGGACAAATTGTTCTGGTTCTAGCAATCATAGGAGTAGTTCATGGTGCATTGATTGCGATTGTACAAAATGATTCTAAACGAATTATTGCCTATTCTTCCCTTTCTCACGTAGGTTTGATGACCGCAGGAATTATGGCATCAGCAATCCTAACAATGAAAGGAACATTAATGATTGAAGGAGCTGAAGGAGCATTGGTACAGACTTTCGCGCACGGTATCAACGTCGTTGGATTATTTTATTGTGCAGATGTTTTGTATAAAAGATTCAAAACAAGAGATATCCGTCAAATGGGTGGCTTGGCAAAAGTAGCTCCGAAATTCGCAGTGCTTTTCATGATTATTTTATTAGGATCCATCGCGATTCCTTTAACCAATGGTTTTGTGGGCGAGTTTATCTTGATCAAATCGATTTTTGATTACAGTATTTTAGCAGCAGTGATCGCAGGAACAACCATGATTTTCTCTTCTGTTTATCTCTTTAGATTTTACGGAAAAGCAATGTTTGGCGAAGGTGACGAAAACATTTTATCTTCAGTTGGAGATGTTTCACCGGTTGAATTTTCGGTTTTGGCAAGTTTAGCAGTTTTTGTTATTCTTTTGGGAATCTTCCCACAACCAATCCTGGAAATGGTAAACAGTTCGCTGAAGTTTATTTTCACTTCAATGATGAATTAATAAATAATTAAAAACTTAAATGATTAATAGATACAGATCAAAGATGAAAATCTAAAAATCTAACATCTAAAAATCTAAAATCTAAAATAAATGGGCGTTTTAATCATTATATTCCTTACCGCAGTTGCCGCATTATTTGCTGGTGTTTTTGAACAGGGAAAATATTCCAGATACATCGGTATTTTGGGTCTCATCCTTGCATTTTATGTAAGCTTCTTGCCAGAATTATCCTTCTTTGATCAATACAAAAGCATGTACGAATACGGCGCAAACGCTGCCTTATTCACCAAAATTTCATTGGTAGTTACTTTACTGATTTTCTTTTTGGGAGGATTTGCCTTTAGCAATCACAGAAGCCATCAGTCAGAATTATACGCCTTAATGTTGATTTCACTTGTAGGTGGATTTGTACTTTTCGGTTTTCAGAATTTAGTTACTTTATTTATAGGAATCGAAATCCTTTCAATCCCACTCTACGTTTTGGCGGGAAGCAATAAAAGCGATCTGCGCTCCAATGAAGCTTCCATCAAATACTTTCTGATGGGTGCTTTTGCAACAGGTTTTCTACTCTTTGGTATTGCCTTAGTTTACGGATCTGCAAGTACGTTTGATCTTTACAAAATCCATGAGTTTTCAGTTTCTAATCCTAAGAACTTAATGTTCTCCATGGGTGCAGTTTTAATGTTGGTTGCCTTAGCTTTCAAAGTTTCCATGGCACCATTCCACATGTGGAGTCCTGATGTTTATCAAGGTTCACCTTCACTCATCACCGCATTCATGATGTCTGTCGTAAAAATCGCAGCTTTCTTTGCATTTTTCAAAATGATGACCATCGGTTTCTTCGGAATCACCGGAGAATGGATCAATATTGTAGGAGTTTTAATCATCATCACTCTTTTCTTAGCAAACGTAATGGGATTGGCGCAAAGCAATGCCAAAAGAATGTTGGCTTACTCATCAGTTTCACACGTTGGTTATTTGGGATTAATTTTCTTTGGTTTAAACAGCCTTTCAGCTTATAATTTGGCTTTCTATTTATTCGCTTATTCTCTCGCCACAATCGGAGTTATGATGTGTTTGATCTGGGTAGAAAAATTAAAAAGAGAAACTTCTTACGATGCGTTCAAAGGTTTAGCTCAATCAGAACCGATTTTAGCAGTCGTTGCAGCATTATCAATGCTTTCAATGGCAGGAATTCCTTTAACTGCAGGTTTCATGGGAAAATTCGGAATTTTTGCACAGGCAATTAAAACTACTCCATTTTTAGTTTTAGTCGCAGTTTTAGGTTCAGCAATTTCCATCGCCTATTATTTAAGATTGATAATGGTAATGTTTTTCCCGAAAGAAAGCAGTTTCAAAACTTCAGAGAAAGTTTCTTTAACCTACAACATTGTAGCGGTTTTGATCATTTTCGCGTTAATTTCATTAGGCATTTTCCCTGATTTGTTTGCAAAACAATTTGGTCTTTAAAATCTCAAATCCTTCAAAACAAGAACGTTTGGAGATAAAAATGAAAACTAGAAAATCATTAAGATTAATTTTGATCTAAATTTTCATTAAAAAATTCATTGATTATAAAAAATATGAAAGTTAAAAAAGGAGAAGTATTCATGTTCAGCGTCATCGCAGCTATTTTGGGTTGGACTTTATACAAAGATTTTAATTTCGATACGAGTACCTTTGAAAAACCTGCTTTAGCAGCTGTTTATGGAATCGCATTGTTGATGAGTGTTATTTTCATCGTCAAGAATTTTGTAAATAAATCTTCGAACCAAGAATAAAAAAGTTTTTACCATTAATTCTTTAATAAAAACATCAATTATAACGCAATTCTTCTGAGTTGCGTTTTTTTTGTACGCTCCTCATTCTTATTCAATGGAAGTTGTACTTTTTCATTAAATAAATCTTGTGAGCGAAAAAGCATCAATTAAATTTTCCTTATTTTTGTTTTAAACCCATTAAAATATTTTCCTATGAAAACAAAATTTACATTTTTCAAAATCTTAAATGAGTTCACGAACCGTATTTCGGTTAGGATCATAAACAGCCGAAATTTCGCAGCTTTTCTAGGAATATTAATGATGTTTGGATACAATAGCACCACGAATGCGCAAACGAAAATTGTGGTACCAAACACCAATGAAGGAAGCGCTTTCATCGGACCCTACGGAAATGCTGCAAGAAAATTACAATTAATTATTGACGATACTTTACTTACTTCCTTGGTTGGAAAAAACCTTACCTCCATATCATTCCGATTGCCTGCAAGTACCATTGATAGTTGGCCCGCAACTGCTTTAACCATGAATTCATTTGATGTTTATCTGAGTGATAGTGTGGAACCAGCTAATCGACAACTAGATTTTGCAGCCAATGTGGTAGGAACACAAACCCAAGTAAGATCCGGAAGTTTGGTGATTCCTGCAGGAGCTTTAACAGTAGGTTCCAATCCAAATGATTTCAGCTATAAAATTATTTTCAACAACCCATGGAAATACAACAGCGGTAATTTGTTGATCGAAATACAACATAGCGGAACAGGAATTTCTTCCAGAACCGTTCAAGCTGCTTCTACAACTTCTGCAGGCTATGGAACGCTATATTCTGCACTTTGGCAATCTACAGGAAGTGTAACACAAGGGAATTTCTCAATGGTTGAAATCAATTCAGTTGACCAGTTAAGTGCAAGTTCCGTAAAAATTGGCGCAAATTCGATCGTCTATCCAAATCCTGTGAAAGATTGGCTTTTTGTAAAATCTGAGAAAGAATTTATTGCTTATTCGGTTTATAACAAAGCGGGACAAATGATCATTTCAGAAAAAATTTCAGGAAAATCAGGGATGAATGTGGCGAAACTTCCCGTTGGTCAATATGTAATTCAATTGACTGACAAAAATGGAAATACAGAAGTAAGTCAGTTTATCAAAAAATAGCGGTTAATTTTATAAAATTTGTCACCTAAAAAGGAGTTTTAGGTGACATTTTTATTTCTAGGAACGAGATCACTTTTCCTTATTTTAATCATTTGATTAATTCATTTGTTTAAATCAAAAAATTATAACTAACTTTACTCTATATTTTTAAAGTCATGAAATCAGAAGAACTTTCTACAGAAGACAAAATTCTCTTGGCCGCCTCAAAAGTGTTTACTGAAAAAGGATTTTCTGGTGCGCGAACTCGCGATATTGCAGAAGAAGCGGGAATCAATCTCGCGCTACTCAACTATTATTTCCGGACGAAAGAAAAACTATTTGAACAAGTCATGAAAGTAAAAATTATACTGCTTTTCGGACAAATCATTCCTATCGTTTCGAACGAAAAAACTTCTTTGGATGAGAAACTGGATTTAGCGAGTGGAAAATACTTTGATATTCTCTCCAAAAACCCTAATCTTCCCCTCTTTATTTTAAGTGAGATTCAGAAAAAAACATCTGATGTTAAATCAATTCTTCCTGCAGATAAAGTTTTGAAAAACAGTTTTATCATCAAACAGATTCAGGAAAAAAAACCTGATATGAACCCTTTTCATTTTCTGCTCAATTTTTTGAGCATGACCGTTTTTCCCTTTCTTGGCAAACCCATTTTACAAACTTTTGAGGTGATGAATGACGAAGAATTTCAAAAATTTGTGGAAGAACGAAAAACCTTGGTTCCAATGTGGATCAAAATGATGCTGAATCATTAAAAAAAACACCCAAAAGTCATCAACTGCACCAAACCATCGATATTCTGCCACTTGCTTGTACTTTTCTAAATCCTTTTTAACAGATTCCTTTTTATCTTTAAAAATAATCAGAATGAAAATTTTAAAATACTTCTTCCTATTGCTCTTCTTCTCCGGAAATGCGCAGATATTGACCTTAGAAGAATGTTACACTTTGGCCAAACAGAATTATCCACTCATTAAAAGACACGATTTAATTGAAAAAACCAAAGAATATACAATTCAGAATGCGGCAAAAGGTTGGCTTCCTCAAATCCAAATCGTGGCGCAAGCAACCTATCAAAATGATGTTACTGAAATCCCTATTAAAATTCCAAATTTCACCGTAGATCCCGTAAGTAAAGATCAGTATAAAGTCTACGCCGATATTCAACAAAATATTTACGACGCTGGAATGGTTTCTAATCAAAAGAAAATGGCAGCTATAAATTCTGAAATCGAATCTCAGAAAACAGAAATAGAAACCGACCAATTAAAATTGAGAATCAACCAAATCTACTTCGGAATTCTTCAAACTAACGAACAATTAGAACAAACAGAACTGACGAGATCTGATCTAAAAAACGGACTAAAAAAAGCTGAAGCACAGCTAGAAAACGGCATCATCTTTAGAAGTAATGTTGATATTCTAAAAGCGCAATTGATTACTATTGAACAGAAACAGATTGAACTTCAATCCATGAAAAAAAGCTTATTGCAAACGCTTTCTGTCTTTATTCAAAAAAAATTAGATGAAAATACACCCCTCGAAAAACCGCAAAAAATCCTGATTCAGGATGAAAACAAACGTGCAGAACTCAAACTCTATGATTTGCAAAAAATTGGCTTAGAACAACAAAAATCAAACATTAACACCAAAAATCTTCCAAAATTAGGAGCCTTTTTTCAAGGAGGCTATGGAAAACCTGGTTTCAATATGCTGAAAAACGAATTCGACCTTTTCTACATTGGTGGTTTACGTTTAAACATTCCGATTTCTGGGTTATATACCAAGAAAAATGATTTGGCAATAATTGAAACTCAGCAGCAGGAAATCGAGGTGCAAAAAGAAAACTTCCTTTTCAATCAGCAGTTTCAAACTATTCAAAACAACAATGATCTCGATAAAATTCAGCAACTCATTACTCAAGATGATGAATTAATTCATTTACGCGAAAGCATCAAACAAGCCACTTTTGCACAACTGGAAAACGGCGTGATTACCACCAACGATTATCTGCGGGAAGTGAATGAACTCGACCGCGCAAAAAATCAAAAAATCACCCACGAAATTCAGTATCTCCTAACGCAATATAATCTAAAAGCGCAAATCAATCAATAGATAAGACATTAGATAATAGACATTATTTCACATTAGAAAAGTTAGATTTTAAGGTTTAAAAAAAGCAAAATATTACAAGCATTTATCATTAAAAAAAATTCCGTAGGAATGCAATTATTCTAATCTAAAATCAAAGTTGGGTGATAACGCTGAAAGCGTGACATTAAGATAAAAAAAATCTTCCGCCGAACTTCAAAAATAAAAAAGCCCGTACCATGAAAAAACACATCTTCATTCTCTCCATTTTCGCCCTCTTTTCCTGTGATAATGCTGCTAAAAATTACGATGCTTCCGGAACTTTTGAAGCTGATGAAATCTTGGTTACGGCAAAAGCAAATGGAACCATTCTAAACCTTAATTTGGAAGAAGGTCAACATTTAAAACGCAATGAAAAAGTAGGTGAAATTGACCCAAAAAATGTAGAATTACAAAAAGAACAAGTCATCGCAACCATCGATGCAATCGACCAAAAAACCAATTCTGCACTTCCACAAATTCAGGTTTTACAATCCCAAATTTCTACACAATCTGCAAATGTTTCTATTTTACAGGAACAACTTCAAAATGCAGTTCGGGAGAGAAACAGAACTGCAAATTTGGTTGCAAAAGATGCCGCGACAAAAAAGCAACTCGACGATGCAAACGGACAAATTAAAGTCATTCAGAAACAAATAGCTGCTGCTCAAAGTCAGTTGAGTGTTTTACAGCAACAAATTTCTACAACCAAAGAAAATGTTTCCCTTCAAAACCGCGCCATCTTAAGTGAAAGAAAACCCACTCAGAAAAAAATAGAACAAATCGATGAACAATTGAAAAACAATTCGATTGAAAGTCCAATTTCTGGAATGGTTTTGACCCAATATTTGAATCAAGGAGAGTTTGCTACTGTTGGAAAACCCATTTTCAAAATCGCGAATTTAGAGGTGATGACCTTAAAAATATTCATTACAGGAGATCAATTGCCGCAAATAAAAATCGGACAACAGGTAAAAGTTTTACTCGAAGCTGGTGAAGGAAAAACCAAAGAACTTCCCGGAACGATTTACTGGATCAGTTCGAAGGCGGAGTTTACCCCAAAAACCATTCAAACAAAAAACGAAAGAGCCAACCTTGTTTATGCTGCAAAAATCCATGTAAAAAATGATGGTTACCTCAAAATCGGAATGTACGGCGACGTGAAATTTTAATTTTTTAAACCACAAAAGTCACAAAAGCTTTATATGAAAAATAAGATAATAAAAGTCCACAAAAAGAGCACACTAAAAACTGACCAGTTACCTTTTTTGCTCTTCTGCTCAACTTAAAATATACAGTCAACTTTTGTGACTTTGTGGTAAAAAATTTTCAGTTAAAATAATGGTAATGAAATCAATAATCGTCAAAAATCTCACCAAAACATACGGCAAGAAAAATGAAAAAATTCTTGCAGTTGAAGACGTGAGTTTTGATGTCGATTCAGGAGAAATCTTTGGATTGATTGGTCCAGATGGCGCCGGAAAAACCACTATTTTCCGAATATTGACAACGGTTTTGTTGCCAGATTCTGGTGCGGTATCGATTGAAAATTTGGAGGTCGTGAAAGATTACGAAGAACTTCGGAAAATCTTGGGATATATGCCGGGAAAATTCTCCCTCTATCAAGATTTAACCATTGAAGAAAATCTGGAATTTTTCGCGAGTGTTTTCAATACAACCATTACAGAAAATTACGATCTGATCAAAGATATTTACATTCAAATTGAACCTTTTAAAAACCGCAGAGCCGGGAAATTATCGGGTGGAATGAAACAAAAACTCGCTTTGTGTTGCGCCTTAATTCACAAACCGAAAGTTTTATTTCTCGATGAACCGACAACAGGAGTTGATCCTGTTTCGCGAAAAGAATTTTGGGAAATGTTGCAACGTCTAAAAAAACAAGGAATCACCATCGTGGTTGCAACACCTTATATGGATGAAGCCACATTGTGCGACCGAATCGCGCTCATTCAACACGGAAAAATATTAACCATCGATACCCCCGAAAACATCAGTAATTCTTATCCAGATCATATTTTTGAAGTGAAAGCAGGTCGAATTTCAACCGTTTTAAAAGCTTTGGAAAACTTTGAAGAAAAGAAAAATGTTTATGCGTACGGAGAATTTGTGCATTTGACCATCGATAAAAATAGAACTTTTTCAAAATCACACATCATTGAATATTTAGAAAAAGAAGGTTTCAAAAATATAGAAATCAATGCTGTAAAAGCCAGTATCGAAGATAGTTTCATCCGCTTATTATCAAATTAAAAAATGAACACCGAAACGTCAAACATCGCCATTAAAGCAGAAAACATCACCAAAATTTTTGGCGATTTCACTGCGGTTGATCACATCAGTTTTGAGGTGAAAAAAGGAGAAATATTTGGTTTCCTCGGTGCAAATGGTGCCGGAAAAACCACCGCGATGAGAATATTCAGCGGACTTTCTATTCCAAGTTCAGGAACTGCAACTGTTGCGGGATTTGATGTTTACAAACAAACCGAAATGATCAAAAAAAACATCGGTTATATGAGTCAGAAATTTTCTTTGTACCACAATTTAACCGTTAAAGAAAACCTGAATTTCTTCGGCGGAATCTATGGAATTCCAAGAAAAGAACTGAAAATAAAAGGAGATTTATTGATAAAAGAACTTGGACTTGAAAATGAGAAAAACAAACTGGTTTCGGAACTTCCTTTGGGTTGGAAACAGAAACTGGCTTTCTCGGTCGCGATTTTTCATGAACCTCAAATTGTTTTTTTGGATGAGCCAACTGGTGGAGTTGATCCTGTAACGCGACGACAATTTTGGAAGATGATTTATGAAGCTTCAGATCGTGGAATCACCATTTTCGTCACGACACATTATATGGATGAAGCCGAATATTGCGACCGAATTTCCATCATGGTTGATGGAAAAATCGCGGCTTTGGATACGCCTGCAAATCTAAAAAAACACTACAATGCTCAGAATATGGACGATGTTTTTTATGAATTAGCAAGAGGCGCAAAACGAGTGGAATAAACGATCATCATGAAACAATTATTAACGTTTGTAAAAAAAGAATTTCTACACGTTTTGCGTGACAGAAGAACTTTGTTGCTGCTTTTCGGAATGCCGGTTGTACAGATTTTGCTTTTCGGTTTTGCCTTAAGCACTGAAGTTAAAAACACAAAAATCGGGGTTTTAGATCTTGATAAATCTCAAACTTCCTTTGAAATCATTTCGAAAATTAACGCCAATCAATATTTCGATATCGATAAAAACTTGAAATCCATCGACCAAGCTGAAAACGCCTTCAAAGGTGGAAAAATTAAAATGATTGTGGTGATTCCGACCCAGTTTTCCGCAGACATCAACAGCGGAAAAAAAGCGCAGTTGCAGCTGATTACGGATGGAACCGACCTCAATTTGGCCAATCAAATTTACAGTTTCATGTCGAACATTTTGCTGGATTTTTACGGACAGCAAACTTTACAGCAAAATTCTGGGGTTCAAGCGGAAATTCGAATGCTGTACAATCCACAGCTAAAAGGCGCTCCGAATTTCGTTCCCGGAGTCATGGCATTCATTCTTTTAATTATTTGTGTACTGATGACCGCCATTGCAATCGTTCGCGAAAAAGAATCCGGAAGCATGGAAATTCTACTCGTTTCCCCCATGAAACCTTACATTATCATTTTAGCCAAAGCAATTCCCTACTTCATACTCTCGCTGATTATTTTGGTTTCCATCATTATTTTAAGCGTAACCGTGCTCGATTTACCCATCAAAGGAAACCTCATTTTACTCTTCGGAATCAGCATTATTTTCATCATTACCAACCTTTTAATCGGCATCGTCATCTCCATTCTCACCAAAACGCAACAAACCGCAATGCTCATTTCCTTGGTCGGAACCATGCTTCCAACACTGATGTTGAGCGGTTTTATGTTTCCTGTGGAAAACATGCCGATTCCTTTACAAATGGTCGGAAACTTCATTCCCGCAAAATGGTATTACCAAATCGTAAAAAATATCATGATCAAAGGAACTGGTTTAGAAGTAGTCTGGAAACATGTTCTCGTCCTTTTCGCAATGATGGCGGTATTGTTTATCATCGCCGTGAAAAAATTTAAAATTCGTTTGGAATGATTAATAATAATTTTTTGGGCAGCAATTTGACTACGTCGAATGTTTATTTATTATTATTTTTTGGCAGACATTTCCGCCTTCCACTCCCGCTTTTTTGCCTTCGAAGTTTAGTTTTCGACAAGAAAATTCAGACAGGCAAAAAGAGCTCCGTTCCTTTAGATTTGTAATCGATAAAATTATTAAATTTAGAAAGAGAAAAGCATTTAATTAAACTATGTTCCGCTCAGAGTAAAACTCAAGGCTTGATTCAGAATTAAATGCTCTTCCTTTCATTAAAA
>NZ_FTOI01000034.1 GCF_900156725.1 Kaistella chaponensis | reverse complement strand
TAAGCCCTCTAGCGCCGATGGTACTGCGAAAGCGGGAGAGTAGGTCGCCGCCAGTTTTTTTTAAAGCTCATCAATTTATTTTGATGAGCTTTTTTTATGTCCTTTATACAACAGTATAATCGGCAAAATCGAAAACCAACCATTACAATCCAATCATATGATCGCGCTGATTGTTAGCACGGAGATTTACAGCAGTCACAAAACCTAGGAACTATGTGAAAAATTTTGATAATCTGAAAATGTATTTTTTTTGATATGTAATTCTAATATTAATTTATAGCGGCTCCTAGGAATTAATGGATGTTTTATAATCATAAAGAAAAGGAAATTTAGATTTCATATAATTAGAAGCGAACCTGAAGTTGAAAATTTGGCATTTGTATCTTTGCATAGCATTACAAGATACATTCGCTACATTCAAATAAAACGTATTATCAAAATTTTACCTGAAATATTGGTTTAAGAAATTAAAGCAAATCAGTTGATTGTTTAAGATAGTTGATAAAAGAGAATTAATTCGTATTTATAACATATAATGAGTTTCATTAATTATGAAAAAGCAGTATTTATCTCGTGATTTTCAATCCATATTAAAAAATATTTTTTTGAGTTTCTATACTTATATTAAAGTTTTCATTACTTTTTCAATTTTTTATAAGTGAAAAGAACCGTATTTTCAAATTGAAAAATGGCTTTAATAAACGATTTCATCCAGTTTTAGGTAGATTCAGAATTAAAGTGCGAATCGCATTAAGTTTTGTAGTTGCGTTACACTTTCAAATTGTTTATTGCATTAGTTTTAATAATTCAGAAAATATACAGATGACTTTCAAAGCAATATTGAAGACTAATAGTAATTCCCTCAAATTGTAAAATTTTAGATAATTTTTTTCTATTAAAATTTTCTTTTATTGATTTTGATAAGGAAATTTCAATTATAGCAAATATTCTTAATTATGTTGCAAGAAATAGATATTTTGGAATCGTTTATCATACTATTTGAAGTATAATTATTCACCCAGTGTAATCTCACCCATCTTAGGCACACTCAAAAGTAGAGTTTTTTGTTAATATTTTATTGTTGTCGTTGTGTAATCTCACCCATCTTAGGCACACTCAAAAGTAGAGTTTTTTGTTAATAATTTATTGTTGTCATTGTTAAAATTTTGTTGGAATGTGGGAAAC
>NZ_FTOI01000005.1 GCF_900156725.1 Kaistella chaponensis | reverse complement strand
ACTTGTTTTTGTAAATTAGCATAAACAAAAACATTCGCCTAACTGTCGGTTTTGCGAAATGCTTCGCACTTCGCAAAGCCGACGGGCGTTATCTGTCATTTTAAAAAGACAAAGTATGAAAAGAACAATTTTTACAATTTTAGCAAGTTTTCTTGTGAGTTACTCGTTTGCCCAAAATTATGAACAACAAATAGCGAAAGCAGAAGAATTTGTAAGCAAAAAAGATTTTTGTAACGCTTATGAAATATTTAAACCTTTATTAATAGATAGTGATCAAGGTTCTATATACGACTATTACTATGCTTCTCTTTCTGCTGTCAATTGTGAAAAAAATGAAGATGCTTTAAACTGGCTTAATGTTGCTGCCGAAAAAGGTTTAGGATTAAAAGATGGAGAAATAGATTTTATTAAAAAAGATGAAAGTTTCAAGGAATTAAAAAGCACAGAAAAATGGGCTTCAATTATCAACACAATGCAAAATAAATTTGCAGATAAAAAATTAATTGAAGAAGCAAAATCTAAAGAATGGGTTTCCACTATAACAAAGAATGCTATTCAACAAAAAAAATCAAAATTTAATACCGCCGATTCTGGTTTTGCACTATATTATTCAAGCGCGGAAAATATCAATGTTCCTTATTTAGTCTATGTTCCTAAAAATTACAATGCTAATAAACCTATAAAAGCATTTATATATCTACACGGAGGAATTAACTCAACAGAAAATTTCAATTTTGATAAACCTGAAATAACGCAAGAACCAATTTTTAAAGTTGCAGACCATTTTAACTCCATAATTATTTATCCATTTGGTAAGAAAGATTTTGGCTGGATGAATCAGAATAAGGCTTTTGAGAACATCTATAAAATTCTGAATCAAGTTAAATCTACTTATAATATAGAAAAAAAGAATATTTATTTGGGAGGAATGTCAAATGGTGGCACAGCAACTTTTTGGTTTGCTTCTCAAAGACCAAGTATTTTTACAGGTTTTTATGCGATTTCTGCTAATCCTAAATTAGAGATTGGAAATATTAATTTCAATTTCGATAAACCTTTTTATGAAATCCATACAAAAGATGATTCTGTTTTTAAGTTTGATGATGTAGAAAAAATATATAACACAAACAAGTCAAGGAATTGGCATTTTGAATCTATAGCAAATGGAGACCACGGAATTATCTATCAACAAAACGGAAATGAAGTTCTAGAAAACTTGCTGAAAGAATTAATTGAAAATAAAAACGCCAGATAACATCGTATTGGCAATAGTGCGGAGGAATCGCAAGTTTAACTATTTTAGATGTTCCGAAGATTAGTTTATAATAAAAACGTTTTCGCGTAAAAGCCGCACCATCGCCAATACGCAACCGTTAGCGGTCATTGTAAAAAAAGACGACATAAATTAATAAATTATAATACAACAAAATGACAAAACAAACAATTTTAGCATTAGTCATTTCAGTAGCATTAGCAAGTTGCAAAGAATCTACAAAAACTAATGTAAATGAACAATCTGTTACAAAGACAGAAGATGTAAAAGAACAGCCAAAAGCTACTAAATCTGTAATTGACTATTCTGGCGATTATGTTACAGAAGAATACAGCAGAAGAAAAGAAGGCTTCGACTGGCTCGTGGTGAGTGCAAAAAAACTTACCGATAGTACCATGCACTTGAGTGTTCGTGCAAGAGCAGACAAGAAAAAAGGCACCTGTTCATTTGAAGGTAATGGTACGAAAATAAGCGTAGGAGTTTACAAAGCCACTGATGGTGCTAATACCGTACTGTTTACATTCAAAGACAATAAAGTAACGATTGATGGAGAAGGTAAAGCTGATGATGTTTCTACCCTGCATTGGTTTTGCTCTGGAGGTGCAAGTTTGGGAGATTATACCTTTAGAAAAACAAGTGAGCCTTTAGATGAAGCACAGTTGGTAAGCAAGTAAACATAAAAAAATAAAAAACAACGAACCGCTAACATAATATTTGCAAAAGGCGGGGTTGAATATATAATAGAAAGACCCGATGCATTTAGTCGCAATGCGCTTTTCATATTACTTTTTTGTAATTTGGTAATCTGAAAAAGCAATTTGCTTCGTTCGGTCGAAATTGAACTTTTCAGTCCAATTTTAGCCCGCCCTTCGCAAATACTTTTTCCGTTAGCGGAAACCCAAAACGAAATGGAAGACAAAATCCTAAATACATACGAAGAATTATTAAAATTTTCAAATTCAATTTTGAATTTAGAAAGTCCAATAATTGACTCTCGAATTGAAGATTTTGAAAATAAAATTGAATATAAACTGCCAAAGGATTTTAAATATTTTATTAAAAAAAATAATGGTTTTTCTTTAAGTGTAACAGAAGTATATGGAATTGGAAAAGAGTTTTTGAATTCTTCACTTGATGAAATATATGATTTTGAACATAATGAAGTCGGTAATCCTATGCCAAAATATTTTTTACCATTTTCACCTGATGGATATGGAAATCATTATTGTATAGATTTATCTCGAATTGAAAATGAAATATGTCCAATTGTATTTTGGCAACACGATTACAATTATAAAAACATATCCGAAGTAGAAACTTGTAATAAAAACTTTGTTGAATGGATTAACGAAGTAATGATTGAATGGACTCTTGGAGAATATAATTTTGACGGAACAGAAAAGTGAAAATGGGCTATCCGCTAATAACTATGCTTTCGTTGGGCTTGAAAAGCCAACAATGAAAGCCCGTTGAACGGAACCTTCGGTGGCTTTTCCTCCCCACTTGGTAACCTTATGGAGTTGTCGTTTTTAGAATTTAGATGTACAAAGCAGTTTTTTAGAAGAACTACTTTTTTTGTGGCGTTTGGTCGCCTTTAGAAGACGTTTTCTGCGGTTTTTCTTTGTGGCAGAACACCATTTCCCTTACCCACAATGGTTATTTTGCAGTTAAAGTTCGGGTTACGAAAAGAAAATCCTCTAGCGGTCCTCGCTGTCCGAAAAGAGCGATGGTCACGAAATTTCCTTCCTTGCAACATCGGCATTTTTTAAGCAACGTTTTGGGTTTTGCTTTTGGAATATGGATTTTTAAAGTAGTTTGAAAATCCCAGAATTTTGCAAAGCATCCGCCTTCGAGAGTTGAATAAATTTCTTCTAAAACTATAAAACCTTCTTCTCATTGAGAAAAACGAGGCTTCGAGGCTCAACAACGAGTCAAAAAGAGTCGTTTTGTAAATTATCGATTTACAAACCACCCTTTTTTGCTCGATTTCCAGTCAAAAAGGGTGGAAATTCAGTTGAAAGTGTGGGTGTCGCAGATGAAAGTGTGGGTATCCAATCTAAAAGTGTGGATGATGAGCAAAAAAGGTTCGTTTTTCAGTTGAAAGTGTGGGTATCGCAGATGAAAGTGTGGGTACTTCAGCAGAAAGTGTGGGTTTCTAAGGTAAAAGGGTGGATTGTAAATTAAAAGACAATCATGATGAACGTGTTGAAGGTGAAAGTAGATCTTGTGGCACGATAGAAAGTTATTGGGTATATTTGGATAAAGAAACAGCGCTGTAAGACCTTAAAAAAAAACAGTCATTGTATCCGACCTCCAAAACAGATCGATCCCTAAGAAATTAATAGATGAGAAAAGTTATTGCCGCCTTTAATATGACACTTGACGGTGTTTGCGACCATACTACAGGTATTCCTAGTGAAGATTTGCATCAACATTATGCTGATCTACTCGATCATACGGGAGTTATTCTGTATGGACGGACAACCTACGAACTTATGCAATTTTGGAAAACAGTTTTGCAAAATCCTTCTGGTAAAAAATCAATAGACGACTTTGCAATTTCAATAGACAAAGTTCCTAAACTTGTTTTCTCTACCACCTTAAAAGACACCAACTGGAAGAGTGCAGAACTTTCAAACCGCCCCCTAATCGAAAAAGTTCTGGAACTTAAACACGAATCAGGAAACGACATTGCAGTGGGAAGCCGAAGTTTGATTGTTCAACTGTTAAACAATAACTTAATAGACGAACTCCAAATTTGCGTACACCCGATCATCGAAGGGAAAGGACTAAAACTGTTCGACCAAATTACAAAAAGGATTTTCTTGAAACTCATCAAAACCAAAACACTATCATCTGGTTCAACGGTGTTTTATTATGAGCCATCACAAGAGGAGCAACCCAAAAAATAAAAAATGACAGAAAAAAGTAACCTAAACCGGGAAGTAACAGATTTCTTGGATGAGCTAAACCATCCATTTAGAAATGAAATTGAACAATTACGGAGGTACATATTGTCGGCAAACACCGCATTGACCGAGAATATAAAATGGAATGGACCCAACTATTCCATTCATAATGAAGATAGAATTACGATGAGAATTCAGCCTTCAAAAAAACAGGTTCAACTGATTTTTCATCGAGGAGCTAAAAAGCAGATCCAACCCAAAGACCAATTCATTGCGAATAAAAGTAAAATGTTGGTTTGGAAAGAAAACGACCGCGCTGTTGTAACTTTCAAAAGTTTAGAAGACATCGAAAATGCAGAAGCAGAACTTAGAGCCATCGTGACGGAATGGATACAGGCAACACAATAAAACTAGGAACCGCCAAATAACTAAGATTTCTTCTACCCGAAAAACAGGTAACCTTTGCGTTCGCGCCAGAAAAATGAAAGCGCACAGAACCCAACGACATTAGTTTGAACGAACTCCACTTGTAGGAGGGTTTCCAAAAAAAAATTCCCACATTTGCGGGAATTTCTCTTTCTTTTTACTTTTTTTTTACTTTCTCTATTCAACTAATTTTTTCTTCTCTTTTTGTTCCTGTGTTGCCTTCTGTTTCAAATCAGCGGGCGATTCATTTCTTACTTTAGTTTCCTCCATATTCATGGTTTCTACTTTAGCAGCTTCTGCGGCAGGAGCTACAACAGTAGTATCTGCTTTCACTTCAGCAACTGCTGCATTTTCCGTCTTGACTTTACTTTTTTGCTCCGTAGATTGTGCCTTCGCAAATGATGCACTTAAACCTACTAATACGATTGCGATTGATAACTTTTTCATAATAATACTTTTTTAACTTTAATAGTACTCTAACGCCGAAAAAGCGCGACCTGTATTTCTTAATCATAAGTTTAACTTCAATTATAAGACTTTAAGAGGTTTTTGGAAAATTACTTCTTTTCAATTTTTTTTTGAATCCTTTCTACAAATTCAAAGGCAGCCGGACAAATAAGCGTGTTCTTGAGCGTTAAATGATTGATCTGATAAATTTTCTTGCGATCGGTATGCGGAAACTCGCGACAAGCTTTCGGGCGCACTTCATAAATCGAACACGTATGGTCTTCATGGAGAAACCAACACGGTAGATTTTGAAGGACTTTATCCTGGTCTTCATCGGTCTGCAAATATTTTTTTTCAAAATCTGCAGGTTTCATCCGCAAATGTTTGGAGATTCTTTCGATATCTTTTTCCGTAAACAGCGGACCCGTTGTTTTACAACAATTCGCACATTGCAAACAATCGATTTTTTCAAAAACCTCCTCGTGCGTTTCTTGTACGAGGTAATCTAAACTTTTGGGTGGTTTCTTTTTTAATTGATCCAGAAATTTTTTGTGTTCTTTCTGTTTCAATTGTGCTTGTGATTGATAAAATTCCAAATCCATCATCTTCTATCTTTTTTTCGGAATGTAAGAATCTATTAAACCTAAATTCAATACCGTTGTTTTTTGATCTTTCGACGGCGCATACATCATATTAAATTTTTCTCCAAAAACAATTTCGTTTTCAATGGAAGCATAAGAAGTACGTTGCACAACTGTATTAGAAAAAACCTCATCGAAAGCGCGAACTTGGGCAAAAATTTCAATATCCATCTCGCTAAAATGATCTTCGCCCAAATCAAAAAATGGGGAATTTTCATCGATGACATGTACAACAGTCCAGTTTAACGAAAGGCTGTTTATGGTATTCAATTGGGTATCTAAAGTAAAGAATTTGCTTTTCGAGTTTCCTTCCTCAGTATGATCTTCTATTGCACATGTTAAAATGATTTGGGCATCGGTTAAAAGATTATTTTTAAACGGAGCCATTCTAAACATCAAAGCAGTTCCCCCTTTAAATGGAACAATTAACGCGATGCTGCTGAATTTCAAAAATGCACGTGGTCGGGAAAATCTTCCATAAAATAAACCTGTAGCAATGGCAAATCCCAATAATCCTAAAAACGCTTCGAATGTTGCAACCAAACTCGCCAAAAATCCGACGGGTGCAATTCTACCATAACCCACCGTGGTAAAAGTTTGGGAACTGAAAAAGAAAACATCATTAAATTCATGGAGGGGCGTACTTTTATCAATTCCGGTGAGATGCTCAATACCAATAACGTAATACACAGAAGCAAAAAATAGATTGGCAAGAATATAACCCGACACTAGAAAAAAAATAAATTTCCAAGAAGGCAAATCGAGTAAAGTATGATACCAACTGTATTTTTCGAGCGGATTCGACAATCCCGTTCTTTTGATATTAGGAGCTCCGTTTTTGTTAACAAACCTTCCTGTAGCGTTAGAACTGAAACCACTATCTTCCCGAGACTTCAAGCGAGAAAATCTATTTGCTATTTTTGCCATGGTGCAAAATTAATTTAAATTCGGGGAATTCAGTTTTCATTTACACAAAATCTGTGACCGAGACAGAAGCTTTTGCCCCAGAAAAAAGCCGCGAAAAACATCGAAACCCACCAATTGATGAATACCATCGGAGAATGCGAATTGTTCGACAACAATAAAAACAGGAATGCTTACAATCATAAACGAACGCTTTTTAATTCCTTAATTTTACCCCATGAAAAAATTGGAATCTAGAGAAGACATAGAGCTTTTGGTCAATAAATTTTACGATAAAGTGGAAACCGATGAAACGATTGGATTCTTCTTCAATGACGTGGCAAAAGTAGATTGGAGCCATCATTTACCGAAAATGTATTCCTTTTGGGAAACCTTATTATTTGGCAAAATTTCTTACAAAGGAAATCCTATGGCTGTTCATTTTCCTATTAATGCTGAATTCGCAATGGAGAAATCTCATTTTGAACACTGGCTTAAATTGTGGAAGCAAACCATCGAAGAAAATTTCACGGGCGAAATGGCGGAAACAGCGATTTACAAAGCAACAAACATCGCAAATTTGATGGGGTACAAAATGGAAATGGCCAGAAAAATCAAGTGATTTAAGGCACAATTACCGTAAAAATGTAAGCCGCTAAATTCACCAAAAGTACAGTTCCGTATAAATGATTGGTTTTCCCGCGACTGAGCGACAACATCACGATAAATACAGACAAAGCCAACAAGATGATCGATTTCATATCGAGTCCCAGAACGAAAGGAATATCATAAAAAATACACACTGCCGAAACTGCGGGAATGGTGAGTCCCACACTTGCTAATGCGGAACCTAAACTCAAATTAATAGAAGACTGAATTTGATTGTTTCGTGCAGCACGAATCGCCGCTAAACCTTCCGGAAGCAAAACTACCGCCGCAATAATCACTCCCACCAAAGCTCGGGGAGCACCGATATTTTCTACAAAATCTTCGATGACCGGTGAAAGACCCTTCGCCATAAAAATGACGATTGCCAGACAAATGATGAGCAATGCTAAACTTAATAACGCATGTTGCAAAGAAGGCGGATCCGCTTCGTGTAAAGGTTCATCGGGAGTTTCTATGACAAAATAATTACGATGACGTACCGTTTGAAACATCAGAAAACTGCCATAAATAGTGAGGCAAGCCATTGATATAAAAACCAGCTGTGCTTCAGAATAATACGGTCCTCTTGCACTCGAGGTATAATTGGGTAAGATTAAAGTTAAAACTAAAATCGCTACCAAACTCACCAAATAAGAAGTCGCTGAACTGGTGATAAAAAACTGTTCTTTGTATTTTCGGCTTCCAATCCAGATACAGATTCCGAGAATTCCGTTGAGAATAATCATGACTGCAGCAAAAACCGTATCTCTTGCGTAGGTTTGTGCGCCTTCGCTGCCGGAAAGCATGAAGGAAACAATTAAGCCCACTTCTAAAACCGTGATGCAAATTGCTAAAATAATTGTTCCGTAGGGTTCACCAACTTTGTGAGCAATCACTTCTGCATGATGAACAGCTGCCAAAACGCTTGAAAACAACAACAAAGCCCCAATAATATTAGAAGCAGGTGTATTATTTAGAAACCCAAAAAGATAAAAGACAGCAGATGCAATGGGTACAATTACCGTCCAGTGAATAAGATTTTTTAATTTCATAGGGTGATTTGTCTCAATATAATGAAAAAAACGGAAAAATAAACAAGAAACCGGAAAAAATCTGAAGAATAGAACCCGTTTTTAGCGCCAAGAAATAGTAATCTGAGTCTAAAAATGTACTATTAAAGCTCATCTAAAAAATGAATCCATTTACATTCGGGACTTCAGATAATCTTGTCGAAGATCTTCATCTAATTTTTCGATGGCGTACCGAAGGGTTGTTCGCGGCATTTTTTGATAATGAAGATTGAGAAAATTCAGAAGTTCCTCTTCATCTTTCTTCCCCATTTCCCGAAGAAGCCAACCATTTGCTTTGTGCATTAAATCGTGTTCGTGATGAAGATTTTTTAGGACCAGTTCTTTCAATAAAGCAAAAGATCCTTTTTTCACATGAAACATCGTGGCGACAACAGCGATTCTCTTGCTCCACAAAATCTCTTCCTCCGAAAGGTCTTTTAAAATGCTATCATTTTGATTTTCATAACAATATCTTCCCAAAATCTTATAACAAGAAGTATCTACCAAATCCCAGTTGTTGATAAATTTCTTATTTCTCAAATAGAATTCTACGATTTCCTTTTTCTCTGTGGAATCTTTTGATTTTTCGAATTTTGAAACCAAAATCAATAATGCACAAAGCCGATATTCGTGAATTGGCGAGGATAATAGTTCCTCTAATTCCGCTAAAGAAACTTTGTTGCAAAACGCTTTCGCAATCTGTCTTTGATCGGGAACGGTGACGCCGATAAACTGATCGCCTTCTGCATATTCTCCTTTCCCCGCTTTGAAAAATTTGGGGAGAAATTCTTTCTTTTCTGAACTTGAAAGATCTTGTAGTGCAGCTTTTATTTCGTCAATCATTTTAAAAAATACTTTCGCCAGTTTGCGTTGTAAACTCTTCCAGAAATTTCATTCCGCGATAGGAATTACCTTTTTCATTGAGTTTCGGACTCCAAACTGTAATGCAATAATGTTGGGGATAAATGGCGACGATTCCGCCACCAACACCGCTTTTTCCAGGCAAACCTACCCGAAAAGAGAATTCTCCTGATTCATCATAAAATCCGCAAGTCAATAATATTGCATTAAGTCTTTTGGCTTTACTGGAAGATAAAATCTGCAAATCATTTGATGGCGTTTTACCTAAATTTGCCAAATATAAAAAACTCATGCTCAATTGTTTACAAGTCATCTCGATGGAACAAAGGTGACAATACAATTCAATTACCGCATCGGGTTGACTTTTAATATTACCAAAAGATTTCATGAAATTACACATCGCTGCATTTCTGAAACTATTCTCCAACTCACTCGCAGCGACTTTTTCATTGAAAAATATCTGCTGATCACCTGTTAAATCTCGAATAAATTGAATTAATTCCTGTTTCGGATTATTACATATTTCTAACAGGATATCACAAATAACCAAAGCTCCTGCGTTGATAAAAGGATTTCTGGGGATTCCACAATCGGCTTCTAATTGCACCAATGAATTAAACGCACTCCCTGAAGGTTCTACATCTACTCTTTTCCAAAGTTTTTCGTCTAGTTTTTCATAAACAAAAGACAAGGCAAAAACTTTCGAAATACTTTGTATGGAGAATTTTTCCTCAAAATCGCCAATTCCAAAACTGTTGTGTTTCAAATCGGTGAAGTTGATGCCAAATTTATTGTCATCGATACAGGCGAGTTCAGGAATATAGCTCGGAACTTTCCCAAAATTTTCTTTCGCAATAATATCGGTGTAAACCTTTGAAATAATATTTTGATAATCTAATTTCATTAAAAATGGGTGTGTTTAACAATCAGCTTTAAAAAAAATGCTTAAAAATTATTCAAGCATTTTTTCAAGTAGCTATCGCATTAGATCTTAATCTTCTGATTCTATTTCTTCCGCCTCATCATCATGATATTCAAACAGAAAATCGTTGTAAGGAAAACGGGCGGTATGAATTTTTAAAACCTCATCGTAGATCAATTTCTTCATCTCAGGGAAGTTTTCCTTCGTTAAAGCGGAAATGAAAACCGTTGGATATTTTGAATTCGACATCCAGGTTTTTTTCCACTCCTCCAGCGAAATATTTTTGCGCGTTTCGGGAGTGAGATCGTCTTCTTCTTTTTTCTCGTAGGCAAAAGCATCAATCTTGTTGAAAACCATAATCATCGGTTTTTGATGCGCATTGATTTCCATTAAAGTTTGATTCACAGAATTGATATGATCCTCAAAACTTTCGTGCGCAATATCCACAACATGAATCAGCAAATCTGCTTCCCGAACTTCATCTAAAGTTGATTTAAAACTTTCAACCAATTGTGTGGGTAATTTTCTAATAAATCCAACGGTATCGGTTAAGAGGAAAGGTAAATTTCCGATTACTACTTTTCGAACCGTTGTATCTAAGGTGGCAAATAATTTATTTTCTGCGAAAACATCTGATTTAGAAATCGCATTCATCAAAGTTGATTTCCCCACATTGGTATAGCCAACCAAAGCGACACGAACCATTTTTCCACGGTTTTGTCTTTGAGTTGCCATTTGCCTATCGATGGTTTTTAATTTTTCTTTGAGCAAAGTAATTCGGTCGCGAATAATCCTTCTATCGGTTTCAATTTCCGTTTCACCGGGACCACGCATTCCGATTCCTCCTTTTTGCTTATCAAGGTGAGACCACATTTTGCTCAATCGTGGTAATAAATACTGATACTGAGCAAGTTCTACTTGTGTTCTTGCATAAGAGGTTTGCGCTCTTTGGGCAAAAATATCAAGAATCAAATTTGTTCTATCCAAGATTTTAACATCCACCATTTCTTTTCCAAGATTCTTCAGTTGTGAAGGTGAAAGTTCATCATCGAAAATTACAGTTCCGATTCCATTTGATTTTACATAATCTCTTATTTCCTGTGCTTTTCCGCTTCCGATAAACGTCTTTGGATCGGGTTGCGTGAGTTTTTGAGTAAATCTTGTTTCAATTGTTGCTCCTGCTGTCAAAGCAAGAAACTCCAATTCATCCATGTATTCGATGAGTTTGGTTTCATCTTGATTTTGGGTAATTAAGCCTACTAAAACAGCTTTTTCGTATTGATGGTCTTTTTTTTCTAACATAAATTTCCTGTCGGCATTTGTACAAAGATAATAATTTGATTTTCACCATTAAAAAATCTCAGCCAAAATTATCTGAGATTTCAAATATATATGCTACATTCTTAGTCCCAATCTGCAGCTAAAAATTTCATTGCGTTTCCGTTGTTATCAGAAAGGATCAAATAGTGACCTTCCGTTTTATATTTTGTCATTGTTGGCAACGCTTTCCCGAATGCAGCTTCTAATTCCATCGCTTGGTCACAAAACATCATCGTACTGCCAACTTCTGAAAATTTCACGGTTCCGTTTTTACCAAAAATTGCAGTTCCAAACATATTATTGCAGCCCATTTTTGCAGAAAATTTGCTTGTACTTTTTACATGGGTCAAATTCATATTGGCTTTATTGGCAACCATCACCTCTTTGCTGAAATCATGAAATTCAACCAACATCCATTCTCTTTCAATCATTGTTGAAGTAGTAGTTTTTTGGGTGGAACAATTGGCAAGGATTAAAAGCGCGAATAAGGCTAGAAAGCCAGAAACTATTTTTTTCATTATATAAAATTTAACTTTCACAATCTATTTTTGTGCCACAGATTTTATTAAATTTGAATTCATAATTGTTAAAGATGACTCAAGATCACATTGCTTTCTGTGGCAAAATCGTACAGAACGGCAACATCAATGCAGCCTATATCGAATTTCCTTTTTCGACCGAGGAAGTTTATGGAAAAAAAGGGCAGGTCAAAATAAAAGTTTTGTTTGATAATCAAATTGAATATCGGGGAACTTTAGCGAAAATGAAAAGCAATTGCCATATTTTAGGAGTAACACAAGAGATTAGAACAAAACTCGGGAAATCTTTTGGTGATGAGGTTTGGGTAAAAATTTGGGAAGACAAAGAAGAACGAATTGTTGAAATACCGGAAGATGTTCAGATGGTTTTTAATGAAAATGTACAGGCAAAAGAAATGTTTGAAGCAATGAGTTATACCCACAGAAAAGAATATATCCGCTGGATTGTAGAAGCTAAAAAGACAGAAACCCGCGAAAACAGAAAGGTGAAAATGATTGAAATGATTTTGGCCGGAAAAAAAGGAATTTAATGAAAACACAAAGATTGGAAACAGAAAGATTAGTCTTAAAACCATTAACAACAGATGATTCAGGATTTATTTTTGAATTATACAATTCCCCAAAATTCATCGAATTTATTGGCGATCGAAATATAAAAACCATACAAGATGCGGAGCAATACATCACCACAAAATTTCTTCCCCAACTCGAAAAACTGGGTTATGGAAATTATTTGGTCGTAAAAAAATCGGACAACACGAAAATTGGAGCCGTGGGAATTTTCCAACGTGATGGTTTAGATGTTCACGATATTGGGTTTTCTTTTCTCCCTGAATTTGAAGGGAAAGGTTATGGTTTCGAAGCGGCATCGAAACTTTTGGAAACAGCTTTTTCAGTCTTTAATTTGAATACAATTTCAGCCATCACTACTAAAGAAAATATTGCATCTCAAAATCTGATCAAAAAATTAGGTTTACACTACCAGAAAACCGTTCAACTTCCCGATGGTGACAAGGAATTGCTGTATTATGAAATTGAAAAATAATTGTACAAAAAAAGAACGCTTCCTAGGAAACGTTCTTTACTATCTTTACCACTATAATTTTAGTTGGGTTTCCAGTTCACTACTGCCTGAATAAAAGCTTCGGCATTTTCTAAAGGAATATTCGGTAAAATTCCGTGGCCTAAATTCACGATATATCGGTCTTTTCCGAATCTATTGATCATTTCTGTAACCATTTTCTTGATGGTTTCTGGTGAAGAATACAATCTTGAAGGATCAAAATTCCCCTGAAGCGTCATCGTATGATTGGTTAACATTCTCGCATATTCTGGCCGAATCGTCCAATCAACTCCCAAAGCGGAAACTTTCGAAAGCGTCATTTCCTCTAAAGCAAACCAACATCCTTTCCCGAAAACAACAACATGAGTGAGTGGACTCAAAGCTTCAACGATCTGATTGATATAATGGTAAGAAAAAATCTGGTAATCTTCTGGTGACAACATTCCGCCCCAAGAATCAAAAACCTGAACTGCAGAAACGCCTTTTTCTACTTTTCTTTTGAGGTAAGCGATGGTGGTGTCTGTAATTTTCTGCAATAATAAATGAGCCGCTTCTGGATTTTGGAAACAGAATTTCTTTGCAACATCAAATGTTTTCGAGCCTTTTCCTTCTACGCAATAACATAAAATCGTCCAAGGTGAACCGGCAAAACCGATCAAAGGAATATCGTTATCAAGTTTTTCCAAAGTCATTTCAATCGCCTGGAAAACATAGCCTAAAGTATCATTAACATCTGGAACTGCAATATTCTGCACCTGTTCCATGGTACGAATCGGCGTGTCTAACCAAGGACCAACATCTTCTTTCATCTTGAAATCGATGCCCATTGCTTGTGGAATTACGAGGATATCTGAAAAAAGGATCGCAGCATCCAACGGATAACGGCGAATTGGCATCATTGTAATTTCCGACGCCAATTCTGGAGTTTGGCATCTGGTGAAGAAATCATATTTATCGCGCAACTCACGAAATTCCGGCAAGAATCTTCCCGCTTGTCTCATCATCCAAACCGGTGGTCTATCGACGGTTTCTCCTTTTAGCGCTTTTAAATACAGGTCGTTTTTAATCATAATTTTTGATTTTCCCTGCACAGATTTATAGGTTCTGGGCAGAAATTAATTTCAGCAAATCATCAAGATTGCTTTCTTTACTTGTTATAATTGGATTATTTGTAAATTTTTTGATCTCGCTTTCGGTGGTTTCGCCAATCGAAAAAATCTTCATGTCGCCAAATGAATTAAACCTGGCAAAACTACGAACTCCACTCGGACTAAAAAAACTGACTGCTTCGTATTTTCCTGAAATTTTGGGTTCTATTAATTTTGTTTCATACACCACGATTTTCTTATAGGAAATGTTTTGCAGCGGCAAAGCTTTATCTAAAACATCTAAAGCCAAATCCCCACAAAAATGCAGAAATTTTTCTGTCGTACTGTTTTCAATGATAAATTCTGCAAGTTCTCTGGCATTTTTAGATACTTTGAAGGTACCAAAACCGTTTTTTCGTAAGGCGAGTTTCGTCTTATACCCGACTGCGTAAATCTTATTAAAATTCTTATTGATGAAATTTTCGTTGGGGAAGAAGTTGTTGGTAAAAAAAGCATCTACCGCATTGACACTAGTAAAAATAAGAGACCTGTTTTTCAGTTCAAATGGTTGTATTTTTAAGGGCTTTACCTCAATTACTTCCACAAAATCCCAAGAAAACTGATCTCCTAATTTATTGGAAATCAAAGCTTCATTCAATTTTTTGGTGAAAAGAATCTTCATTTAATTTTTTAGTATCAAGACGCAAAGCAAGTTTTACAAGGTATTTTTAATTTCGGTCATCAAGGCTTTTCCGCCATTGCTGAGTATTTTCTCAGCGATGATTTTTCCGAAATTTTCCGTATCATTCCACTGAAATATTTCATCGGTTTCGATACAGTTTTTACCATCTAATGAACACAATCTGCCTCTAAAACGCACTTCATTATGCTCATTAATTTCGGCAAAAGCACCGATCGGCGCAGTACAACCACCTTCTAAAGTACTGAGGAAGTTTCTTTCAATTTCGATACAGATCTGGGTTTGCTTGTGATTAATGTCTGCAAAAATTTCTCTAATCTCTGCATCTTCAGTTCTTGCGCAAACTGCAACAACACCTTGTGCGGGTGCCGAAATCATCGTCGGAAGTAACTCATAATCAATATTTAAACCCATCCTTTCGATCGCAGCTAAAGAAAACATGGTAGCGTCGAAATTATTTTCTTCGAGTTTTTTTAATCTTGTTTGAACATTTCCCCGAATATCGGAAAACTGGGTGTTCGGAAACTCGCGCAACCAGAAAGCACGTCGTCGTAAACTGCTCGTCGCAATTTTTAGATCTTTCATTTCCAGCGTTGCAGCATCATTTTTTCGCACCAAAACGTCTTGCGGATAATCGCGTTCTAAAACTGCAATTATGGAAATATTTTCGGGAAGTTCTGTTGGAATGTCTTTTAAGGAATGAACGGCGATATCAACTTCTTTATTAAGGAGCGCAATGTCTAAATCTTTGGTAAAGATCCCCGTAATTCCCAACGTGTAAAGCGGTTGGGTGAGATTTTTATCGCCGGAAGAAAGAATCGGCGTGATATCGGTTTTATAATTTTTATTTTGAAGATTTCTTGCAACTTCTCTTGCCTGCCAAAGTGCAAGCGGAGAATTTCGGGTGCCTATTTTAATGCTTCTCATTGAATTCATTATTGGGTTGTTCAACTAAAATCTCGTGCATCAATTTGCTTATTTCTTCGGCTTTCCAAGGATTATCAATGATATATTTTGCAAAACGGTTGGTAATTTTCTGAATCATTTTATCAGAAAGTTTCATGTCTTCAACCTCCACATAATGATGTTTCTTGTGGATATTGTGCATTTCGTTGCGTTCCATATTTTTCAGAACTGCTTTGAAATGATGAATGTTGGGCGCCAGTTTTCGTTTCTTTTCCCACTCCAAAAAATCTTTCGTCATTTCTTTGATGATCGCTTCGGCTTTCGGAATTTCTTTCTGCCGCTGCACCATTGTTTCGCTGATATGAAGCGAGAGCTGATCCACATCAACCAAACTTACATTGGTATTTTCGGTAATGTTTTTTTCAACATTGTTTGGGATCGATAAATCGATGACCAGCGTTTCTTTTCCGTTCGGGAAATGCGTTTTGTTGATAATCGGATGCTGTGCTCCTGTTGCTACAATTAAAATATCGGTTTTGCTCAATTCTTCTTGAAACTGATCAAATTCGATGTGTGGAATTTTATATTTCTCCGCAATTTTTTCTGCTTTTGCAACACTTCTATTGGCTATTTTAACTTTAGGTTTGTAGACATGCTTTACCAAATTTTCAACTGTATTTTGTCCAATTTCTCCCACTCCCAACAATAAAATGTTTTTCTCGGAGATCTGAGTCTGGTTTTTCAAAATGTAATGAACCGCGGCGTATGAAACAGAAGCTGCTCCATTGGAAATCCCGGTTTCATTCTTGATTCTTTTGGAAATTTGAATGGCGGAATTGATCGCTCTTTCTAAAAATGGATTGGAGTTTTGCTTTTCTTTTTTGAAACGGTAGTACGCATTTTTGATTTGCCCGATAATTTCGAAATCACCGATAATCTGACTTTCTAATCCGGCTGCAACGCGGTAAAGATGATTCAAGGCTTCTTCTCTCTTCAGAATGTTTACATATTGCATAAAATCCGTAAGACTTACGCCGATGGTTTTGCAATAAAGTTCTGCAATCAGTAGATAATTGGGGGTCGTCGTATAAATTTCGGTGCGGTTGCAAGTAGAAACAACAAAAGCGTCTCCTAAATTTTGATCATGAATTTCATTGACAAAATGTTTGATGTTTTCATCAAAAAAAGAAAATTTCCCACGCGTTTCTGCATCAGCTTTTTCGAAACTGATACTGAGAACGGCAAAATTAGCAGTTTTGTGAATGTTAAAATCCTGATTCATAAACAACGGCAAATTTAAGATTTTATATTCAATATAAGATGATATTGCAATATGAAGATTATCACGAAAGTCGATCAAAAATTCTGTATTATTTGTTTTTTGTGTTGAAAATGAAATATTTCCAACTTAAAAAAGTTATAGAATCAGGTAAAAGAAATTTAATAAAACTTTAACCAAAAATAGATGGAATGTAATTTTTAGAACGGTTCTAAATTTATATCTTTGTACACTTAAAAAAAATCACGAAAAATGGGCTTATTTGATATGTTCACGCAAGATATTGCGATTGATCTAGGAACGGCGAACACACTTATCATACATAATAATAAAATTGTAATTGATCAACCTTCTATAGTGGCAATTGAGCGCTCGACCGGAAAGCCGATTGCGGTAGGTGAAAGAGCGAAACATATGCAGGGTAAAACCCATGAAGATATTAAAACAATCCGACCTCTAAAAGATGGGGTAATTGCTGATTTTCATGCATCTGAACACATGATCAAGGAATTCATCAAACAGATTCCAGGGATTAAAGGAAAGCTTTTTCAACCTTCCTTAAAAATTGTGATCTGTATTCCATCTGGAATTACAGAAGTTGAAAAAAGAGCGGTAAGAGATTCTGCACAAAAAGTAAACGCAAAAGAAGTACGCCTTATTTACGAACCAATGGCTGCGGCAATCGGTGTTGGAATAGACGTTCAGAAACCTGAAGGTAACATGATTATCGACATAGGCGGTGGTACAACAGAAATTGCAGTGGTAGCTTTGGGTGGAATTGTCTGCGATAAATCGGTAAAAATTGCAGGAGATGTTTTCACGAATGATATCGCTTATTATTTAAGAACACACCATAATCTTTATATCGGCGAAAGAACTGCGGAAAGAGTAAAAATTGAAGTAGGTTCAGCCGTAGAAGAACTGGATGTTGATATTGAAGATGTTCCGGTTCAAGGGCGTGATTTGATTACTGGTAAACCTAAAGAAATTATGGTGAACTACAAAGAAATCGCACGAGCTTTAGACAAATCCATCATCAGAATTGAAGATGCGGTAATGGAAACACTTTCTCTTACTCCGCCAGAATTAGCGGCAGATATTTACAAAACAGGGATTTATCTTGCAGGTGGTGGTGCTTTGTTAAGAGGACTTGCTGATCGACTTCACAAAAAAACGGGATTGCCTGTTTTTGTAGCAGAAGATCCATTAAGAGCAGTAGTTCGCGGTACGGGAATCGCTTTGAAAAATATGGATAAATTCAATTTCCTTATTAAATAAATTTTTAACTTTTTACGACATTAACCGATGGGATTTTTGCTGAGATTATTTTCGAAGAACGGCCTATTCGTCTTCTTTATATTTCTGCAACTCATTGCTATGGTTTTGATTTTCAGCAGAAATTCAATGCAGCAGTCATGGATCGCAGGACAAACTGCGGCTTTTAATTCTTGGGTTTCAGGCTATATTGATGAAGGTGCTTCTTACCTGAAACTGAAACAGATCAATGAACAGTTGGTCGCTCAAAACAAAAGCCTGATGAAAGAGGTTTATGGCAACAATGGATCCCTAAAACCCCAATTCAGAAAAGTTCACGATACCATTGGTGGTGGTCAAATTTATACATTTGTTGACGGCGAAATCGTTTTCAACAGCATCAACCGAAAAGACAATTACTTCACCATCAATAGAGGAAAACGCGATGGAGTGATGCCCAAAATGGGCGTTATGGCACCAAACGGAATTGCCGGGATCGTCATCAATACTACCGATTCTTATGCCTTGGTACAATCCATTTTAAGTTTAAATAAAATTAAAATTAATGCCGCGCTCAAAAAATCGGGTTATTTCGGAACTTTAACTTGGAGGGGCGAAGATTCCCGAATCATGCATCTCTCTGATGTTCCTAAATATGTTCCGCTGCAAATTGGAGATACGATCGTAACTGATGGTAAATCTGCTATTTTCCCACAAGGAATTATGGTCGGTAAAGTCGCGGGTTACGAAGTAGACAGCAAAACTGGATTTTGGGATATTTCTGTTGAACTCAGCGAAAAAATGGGGAATTTGAGCAAAATCTACGTAGTTAAAAATCTAAAAAAAGCAGAGGTTTCCAAAATTTCAGATACCTTACAAGCGACCATAAATAAAGAAAAATGATAAGCAGAACACTATTTACAGATCTTCTGATGATTGTTTTGCTTATTGCATTACAAATTTTTGTACTGAATCGCTTCATGCTTTTCGGGAAATACACGCCAGTTTTATATCCGGTTTTTGTGATGTTTTATCCCTTCTTCCGAAATAAATTTCAATTTTTAGCTTTGAGTTTTATTTTGGGATTAGGCATCGATGCATTTATGTACACTTGGGGAATCAATACTTTTGCTACGGTCATTATCGCCTATTTCAGAACATTGATTTTTCGAACATCCACAGATACTTCCACTGATTTTTTCTCCTTTCAGTCTTTGCAATGGACTCAATATTTATTTTTTATATTCTCCAGTATTTTTCTGCATCAATTTATAGTTCAATCTATTGAATTCTTTAAATTGAGCAGATTATTCGAAATCTTCATCAATATTATAGCGACGAGCGCAATTTCTTTTGTTTTTATTGTTCTCTATGCTTTAGCTTTTAAAATCAAACAAAAAGTTTGAAACCACAATATCTAAAAATCACCGCCATTTTAGGAATACTTGCATTGATATTCATTGCAAGACTTTCTTATTTACAACTTTTCACAGACCGATATGCATTAAATGCAGCGAACACGTCTATTAAAACTGAATACATCATTCCCCAAAGAGGCGTTATTTTCGACCGCAACGGTAAAATAATGGTGGGAAATCAGCCTTCTTATGAAATTTCTTTCACACAGGCGTTGATGAAACCTGATTTTGACACGTTAGATTTTTGCAATCTGATGAAAATTAACAAGGGTACTTTTATTAAAATCATCAAATCACTAAAAAGCGAAAGATATTACTCCAAACTCACGCCAATGACTTTCATGAAGAATTTGAGCAGGGAAGAAATTGCACGAATTCAGGAAATCATTTTCAAGTATCCAGCGTTTAATATTGTATCGCGACCGCAACGACAATATGAAGTTTCTACTTCAGGGAATCTTTTAGGATATACCAATGAAGTGAACGATCGAGAAATTAAAAAAGACTCTCTCTATTACTTACCCGGAGATTTCATCGGCAAAACCGGTGTGGAAAAATCGTATGAAAATGCCTTGCGTGGAACAAAGGGAGTGCAATATATTCAAAAAGATATTCGATTAAGAAATATCGGTTCTTATAAAAATGGAACTTTAGACAGGGACGTTGTAACGGGGAAAGACATTACTTTAACCATCGATTACGATTTGCAGAAAATGGCAGAAGAAATGATGGTCAACAAGCAAGGTGCAATTGTAGCGCTTGATCCGAAAACAGGAGAAATTTTAGTAATGGCAACAGGTCCGGATATTGATCCTAATCTTTTTATTGGTTCAGAAAAGACTAAAAATTTGTACCGTTTGCAAATGGATACCCTTTATAACAATAGACCGACTTTTGACCGCTCTGTTCAAGCTGCATATCCTCCAGGTTCCACGTTTAAATTGCTTACTGCAGCCGCAGGAATGCAAATGGGTGTAATGGATGAAAATACTATTTTTCCTTGTGGTGGTGGCTTTAATTATCGCGGTTTACGGGTGAAAGGTCATGGAGGAGCTGATCCTTTAATTCCTTCCATTCAGGTTTCGAGCAACTGCTATTTTTCATATGCCTTTATTGCAATCATGAATAAATATCCAGGAGACCCCACAAGAGGTGTTAACGAATGGAAAAAAATAATGAGCAGTTTTGGCCTCGGAGAATTTTTGAATAATGATTTAGCTGTAGGATCTAAAGGGAGAATCCCAAGCGGTGAATTTTACGAAAAAAGAAGTGGTGGCAAAAAAGACTGGAGTTCTGCCTACACGATGAACGGTTCAATTTTTAATGGAATGGGACAAGGTGACGTACTTCTTACACCCATGCAAATGGCGAATGCAACCGCGGCTATCGTAAACAAAGGATGGTATTATACCCCACATATTGTAAAATTGATTGATGGAAAACCTAATCCAGATGCGCGTTTTAAGGTAAAACATAAAACCTTGGTGAACCCCAAATATTTTACTCCTGTGATAAAAGGGATGGAAGCTGTAGTTTTAGGCGGAACGGCAAGAGGTTTAAAATCCAATGATTTTACGATGCTTGCAAAAACAGGAACCGCACAAGTTCCACAAGGAAAAGATAATTCAATTTTTGTTTTAGCAGCTCCAGCAGAAAATCCGAAAATAGTTATTGCAGCCGTTTTCGAACATGCAGGTTTTGGTGCAACCTGGGCGGGACCAGCTGCAACGGCGATTGCCGAAAAATATTTAACCGGAGACTTGAAGCGCGAACAACTTTATAAAAAATTAGTGAATGCTAGTTTTATGCCTGAATATAAAAGACAATGGGTTGTAGAATTAAAAAGAAAAGGGCTTTACAAGGAACCCAATAAAGATTCAGTAAAGATTCAAAATATTGAGGACAGCTTGAAATTCATTAAAAGCGAACCCATAAGATCAAAACTTATTTATAAAAGAGATTCTTTGAGATCTAAACTAAAGATAAATACACCAAGGAAATGAAGTGGACAGAAGGATTAGATAAGCTAAGCATTTTTCTCTATCTCGCCATTTCTCTTTTTGCAGTGGCGAATATTTATAGTGTTGATGAAGCTCTAGGAGAAAAACAACTGATTTTTTTCTTTGTCGCTCAATTGGTAGGTCTCATGATTTTTATGATGAGAACCAAATTTTTCGAAAACTTTTCCAGTATGATCTATGTCGCAGGTATTCTGCTCCTCATCGGATTATTTCCTTTCGGAACAGAAATTTTGGGACAGAGAAACTGGTATAAATTTGGCGGAATCACCATGCAGCCGGTAGAATTTGCAAAAATCGGGGTTTCGTTAATGCTCGCAAACTATGTATCGGGTCCTGATTTTAATTTGAAAGTTAAAAAATCTTTATGGACCTCTCTAACCATTATCGGCGTTCCCGCAGCGGTGGTTTTAGTCATCCCAGATGTTGGTTCTCTGCTCGTATTTACCGCCTATTTTATCGCACTTTTCCGTGAAGGTTTAAGTGGTTGGTTTTTCGGAGTAGGAGGAATTTTAGCGGCTGTTTTTTTGACGGCATTAGCAATCGATCCGATCTACATCATCATCGGAATTGCCTTGATTTATGGAATCATTATTTTATTTAATTCCTACAAAATTCATTGGGATATTTATGCGGTGGTCTATTCTGCAGGCTCATTTATCTTGTTGTGCGGTCTTGCTTATGGTTCGCCTAAAATTCTAGAAAAAATGCCTAAACATCAACGTGAAAGAATTGAAGTACTTTACAAAGGTGAAAAAGCATTTCGCGATACCTCTGGATATAATTTGCTGTACTCAAAAACCGCAATCGGATCTGGCGGATTTTTTGGGAAAGGATATAAGGAAGGTTCTGTAACGCAAGGAAAATTCGTTCCGGAACAGGAAACAGATTATATTTTCTGCACCGTGGGCGAAGAATGGGGATTTTTTGGAGCTTCCGTTTTGATCCTTTTTTATACAATATTTATCGGGCGCATCTACTATTTATCAGAGCAGCAGAAATCAACTTTTAATCGTGTTTTCGGTTATTGTTTTGCCTCCATTTTGCTGATGCACTTCGCAATAAATCTTGGAATGGTGATGGGACTTTTCCCAACTGTGGGAATTCCGTTGCCTTTTTTCAGCTACGGTGGATCATCTTTCTTAGCATTTTCGATCATGACTTTTATTTTCTTCAAACTCAATTACACCGATCGAAATAGTTTAGTTTAAGATGTAAATGAATCTTAATTCAAGTTTTACCCTCCTTCGAAACTAATCGACATTTGACTTGTAAAAGAATAAACTGACATTCTTTCGCCTTCACTAAATATTTGAAAGGCTCATAAAAATGCGGCTGTACCAAAAATTCTTGGCTATTAATAGTGCTTATTTTATCAAATGTTTTGGCGGGTGAAGTGGAATAAAACATGTAAGTTTCAACAATAGTCTGTGAGCTTTTTCGCTGCCAATTCTTTCTGAATTTATTATTAATAAACTTCAATCAATCAATTCATTACAACCAAAAAAAAGCTACCGTTTCTGGTAGCTTTAAAATCAATTATTTAGAATAAATCTTTTAATTATTTGCGAAATTACTGTTAAGATTATTAGGAGACAACACTCGTTTAGCAAATCTAAATTTTGGTCCCCAATAAGAATCCGCGAGTGAGGAAATCATTACTCCTTTAGAAGTTGCTGAATGGATGAAAGTCACATCGCCTTCAGCAGATACATTTTCTACAATTCCTACATGCGATATTTTGCCTTTCCCATGTGAAAAGAAAACTAAATCTCCTTTTTGTAGGTCTTCTTTATTAATTTTTTCTCCTTCTTGAGCTTGTGATGCTGCAACTCTTGGTAAGTTCATCCCAGTTACTGCACCGAATACAGAAAGTACAAATGCAGAGCAATCTATTCCACTTCTTGTCATTCCACCGTAACGGTAAGGAGTTCCTAAATAAGTTTCTGCTTCTTTTAAAATATCGTCTAATTTCTGAGTAAATCTTACTGTTCTAGAGATTTCATCATTTTTTAACGTTGCTTCTAAGGTTTTTGCCGCAGCAAATTTTTCATCCTTGAAACTGCTTAATAATTGTGCTTTCGCTGACTCTAATCTTTTATTATCTAGTGACGCAAGTTTGGCATCTGATTTGTATTCATGTACATAAGTTTGAGGCGTTGATACCACGTAGTTCGTAACACATGATTGCAAAGATAAAGTAGCAATAACACCAACTAAATAAAACATAACTCTTCTCTTCATATATATATTTTCTGTGTTAAAAAGTAATATTTGTTTTTAAATGCAAAGCAAAAGTAAGTATTCAGGCTTTAGAAAGGGTTAAATCACCCTTTTCTAAAAGTGCTTTTAACACAATTTAACATTTACTAGTCTAATGTTAATAGAAAAATAACCGCAATCCCTTTATTTAAGCGATTGCGGTTTTTATTTTTTTGTGATTTGTTAACATTTATTCAGTGCGTCTATAATGTACATCTGAATTCTCTATGAAGCAAATCTTATAAAACTACGACGAAAAGGTCTTTCTCCTTTATTTGACCAGCTGAAATTCCGCGATTTAAGCCATTAAAAGACTCTCTTTAA
The DNA here is from genome assembly GCF_900156725.1 of Kaistella chaponensis. GTDB lineage: Bacteria > Bacteroidota > Bacteroidia > Flavobacteriales > Weeksellaceae > Kaistella > Kaistella chaponensis. The sequence goes on along the minus strand of NZ_FTOI01000005.1, from coordinate 214,387 downwards.
AAACAATAAAAAGCCGTTTCATTAAGTTATGAAACGGCTTTTTGTAGAAATATTTCGCTAATAATTATCTTGTAAACAAGAGTTCTCTGTATTTTGTCATTGGCCAAAGTTCATCATCAACCATCATTTCTAATGCATCTGAAGACGCTCTAATCTTATCAAACAATGGGATTACCTCGTTGCAGAAAATTTCTGCCATCAATTGAGAATTAGCTGCAGATTTTGCGGTTGAAATTGCGCCTAACAAACGATCAACCTCAACTTTGATGATAGAAACATGTCCAGAAATTTCCGCGATCATATTCATTTGCTCACCTGCTAATTTTTTAAACTCTTTTTCGCTAAAAATATCTTTCAAGCCTTTCACATTTTCGATCAATCGATTTTGATAATTCAATGCACAAGGAATAATATGGTTTCTCGCGATATCGCAAAGAACAGTCGCTTCAATAGAAATTACGGTAGAATATTTTTCTAATTTAATTTCGTTTCTTGCCTCAACTTCACGGTGTGTATAAATTCCCAAACTTTCATAAAGCGCAACAAACTTATCATCCATTTCCCTTTTTAAAGCTTCTGGCGTTGTTTTCAAATTGCTCAAACCTCTTTTCTCTGCTTCTAGAGCCCAATCATCAGAATAACCATCTCCTTCAAACATGATATTCTTAGAAACCTTAATATACTCTCTTAAAATATTGAAAATTGCTTCGTCTTTTTTCAATCCTTTTTCAATTAAAGCATCCACTTCAACCTTAAATTCTTGAAGTTGTTTTGCCATAATCGAATTCATTACCGTCATCACTTCCGCACAGTTTGCAGATGAACCAACCGCTCTGATTTCAAATTTATTCCCGGTAAACGCAAAAGGTGAAGTTCTGTTTCGATCGGTATTATCTAATAAAATCATTGGGATTTTACCTACGACATTTAATTTCAATTCTGTTTTTTCTTCCGGCGAAAGTTTGCCGTCGGTTACTTTTTCCAATTCTTCTAAAACACTGAAAAGTTGGGTTCCGATAAATGCCGAAATAATCGCAGGTGGGGCTTCATTTGCACCCAAACGATGATCATTGCTTGCTGATGCAATACTTGCACGCAACAAATCTGCATAATCATGAACTGCTTTCAACGTATTAACGAAGAATGTTAAAAACTGTAAATTCTTCTTAGGGTTTTTCCCTGGACTTAATAAGTTTTCACCAGTATCTGTCGCTAAACTCCAGTTGTTATGTTTTCCGCTTCCGTTTACTCCAGCAAATGGTTTTTCATGGAAAAGAATATGGAAATGATGTTTATGAGCAACTCTCGCCATAATATCCATTAATAATGAATTATGATCAACCGCTACATTCACTTCCTCAAACATTGGAGCCAACTCAAATTGATTGGGTGCAACCTCATTATGACGCGTGGTCACAGGAATTCCCAATTTCATACATTCGATTTCAAGTTCCTTCATGAAATTCATTACTCGTGTTGGAATAGAACCGAAATAATGATCATCTAATTGTTGACCCTTTGCAGGAGAATGTCCGAGCAAAGTTTTTCCCGTAATTACCAAGTCAGGTCTTGATTGATACAATGCAGAATCTACCAAGAAATACTCTTGTTCCCAACCTAAAGTCGGACTTACCTTTGTTACGTTTTTATCAAAATACGATTTACAAATATCTGTTGCAGCAGTATCGAGTGCGTGTAATGCTCTCAAAAGCGGTGCTTTATAATCTAAAGTTTCCCCGGTGTAAGAAATAAAAATAGAAGGAATACAAAGCGTAGTTCCCACAATAAAAGCAGGGGAAGTAGGATCCCATGCAGTATAACCTCTTGCTTCAAAAGTATTTCTGATTCCACCATTAGGAAAAGAAGATGCATCGGGTTCTTGTTGAATCAACATTCCACCAGAAAATCTTTCAATCGCGCGATCACTTTCAAACGGGGTAAAAAAGGAATCATGCTTTTCTGCAGTTGATCCCGTTAATGGCTGAAACCAGTGCGTATAGTGCGTTGCTCCTTTACTCAAAGCCCAATCTTTCATAGCCACTGCAATTTGATCTGCAACATCGCGCTGAATCTTGGTTCCTCTTTTTATCGCATCCTGTATCAACTTGAACGCATCCTGAGTCAAATATGATCTCATCGTTTCTTCAGAAAATACATTTTGACAGAAAAGCTCTGATAATTTCGCAGGAACTTCCACTGCATTGTCTTTTCTGTAATCTTTAAAGGAAAGCATTTCTAATGCTTTAAATCTTAAATACGCCATTTGATTTTATTTTAAAGTGCAATATTACAAAAAAAATGAACTAAAAATTATTTAACCCCTAGAAATTTTAAAGAAATATTTAAAATTAACGCAATTTAACCAATAACCCCCTTAATATTTAATAGCCCAAAATAAATAAAAAGAATAAATCAGGAATATAAAAATTAAATTTTCCTTAAAAACAGGATCTTTTCAATGACATTAAGGAATAATAATGTGCTAAAAAACACAGATATTTTTTAAAACTGTTAATATGTATTATCTTTGCCAAAAGATACACCTATGGTAAATTCACGTGCAAGAGAAACAACCGAAGCGATTGAAAGACTTTATGTTTCTATGCGACACTTATTCTATCGCGGTTTTTTCAAACCATCCGGGATTTCCGGAGAAAGCCTACGAACACTTCTAACAACCATCAATCCTGAAATTTACGGAACAATGGGCGTTCCTAATAAAATCGAACTCGACGGACTTTTATATGTTCTGGATCGACTTCCAGAAGGAATTGAGGAATGTTCATTCATTCACCTAACTTCTGATGAAGGTTTCGAAAAAGGAAGTTTTGAAGTGATCGTTCCGAAAAAAAGACGAAGAAACTGTTACAGAATCGACGAACATCAAATGAATATCGAAGTTCTTTTGGGCCGTTCTGAAATCTATGATATTCTAACTCACCTTACCTTCTTATATATAGAAGCGGATAAAATTCGAAATCTTGCCTTTATTTCTGATGAAAACGACAAACCAACAAGAGCTTGGAAGATCATCGAAGAAGTAGCAAAAGCCGAGAAAAAATTCAGCCGAAAAGAAAAAGAAGTTGCTTTAATTCACCTTTCCTCTCTTTTGGGAAGAACGTTTGATGAAACCCTAAATGCGTACAATCACTTCGGTGACGACAAAAACCCTGATCGTCTTTTCAAAATAATTTATCACCTTGGAAACGAAAGCTTCAATGATTCCAAAAAAATTCGGGAGCGCGAAGTATATTTCTCCGCAATTCTTCGAGAAAGAGTTGGACATCATTTCTTTGGCGAAAAATGGGCGAATAAAGTGAAGCAAGTTTTAGCAGAAAACAACCTGCACATGCGACCTTTGCACATTATTTCTGCAAACATGCACTCGGTGAAAAATATGTTGTATGCAAATGATGCAGTCGGGAAAAAAGCCACCAAAAACGTAGATTATAAACTATACGAAGAAATTTCTAACACAAAATCTTTGCAGGAAAAAGTGTTGAAACATTCTCAAAAAGCGGGTTTAATTTATATTGATGATCAAAGTGGAAGTAATATTGACGTTCAAATTATCGATCTTTCAAAAACTGACCTAAAAAACACGCCTTTTTCAGGAATAAAATTTTCTGGTGATGATGTGATTTTGGTTTTTGATTATGCTTTTGGAGAGCAAGCTTTTGAAGTGATGGACGAGCTTTTAAGACCTTATGATTACAACAGCGAAATTTACACCATGAAAGTAAAATCAATTTCCATCATGGGGAAAGCTGGAATTTTGATGGGTGGAAAAGGCGATATTATGATCCCAACTTCCCATGTTTTTGAAGGGACTGCAGATAATTATCCTTTTGAAAACGCTTTGAAATTAGCAGATTTCGAAGACGATGAATTGCAAGCATTTGAAGGTGGAATGGTTTCCGTTTTGGGAACTTCTCTTCAAAATAAAGATATTCTAAGATATTTTATGGATACTTCTTGGAAAGCAATCGGTCTGGAAATGGAAGGAGCGCATTACCAAAAAGCCATTCAGGTGGCTTCGAAAATTCGTCATCATATTTCGGAAGATTTATTCGTAATGTATGCTTATTACGCTTCAGATAATCCTTTGGAAACTGGTTCTACCCTATCTTCTGGCGGATTAGGATTAACCGGCGTGAAACCAACTTATCTGATTACTTTGAGAATTTTAGAGAAAATTTTAGCTTCTTCGGAGTCTAAAAAATAAATAAAAACAGAATTGATAACAAAAAGCTTTTCCTCTCGTGGAAAAGCTTTTGTTTTTTCAAAAATTCCTATCTTTCCATTTCTAAAAAATTTAAAAATGAATATGCGACTTTTTATTCTTTTCTCTTTAATCTTCTCCCTCTCTTCTGCTCAGCAAAATGCTTATTATCAACAATCCGCCAAATATAAAATGGATATTGATGTAGATGCAGAAAATTTCACTTACCAAGGAAAACAAACTTTAACCTACACCAACAATTCTCCCGATGAACTGACGGTCGTTTACTTTCATTTGTATTGGAATGCTTTTAAAGCAGGATCAATGATGGATCAAAGAGTTGGTGGACAAGGAAAAAACGGTGACTCACGATTACAGAAAGACGGAATTTCCCGATTAGCTTCGATTCCCAAAACGGAAGAAGGCGCACAAAACATTCATTGGATCAAACAAAATGGAAAAGACCTGAAATTTGAAATTCAGGAAACCATTATGAAAGTGGAATTGGCAACTCCCATCAAACCCAACTCTTCTACTACTTTTACAATGGATTGGGATGCTGTAATTCCCATGCAAATTCGACGTTCAGGCAGAAACAACCGCGAAGGAATTGATATGACCGTGACGCAATGGTACCCGAAAATTGCAGAGTATGATTACGACGGTTGGGCGACTTTTGATTATGTAGGGCGAGAATTTCATGCCCCTTTTTCAGATTTCGAGGTCAACATTAGAATAGATAAAAATTACGTGATCGGAGCCGGTGGAATTTTAGAAAATCCACTAGAAGTAAAAGGTTACGACGAAAAAGCAACCATTAAAACCGATGATAAAAATAAAGCAACCTGGAAATGGAGCGCAAAAAATATGCTCGATTTTGCGTGGGCTGCAGATAAAGATTATACCGTAGAAAATTTTACCGTTCTCGACGGACCAAAAGTGTATTATGTTTACCAAAAATCGGATAAAACAAAACTGTGGAGCGACTCTAAACCTTACATTACCCAATTTTTTCAATTGATGAACGCCACCTTCGGACGATATACTTATCCGACCTACAGTTTTATTCAAGGTGGAGACGGCGGAATGGAATACGGAATGTGTACCATGATTTTAGGAGAAGCCAATAGTTTAGAAGGCTTACTTGGTTTAATGGTTCATGAAGGTGGACATTCCTGGAACCAACAAATTATGGCCTATAACGAAAGCATGCGACCTTGGATGGATGAAGGTTTCACGAGTTATTACGAAAATTTGGTGATGCATCAAATTCTTCCGCCAAAAGTTGCGACTGCAAATCCGTTTGTTGGGACTTTGAACGCATACAGAAATTTTGTGAAAAGAGGAATCGAAGAACCTGCAGTTTGGTTTGGTGATCACCATGATAACGGAGGCGCCTATTCATTTGCAAGTTATGTGAAAGGCGAACTTTTTCTGGTACAACTCGGCTATATTATGGGCGAGCAAAATTTATCTGTAACCATGAAAGAGTTCTACAATACGTGGAAACTGAAACATCCAACTGATCGAGATTTAATGCATATCGCACAAAAAGTATCGGGAATGGATTTAAAATGGTTCCAGAATTATTGGATCAACACGACGAAAACCATTGATTATGGAATTAAAGAGGTGAAATACGACGCTAATTCTACAACGGTTACTTTGGTCAATAATGGAACTGTTCCGATGCCGATTGATTTTTCAATTTTGACGAAAGACAAAAAAGTCATCAATTACCAGATTCCATTGAACATGACGCATGTTTGGAAAAAGAAAGATATTTACGGCGATTTCACGACTTTAAATTATTGGCCATGGACGCAAAAAGAATATACTTTTACCATTCCTTACAACAAATCGCAGATTTCTACTTTAGGAATTGATTTTTCACAAAGATTGGCAGATGTGAATATGGCGGATAATATGGTGGAAATAAAGTAGGGAAAAAACGAGTAAAAAGCCAGAAAAGCCAAAATTTAGAATTTGAAAAAACTAATTATTTTACATGAATTCCATCGTTATTAACATCGGGAATACCAACATCAGATTCGGCTTGTTCGATGATGACAACTGCGATATTTCCTGGATACTCAACACCAAACCTTACAGAACGAGTGATGAATTGCAAATGCAGTTTATGATGATGTATCAAACGCATAAAATTGATCCCGAAAACATTGATAAAATCATCATCGGATCTGTAGTTCCGCAACTAACCCATGATATTACACGCGCTTTAAAAAAAATTCATCGCAAAAATCCCATCATTGTCGATCGAAATACGCCCTCGAATGTAGAGCCCAAATCGAAGCAGATGGGAACTGATATCTACGCGAATTTGGTTGCAGCACATCATCTTTATCCTGCAGACAAAAAGAAAATCATCTTTGATTTCGGTACGGCGCTTACTGCAAGCTGTTTGTCGGAATCGGGGGAAACTTTAGGCGTTATTATCGCACCTGGAATTATTACTGCATTAAATTCACTTATTCACGACACTGCGCAGCTCCCGGAAATCGAATTGATAAAGCCTAAATCTGTTCTTGGTTTAGACACGGTTTCGTGCATGCAAAGCGGAATGGTTTACGGCTATTTGGGAATGGTGGAAGGTTTTGTAGATCGGATTAATGATGAAGTTCACGATGATTGTTTCGTGATTGCAACGGGTGGAGTTTCCCATGTTTATAAGCCTTTAACAGATAAAATTCATATTGCCGACCGATTGCATACGTTGAAGGGATTGTATTATTTAGGAAAAGATCTTTGATGAGTTGACGGTAGAAAATTGTCCATTAAAGGTTTTACACCTCTTAAATAATTCGGGACTCGCAGAAATTCTGTTATCTTTTATTTTTAAAAAATTCTTTTACCATCACCGAACATTCGTGTTCCATTACTCCCAAAACAATTTCTGTTTTCGGGTGTAGTTGCAAGTTTTTATTGATAAATCCTCTTTGCTCATCTCTCGCTCCAATGACGACTTTTGAAATTTGGGACCAAGTTAGAGCGCCGCAACACATTACACAAGGCTCCATTGTAACGTATAAAGTACAATTTTGCAGGTATTTTCCGCCCAAAAAATTCGCGGCAGAAGTGATTGCCTGCATTTCTGCGTGTGCAGTAACATCATTTAAAGTTTCTGTGAGATTGTGAGATTTCGCCAAAATTCTGTTATTAGAAACGATGATGCAGCCAATCGGAACTTCATCCTGTTCAAAGGCAATTTGGGCTTCTTGAAGCGCCATTTTCATGAAATATTCGTCGGTAAACATTTGTTAGGTGCTAGATGTTGGATGTTGGATGTTGGATGTTGGGAAATTCAACTTTTCAAATTTTAGTTCTATTCAAAATTCATTGCTAAGGGAAGCCGAAATCTGTAGCGAACTGCGGTTCCGTTGATGATTGCGGGGGAAAATTTTTCGGGCAAAAGGTACATCGCGATTTCTGCTTGTCGGTTAAAAGCAAAATGATCGCCTATTGCGTGTACAGAACTAATTGTACCATCTTTTTCTACCACGAACATAACTTCGGTTCTAATAACTACTTGATCGGGTAAAATAGCTTCGGTATAGAATAAATCGGCGACTTGTTTCCGGAGGATATTAAATCCGCCTGGATATTGAGCGACCTCTTCAAGTTCCTTTATTGAGGGATTGTCAGCGAAGACTTGCCGAAAATTTTTATGCATTGTATTTGCTAAATCTTCCCGGTTTTTTACCTTGATTAAAGTCCCTATAAGCACCGTATTTTGAATACTATCTAGTTTACCCATAAATTCGGAGAAATCTTTTTTGATGTTCAGTTTTTGAAACGTGTTGTCTTCGTTATCGAATTTTTTCTTGAATTCGCTATTGAGCATAAAACGTTGGTAGTCAAAATATTTTTTAACTGAAATGAATTCTTCGTTTTGTTGAGCATGAAAAAAAGAGCTGGTGCAAAAAAGAATAATATAGAATAATTTTTTAATCACATTTGGGTTTTGAAGTAAGGTAAAAGTAGGCAAAAAAATTAATATTCTTTCTATCGAAAATCGGGTTTGGATTTTTGGTAAAAGAAAACGCATTTTGTTGATAGCCCCGATCGCAACGGCATCCTTTTTCTTTTTTTTCTCCGAAAAAAGAAAAAGATAGAGTGTAGAGCGGGACTTACCTTGGAACAGAGACGAAACCTTGTTGCTTCTAAAAAAGAAAAATCCCGCCAAAATAAATGACGGGATTTGATAATTATTTTGAGAAAATTATTCTGCGCTAGTTTCCTCTGTAGCTGGAGCTTCTCCTTCTACAACAGTTTCTTCTTCATCTTCATCGTCTTCTATTACAGCACCGCCTTTCATAGCAGTTCTAGACATCTTCACAGCAACTACTACTGCATTATCTGGATGCATAAAAGTGAAATTATTGGTTTTGATATCGCCAACATAAAGTTTGCTTCCGATTTTCAAAGGAGTAACATCAACAACGATCTCATCTGGCAAGTTACCAGGAAGGGCTTTTACTTTTAGTTTTCTGAAAGACTGTCTCATTGCACCACCGGCAACAACCCCTTTCGAACGACCTGTAAGAGCAACAGGAACTTCCATTACCACCGGTTTATCATCTGACATCTGATAGAAATCAGCGTGTAAAATTTTGTCGGTTAATGGGTGAAATTGGATGTCTTGAAGGATTGCAGGAATTGTTTTTCCGTCAACCTCAATAGATACCGTGTGTGCTTCGGGAGTATATACTAAACTTTTGAAAGATTTTTCTTCAGCAGAAAAATTTAGGGTTTCAGCACCTCCGTAAACAACACAAGGAACTAATTCAGCATCACGTAAAGCTTTAGTAGACTTTTTGCCCACGGTTTCTCTTTTTGTACCTTGAATTGTGATAGATTTCATATGTAAAAATTAATTTATTTTTTATTTGTCATATGTTATCGCCTACTTTTACTAGGCTTGTTTGTGCAAACCAAAAATGGCGATTTCATAATGTATTATAAAAATTTTAAGGGTGCAAATGTACCAATTTTTTTTTAAATAATAAATTTCTCGCTGATTGATTTATGCTCGTGCACCATTTTCATCACATCGGCAAAAAGTTCGGCGCAGGAAAGGACTTTAATTTTGGAAGATAACTCGGTTTTAATAGGAATACTGTCTGTAACAATGACTTCGGAAAGCTGCGAGTTTTCGATGTTTTCGTAAGCTTTACCTGAAAGAACACCGTGTGATGCCATTGCTCGTACACTTTTTGCTCCATTTGCGACTAAAATATCTGCCGCTTTGCAAAGAGTTCCAGCAGTATCGATCATATCATCGATGAGAATTACATTTCGATCTTTTACATCTCCGATGAGGAACATTTCATCAATTGAGTTTGCTTTTTTTCTTTCTTTATAGCAAATTACGACTTCTGCACTGAGATGGCTCGCGTAATTTTTCGCTCTTTTTGCTCCTCCCATATCTGGCGAAGCGATGGTCAAATTTTCTAGATTTAGCGATAAAATATGATCGATAAATAATGTTGAAGCATACAAATGATCCACAGGAATTTCAAAAAACCCTTGAATCTGATCGGCATGAAGATCCATCGTCATCACTCTAGTTGCACCGGCTGCAGTTAACAGATTGGCTACTAATTTGGCGCCAATAGGTGCTCTTGGCTGATCTTTCCGGTCTTGCCTCGCTAAACCATAGTATGGAAGAACTACGGTGATGCTTTTTGCTGAAGCACGTTTTGCGGCATCGATCATCAGGAGCAATTCCAGAAGATTGTCTGCTGGTGGAAAGGTGCTTGCGATTAAGAAAACTCGTCCGCCACGTACAGATTCGTCGAGGACGGGTTCGAATTCGCCATCACTAAATTCTTGTACTTTGATTTTTCCTAATTCCTGCCCATAGAAGTGGGCAATTCTTTCCGCTAAAACTTTACTGGTTCTTGTGGAAAACAAATAACTTGCTTGGTCAGCCATTTTTACTTTTTTAGATGCACAAATTTAAAAAAATAAAACCACCCGAGGAATCTCAAGTGGTTTTAAAGTAAGAATATTTTCAATACTGATTATGGGAAGGTAACTCCAGTGTAAGAATTAACATTTACCATAGGAAGAGTTGATTTATATTTTTGGTTAATAACTTTTAAGAATTCATTAGCAATTAACGCGTAACCTCTTCCGGTAAGGTGAACTCCATCAAGGGAGAAAGTTCCTCCTGTAACGAATGTTGCAGTGTATTTCACACCGTCCCACTGTAATCCTGATGCAGCAGAAAGTTGCGTCATTTTTGCATTGGCATCAACAAAAGCCAAACCTTTTGCATCTGCAATTGATTTGATGGCAACGTTGTATGCTGCTGTTGCAGTAAGAACTTTTCCTGTTTCTTTTTCTGTGAGCACATATTTATCATCCAGAGCAACTGATGTACCACCACCTGCAGTTGGATTTAGTACAGATGATGCAGGAAGCAGGATAAGGTCTCTCGTGGTAGTTTGTCTGTATGAAGGCAGTCCTAAAGCAGCAAGGTTAGTAAGATCTTTATCTTTGATCACTGCGCCATTTGCAACACCTGCGGTAAATTTAACCAATCTTACCTGATATTCTGCATCGGTGATTAGTCCTGCAGCTTTTGCCTGACCTAATCCTCCGTTGTATTGTGCGTAAGCTGTATTTAATTGGGTAACTTGGGCATCAGATAGACCTGCAATTGGTTTCGCTGGAACTCTAGTAAAATAAGGAATTGAAGTTACGTTAGGAATATTTGCAATAATTCCTTTTGCGCCACCTGCGGTTAAAGCGGTAACATAACCGTTAATTACTGAACCAACAACCGCTGGATCTGTAATGTCATTTGATCCATAAGTCGCCGGGTTATTGCCGGTTCCTGTTTGGTCAACTCCTGCTCCTCCACTTGTTGCATAAGACAATACATCGTTATTTCCGATCCAAAGTGAGAAAAAAGTAGGAGCTTGCGCTACAGCATCACCGATTACAGAAGCTGTTGTGCTGGATGCAAATCTTACAAAATAAGGATTTGCTGCCCCTGCTGATAAGGCAGCGGGATTACCATAACCTGCTAAACCTAAATGGAAAGATTTCGCTCCGGGAACACCCATATTTTGGTAAGGACCTGCGCTAAGGATATTAGCAAGCGTTGTAGTACCCATTATTTTGGTGGGATCTTCATTTCTAACTGGCAATAAAGAGCCGTTAATGACTTTCAGTTCCAGTTTGTCCAGAAATCCTACGGCTTTTATACCGCCTAAATTATCTGCCATCAAAGGTTGTTTGAAAGTTCCTCCACCAGCTAAAGCCATTTGTTTGGCCATCATGGATGGGAAAGATTCATTTTGCCCGTCAATGTATAACGCGCCATCCCTGTATCCGCTCGTTAAAGAGTTTCCTATTGAAACAAACTTGGTAAAATTTGCATCTCCTTTTGAAACTACAATACTACTAACATCGGTATCAAAGTCTGTTTTACAGCTTACTGTAAATAACAACGCCGAAACAGCGATTGTTGAAATTAATATTTTTTTCATAATTATATTTAAATCTTAAAATGGGTTGTAAGATAAGCCTAAACCAAAGTAATATGCTTTAGCTTTTGCCTGACCATAAAAACTAGTATTAGCGTTTTTAACATCTCTGCTTTTCGGAAGTGCAAGTCCACCTGCAACATCAACGCCAAGTCCTTTACCGAATTTAAACCCTAAACCTGCAGTAATTACGTTGGAATCAAAAGAAGGGGTTTCAGCTTGGAAATTTTCATCACTATAAGGTGATTCATCATAGTAATATCCGGCACGAGCAGCAATCATATCAGTAACTTGGTATTGAGTTCCAAATCTCCAAGTCTGGGTGTTTTGAAAATTCTTCGGACTTACCAAAACGGTAGGATCTGTTGGTTGATTACCAATAGGTGCGTTTGCAAAATCTAAAGTTAGACTGTTATATCGATCCCATCCACTGTAGTTGAAATCTCCTGAAACCAACCACTTCGGAGTCACTTTGTAAGTTACACCGATCGTGTACTCATCTACTAAAGGTAAAGTTGCTTTAAAAGAATCCTTACCAGAACCATCTAGACCTAAAGCAGGGTATAATGCTGGAGAAATATCAAAACTTACGGTTCCATTTTTTGCTTCCATATCAATAGGAGATCGATATGCAATGCTGACGTCTACTTTTTCACTAGGTCGGAAATAAAATCCGAAACCAAAACCGCTTCCGGTTGCTTTATCATCTTTCAAGTTAAGGGTTCCGCCTAATTGCGTAGCTGCTTTGTCCCAGTTTACACTCCCTCTTGCATAGATATAACTACCACCTAAAGAAACCCATGGTGCTAATTTAAAAGAAACCATCGGTTGGAAATAAAATGCTTGCAATTCTAGTCGTTGTACGATTTCTCTTCCAGCCCAATCAGAAGGCCACTCGATCGTGCTTCCAAATGGAGTAGAAAAATTAAAACCGACAGAAACATTATCCAACACTTTATATGCTACAGCAGCATAAAGTGGAGTTCCAAGTGGGTTATTCGTTTCGTAGGACTGCAAAGTAGATAAATTCTGATAAGTGACGATTGATTTCGCACCAAAACCACCCGCTGCTACACTTAATTTACTTGGAATAAAAGACATTCCAGCTGGATTGAAGAAAGTGACACTTGCATCTTCTGCATGTGCGCTCGTGTGAGCCATTGCCAACTGTCTTACTCCTTGCAAAGAAACCCGAAAGCCGCCTGCGTAAGATAAAACCCCTGCCAATAGTGCTGTTGTTACAACTATTTTTTTCATATATTCATTATTAATGTGCCAAATATAAAATTATTTTTTCAACAATTGTTAACAAATCATAATTCTTTTTAAACAAATATCAATTTATTGAACATGTTTAAAATTTAGACTACTGGAAATAATCAAATAAGTCTTTATTTAAAGGCGTTTTACAAATAATTGAATCAATAAAAAAAACTTAGTTTAATTTAAATAATGCAAGTAAAAGCAAAAAAGTTACCGCATTTTAAATTATATGATTTGCATAATAATATCAAATTGTTTAATTAATTCGTAAGAATAGCGCTTATTCATTGAAATTTAAAAAACTATTGTTTAAATTATATCTACATTGAATTAAACAAAATAAATTTATACTAAATTTGCAACAATTAGATATATAAAAATATGAGTTGTGGATGCAAAACATCCGGCGATTCTTCCCATTCATGCGGAACAAAATCTGCAAATGGCTGTGAAAGTGTAAATACCTGCGGGAATAGCTATAAATTAAGCGTTTTCGATTGGCTCTCTAACATCAATAATCCTTCAACATCGCAAACCGATTTTGTAGAGGTAAGATTCAAGAACGATCGTAAATTTTTTTATAAAAACGTAAACAATTTACCGCTCCATATAGGAAGCGTAATCACAGTAGAATCCAGTCCGGGTCACGATATAGGTGTAGTAAGCCTTACAGGAGAATTGGTTAAAATTCAGATGAAGAAGAAATTCGTCACTGAAGATAATCCTCTGAAAATTTACCGACTTGCCAATCAAAAAGACATCGAAGTTTGGCAAGAATCCCGCGCAAAGGAAGAACCTATAAAAATTCAGGCACGGAAAATTGCGTATGGTTTGAATATCGACATGAAAATCACCGATGTAGAATCTCAAGGAGACGGCGGAAAAGTAACATTTTACTATACTTCCGATACTAGAGTGGATTTCAGACAGTTAATCAAAGAATTTGCGGGAACTTTCCGAACAAAAATAGACATGAAGCAGATTGGTTTCCGACAGGAAGCTGCAAAAGTTGGTGGTATTGGTTCATGCGGAAGAGAGTTGTGCTGTTCAACTTGGTTAACTGACTTTCGTTCGGTGAATACGAATGCCGCCCGTTATCAACAATTAAGCATTAATCCACAGAAATTAGCAGGACAATGTGGAAAATTGAAATGTTGTTTGAATTACGAACTCGACAGTTATTTGGATGCTTTGAGCGATTTCCCTCCCTCGTCTTCCACGATTGATACGGTAAATGGAAAAGCATTTTGTATTAAAATCGACGTTTTCAAGAAGAAAATGTGGTTTGCATACGTTGAACGTTCTATGGCATGGTACGATTTGGATGTTGCGGACGTAAAAAAGATGATCGCCCAAAATAAAAATGGACAGAAAAGTGCGCCATTAGAGGATATTAAGGTTCTAGACATTCCGGTTAGATCTGTTGATTTAATTCAGGAAAATACGATTGACCGCTTCGAAAGAAAAAGTAAAAATTCAGGGAAAAATTCAACCAGAAAAAAACCGAATAATAACAATCAAAGACCCAATCAAAACCCTGATAACAAAGCCACTGCGAATCAGCCGGAGAGAAAGCCAAATAATCCTGAGAGAAAACAGCCCAATCAGAATAAACAGCCTCAGAACAAACAGCCTCAGAATCAGCAGAACCAAAAACCTGCTCAAAATCAAAAGGCCCAATCTGATCAACCTCAAACGCAACAACCGAAAAAATTTAAAAAGAAATTTCCGCCAAAACGTGATGACAATACATAAGATAGGGAACCTATTTTTCGTTTTATTTTGTCTAATGAGTTGCAATAGCTCATCGGAAAAAGTAGAAATGAAAAACCTCAACGGAATCTGGGACAAAAAAACGCAACAGAAATTTGATTTTAAGATTGATGATGCCCAAAATCCGAAAAATATTATATTCGTTGTAAGAAACAATAATGACTATCCGTACAGCAATATTCGTTTTATTGTGAATGCTACTGATGCTCAAACAAAAAAGAAAAGTGTTGATACTTTAAATTATGTTTTAGCAAAGCCAAACGGCGAATGGATCGGTAAAGGGTTTGGTGATACAAAAGAAACATTGTTTCAGTACAAATTGAATTATAAATTCCCTAAAAATGGTGATTATTCGATCGGAATTATTCAGGCAATGAGAGCCGATCAGTTAAAAGGAATTGAAGATATTGGTCTAAAAATAGAAACTGTAAAACCGTAATTTCATTTATGGAAAACAAACAAAATCCAGGAAACAAACCGAAGCAAACGTTTCCGCTTCCTCCCAAAAAAGTTAAAAGAACCGGTTGGAAAAAATGGGTCCGAATAATCTGGATCGCTCTTCTCATTTTGATTTTAGGAATCTCTTCCCTATTCTTTGGTGTTTCTCAAGGATTTTTCGGAAGCATGCCCGATGTGAAGGAGCTCGAAAATCCCGATATTTATGTAGCATCCGAAATTTATTCTTCCGATGGAAAACTCTTGGGGAAATTCGAAAAAGAAAAAACGCAACCCGTTACTTACAAACAACTTCCTCCTTATTTAATTTATGCTTTACAGGCGAAAGAAGACGAGCGTTTCAAAGAACACTCCGGTATCGATTTGCAATCTGTAGCAAGAGCAGTCGCATTCGGCGGAAAACGAGGCGGTGGTTCTACCATCACTCAACAGTTGGCAAAATTATTATTCACAGGATCCCGTTCGCAGAATAAAACCACTGCAGTTTTCCAAAAACTTAAAGAATGGGTTGTTGCGGTGAGTTTAGAAAAGAGATATACGAAAGAAGAAATCATTACGCTTTACTTTAACAAATTCGATTTCCTCTACAATGCAAACGGAATTGAAATGGCTTCCCGAGTTTATTTCAACAAAAGCACCGCTCAGTTAACGCTTCCAGAAGCAGCGATGTTTGTTGCAATGCTCGAAAATCCCGTGAAAAATAACCCGATGCGGAACGAGGAGCGAGCAAAAAAACGAAGAGATGTCGTTTTGGATCAGATGGTGAAAACAGGTTATTTAGACCAACAAAATTATCAGAAAGCGATCGAAACTCCCGTTGCATTAGATTATCATCCGATTAAATCCATTGATGATGGTTATTCTGCTTACTACAAATTTTATTTAAGAAAAGAAATTGATGGTTATTTAAAAGACTATGAAAAGAAGACGGGGAAGACCTTAAACCTTTACAAAGACGGTCTTAAAATATATGTTACCCTCGATTCAAAAATGCAAGGCTACGCAGAAGAATCCATCAAAGAACACTTAACAGATCTGCAAAAAAGATTTGATGCCGAACAAAGAAATAGAAAACAAAGACCTTTTTATTTAATTAGCGATAAGCAAATCAGCAGCATCATGCTTAGTGCCATGAAAAGAACCGGCCGCTACAAACAGCTGAAAAATGCGGGTGTTTCTGAAGATTCGATTATTCTTGATTTTAAAAAACCGATCAAAACTTCTCGCTTTACGTGGAGTGGAGAGGAAGAAGTTGAAATGTCTCCATGGGATTCTATCCGGTATCACAAACAGATTGCGCAAGCTGGTTTAATGTCGATGGTTCCTGGAACAGGCGAAATCAAAGCTTGGGTAGGAGGAATCAATTGGCAACATTTTCAATATGACCACATTAAACAAGGGAAAAGACAGGTAGGATCTACATTCAAACCCTTCGTTTATGCAACTGCCATTATGAAATTAGGAATGACCCCTTGTTCTACCGTCTCTAATGCAACCTACCGTAAAGGAACTTGGACTGTAGAAGGTTCTGGCGGAAGTTTAACCTTGCGCGACGCTTTAGCAAATTCTAAAAATCCAGTTGCTGTGCGATTAATTGAAATGACGACTCCAAAAAGCGTGATACAAACCGCACGAGATCTAGGAGTGACGGAAGAAATGCCGAACGAATATGCAATTGCTTTAGGCTCTTCGGATATTACTATTTTCGAAATGCTCGGAGCGTACAGTACTTTTGCGAACTACGGAAACTACATTAAACCTGAAATGATTTGGAGGATAGAAGATGCGAATGGTAGAGTCATCAAAGAAGTGAAACCAGTCATGAAAGAAGTAATGAATGAATTATACGCTTACACGATGATTGATTTAATGAAAGGTGTTGCAGAATATGGTACCGCTTCAGGAGAATTAGGCAGAAAGGGAATTCCAAAATCTACGGAAATTGCCGGAAAAACAGGAACCACTCAAAATAATTCCGACGGTTGGTTTATGGGAATGACGCCAAATCTAGCCACTGGTGTTTGGGTCGGCTGGGAAGATCGAGCCACCCATTTCTGGGGAACTGGTGAAGGACAAGGTGCAAAAATGGCACTCCCAATTTGGGCAATCTACATGAAAAAAGTTTGGGCCGACAAAGAATTGGGTATTTCGCCCGATGATAAATTTATCAAACCTTCCAACTGGACCGGAAACTGCTCTGATTTACAAGGTTTAGGAGGATATGGTGATGACGGCGGTTTACAAACCCTTGAAGAACTGAAAAATCCTAAAGTCGTACAACCTTCCGGACCGAAAAAATCGCAGGGTACGAAAGAAGAAAATGTAAACGAAAACATTAACACCGGAGAAGATATCGATTTTAACAAGTAACTCCGATTTATAATATTCATCGAAAACATCCTTTCAAATTTTTGGAAGGATGTTTTTTTTAACGAACTTTGAAAGATGAATTTAGACCGTATCACGCAACAATATTTAGAAATCTTTCCTGGAGATTTTTCTGAAAATCCACGCCAAAGACAAACACCAAAAATACTTTTTGCTACAACCGATATTGTACATTTCAAAAATCCCGAATTGATCGCCTTTAATGAAAATCTGTCCGAAGAAATCGGTCTCGGAAAAATTGAAGATGATCGTGATATTGCCTTTCTAAACGCAGCTTCGCTTCCGGAAAATATAAGAACATACTCCACCGCTTATGCAGGTCATCAATTCGGAAACTGGGCAGGACAATTAGGCGACGGAAGAGCGATCTACGCCGGAGAAATTCAAAATAAAAACGCAAAAAAAACCGAACTTCAATGGAAAGGAGCCGGTGCAACTCCTTACTCCCGAAATGCTGATGGAAGAGCCGTTTTGCGTTCCTCTGTGAGGGAATATTTAATGAGTGAGGCAATGCATCATCTAGGAATTCCTACGACAAGAGCACTTTCACTTTCCTTCACCGGCGAAAAAGTAATGCGCGATAAGTTGTATGACGGAAATCCCGAATATGAAAAAGGCGCAGTTATGCTTCGAACTGCCGAAAGTTTTTTGCGATTTGGTCATTTTGAACTCATTTCTGCCCAAAAAGAAATCGAAACATTACAAAAACTTACAGATTTTACCATCGAGAATTATTTTCCAGAAATCGATTCGAAAAGTGAACATAAATACGCAGATTTCTTTCAAAAAATTTCTGAAAGAACGGCAGATTTAATCGTAGAATGGTATCGCGTCGGTTTTGTTCATGGCGTGATGAATACTGATAACATGTCGATTTTAGGCTTAACAATTGATTATGGACCATTTTCCTTCCTAGATGAATACGACTTAAATTTCACACCGAATACCACCGATTTACCGGGTCGCAGATATGCATTCGGAAATCAGGGGAAAATTGCACAGTGGAATCTTTGGCAATTGGCAAATGCTCTTTTTCCCCTCATTAAAAAGGAAGCCATTTTAGAGAAAATCCTCAATGATTTCACCAAAATGTTTTGGGAAAAGCACGATATCATGATGGCGAAAAAATTTGGATTCGACCAAGTCTTAGAAAGTGACGGTCCGTTTTTCACCGATGCTCAAAAACTAATGGAAGATTTAAAAATAGATCACACGCTTTTCTTTCATCGATTGGAAAGTTGGACAGAAAATTCAAATCTAAAAACCCATTTTGAAAACGTATTTTATGATCAAATTACTGATGATCAGTTTTTAATCCTCGAAAATTTTATAAAAAATTACAAAGAAAGGCTGGAAAAAAACAAGATTTCTCGCGAAGAATCTGTCGCCTTAATGCAAAAAACCAATCCAAAATTTATCCTTCGAAATTATCTTCTATTTGAATGCATCAACGAGCTGGAAGAAGGGAAAAAAGATCTTTTCAATACAATTATTTTGGCGCTGGAAAATCCGTACCAAGAAATTTATCCGGAATTCTCTAAAAAACGACCGCCGATCTACAACAATCAGAGTGGTTGTTCGATGCTGTCTTGCAGTTCCTAAATTTTCTTATTTTTGTCGAAATTTTCTACCTTGGTTTTCAAACAAAAATTCGCAGATCTTCTCAAAACAGTTTTCCCTGCAACGAAATTCGAACTCTTGTTGTTCGCTCTTTTTCTAACGATTTATGGGTTTTTAGGAACTACAATAGCGCTGAATTATCGAATTATTTTCGATGACCGAATTCCGTGGGATGCTTATTTTAGTTTTGATAACCGCGCGATTGTAATGACAGGTGGAGGTTTTGAAAGGCATCCGCTTTCCATTTATTTTTTTAATTGGATGAGGGAATTTGCTTATTTGTTTTCAGGCGGTAAAAAAGACGAGATTTTTCGTTTGGTTTTGGCTTGGTGCAGCAACTTTGCAGTGAGTTTAAGTTTAATTCAAATTTATAAATATCTTAAAAACATTATTGCGTTACCGAAGAAAATTTCGTTGTTGATATTGTCTTTTTTCGCCTTCTTCACCACCACTATTTTATTGTCATTCACCCCAGAAACGTACACTTACACTTTACTTTTCCTTGTCCTTTTCAATTATTACGCCGCGTTGAAAGTACGCAAGGAAGAAAAAATTCCCGCTGTAGCATTAGCTTTAGCAGGAATTTCAATTGGTGGTTTAACAGTTACGAACCTTGTAAAAGTTTATATTCCGTTGCTTTTTGAAAAAAACATTTTTAAAAACTGGCGAAAATTTGGAAATGTTGCCGGTCGCGTAATCCTTTCATTAATGGCTTTCATTCTGCTTTTTCTTTATCGAATCGATTTCAAATACCTCAACTTTCTCGATAAATCGGAGCAACAGTACGAAAAATTTTCTACCGCGAAGAAAACGCCACTTTGGGACATGATTGGTTCTTGGTTTTTCGGTGGGAATATGTTGTTTTCAGATTTTGCGATCCGTGATTATCACAACAAAAAAGGCTTCTTTTACAAAGCCCTTTTTATGGAAGTTTACCATTCCTGGATTCCTTATGTTTTTGTGGTGATCGTGCTTCTTTTGGTATTTTGGAGTTATTTCAGAAATTTTAAAAATAAGTATGTCCAAATCTTGATGATTTCATTATTCGTAGATATTGTCATCCACTGCATCTTAAAATTTGGGCTGCATACTTCCTACATTTACGGCGGTCATTTCGTTTTCGTATTTCCGCTGATGATTGGTTGGCTTTTTTATTCCTATGAAAATTCCCCGAAAATACTTACACTCCTCTATTCCACAGTTGTCATTCTTTTGGTTTATCTAGCATTAAACAACATCTTCAGAATGCAAGAGTTTTTCCTTTTTCTGAATCAGTATTATATTTAAATAGAATTATTTTATTTCTACACAACCTACTCTTCCACCTGCATTTCCTGTAGGTTGGGTATGAAAGTCGTCTTCACCTGCGTGAATAATGATGGATTTCCCAACGATATTTTTACTCTCATCGCTGCATCCGATGCACCATTTATCGGTATTGAACACAATTCTTGCAGTTCCTTCTTTGTCCGCAACCAAATTTCCGATGTCGCCCATGTGAAAATGCTCTGAACCCCATTTTCCGTGATCATTTTTCGCAGGATTCCAGTGTCCTCCTGCAGAACTTCCGTCTGTAGCAGAACAATCTCCTTTTTCATGAATATGTACAGCGTGAATTCCGGGGGTTAATTTGTAAACATTCAAATCCATTTTTACATTTTTACCCTTCTGCACGAAATCGGCAGTTCCTTGGGTGTTCGTACCACTTTTGGAATTTATTTTATAATTTTTGGCGGTGGTGCAAGAAACAGCGAAAATTGCGCTGCAAGCAAGCATTGATAGTGCATTAATTTTCATAACAAAATTTTTTAATTTTAGTAAGGTATAAAGATACGCCAATTCCGTTTTCTACGAATTAAAAACAATTCAGTAGGAAATTACGACGGTTCAGTAGAAAATTATTTCAGCGAAAATCATTCCGTATTATATTTGTATCAAAATTACAATCATGCAAACCTTCATCATGCAGAAGTTACTTCTACTCATTTCATTTTTACTCAGCCTTTTTATGAGTGCACAAATCACCATTTCGGGCACCGTTCGTTTTAAAAATAAGGGAGTGAAAGACATTTCTGTCACCTTAAAAAACACGTATGATGGAGCAACAACAGATGAAAACGGAAAATATTCCTTTGAAACTTCAGAAAAAGGCAATCACATCCTCCTTTTCTCTAATCCGAAATTTGGGGAAGTGGAGAAAACCATCACCATTTCTAATGTAGCAATTGAAGCGAATGCAGATTTAAAGGAACAGATTTCCGAGATTGATGCGGTGGTAATTTCTGCTGGTTCGATCGAAGCCAGCGATAAAAAAAGAGCAACTACGCTCTTAACGCCTATTGATATTTATACGACGGCGGGAGCAAACGGACAGGTAACCGCTGCTTTGGAGACCCTTCCGGGAGTTCAGAAAATCGGGGAAACTGAAGGTTTGTTCGTTCGTGGTGGTACAGGAACAGAAACAAAATTTTTTATGGACGGAAACTTGGTCAACAATTTTTTCGGAAACTCTATACCCGGAATCAAGTCGATGGATCGTTTGAATACGTCTTTGTTTAAAGGAAATGTATTTTCAAGCGGTGGATATTCCGCTGTTTACGGTCAAGCGCTCTCTTCTGTTTTAGCTTTGGAAAGTATCGATTTTCCGGAAAGGAATTCCATTGATCTCGGAATATCTCCTATTTTTGTTAATGTGGGTTTTCAAAATGTGGATGACGAAAAAACAAAATCGTTCGGAATCTCTGCGAGTTATTCGAATCTTGGATTGATGACGAAAGTTATCAAATTCAATAATAATTTCACAAAAGCGCCGGAAAGTTTCGGTACGAATTTCAACTTTAGAATTAAAAATAAAAACGGCGGAATTTTGAAATATTACGGCAGTTTCGATACGAATAAAATTGGTTTGCAGGAAGAAAGTTTAGAACCGAATATCGATTTCGACAACACAAATTTAACGGGACAAAACACGTTTCATAACCTATCTTTCAAACAAAAATTCGGGAAGTATCTTCTTAATTTAGGAGGATCTTATACATTTAATTCAAATATCATCGATTTAAACAGCATCGAACAAAACATAGAAATTAATCCGAATACGATTCAAGTGAAAGGCAATTACTTCAATGCTAAAGCAACTTTGGAACGAAAAATTAATAAAATTTCTGCCATTAGAAGCGGAATTGAATTTAATCAAACCAATGAAACGACCGAAGTTGCACTTTCGCCAAACGCCATTGATTTTAAAGATGGAATTACTTCTGTTTTTGCAGAAACAGATTTAGGATTTAGCAATAATTTTTCTGCTAAAGTAGGTTTAAGGACTGAATATTCTACAGCTGTGAATCAATGGAACCTTGCTCCACGACTCGCAATGGCTTACCGAATTTCAAAAAACTGGACGAGTTCATTAGCGTACGGAATTTTTTATCAGAATCCTGAAAACAGATATTTTGGGTCTTCTCCTTTGAACTATCAAAAAGCAGAACATTATATTTTACAGCTTCAAAAATCGGAGGAAGGTCGCAATTTCAGGTTAGAAGCGTTCTACAAAAATTACGCAGACCTCATCAAAACTAAAGCTTTAGGTTATCGCCCAGTTGCGATCAATAATAATGGCGATGGGTTTGCAAAAGGTTTCGAAATATTCTGGCGCGACAAGAAATCAATTAAAAACATTGATTACTGGGTTTCTTACTCTTTTCTGGATTCGGAAAGAAATTTTCAGAATTATGATCAAAGTCTGTTCCCGAGTTTTGCAGCCAAACACACGCTTTCTTTTGTTGCTAAAAAATTTGTTACCGCTTGGAAAACGGGTTTTAATGTGTCGTACACCTACACTTCCGGGAGACCTTATTACAATTTCACCACAGACAATAACGGGGATTATCATTTGAACCAGCAAGGAAAATTAAAAGATTTCAATGCTTTGAATTTCAGCTTGAATTATCTTCCATCTTTAGGTAAAAAAGATGCGAAAGCATTTACAGTGCTCGTTTTGGGGATTAATAATGTGCTTGGACAAAAAAACATTTACGGTTATCAATTTTCAAATGATGGATTACGAAGCCGACCAGTTTTGCCTTCTACGGATACGTTTGTTTTCATCGGCGCTTTCATCAACTTCGGGATCGACAGAACGGAAGATGCAATCAACAATAACCTTTAATACGAGTCAGAAAACAAAATCAACCGTTCGGAAAGAAATTATTCCATCCGCAAATTTTTTAAAATATCTTTGAATCATCAAAAACAAAATAACAATTAAAAATTTAAAACAATGAAAAAATTATTTTTAGCAGCGTTGCTTGCTATTTCAGTAAGCACCTTCGCACAAACTTCTTACGAAAAAGCGATGATTGATAAAATTGCACAAGTAGAACAACAAAGAAAATCTGACGAGTTTACTGCCTTAACAAATGATTTTACAAGAATAGGAGACAAAGAAAAAAACCAATGGTTGCCTTATTATTATGCGGCATTTACAAACATTCAAAAAGGAAGAATTGCAATGAGAGAAGGAAAAATGACAGAATTAGACGCAATTGCTGCTGAAGCGCAAAAACCTCTGGATTTAGCGATGGGCTTAAGTAAAGACAATGCCGAGCTTTTAATTTTACAGAAAATGATTCACGGTTTGAAAATGATGGTTGATCCACAATCTCGATTCATGAGTGAAGGAATGTTGGCTGCAGATGCGCTCTCAAAGGCAGAAAAATTAGATTCCGAAAATCCGCGCATCACTTTGCTAAAAGCTGAAGATACCTATTACACGCCGGAACAATTTGGTGGCAGCAAGACGAAAGGTCTGGAATTGTTTCAAAAATCACTGGATCAGTTCAAAGTTTACAAACCCAAAACTGCATTGGATCCCAATTGGGGAAAAGCAGAAGCAGAATATTTTTTGGTGAACAAACCTTAATGTAAATCTATTGAATAAGCAAAAATCTCCTGAATTTCGGGAGATTTTATGTTTAAATGGAGAAAGACTTTATTTGATAACAAAAGATTTTTTTCTTCGGGTAATGATTTAAACCGTTTCCGATGGTTGATGTTTTTTCACAAATAAGGTGCAAATTCCGCCGAGAATCAGGAAAACACCGGCTAATTGTAATTCGTGAATTTTGTTGTTTCCCAGAAAATTTTCCATCACGAAATCCATTGTCAAGGTTTGTATAAGCATCGGCAAAACGATAAACATATTGAAAATTCCCATATAAATTCCAATTCTATTAGAAGGCAATGCCGAAGACAACATAGAATAAGGCATAGAAAGCATTGAAGCCCAACCAATTCCTAATCCCAATGAAATTAAATAAATTTGTGAAACAGGAATTACGCCTCCGGAAAAAATATTGGGTATCGAGAATAAAATCGCATCATTGCTGTAACTGCTCATAAAAAAAATAGCAATTCCAGCAAGCGTTAAACTAATAAAATGCGTCACGCCGGCTCCTAATTTTCTGGCAACAGGTACCAGAAAAAAGGCAGAAAGAAAGCAAATAATATTGTACGTTCCGTTCACATTTCCCGTTAAAACTCCGGCTTGTTTGTACAATTCAGAATGCACATCTTTCGTATTAAAAAGGCTCAAAGCCAAACCATCGGTGATCGATTGCCAATAGCAAAACATGGCAAACCAAGTGAAAAATTTTACGGGAATAAGTTGGATCATTACTTTTGGCATTTCTGCAAAAGCCAATTTCATTTCAGAAAAAACAAGTGCGAATATGGAACGTCCTTCTTTTTTGGCTACAATATGTGCCAATTCTTCGTCTGTTGGTGGAATTTCTTTGGTGGTAAACATTGAAAATAAAATGGAAGCAATCGTTACGACCGCCCCAATAGAAAATGCCCAATAAACCGTTTTCGGAATTCCGTTGGCTTCTATTTCATTAATTCCTACCAAACCTAAAGTAATGAGAATTGCGGGCGTAAAATTTGCCAATGTAGAACCCAATCCAGTGAAAAAACTTTGGGTAATGAAACCAAGAGAATGTTGCTTGGTGGGTAATTTGTCTGCTACAAAAGCACGATACGGTTCCATGGTAATGTTATTGGCTGCATCTAAAATCCAAAGCAACGAAACCGCCATCCAAAGTGCAGAAGATTGTGGCATAAGGAAAAGTGCAATGCTTGCAATGATGGCTCCGAAAAGAAAAAATGGTTTTCTACGTCCCCAATTTTTCGACCAAGTGTGATCGCTCCACGCTCCGATGATTGGTTGTATGATCAAACCGGTAATTGGTCCGGCTAACCAAAGTATCGCATTGTTTTCATCAGCTCCCAAATACCGATAAATGGGACTCATATTGGTTTGTTGCAAGGCAAAACTAAATTGTAAACCCAAAAATCCAAAATTCATATTAAAAATTTGGAATATATTGAGTGTGGGTTTTTTGATGTTCATCAGAGTATTTTTATTTGGAAATTACACGTTATGGATGATAAATTTTATACTGGTCATCTACAATTATATCTGCTTCTCCTTTGTATTTTTTAATGATTTCATGTTCTATTGATAATACTTTTTCTACAAATTCATCTTGGTGATCTCTATTTCTCGCCATTCGGTTTTTCTTGGTTTGAAGGAAATTTCGGTCGATAAAAATCTTGCAGTTTATTTGGTGTAAACCTAAGACATAAGTACCTTCCAGAATTAAAATTTCTACCTCTTCGAAATTAATACTTTCTTCGATAAAGCTATTTTTTTTATAATCAACAAGGGGTTTTATAATTGATGAAACTCCGTTTTTGAAAGACGCAGTATGTTCTTGCATTAAATCGAGATGGACTTCATTTTTACCAACCGCGTTTATATCTTGTAATCTGGCATTGTGATTGGTTTCTGGAGGGAGTTTAAAGTAGTCGTCTTGGTGAAGCACCGCTGCGTTTTTGTTTCTTTCCTCTCCTGTTATTTTTAGAGCAGATGCTAAAATTGTTTTTCCACTTCCGCTTTCACCACCAATTGCAATGACCAGTTGCGCAGCTTTGGCATCTATTTTCTTTTCTATTTGATCCCACACTTCTTTAGCTAAAATCAAATATTCTTTTTTTATATCAGTTTGATCTCCTATCATCTTTTTATTAAATTTTCATTAAAAGATATCCTATTGCAGAAAAACACAATTTCTGGGTTCCCTCTGCTTTTAAGTCATTAGTAGCGTAATATTCGTGAAATTGAAAGTCGTTTTCTTGCAATAATTTTTCATATTGATCTGTAATTTTATTACTTATTTCAGTCTTCTTTTTCTTATTGAGCGCCAAACAAAGCCAACCTAAAAATACTGGCCAAGAACCACCATTGTGAAAATGAAAGGGCTTGTTTTTAAAATCATAGCTGTAGTTATTTTCCAGCAGTTTCCAGGAGGGATCTTCTTCTTTGATAATGGGATAGAAAACCGGTAACATCCAATGCTTAAATTCTTGATGCAAACTCTTCAAAAAGTTTTCAAAGGCATCCTCATCAAAATTAAAATCCAAATAAAGAGCTAAAGCGTTTCCAGCCATATCAAATAATGTTTCATAACCGTTTGCAGAAAAATGGGAGAAATAGTAAGGCTTTTCCGGTGTTTTTTGATAAGCGGTTTGATGGTATTTTTCTTCAGGAAGGTTGTCTTTTTTAAAGTTGGTTTCTATTAATGATTTCAACTGTTGGGATTGTTTTTCCCAATCCTTGTTTTCATAAACTTCTGCTGCCAATTGCAGTGCCCAAAATCGCAAAATATTGTCATACAGTGTATAACCTGTTGTAATATATTCATCGGCCCAATTTCCGCCAAGCGGCGTGTAGAGCAAACCTCGGTTGTTGTATTCCCAATTTTTAAGGCAGGAAAAAGATTTTTCTATTTGTGGTAAAAGCTGGGTCTTCAGTTGCTGATTTTTTTCATTTTTGATGAGCATACAAGCACCGATGATCCACCAAGTGGTTGCATCTACTCTACCAACCAACTTTCCGTAGCTTACTTCTGCCGATTTCCCATTAAAGGAAACATTTGAAGGAATTTGTCCGTTTTCTGATTGATATTTTGCCAACGTTATCACCGAATGTTGATGGGCTGCAATTATTTTTTCATCTTGCATAAGCAATCCTACAATCCCGGTCATCATTGAATCTCTGGACCAGACTTTGGCATAGTTGTCCTTCTGTATTGAGGACGCGAGAATTCCGTTTGGAGTAATCGCTTGATAAATAGTTTGTAACGCTTTCTCTGTATACATTCTTTTTAGGATAAAAAAGTGGAGCAGAAACTCGCTCCACTTTCATGAAAAAATCAACTTATTTAAAAATCTAATTATAAATGATCTTTCAAATCAAGTTTAATACTCATACTGATGGAACGTCCCTGTATTGGTCTGGCTCTAACAATATTATTTGCTGGAATCGAACCTTCTTCTGCTTCTGTAATTCCCAGTGCATCGAAGACGTTATTTCCGTTCAAACTTAGATTGATGTTGCTGGTTAAACGGTAAGACAAATACGGATTTACAACGGTGTAGCCATTCATTACCAACTTATTATTGTCTTGGCTATAAGATTTGGTCACGCCAACAAGGTAAAATCCGGCAGAAAATTTATTGTAATTTACGTTGGGATTGAAGGAATACATGAATTGAGGTGTTCTTCTCGGAGTATTATCAATCGTCGTTTCGTCTTTCGCATTGGTGATTTTAGCATTCGTGTAAGTGAACCCACCTTTGAAATCGATGTAATCATTTAATTTGTAGAAACCATCTAATTCTAAACCGAATGATCTGTATTTATTTTTGGTTTCAATTTGGGTGGTCGCTTCGTAATTGGATTCTTCTGTTCCTGCATAAAACAAAGTGGTGTTAACAAAAAAGTTGGTGCTTCTTAGTTTGTATCCACCTTCAACTTGGGTTACTTTGTTTACTTTCACCGCTTCTAAACCTGGATCACTGCTATTGGTATAGTTATAACTGGAGAATAAAATACGATCTGCAGCGGCACTTCCACCTTGGCTTCCTCTGATGAATAGAGCGTTTTTACTATTAATTGCATAGTTTGCGCCTAAAGTCCAAGAGAAAATATCGTATTCATATTTCACTGGAGTTATGCTTGATCCGAGAGCGTAAACGTTTTGTTCATTCAAAGAAATGGTTCCATCTTGGTTCATATCTTTGGTGATGGATCCGCTTCCGCCTGCAAAAGATCCACTTACTTTCCCGAGGTCATATCTTACACCACCATCAATGGAAATATTCTCTGTTGCTTTAAATTCTATTTGTGCAAATGGCGCTGTAATATCATATTTTGTATCGTAATTTCTGTTTAGATTTCCCCAAGCAGGAGTTCCGTATGCCAAAAGACCGTTAGTTGTCAATAAATTTCCGGCAGGATTTCTTACATCTACTAATCTGGCGTTGTATCCATTTACTTCTTGCAAATAGGTATTCCACTGCCAAGACATGTTTACATTTTGCAAGGCTTTATATAAACCTACATTTGCTTTTACACCACCAAATTTTTTAGATAGATTAAAATTATTGGTGAAATTATTGAAGTCGTTCAGTTTGGTATTAAACAGGTGCATTCTCATGTAAATGGCGTTCTGATCAATTGCGGTGTTTGTTCCGGCATACGTTGCACTGCTGTACGGCGCTCCCAAAACTTCGGCAAATGTTCCTACTGTTGCAGGGAACGGAGCCAAAAACTGACCGCTATTTGCAGAATATCTTATTTTGTTATCTATTTTCCAACCGCCGTCGAAGTTATAAGAAAACTCTGCACCGATGCTTTTAGAAAGCGATCGCATTCCATCAGATAAATTAGATTCTAAGATGTTTCCATCACTACCAATGGCTCTGTCTTTTTGTAGGTTAATGGTTTGCATTGCACCAGTAAGTGCATCGTAATTTGGTAAAGATTTGTAAACAGGATCCTCGTTTGTTCCTGTAACGCCGATCGGCATCGGCATATAAGCTGCGGTTCGGTCATCGAGTAATTTGGTATAAACACGGAAATAACCGTTCTCAAATTTTTTCATGAACGACATTCGGAATTGTCCGCCAACATTGCTGTTAAAGCCGGTTTTTCTTGTTCCATCTCCTGCGCGGAAAAAGCCACCTACACTCACGAAAGTATCATCATTAATTGGAGTTCCGTAATTAAAATCGGTTCGGTAATTTCTATAATCTACTCCTAATTCTTGGGAAATACTCCCTCCTCTTTTCTCACCTGTATTGGTAATAAAGTTGATGATTCCAGCCGGAGAATTACTTGCAAACACCGACGCAGATCCTCCTCTAACTGCTTCTATACGAGAAACGAAGGAATCGAATCGCGTAAATTGATCTTGAGTTGCAAAAGCCATATCCCCAAATTGAAGCACCGGTAAACCATCTTCCTGGATAAGCAAATATCTGGATCCACCTGCAGAAACAGGAACACCACGAACGGTGATATTACTATTTCCTTCACCACCAGAAGATTCTGCACGAATTCCTGGAATGGTTCGAAATATTTCTGCAGTAGTTCTAGGAGCAGCTTGTTCAATATCCTTCGGTTTTAGGGTAGAAATAGAAATACTTGTTTTAATAGATGCTTTTGGATTGGCGTTTCCGGTCACTACCACATCATCAATCGATGCTGTTTTCACGGTGTCTGTTTCGGTGTTTTGCGCAAACATAAACGCTCCAATACTTAACGTTCCCACTAAGAAAATTTTTCTTTGATTTAGGCGACTTTTCATAATAATAATTTTTGTTTTGGTAAATCTATATTTTTAGGACTTACCAAAACCCCTTTTGGAAACAGTACTCATTGTGCAAAACAACTCAAACGATTGTGCAAACGGTTGCGGTTGGTAACTTCTTGAAAAATTAACAAAATTTAACACTTAAAGACCTAAATTTAATATAAGATTAACCGTAGATTTAAAAAGATATCTCTAATATACTTCTCCAAAAACTGCAGTAAAACCTCGAAATGAAACGAACAACCATCAAAGACTTGGCAAAAATGCTTCAAGTGAGTACTTCCACTGTCTCGCGGGCTTTAAGTAATCATCCGGATATTAGTGATTCTGTAAAAGTACGGGTACGAGAGGTTGCAGAATTGCTCAATTACCATCCAAGCGATTTTGCCATCAACTTTCGGCGCAATTCTACCAAAGTGATTGGTTTGATCGTTCCAAAAATATCGATGTTTTTTATTCCTGCTATTTTAGATGGTATTTCAACCAAATTAAAAAAAGAAGGCTACAACTTTTTTATTCTTTCTTCCGAAGAGAGTGTGGCTATTGAAGGTGAAAATATTTTAACCTGTTCTAATTCTAGAGTGGATGGTATTTTAATTTCCCTGTGTGCAGAAACCGAAAATCTCGATCACTTCAAGATTGCCCAAGATTTGGAGGTTCCTATTGTCGTTTTCGATAAAAGTATTGATCAGAATGATTATGATGAAGTGGTTTTCAATAATGAGGAAAGTGCCGAAAAATGTGCACTCCGATTAATTGACATGGATTGTAAAAACATTTTGGCTGTTTTTGGCAGCGCCAACTTAAGCATCACCGAAAAGCGGAAAGCTGGATTTATGAAAATCATGACAGAAAACAAAAGCACAAATTGTCATTCGATCTTTGCCGACTCCTCAGATCAAGCACGGGAATTGGTAGAAAACTTATTGAAAACAGAAAAATATGATGCGATTTTTGCAATGAGCGATGAAGTTTTAGCAGGAATTCATATTGCCTTAATGAACTCTAAATCTGATCTAAATCTGATTAAAGTAGTGGCAATTAGCGAAGGCATTCTTCCGAAATACTTAAATTCTAATTATGAATTTGAGAAAAATGATGGTTTGAAAATGGGATTAAAGGCGGCAGAAATCTTGGTCCAAAAAATTCAGAATAAGGAAAAAGCGACAGATTCCAATCGATATTTTATTTAAAATTTTTTTAAAGTCGCCATTTTCAATTTGTTCAATATATCATTTCGATCTAAAAAGGTGAAACCTGTTTTTAAATTGGAAGGTTTACCTTTTAAAAAGGTCAAAAAACAACCGTTTCTGAAAAAAAATGGTGATTTGACAAACTGTTTTTATCTCTTGTCTTTCTGAAAAATCTTCTACTATTTGGTCTAAATCTATCATCCAAATCAGATTACTCCTTATTATAACGAAAACAGGAATAGAATTCCAATTTGAGACTGCAGAGAAAAATCGACACTCTATAAAGATAGAAATTTGAATTTTCACAAAGCATCTTTTGAAGCTTTTAAATAAGCGTTTTTAGGTGATCGACCATTTATAGAATCAACTTTACGTTACTATTTTTACGGTATTGCGTCTTTTGAAAGAAGACCGAAACTATATTTTAGCCCCGATTGGAACGGCATCCTTTTTCTTTTTTTTCAAGAAAAAAGAAAAAGATACAGTGGAAAGCGGGACTGGTCTTCGATAGATTTAGACTCTTGTTGCTCCTGAGTGAATCTATAATTATTGTCGTAAATTTGCATCCTCAATAAAGAGCATCCTTGAAATGCTTTATAAAATGAACATATGAAAATTGTAGTAGGACTTTCTGGAGGTGTAGATTCCAGTGTTGCAGCGTATTTGCTGAAAAAACAAGGTCATGAAGTAGTCGCGCTTTTTATGCGGAACTGGAATGATGCATCGGTCACTTTGGAAGATGAATGTCCGTGGATCGAAGACAGCAATGATGCTTTGATGGTCGCGCAAAAACTCGGAATTCCGTATCAAGTCATTGATATGAGCGAATTGTACAAGGAAAAGATCGTCGATTATATGTTCGACGAATATAAAAAAGGAAGAACGCCGAATCCTGATGTTTTGTGTAACCGCGAAGTGAAGTTCGATGTGTTTATGAAAACAGCCTTATCGCTTGGTGCTGAGAAAGTTGCAACGGGACATTACGCACAAGTGAACTCCACCTTTGATGAAAATGGGAACGAAATTTTTCATCTTTTAGCAGGAGCTGACAACAATAAAGACCAGTCTTATTTTTTGTGTCAATTGAATCAGGATCAACTATCGAAATCATTGTTTCCGATTGGAAATTTGACGAAACCGGAAGTTCGGGAAATCGCGCGGGAAATGGGTTTGGTTACGGCAGATAAAAAAGATTCGCAAGGATTATGTTTCATCGGGAAAGTGAGTTTGCCGACTTTTCTGCAACAACAACTGGAGCCAAAAGAAGGAGAAATTGTAGAGATTTTTAAAGATTTCGAAGCATTTCACCAAGAAACACCTGATTTTTCTTCAAAATTAGAAGAATTGGAATTTCTGTCTAAAAAATTTCATTATGAAAAATCTGACGGAAAAGTAATTGGCAAACATCAAGGTGCGCATTATTTCACGGTCGGACAAAGTAAAGGTTTGGGAATTGGCGGACATGCAGAATCCTGCTTTTTGATTTCCAGAGATATCGACAAGAATATCGTTTTTGTAGGGGAAGGAAGAAATTTCCCGGGATTGTTCAGAAGTGCTTTGAAAATAGAAAACTCCGAGGTTCATTGGGTTCGTGAAGATCTGCGTTTGCAAAATGGCGAATCGATGAAGGTAAAAGCCAGAATTCGGTACCGACAACCTTTGGAAGAAGCAACGCTTTACCAATTTGAAGAAGGACTGTATATCGAATTCAAAAATCCCCAATCTGCGATTGCAGAAGGACAGTTTGCTGCGTGGTATTTAGAGGATGAGTTGGTTGGAAGTGGGGTGATTGCTTGAATTAAATTTTACTAATTTGGATTTTTGTAAATTTCTAAAAAATTCAAATTAAAAAAATCGCATCTTTTAGAAATATAACTCATTTTTTTTAGCAATACTCAATAATGAAGATTTCCGAAATTAAAGAAAGAAAAATTATTCATCAACCCACTCAAAATTTTGACGAATTTGGAAAAAGAATTTATCAAGAATTTGAATACGATTTTGATTTTGATACTCAAACTGAGGATAATTATGCTTATCGATTATTTGCAAAAATTTTAGATCTAATTCCAGTGTATGTTATTCTTTGCTTTTTATTACATCTCAACCCATTATCAAGTTTTTTTTATTCAATCTTAATCATAATTTCTTTAAATTCATTTTTAGAATGGAAATTTGGCGACTCAATTGGAAAAAGAATTTTCAATTTAAAAGTTGTAGACGATTTTGGAAATTTTCCCACACTAGGAAAATCGTTTAAAAGGAATATATTATCTATAGTAAATTTATTTCCAGAATTCTATGATTTCCAAGATCAAGCAGGAGTTTGGGGTACAAGAATGAAATTTAGTATGGATTTAAATAGTAGGTTTAGCAAAACTTATGTAATAAAACAAAAAATTTATGACAAAATAAGAAAAATTTTGGGAAAGAAAACTGTCATCTAAAATATTAGAGTTTTTTATTTGCGAATTATCAAAGCATATAAGTATTGGCGTTTCATTTATAGATTTTTATCTCCTTACCTCACCAACCAATCCTTAAAATCCTTTACCCGATCGCGACTTACCGTA
This sequence comes from Kaistella chaponensis, assembly GCF_900156725.1. Classification (GTDB taxonomy): domain Bacteria; phylum Bacteroidota; class Bacteroidia; order Flavobacteriales; family Weeksellaceae; genus Kaistella; species Kaistella chaponensis. The sequence continues at coordinate 180,664 of NZ_FTOI01000005.1, read as the reverse complement.
ATTTCTTCTTCCGGCTGAAACTCCATTTCTACTTTGTAATACGGTGAAGTATGAATGTTTTTAATGAAATTGGAATTGATCATAAACTGTCGGTTTACCCGAAAGAATTTCTTTTCATCCAAAAGTTCCTGAAGCTCGTCTAAGGTAAAATCAGTCGGATAATTTCTTTCTTTCGTTTGAAGATACACGATTTTATTTTCGCTGTAAAAGCACGAAACCTCATCCGTTTGAACGATCTTTAAATTATATCCGATTTTTACTAAAATTCGGGATAATTTTTGCCTATCTTCTTTAATTAAAGATTTGATTTCCAAGGAATTATTAGCCGATTCTGAAGGTAAGAAACTTTTGAATTTATTGATGGCTTTTTCGAGGTCTTCTTCCATAATAGGTTTCAAAAGATAATCGATAGAATTCAACTTAAAAGCTTTCAAAGTATATTGATCAAAAGCCGTAGTATAAATCATAAAACTCCTGGTCGGAATTTTTTCAAAAATATCAAAAGACAAACCGTCTCCTAACACAATGTCTGAAAATATCAGATCCGGATGTTGATTATTAGCAAACCACTCAATTCCTTCTTCTACAGAATTTAAGGTTGCAACTAATTCTAAATCAGCAAACAAACCAATTAATCGTTCGAGTTTTCTTGCTGCTGGTTTTTCATCTTCAATGATGACCGTTTTTATCATGTCTTAAAAATAATAAATAAAAGTGATTTGTATCTAATCGATCTTCTGAACGTTGATAAATTTTTTTTCTCAACTTCCGGTTTACCTATTTTTTGATAAAATAAATCGATAAACGCGGGAAGAAAAGCGCAATTGTAGCCATCTAATTGTATAGACGATTACTCTCTGTTGCGTTCTTTATCTTATTTGTCTTTATCCATTAACTCCCGAATTTTTTTCTCTTCCCAATCTTTTCCCATGACCAAATTAGGCAAGAAAACGCTGATTCCATGTCCCAGCAAACCAATCCCCCAAAATATTGCAGTCCAGTAATTATTGAGGTTTGCAATCGATTCCCCCGATTCTACATTTTGCGCAAGGATAAAAAGATTGACCAAAACATAAACAATGGCATGAATGTAAAATCCTTTCAACTTTTTTACCCGATTTTGAGCTTCTAAGTATTTGATATTATTTTCGTTAAAGTTTTCCATGGTTTTATTTATTAAGTTCTTTATTCATCATTTTCCGTTCCCAGCTTTGGTTGAGGATGAAGAGTTTAAATGCTTTTAGGGCTAAAATAAATCCCCAAATCCAAAAAATTGCCGAGAAATTATTAAAATCTAAAAATGCAATTTCTCCCGTTTTATAATATTTTCTTGCCGCATAAATCGCAAACACAAGGATAAATAATGCTAAACTGGTGTAGAATTTTTTCATCTGATTTACCCTTTCTTTTGCGATTGCGTAATCGACTTCTTTGGGAGTTAAATTTTCCATGATGTTGCTATTTTGATTGTTCTTTGTCTAAAATTTTTCGAATTTGTTTTTCTTCCCAAGCTCTTCCGACACCGTAAACTTTTAAAGCATGCGACGCTAAACCTATTCCCCAACCTAACATGGGCCAAACAAACCATAAATATTGCGGTGAAGTGTAAAGGTTTACAAAAATTAAAAAAGGAATGACGAGACAGTACGAAATAAGATTGCCATAAAATCCCTTCAGTTCCTGAACTCTTTTCGCGGCTCTTTGATAAGCCATTGATTCTTGGCTGGGTTGTGAACTCATGGCTGAAACTTTCTGAGTTAACATAGGTATTTTTACCCTGAAAAAATCATCTGACTTTTCGATAAATACATTGAGTTTCGTGAGTAAAGAGTAGCGCTGCACGATATTCGAAAGTCCGATTCCAGCGCTCTCTTTTACCTGTTCTCTTTGTTGCAAGTTATTCTCTATCAAAAGAAATCCGTTTTCCGTAAAAATTTTGATATGCAAAGGTTTGCTTGATGTTGCAAAATTATGTTTGATGCAATTTTCTAAAAGCAGTTGTAACGAAAGTGGAACTACATAAGATTTTAAAGCGGCTTCATTGACCATAAAATCAAAACTCACACTATCTTCAAAACGCGTTTTCAGCAGCTCACAATACGTTTTTGCAAATTCAATTTCTTCTTCTACGGTGACGAGTTCTTTATCTTTCTGCTCCAAAACGTAGCGGTAAATTTTCGACATCGAGGCAGTAAATCTTTGCGCCTGATTAGGGTTTTCATCAATCAAAGCACTTAAAACATTCAAGGAATTAAAAAGAAAATGGGGATCGAGTTGATTTTTTAAACTTTCGAATTGCGCGTTCGCAGATTTGGCAATCAATTTCTGTTCTACCACTTCTTTCCTGGAGGATTTTTTCCATTCTTCCATGAACCCTTTTGCGTGCATGATTGCAGAGATCAAAAGAGCAATGTTGATGATGAGCCAGTTTACAAACCCCAACTGACCGCTAAAAAAATGATCTGGATTGTTTTTTTGTAAAACAATGAAATTTAAATAATTACATACAATCACCAAAATCACGTTGACCAAAACGGTTGATAAAATACCCAAAATGATCCGTCTTTTGGTATTATCGATCCAGGAATATTTTTTGTTCAGATAGCTGTTGGAATAATAATTACCAAATACCAAAACAAAAGAGTAAAGCGATGAAACTAAGAAACAAATTAAAAAATTATGAAAGTTCTTGTCCTTGGTAAAAATGGTAAAAAAGAAAATTCCTGTAAAAAACGAGATCCAAAGAGAAATGTTCAGCTGCCTTTTAATATCTTTAGTATCCATCTTGTAAATTTAAATATTTAATGAAAAGTTTAAATTATTTATTTAAAAATTTCTGAATTTCTTTTTGCTCCCAATTGGTGCCGAATAAAAAGTTCTGCCCAAAAACTGCCATTCCGTGTGCAGCCAAACCAATTCCCCAAAACAAAGCGGTCATATATGGCTCAGATGTTTTTAAATTATTTAAATCATCAACCGCACATCCTGCAATAATAAACGCATTCACAAATACGTAAACCATCGCGTGAATGTAACACCCTTTTATGCATTTCACTCTTTTTTGAGCCTGAACTAATTTTTGATCTTGATTAAAGCCGTATGTTTCCATGGTGTTAAAATTTAATTGTTGGTGTTATTTGATGGTGTAAAGGTATTCTGTGAGAACGCACATATCAAGTAATTTCCACCGAACCGTAGATTTTGAAGACTGAAAGGTATTCAACACAAAAAACCACCGGAATTCCGATGGTTCATATCTAATTGGATGTTCAATCCTTTATTTCATTTGTGCGACAACGTTTACGGCTTCTTGCAGATATAAATCACGCTGAAGATTTTTCGTCCAGTTTTCCGTTTTCTTTGTGAAAGGTTCATCGGTTTTTTCTCGAATCGCTTCATCTGGATTAAGCGTAAATTTCAATCCGTTGTTAAATTTATCTAACCCTTTGAATTTTTTAATCTGGGCTTTTCTTGCTTGCATTACTGCATTAAATTTGCTTTGTTCTAAAGAAATCGTCTCTTCTTTATCTAATTTTTCCTTCCATTGCGCAGATTCCTGAATCAATTGGTAGTTTTTGTTATTTTGAAGACGTGCTTCGATCCCTTTTTGTAAAGCTTGAACAGAAAAATAATTGACAGCTTGATAAGGTGCTGCCGGAATTTTATCCCAAGCTAGAGCATAATCATCATATCGTTCTCCAATTTCAGCGTAGGTATAGAAATCCTTCATTTTGATATCGGACTCGATTCCTTTTCTTTGGGTAGATTCGCCCGTAATTCTATAAAATTTCTGAATGGTCAACTTCAAAGATCCGAAATCATCATTTGTATTTAAAAATCTGTTCAGATCTACAAATGTTTGCACGGTTCCTTTCCCAAAAGACTGCGGAGAACCGATCGTCACAGCTCTGCCATAATCCTGCATCGCACCTGCCAAAATCTCTGACGCCGATGCAGAAAGTTCGTTTTGCATGATAATTAATGGTCCGGTCCAAAGCGGCGCGTTGGTTTTATTTTTCAAAGTTTGCACTTTTCCGTTGCCATCTTTTACCTGAACATAAGGACCTGCATTCATAAATAATCCCATGATATCGCCGACTTCGGTTAAACTTCCGCCACCATTATTTCGTAAATCAAGGATGATTCCGTCAACATTTTGAGGTTTCAGTTTAAGCAACTCGTTTTTAATATCATCAGAAGCGTTTCTTCCTTTTGCATTTTCAAAATCAGCATTGAAACTTGGCAAATTGATCAAACCGTATTTTTTGCCATCTGCAGAATTAATGATTATGCTTCTTGCAAACGTATCTTCAATGGCAACTTCTTCACGGATCATTGTCACCTCCTTGATCGATTTATCTTTTTTCTCAACGGTTAAAGTTACTTTCGTTCCTTTTTCACCACGAATGAGTCGCACCGCTTCATCAGATAACATTCCAACCACATTTACCGCATCTAAATTCGGTTTCGATCTTACTTTCAAAATTTTATCACCTTCTGAAAGTTGTTTGGATTTCCAGGCAGGAGCACCAATTGTGAGTGCGCCTAAGTAAAGATATCCTCTTTTTTCCTGAATTATTGCGCCAATTCCGATTACTTTTCCGGTGAATTGCGTATCGAAATCTTCTTTATTTTTTGGGGAGTAATAATTGGTATGCGGATCGAAAACTTCAGTATAAGCATTCATGTAAACTGTAAACCAGTCCATTTTATTTCTTTTCTTAAATCTTCTGAAAGTGTCTGTTACCAAGTCTTTCACCTCTGCAGTGGCTTTAATTCGCTTTGCTTCCGGCGTTAAGATTTCTAGTTTAATGGTGTCTTTCAAATTAAATTTCTGTACAGAATCTTTTTTCTCTTTCTGCAGTTCTTCTTTTGCGGTCAACGATTCCATTTCCTGCAAAATATTATACTTGATATACTTTTTCCATTCCTGCGAAAGTTCCGCTTGGTTCTTCGCATTTTTCTTAATCTTCGGTTCTAAAATCAGCGTTTCATCTTCATTCAAATTGATAGGTTTGCTCAGAATATCCTGAGTAATTTTATCAATCTGATCCACTCTTTGGTAAAGCCGATCTACCGTCAGTTTATAAAAGGTAAGATCTCCTTGATTCAGATAATCATCTAACTTGGTTTCGTGTTTTGCAAATTCATCCATATCAGATTGCAAAAAATATCGTTTGGAGGAATCTACCATTTCAAAATAATGCTTGTAAACATCCTTGGAATAAGCATCATTAATAGTTTTTGGGGAATAATGTAAATAGCTGAGCGTATTTTTTACACTCACCATTATTGTTGACATTTTTTCATCGTCATTTTGCGGAGAATTAAAGCAAAACACCAAACTTGTGAGCGGAATGAAAAGCAATAATGTATTGAGTTTTAAGTTTTTGAACATATATTTAATTAATATCTAATTTGTTAAGAATTTCCCCTATTTGTTACAGGATTTTACAAAGTATCAAAATTAATACCTTATTTATATTTGCACACTATTATTTTGAGTAAATTTGTGAAAACCCTATAAAATATATGCAAAAACCTTTGATTTTAGTCACCAATGATGACGGAATTACGGCACCAGGAATCAGAAATTTGGTAAATTTCATGAACGAAATCGGTGATGTAGTTGTAGTAGCGCCGGATTCGCCACAATCTGGAAAAGGTCATGCAATTACCATTAATCAAACTTTAACTTTTGAAGAAATCAGTTTGGATGGACCACAGAAAGATTACTCCTTGAGTGGAACACCGGTTGATTGTGTGAAATTTGCTTTGGATAAAATTCTGCCGAGAAAACCAGATCTGGTCGTTTCGGGAATTAATCATGGTGCTAATTCTTCAATCAACGTCATTTACTCTGGAACCATGAGTGCCGCGGTAGAAGCCGGTGTAGAAGGATTGCAAGCGATCGGATTTTCCTTACTCGATTTTTCCTGGGATGCTGATTTTTCGCAGGCCAAAGAATACATTCAAAATATCGCGAAAAAAGTGCTAGAAAACCCTCTACCAAAAGGCGTGGTTCTCAACGTGAATATCCCGAAATTGTTGAAAGACGAAATCAAAGGAGTGAAAGTTTGTCGACAAGCTCATGCAAAATGGGAAGAAAATTTTGACGAAAGAATTAATCCTCACGGCAAAAAATACTATTGGTTAACTGGATATTTCAATAATATGGATACCGGTGATGATGCTGATGAAACCGCTTTGGCAAATGGCTATATTTCAATTGTTCCGGTTAAATTCGATTTGACGGCCCATGAAGAGCTAGAACACCTTCGCAAAATGATGGAATAGGATATAACTTCCTATTTTAAATTAATAAAATTTACTCTCAAAAAGATGCGCATAGAAAACGAACTCAAATTAGGATTTAAGGACGTGATGATCCGACCGAAACGCTCCACCTTGAAATCTCGTTCACAGGTAAGTTTAGAACGGAATTTCAATTTTGTCAATTCCAAAAAACAATGGAGCGGAGTTCCAATTATCGCCGCAAACATGGATACCGTGGGAACTTTTGAAATGGCAATTGCGCTTTCGAAAGATAAAATTATTACGGCGGTTCATAAACATTATACTTTAGAAGAGTGGACTGCCTTTTTAGCCAATCAACCTTATTCCATCTACGATTATATTGCTTTAAGCACCGGAATTGGAATCGGTGATGAAGAAAAAATTCAGCAGATTGTCAATGCACATCCAAAAATTAATTTTTTGTGTATTGATGTTGCCAATGGATATTCCGAACATTTTGTAGATTTTGTTAAAAAAATGCGAGGTTTTTTTCCTGACAAAACAATCATCGCCGGAAATGTTGTAACAGGCGAAATGGTAGAAGAACTTATTTTAGCCGGCGCAGATGTTATCAAGGTCGGAATTGGACCAGGTTCGGTTTGTACGACAAGAATTAAAACCGGAGTGGGTTATCCGCAGCTTTCGGCCATCATCGAATGTGCAGATGCTGCTCACGGACTTGGCGGACATATTATTTCCGATGGTGGGTGCAAAATTCCGGGCGACATCGCGAAAGCTTTTGGTGGTGGTGCAGATTTCGTAATGTTGGGCGGAATGTTTGCCGGTCACGACGAAAGTGGGGGCGAAATTGTAGAAGAGAACGGAAAAAAATACCGTCTTTTTTACGGCATGAGTTCTCAAACAGCGATGGATAAACACTCCGGAGGAATTGCAGAATACCGCGCATCAGAAGGAAAAACGGTAAAGGTTTCTTATAAAGGCGCAGTCGCAGAAACAGTGAAAGATATTTTGGGCGGAGTGCGCTCTACTTGCACGTATGTGGGTGCTGCTCAATTGCGCGAACTCTCAAAAAGAACAACTTTTATACGGGTTTCGGAACAGGAAAATCAAATTTTTGGCGGTTAAAAATAACTGAAATTCATTTCAGCTTTTTATTTAAAAAATTATTCAATGCCCTCGAATAATTTACTCCTCTATGCGAATAGATTTTTTATCAAAATATTTTTGAAGTTGGTCATTCACATAATTCCCTTCTTCTTTTATCATTGGCAACTCCTCGAAATATAATACTTTCGGAAGGTGGTGGATCTTCGGTAAAATCAAAGAATCTTGCTTTGAGTTTTCAATTGTTTCTATTCTTTCTCTGATTTCTGTATGATATGCATGCAAATTTGTTTGGAAAACCTCTTCAATAATTGTATTCAAATTATAGTTTAAGTTAAAATTTGAATATTTTGGAGGGAAAAGATCGATTGAAGGTAGAAAAATGACAATTAAACTGATCCACCAATATTTTTTTATTTGCTCATAAAGAAACATCCAAACAACGGCACCTGTAGCTAAATAAAATATCATAATACTTTCAAACTGTCGTCCAATCGTATTAAAAATAAAAGCAACAAAAATGAGCGGTAGAAATGAAATCAACCACATTTTACCTGCTGTTTTCAAATTTACCTTCTTGGAAACAGTACTTAATTCCTCTTCAAAAATTTTTACAAATAATGGAATTACCAATATACTTTTTATAAAAATATAAGTCGAGTTTGCCCCCATTATTGCAATTCTTTTAAACCACTTGGTGGCAAATGATTCATCAGAAGTTACTAATCTATTGAAATTTCCCGGTGCTAAAAAACTGATTAATAAAAAGGAAGTTCCTAACAAAATTAAAGCGAGATTCTGCTTGTTTCTGTTCTGGCTGTAAAACATCATTAATGAACCCCATAAAAGCAGCGCTAAAATCTCATTAGAACCCATTAAAAGAACGATGAGTAAACACGAAAGATAAAAATATGATCTACGATGGGAACGATGGAATTGACCAATACTATACAATAACAGTCCAGATAAAATAAACGGAAGAAAATAGATGTTGGATCCCGTAATCCAGAAATAATGCTCCGAAATACTTACTAAAAGAACAGTATAAAAGAAAAAAAATAAGAACCCTTTCTTTACTGATTCTAAAACAGAATATTTAAAAAAATAATTGATATTGAGGATAAGAACCGCAATAAATGAGCATAACAAAAAAATTGGATAAACTTTTGGCAAAATTCCCCATTGATCGTAAGCAACGGGATTCAACATACTGAGTGAATACCCAAAATATCTCCCGCCCCATCGCGAATAAAAATCAAAAATATTATTGAATAATCCTAATTGATGCGTAGTGTAAGAGAAAATATAATCATCGGTTTGATAAACATTAAAAAATGAAATATATACCAAACCGATGAATACAATAATCGATAAGAATAAGATGATATTCTGGACGATTTTCATTTTAGGTCAACATTCCTCCATCCACGTTCAGAACTTGTCCCGTAATATAAGTTGACATATCGCTTGCTAAGAAAACGCACGCATTTGCAACATCTTCCGGTTGACCACCGCGTTTCAAAGGGATTCCTTCTCTCCATCCTTGAACGGTTTTTTCGTCGAGCGCACTTGTCATTTCAGTTTCGATAAATCCAGGAGCAATGGCATTGCAACGAATATTTCTGGAGCCTAATTCTAAAGCGATCGATTTTGAAAAACCAATTACACCCGCTTTTGAAGCCGCATAATTGGCTTGTCCTGCATTTCCTTTTACTCCAACCACGGAAGTCATATTGATAATCGAACCTGCTCTTGCTTTCATCATTGGTTTGATCACCGCTTTTGTGAGGTTGAAAACAGAATCCAGATTCACTTTGATAATGGTGTCCCAATCATCCTTCGACATTCTAAGCATTAAATTATCGCGCGTAATTCCCGCATTGTTGATTAAAATATCAATTTTCCCGAAATCGGTGATCACATCTGCAGCCAACTGTTGAGCAGCATCATAATCGGATGCATCAGATTGGTAAGATTTCACCTTTGTGATTTTTCCCAATTCTTCTTCCAAAGCTTTCGCTTTATCTACAGAACCGGCGTAAGTGAAGGCAACTTGCGCACCTTCCTTTGCAAAAACTTCTGCAATTCCTTTTCCGATTCCTCTGGTTGCTCCGGTAATGAGGGCAACTTTCCCTTCTAATAATCCCATGATATTTTCGTTTATTTTTCTAAGTTTTTGTATTTGTTTTTAGACAATGGTTTTTCTTCATCATCGCTTTTTTGCTCTACATTATTGATGATTAAAACAATTTCACCTTTTAAAGTTTTGCTTTTGGAGAAGTCAATTAACTCATTGACTGTTCCGCGTTTAGTCTCTTCGAATTTTTTAGAAATTTCGCGGCTTAAACTCACCTTTGTTTCCTCCCCAAAAAATTCTTTGATCTGTTCCAAAGTGGTGTTGATCTTGTGCGGACTTTCATAAAGAATAATGGTTTTCTTTTCTTCCGCTAATTGCTTGAGTTTGGTTTGACGGCCTTTTTTTTGAGGTAAAAATCCTGCAAAAAGAAATTCGTTATTCGGCAAACCAGAAACCACCAAAGCCGGAACAAAAGCAGTTGCTCCTGGTAAACATTGCATTTCCAAATTTTCATCGGAAACTGCTTTTGCTAAAAGATAACCAGGATCCGAAATTCCTGGCGTTCCTGCATCAGTAATAATTGCGAGGTTTTGCCCGTTTTTTAAATCATCAATAGCTTTTTGCGTGGTTTGGTGTTCATTGTGTAAATGATACGATTTCAGTGGTTTAGATATCTCATAATGCTTTAATAAAAAACCAGAAGTTCGGGTATCTTCACATAAAATATAATCGACTTCCTTCAGAATTTTTACCGCTCTGAAAGTCATGTCTTCTAAATTTCCAATCGGAGTTGGAACAAAATATAGGATTCCGCTCATTTATAGATTTTCATAGAGATTTTTGCAAAAATCCTCCAAACTAGGATCTCTTGCTCCCATCAAAAGCAAAACCGTTCCATCTTTCAGTTGAGGCTTTAAGGCTTCTAACAAATTATTTCGGTCTTCAACAAAATGGGCGTTTTTCCCATTACTTTTAATTTCTTCAATTAAATCGTTTGCAGAAATGTCTTTTACAGCAGTTCCACCTGCGTAGAAAATTTCGCTCATCCAGATTTCATCTTGTGGTCTTAACGCATTTGAAATTTCTTCAATAAAATCATTTTTCAAAAATCTTGTCGGTTTATAACCATGGGGTTGAAACCAAGCAATCACTTTCTCCGCCAAAGGTTGACAAGCTTTTATTGAAGCTGCACATTTTGCAGGATTGTGTGCATAATCATCAATCACCCAAACTCCGTTTTTTTGTCCCAGAATTTGATGGCGCCGATAAATTCCTTCATAATTGGCCAAACTTTCGGCACATGTTTGTAAATCAACACCGATTTGATGTGCAACTGCAATTGCGGCCGTTGCATTTTCTACCGAATGTCTTCCGATGGAATTCATCTGAAATTTTTGGTTTAAAACTTCGAAATTTAAGGAAAATCCTTCTTGATGAAAATTTTCTGCAGAAAACCCTGCATTTTTATCTTCAAATGCAAAATCGTTTTCAAGATTCGCCGACAAAGTTTTTGCCAAGGTATTAGATTGATTTACAACAAATAAACTCTTCGAATTGTTTTTAAAAATTGTAAATAATTCGATTAATTCATCAATTTCCTGATGATCTTTGTCGATATTTAAAAGCAAACCAATTTCCGGTTCATATTGAACAACAGAACCATCGCTTTCATCAGCTTCAATGATGAGCCAATCTCCTTTTCCAACGGCAGCATTACCAATTTTTCCTTGCTTAATGATGCTCGTTAAACCCGCTCCAGAAATAATACTCGGTTCCAATTTTGCATCAAGTAAAATTTGATACAACATTGCAGAAGTTGTTGATTTTCCGGAAGTTCCGGCAACCGCAACGGTTTTTTTACTTTTTGCAATGATGGCCAAAAGCTCGCTTCTTCTGATAATGGGAATACCCAGTTCTTTGGCTTTTTGAACTTCAAAAACGGTATCTTCAATTGCCGTGGAAACTACGATTAAGTCGGTATTTTCAGAAATTCCGCTTCCGTCTTGCAGAAAACAATGAATTCCTTCTGCTTCGAGCTGTTCTTTGGTTTTATTGTATTCATCGGGATGAAAATATCGGTCACTGCCGGAAACTTCTTTCCCAATTCCTTTTAAATATTGGGCGATTGCGCTCATGCCAACTCCGGCAACTCCAATGAAAAAGATATTTTGAAAATCTGAAATACTTTTTGTCATCTTAAATTTGTTGATTCTGACTTTTACTGCAAAAAAGCCGCTTAAATATTGGGAATGAAAAGATTTTTACAAGAATTTATTTTCGACCAGACTCCAAAGTCTTTGGGCGTATTCATCAACTTTGCTCCAATCTTTTTGATAATACACTTCACTCAGAAATTGTCGCGCATCTTCGATATTTTGAAAAGAATTTAATCGGTCGATTGTATTTTTTAAATCAGTTTCATCGCCTTTAAAAAGATATTTTGTAAATGCTATTTTATCATTGAAATCCAATTTGAATTCGTGCTGCTTTTTGGGAGCTTCCATGAAATCTGTGGGAATATTGGATTTTAATAAACTTCCAGAATCGACGGTTTTGGATTTTGTTTCTGCAGCATGTTCCTCAATATTTGCTAATGGGTCATCATCAAATAAATTTTGAACTGCTTTCAAACCTTTGATATTTGCCAATTTAAATTTCCTTTCTGGATTGGCCTCTATCACTTTTTCCTCCGAAATTTGCTCACTAATGATTGGAGGAGTTTGTATTCTCCCAAATTCTACAATTTTTCTCCGTCGATCTTCCGACTCCAAAAAATCTTTTTCTTTCTGAGAAATTCGTTCCGCATAATCAAGTTCTTCTTGTTCGATAATCAATGGGATTTCTTTATCTGCAGAAAAATTACCATTGACCACAAAATCTTCTAAATCATGACTGACTTCCTCAAAATCTGAATTTTCATGAGTGGATAATTCTGGAGCATTATACTCGACAAATGGATCTTTGATTTCGGATCCCAATTCATGAACTGCGTGTTCTGAAGAATGATCAATCTCGTTGATTTCGGTGGTAAACATTACTTCCTCTTCAATCACATCTTCTTCAAAAGGTGAATCGGATACCAAGTCTTCGGATCGACTTATCTTTTCATTTGTTTCTCGATTTTCAAAATTTTCAGCAATTTGCTGAAAGCTGTCTTTATTCTTTTCTAAAATCCTTAAAAAGGCAATTCTATCAGCAACTTCAGAAAACAAATCTTGTTTTGAAAGTAATTCTTCCTTAGAATTGATTTTCGAAAGGGTATCTAGAATATTCTTTGATTCAAAAAAAATTTTTTCTTGTATATCTTGAAGGTTTTGCATCATAAAGTCTTATTAAATTTCCTTATTTTTGAGCTTTAAATATTACGGCTAATTTAACAAATGTTTTTAGAAAATACAATTAATCATGCAAAACAAAGCGGTTGGATGGAAGTTATCTGCGGCTCAATGTTTTCTGGGAAAACCGAAGAATTAATCCGGCGTTTACGGCGTGCAGAAATGGCTGGACAAAATGTAGAAATTTTCAAGCCTAAATTAGATGTGCGATATGCGGAGGAAGAAGTGGTATCTCATAACCAAAACAAAATTCGGAGTACTCCTGTTGACAGTCCCAATGAAATTTTATTGCTGGGATCTAACTGTGATGTTGTAGGAATCGATGAAGCACAATTTTTTGATGAGAGTGTGGTAGAAGTTGCTAATAAACTAGCTAACAGCGGAATACGTGTTGTAATTGCCGGTCTGGATATGGATTTTATGGGTCGTCCTTTTGGTTCCATGCCAAATTTAATGGCGACTGCAGAATATGTGACCAAAGTACATGCAATTTGCAAAAGAACAGGAAATCTTGCTAATTATTCACGAAGAATTTCTGCCAGTAAAGATCTTGTACAGCTCGGAGAAACTGAAAGTTATGAAGCGGTAAGCAGAAGGGTTTTCAATGACGAATTTTTGAACAAGTAAAAAATGAAATATTCAACGCAAAATATTGCCGAAATCACGGGGTCAAAACTGATAGGTTCGGATGATCTTCTCATCAAAACAATTGAATTTGACACTCGGAATATTTACACCAGTTCGAAGATTGCTTTTCTTGCAATCAATACTTCAAAAAATTCTGGGGAAAAATACATTCAATCTGCCGTTGAAAAAGGAGTAAAAATCATCATCAGTGAACATTATTTTCCCAACCTTAAAGACGTAACTTGGATTATTGTTGACAATGCAATTCAATTTATTCAAAAACTAGCAAAATACCATCTTCAGCAATTTTCGCTTAAAACGATCGGAATTACTGGCAGTAACGGAAAAACCATTGTAAAAGAATGGCTTTACCAAAGTATTTTTGATGAGTTTATTACGGTAAAAAGTCCGAAAAGTTTTAATTCTCAATTGGGACTTCCTGTTTCACTGTTGGAAATTACTGAAAGAGATGAGCTTGGAATTTTTGAAGTAGGAATTTCGAAACTTGGAGAAATGGAAATATTAGAAAATATTTTCTCTCCAGAAATCGGAGTTCTCACTCATATCGGTTCCGCGCACGCTTCTAATTTTGAAACGGAAGAACAACTCATCAAAGAAAAAATTGCACTTTTTAAACATTCAAAGACAATTATTTTTAATGGTGATAATGCACTAGTGTACAATCTTATCACTAATCTTTATTCAAGTAAAAATTTAATATCTTTCGGATTTGAAAGCTATAATAATGTTTACATCAAGAATGAATGGCGAGGAACTTCAGAGAAGTTGATCATTCAATATTTCAACGAGGAATTTAAAATACCAATTTCACAGCGAGATGAAGCTACCCTAAGTAATGCAATGTGCGTGATCACCTTATTAAAAGAGCTGAAATTTGACCATGCAGAAATTACTAAAAAGATCAACGCCTTAAAAGCTGTTGAAATGCGTTTAGAAAGTGTAAACGGACTGCGAAATAATTTGGTGATCAATGATTCCTACAATTTAGACATGGACTCTTTGAAAATTGCCTTTCAATTCATTCATCAGTATAACAAGCCAAAAAAGTCCCTCATTTTAACGGATTTTGTAGAAGGAAAAGATTCCGAAAAATTATATCATGAAGTTGCAGAATTAACAAATCAGCAAGATTTCAGTAAAGTATTTCTCATTGGCGAAGAAATCGTAAATTTTGAAAACCTTTTTACGGCTCAAACCTTTACTTTTAATAATACAACCGAACTCATTGAAAGTACACAACTTAATCAAATTGAGGATGAATTGATTTTATTAAAAGGAGCCCGAAAATTTGAAACAGATCGTTTAAAAACTTTTTTAGAATTACAAAAGCATGATACGGTTTTAGAGGTTAACTTAAATGCTATTATTCATAACATCAATATCCACAAATCTTTACTTCACCCTGAAACCAAAATGATGGCAATGGTAAAGGCGTATTCTTACGGTTTGGGAGGATATGAAATTGCAGAATTTCTACAACACCATCATATTGATTATCTTGGTGTTGCATACGCAGATGAAGGAATCGACTTGCGAAAAAATGGAATTACTACACCCATAATGGTGATGAATCCGGAGCAACACAGCTATAACAGTATTATCGACTATAACTTGGAGCCGGAAATATATAGTTTCCGAGTTTTGGATCTTTTTAATGAACAGCTTTTGCACAAAGGTACTCAGAGAAAATATCCGATTCACATAAAATTGGAAACAGGAATGCACCGTCTTGGTTTTAAAGCTGATGAGTTAATTGAACTCAAGCAAAAGTTGAATACCATGAATGTAGAGGTAAAATCAATTTTTAGCCATCTGTCTTCTGCTGATGATGAAAATGAAAAGGATTATACCATGGATCAAATTCTAACTTTTTCACAGAATTCCGAAAAGTTAATGGAAGGATTGCAATACCGACCAATGAGGCATATCTTAAATTCTTCCGGAATTGTTAATTATTCTGATTTTCAATATGATATGGTACGAATTGGTATAGGAATGATAGGGATTTCACCGGATCAAAAAATAAAGAAACAGCTGCGAAATGCGGTCCGTTTTAAAACAGTGATATCTCAGATTTCAGAAGTGGAAAAAGGAGATTCTATTGGTTATAACAGAAAATTTAAGGCTGAAAATACTACCAAAATCGCCACAATTCCCGTTGGTTATGCAGACGGAATTCCGCGGTTGATCGGCAATGAAGTTGGTAAAGTGGGAATTCATCAAAAACTTTTCCCAATCATCGGAAATGTATGCATGGATATGATGATGATCAATATCGGCAATGAATCTATAAATGAGGGCGAAGAAGTAATCATTTTTAACGATAAACCCTCGCTTGAGGAATTTTCAAACTATTGTAAAACAATACCTTATGAAGTATTAACTTCTATTTCTCGTCGAGTTAAAAGAATTTATATTAAAGATTAAATGAAAATAAAACTGTTCCTTTTTCTAGCAATCCTATGCAACCTTTTCCTGACCGCTCAGGTAAAAGAAGGATTCAACGTTCCAAAAAACGCAAAAATTGGATTATCGCTTTCTGGCGGTGGTGCAAAAGGATTTGCTCACATCGGCGTCTTAAAAGTTCTCGATTCGTTGGGAGTGAAAATCGACTACATTTCTGGGACTAGTATGGGTGCAATAGTTGGTGGTCTGTACGCTTCTGGGTATTCCGGGAAAGAAATTGAAAAAATTGTAATGGATACAGACTTTTACAGTATCATTGCCAATGAAAAAACAAGACAGGAGACTTCATTTTTTAATAAATCGGTAGATAAATATATCATTTCCATTCCCGTAAAAGAAGGTAAAATAAATGTTTTGCCCAAAGCAATTTCTACAGGTCAAAAAAACATTTACCTCTTGAAGGAACTGTTCAAAAACGTATCTACAATCAGTGATTTTTCAAAACTTCCGATCCCATTTTTATGTATTGGAACTAATTTGGAGAGCGGTAAAATGGAAACTTTTGAAAAGGGCGATTTGGTGAGTTCAATCATGGCAAGTTCAGCCTTTCCATCGTTAATGGATCCTGTGAAAATTGGTGATTCATTATATATTGATGGCGCCATGACGATCAACTATCCTTCTAAACCTTTAAAAGACAAAGGAATGGATATCGTAATTGGCGTAGATTTAAGTCAAGGTTTAGCAAATGCAAAAAATTTAGGTAGCGCCATTGATATTTTGAACCAAGTCATTGATTTCGGAATTCAAAAAGAAACTAAACGTCAATATCAATTTACTGATATCAATATTCGTCCTGATTTAAAGGGAATGGGTGCAACCAGTTACGATTTCAAAAAGGCAATCTTGGATTCTGGGTACGTGGAAACGCAGAAATATATCGAACCTTTATCATTATTACCTAAAAAAGATCCTACTGTTTTACATGCTCCTTTGAGTTCTATTTATTCTAATGTGTACAAAATTGACAGTTTGATTCTTGATAACAATCACATTTTCGGAAAAAACTATGTGAGAGGTAAGATGAATCTCCGGATTCCCACACTGCAAACGTATGGTGGCATCAACAAAATGATTGATGCACTCTATGCAACCAACAATTACACGTTAATTAACTATGATATTGTTCAAAAGAACAACGCGAATTATCTAAAATTAAACGTAACCGAAGATGACACTCGTTTTTTTCTGAAATTTGGTTTGCATTACGATGAAATTTTCAAAACAGGTTTGTTGCTAAACATGACAGCTAAAAGGTTACTCTTTAGAAACTCCATCGTTTCATTGGATCTAGTTGTCGGTGATCAGGCGAGATATTACTTAAATTATTTCATAGATAATGGTTATATCCCAGGATTTGGGATCTACTCCTCTGGAATGACTCTTAATTTGAATGATGGCGCCTCTAATATTTATGAAAAATGGAATTGGTTCAGAAACGAAGCTTTCATCCAATCGGTGTGGCGAGATAAATACGCAATCGGTGGTGGATTTAGTCATGATTATTTTGAAACCAAATATACTGGGACTCCCAATTATACCAATGGAACTAATTTTATCAATTCGTATCTTTTTATTAAAAGTGATACCCAAGATGATAAAAGTTTTCCTACCAAAGGAATATATCTAAATGCAGAAGGAAAAATTTTAGACCTCCTTAATAAAGAACAAGACGGGCGCACTTTACAGGCCAAAATCACTACACAACTTAACTTCCGCATTACTCCCTGGTTTACTTATCGTTTGGGACTTTTTGGCGGTTTAACGGTAGGAAAAAGACTTCCAAGCTACTATGAATACAGAATTGGAGGAATTTTCGCGCAATATTTAGGAAATTTCACCCCGTTTCAAGGTTATGAATTCGGCGAATTAAGTGCAAAAAATCTATTAACAAATAGTAATAGTTTTCAATTCAATGTCTATAAAAACTACTTTATAGAAGCCAACTTGAGCATTGCCAATTTATTTAATGATATCAAAGTTGACGATATCTTTCATGTAAATGCTTCCTCCGCAGGTCTTACTCTTGGTTACAAATCGCCACTCGGGCAAATTAAAATCAATTACAGCCGTTCCTTACTGTTCAATAATAATATTTTCAGTGTTGTAATGGGACACTATTTTTAAAATATGATACAATTTTTCTTTGAAAATATAGATGAAATTACCCTTCCGCCAAATACAGAAAATTGGTTAAAAGAACTTATTATTTCTGAGGATAAGAAGCCAGGAGAAATCAATTATATTTTTTGTGACGACGATCATCTTCTACAAGTAAATAAAGATTTTCTTAATCACGATTATTATACGGATGTGATCACTTTTGATTACGTAAAGGGTAAAACTATTTCGGCAGATATTTTCGTATCTTTGCCCCGCATTTTAGACAACTCTTCTACGTTATCCAATGCGTTTAATTCTGAATTACTTCGAGTTTTAGCACATGGGGTTTTACATCTCTGCGGATATAAGGATAAAACAGACGAAGAAATCTCCGAAATGCGCCAGAAAGAAGATTATTATTTATCAATTTTTTAGGAACCCTTTTACATTGTTCAGTGCATTTATTGCTCCACTCTACGGCACAATAAGATATCGGTTCGATCTGGGTTGAAAATTCATAAAACCGAAAGAAAAGATAAATGTTTCACGTGAAACAATTTTTAAATTAACTCATTTATCAACAAATAATGATAAGCGAAATATACGATGTAATCGTTGTAGGAGCAGGACACGCCGGATCTGAAGCTGCAGCTGCAGCAGCCAACTTAGGTTCTAAAACCTTATTGATTACCATGAACATGCAAACAATCGGACAAATGTCTTGCAATCCTGCAATGGGCGGAATTGCAAAAGGTCAAATTGTTCGAGAAATTGACGCAATGGGAGGTTACTCCGGAATCATTGCCGATAAATCTGCCATTCAGTTCAAGATGTTAAACCTTTCTAAAGGACCAGCAATGTGGTCCCCAAGAACCCAAAATGACAGAATGCTTTTTGCAGAAGAATGGAGATATGCTTTGGAAAACACCAAAAATCTCGATTTTTTTCAAGACATGGTTAAAAGTTTAATCATTGAAAATCACAAAGTAGTCGGTGTAATCACCTCTTTAGGAATAAAAATCAAAGCTAAATCTGTTGTGTTAACCAACGGAACCTTCCTAAACGGATTAATTCACGTTGGTGACAAACAATTAGGTGGAGGACGAATGGGTGAACCAAAAGCATTTGGAATTACGGAGCAGTTGGTTTCTTTAGGTTTTGAATCAGGGAGAATGAAAACTGGAACTCCACCAAGAGTTGACGGTAGAAGTTTGGATTATTCCCAAATGGACGAACAAAAAGGCGACGAAAAACCGCAAAAGTTTTCCTATTCTGATACTCCAAAACTAACAAAACAGCTCAGTTGTCATATCGTTTATACCAACGAAACAGTTCATGATATTTTACGAGAAGGATTCGACAGAAGTCCTATGTTTAACGGCACCATACAAAGTACTGGTCCACGCTACTGTCCAAGTATAGAGGATAAAATCAATCGATTTGCAGAAAGAAATAGGCATCAATTATTTGTAGAACCAGAAGGTTGGAGAACCGTAGAAATCTATGTAAATGGATTCAGTTCATCACTTCCTGAAGAAATTCAGATTAAAGCGATGAAGCACATTCCTGGGTTCCAAAATGTAAAAGTGTTTAGACCAGGATATGCCATTGAATACGACTACTTCCCTCCTACCCAACTCTACCATACTTTGGAAACCAAATTGATTCAAAACTTATATTTCGCTGGACAGATCAACGGTACAACCGGTTATGAAGAAGCTGCAGGACAAGGTTTAATGGCCGGAATTAATGCACATAACAAAGTTCATGACAAGGGCGATTTTATCTTAAATCGAGATGAAGCTTATATCGGTGTTTTAATCGATGATTTAATTACAAAAGGTACCGAAGAACCCTACAGAATGTTTACTTCACGGGCAGAATATCGATTGCTTTTAAGACAAGATAATGCAGATATTCGCTTAACGAGCAAAGCTTATGATTTAGGTTTAGCAGACGAACAACGACTCAGAAACGTTGAAGAAAAAATAAGTAAAAGCGATGAATTAGAAAATTATTTGAAAGAAACATCGTTAAAACCTGGGATCATTAATCCTGTTTTACAAAGCATCGAATCCTCACCTGTCGACCAAGCTTACCGCGCGTCACAGATTCTTACTCGACCAAACATAACAATCGAGAAATTGGAAGAAATCGATTTTATTCGAGAAAAATCGCAGCAATTTTCAGAAGAAGTAAAAGAACAGGCAGAAATCAATATTAAATACAGAGGTTATATTGAAAAGGAAAAGGAAAACGTGGCAAAATTAAATCGACTGGAAACAATTAAAATTCCGGAAGATTTTGATTACTCCAATATCAATTCTTTATCATCTGAAGCAAAGCAAAAATTAAATAAAGTAAAGCCACATTCGATTGCACAAGCAGGAAGAATCAGCGGTGTTTCTCCAGCTGATATCAATGTACTTCTTATCTATTTAGGACGATAAAATCAAAATGTTTCACGTGAAACATTTTGATTTTATCATATAGATCGAACTTGTAAATCACATCAATTTATCCTCAAACCAGACGACTGTTAAATGAAAATTAAAGATCATTTTTTAACACAAGAAATATTCGAAATAAAAGAAACGGAAACTAAAGGCATTTATAGAACATCGCCAGTTCCTGAAAATTTAGATAAATATTATGATAGTTCAGACTATATTTCGCACCATCAAGATTCTGGAAGTCTGAAGGAAAAACTGTACAAATTCTTACAAGGTTTTAATTTAAAATATAAAAAAAATATCTTAACAAAAGAATTAACAGCAAAGGATAAAGTACTTGATTACGGATGCGGTGCAGGTGAATTTCTAAAATTTATAGAAAATGATTTCCAAACCTACGGATTTGAACCCAATGAATCCGCAAGAAATTATGCTAGTCAAAAATTATCAAAAACCATCATTCTAAGCAACCTAGATCTAATAGAAAATGAAAGTTTAGATGCGATTACTTTATGGCATGTTTTTGAACATATTGATAATCAAAACGATATCTTGCAAATATTTCATAATAAACTAAAAACCAATGGTTTACTGATTATCGCAGTTCCTAATCCCACTTCATTTGATGCTCAACATTACAAAGAGTTTTGGGCTGCTTATGATGTACCTCGTCATATTTATCATTTCACCAAAGCGGGAATGGAAAAATTAATGAATACCGATAAGTGGAAAATTAAAAAAATAAAGCCACTCCTACTCGACTCCTTTTATATTTCAATGCTGAGTGAAAAATATAAAAAATCTAGTCTTTTTTGGATTAAAGGTCTGGTTTTTGGAACCATTTCTAATTTTAAAGCATCAAAAAACAACGAATATTCGAGTTTGATATACGTAATCGAAAAAAAATAGTTTTTCCGTTTTTAACCTATTTATGAAGGCCATTTTTGAGTGTACTTTCGAAAATTTACAGTTTTCACCAATTATCTTTAAAAAAATCTTCAAAAAAAATGTTGCGATAAAATAATCCAGATTAAAAATTAATGATCATATTTTTCAAATAAAAAAAAGAAGATTGTAAATTTCTATTTTTTTATTTGCATCATGAGAAATTAAAAAATAACATAAAAAAAAAGTCTCCAACAAATGGAGACTTATAAAAAAAATAAGTTTGCTTAACTTTTTCGTAAATTAATGATTAATTGCTTTTACGCCAGGAAGTTCTTTTCCTTCTAAACTCTCCAACATCGCTCCACCTCCGGTCGAAACATAACTTACCTTTTCGTCATAACCGAATTGTTTTACAAACGCGACACTGTCTCCACCACCAACTAAGGAGAAAGCTCCCAATTCAGTAGCTTCCGCAATACTGTCACCTAATGCAATTGTACCAGCAGAAAAGTTAGGCATCTCAAAAACACCAATCGGACCATTCCACAAAATCGTTCTAGAATTCATAATCACATCATGATTCAATAATCTTGTTTTTGTTCCCGCATCTAATCCCATCCAACCGTCTGGAATTTCATAAACATCTACTTCTTTCCTTTCTGCATCGTTATTAAATTCATCTGCAATCACAATATCTACCGGTAAATGCACTTTTACGTTTTGCTTTTTTGCATTTTCTAAAATTTCCAGCGCTAATTGCAATTTGTCAGTTTCAACAAGGGAGTTTCCAATCTGACCACCTAAAGCTTTTACAAAAGTAAATGCCATTCCACCACCAATAATTAAGTGATCAATCGCTGGTAAAATATTTTCGATAATGGTAATTTTAGTGGAAACTTTCGATCCACCCAAAATAGCCAACACTGGTTTTTCTCCATTTTTAAGCACTTTATCGATGGCTTCTAATTCCTTCGCCATTAATAAACCGAAAAATTTAGTTGAAGGAAAAAATTGAGCAATAACTGCAGTAGAAGCATGTTCTCTATGCGCAGTTCCGAAAGCATCATTCACATAAGCATCGCCATATTTCGATAATTGTTCTGCAAACTGAACATCACCATTTTCTTCTTCATTATAAAAACGAAGATTTTCAAGTAATAAAATTTCACCAGGTTG
Source organism: Kaistella chaponensis (assembly GCF_900156725.1). GTDB lineage: Bacteria > Bacteroidota > Bacteroidia > Flavobacteriales > Weeksellaceae > Kaistella > Kaistella chaponensis. Next base: position 158,156 of record NZ_FTOI01000005.1, on the reverse strand, counting down.
CAAATTTGCAGTCATTTTCTGAGCTTCTTCACCGATGCAGTTTGAACAAAACATCACTTTTTTTCCCATCACTGCTTCAATCTCAGAAACGATATTTTTTAAAGAAAACTCTTCTGTTACTTTTCCTTTAGGTCGACCAAGATGCGTCATCAATATCACCGATCCACCATCGTTCAGAATCTTCTCGATTGTTGGTTTTACGGCTTGAATTCGACTATTATCAGTAACTTTCAGATCTGAACTTTGCGGCACATTAAAATCTACCCGTACCAAAGCTTTTTTATCTTTAAAATTAAAATCGTTGATTGTTTTCATATTTTTTTATTGATTTTTGGTTTTACAAATTTAGGATTAATTCGGCCGAATAAAAATTTAATCTCACTTAAAATTCCACAATCCCCAAAACCTCATTTTATCTACATTACATTCTTTTATTAAAAAAAGAAAATGATTAGTGTTGTTGTAGTTTGGGTGTTTGGGGAAAAATAATTTTAAGAAAATTTAACACATTTAGTAACGGTACATTCCATATATTATTAATATTTTAAGATATTGATTTTTAGAACTTTAAATAGTTTATTAACAATTATGGATAACTTTTAGAATCACATTATATTAAGAAAGTGTTTATGGAAAACTTCTTCAATTGCACTCCTAAACTTTCTGAAAATTTTCTGTTGATAATCCAAAAACTAAATGCAATATGAATTTTATGTGAATTAAAAAAGAGTTTATTCCCCGAACTTATCCACACCCATTCGAGGCGATGCTAACATTTTACAACAATATCTTTTTATCGATTGCTCTTCCCTTTCTCCAATAATAAAATAGTATAGACTTCGTACTTCTCACTTCAATATTACTGCCGCAATGACCTTTTTTTTGCTTCGTTTGTTAAAGGTGCCTTTTTGCATCGCTCAATCAAAGTCTTTTTGAAATAGAATTTAATGTAAAATCAAAAGATTTAAGATTCAATCAAACCTTATTTATATTAATAGTATTAAATTTGTAAGAATTGTAAATTGATAAAATTACATTTAAAATGAAAAAAATAGCAATTGCTTGTGATCATGCAGGTTTTGATTACAAAGAACTCATCAAAAAACATTTGGAAGAGACGTATGTGGTTCAGGATTTCGGGACGTATTCCAAAGATTCTGTAGATTATCCGGATTTTGTACATCCCGCTGCAACTTCTGTAGAAAAAGGTGAAAACGAATTAGGAATCCTCATTTGTGGAAGCGGACAAGGAGTTTCCATCACCGCAAACAAACACCAAGATATCAGATGCGCTCTTTGTTGGTTGCCAGAATTGGCAGAATTAGCGCGTCAACACAACAATGCGAATATGATTTCGATCCCTGCACGTTTCATTACCAGTGAATTGGCAATAGAAATTGTTGACCAATTTTTGACTACGGATTTTGAAGGTGGACGACATCAAAACAGAGTAGATAAGATTGCGTTCTGCTAATCATTTTACTCCTAAAAAACTTACTATATGGCTAAAAAAAGCAAATTTATATCTCAAAAAAACAATAATAAACTCCAGGAAATTGGTCGTTTAATATTGAATTTTATGAATAAAAACTCCGCTAAAATCTACAATTATAAGCAGATTTCAGATGGGATTGATTATAAAAATCCCCGACAAAGAGAACTGGTTATTCAGTCGATCCATAAGCTTCTTGCGGACTCCCGAATCAAAGAAACCGAGAAAGGGAAATATATCATCAGTCTTAATATTGAAGGAACTTTAACCGGAACAATCGACTTCAACCAGGCCGGAAATGCCTATGTAAGAGTTGATGGAGTCAATGATGATGTTTTTATCCATTCCAAAAATGTGAAAGACGCCATACAAGGAGATAAAGTACTCATTGTCACCTATAATTTCAAAGGTAAAAAAATGGAAGGCTCCGTTTTAGAAGTGCTCGAAAGAAAACGCGACACTTTTGTAGGAACTTTTCAACTCATTAAGCATAAAGAATTTGGTTTTGTAGTATGTGATAAAAAGCATATCAATACCGATATTTTTATTCCTTTAGGAAAAAATGGCGGCGCTAATGAAGGAGATAAAGTCGTTGTAAAAATGACAGAATGGAGATCGGGCGAAAAAAATCCGACAGGTGAAATCATCAGCGTTTTAGGAGTTCCAGGAGATCATGAAACCGAAATTCATTCCATTTTAGCAGAATATGGATTGCCGTATAGTTTCCCGGAAGAAGTAGAAAGAGAAGCTCAGGAAATCGATCAGAGGATCTTAGAAAGTGAAGTAGAAAAGCGACGTGATATGAGAAATATCTGCACTTTTACGATCGATCCCAAAGATGCCAAAGATTTTGATGATGCCCTTTCTATTCAAAAATTAGAAAACGGAAACTGGGAAATTGGCGTTCATATTGCCGATGTTTCGCATTACGTCGTACCCGGAACTTTGTTGGATGAAGAAGCTTATGAGCGTGCAACTTCTGTTTATTTGGTTGATCGTGTAGTTCCGATGCTTCCTGAAGTGTTGAGCAACCAAGTTTGTTCACTGCGCCCGAATGAAGATAAATATACATTCTCCGCAGTTTTTGAACTGAATGAAAACTCTGAAGTTCAAAATGAATGGTTTGGTAGAACTGTAACGCATTCTGACCGAAGATTTTCATACGAAGAAGCGCAGGAAAGAATTGAAACACAAGAAGGTGATCTTACCGAAGAAATTTTAGTTTTAGACCGATTGGCAAAAATTTTGCGAAAAAGAAGAATCGACGATGGAGCCATTACTTTCGACCGCAGCGAAGTGCGTTTCAACTTAGACGAAAACAGCCAACCTATCGGTGTTTACTTTAAAGTGAGCAAAGATTCCAACCATTTAATTGAAGAATTCATGTTGTTGGCCAACCGAAAAGTTTCAGAATTTGTTTCTCTGAAAAAAGGCGGTTCTCCTTCAGATCTTACTTTTATTTACAGGATTCACGATGATCCAGATCCTACTAAATTAGAAGCTTTGCGTGATTTTGTTGGAACTTTCGGATACAAAATGGATTTGGCAAATACAAAAAAAGTAGCACAATCTCTCAATCAGTTATTGAGTGATGTGAAAGGAAAAGGTGAAGAAAATATGATCGAAACTTTAGCGATGAGATCGATGAGCAAAGCCATTTATTCTACCGCACCAATCGGACATTATGGTTTAGGATTTGCCTATTACTCGCACTTTACCTCTCCAATTCGACGATATCCTGATTTAATTGCACACCGGTTATTGCAACATTATCTAGACGGCGGAAAATCCGTAAACAAGGAAGAAATCGAGGTGAAATCCAAACATTGCAGTTCGAGAGAAAGATTAGCTGCAGATGCAGAAAGAGATTCCATCAAATTCATGCAGGTTAAATTCATGGAGAAACATTTGGGAGAAGAATTTACTGGCGTTATTTCTGGTGTTGCAGATTTTGGTTTCTGGGTTCAGATTCCAGAAAATGGTGCAGAAGGTTTAATTAAACTTCGGGATCTTATGGATGATTCGTACTCTTACGATCAAAAAAATCATTTAGTACAGGGAAGCAGAACAGGAAATCAATACCAATTGGGTGATAAAGTGACCATTAAGGTTATGAAAGCTAACTTAGTTCAGAAGCAACTGGATTTTAAAGTCGTTAATTCTTAAATATTTTTTATTTTAATAATTAACGGAGATTTCCTAAAACTTAAGATCATTTTCTATGTTAGAACTCATTTTCTCCGCAATTGGTTTAGGAATTATGCTGAGTCTGGTATTTATCGGTCCCATATTTTTTCTGCTGATTGAAACAAGTTTCTCCAGAGGGCCAAAACATGCTTTAGCCTTAGATTTAGGAGTGATTTTTGCGGATATTTTATGCATTGCTGCTGCTTTTTTTGCCAGTGGTGATTTGGTTGAAATAATTGATAAACATCCCGGTTTTTATCGGATTACCGCCTTTATTATTTTAATTTATGCGGTTTATATGATCGTTTCTAAAACCAAAATGCACTTAGCTGGAGAAGAAAAAATGATCAATCAAAACTATCTGAAAACTTTTTTAAACGGTTTTTTCTTTAATATTCTCAATATTGGTGTAGTTTTATTCTGGTTGGTTACCGTAATTTCAGTCCGAAATGCATATCCCGCAATCAATGATTTTCTGTTGTATATGGCGCTTGTTGTGGGAACGTATTTGGTTATCGATTTTTTCAAAATTTATTTGGCAAAGCAATTTCATGACCGACTTACCCAAAATTTAACCAATATCATCCGGAAAATTGTCGGATTTATCTTGATAGGATTCAGTATTTTTATATTCTTACAGAGTTTCAAAAAATTCAATCAGTTCGACAGAAGGCTTGAAGATGCAGAGAAAACCGAGCAAAAAAAAATCTCCCAATGAAAGAAATAATTTTCCCTCAATCATTGAAAAAAGGTGATAAAATCGCCCTCATTTCTCCTGCAGGTGCGGTGGAAGAATCACAGTTAGAAAAGGGAATAAAGCTAATTGAATACAATGGCTATGAACCGGTTCTCGGAAAACACCTTTACACCAAATATTCAAATGGGTACAATTACGCAGGAACTGAGAAAGAGAGAATTAGTGAGATGAAATGGGCCTTTAATAATGAAGAAATTGGCGCCATTTGGGCTTCAAGAGGTGGTTACGGTTGCCAACATTTATTAAGGCATGTGCAACTTTCCAAATTCAAAAAAAAACCGAAATGGTACATTGGATATTCCGATAATACGGTTGTTCAAAGCTTTTTATTAAAAAATTATTTCGCTTCCATTCATGGTCAAACCATTAAAACATCAAGTTTTGGAGTGACCGATGAAAGTTACGACTTGATTTTCGATATTTTAAAAGGTAAAAAACCGACCTACTCTATCGCAAAAAATGAACTAAATAAAGTCGGAACTGCAGCAGGAACGTTGGTTGGTGGAAATCTCGCCTTAATTTATGCACTTTTAGGAACGACTTATTCTTTTAATTTTAAAGATAAAATCCTCTTTATTGAAGATATCGGTGAGAATTTTTATGCTTTAGATCGAATGTTGATCAGTTTAGATTTAGCCGGAGTTTTTCGAAATATCAAAGGGTTAATTATCGGTGGAATGACCAATATGGGCGATGAAAAAGACAATAAATCTTACGAAGAAAGCTTCGATCAATTTGCTTATAAAATCATTTCAGAACGTGTTTCAAAATATGATTTTCCGGTTGCATTCGGTTTTCCGAACGGACATATTCATGATAACCGACCTTTAATGATCGGTGCAAACATTACGATGAATGTCGCGGAAAAAGTTTTAATCGAATTCTAATGGAAATTCTCGAAATATCAAGATATATCTTTGCGGTTCTGTTGATAACCGCCGGAATTTTGCATTTTGTAAAACCAAAATTTTACCTAAAAATAATGCCTGCTTATCTACCAAGTCATTATTTGTTGGTCATTTTGAGTGGAATTGCAGAGATTATTTGTGGTGTTTTGTTGCTTTTTCCTCTTACTCAAACCATTGCAGCTTACTTAACGATTGCTTTGTTAATCGCAGTTTTTCCGGCAAATATTGAAATGTCGCGAAAATATTATTTGAAAAAAAAGAAAGGATTTTGGTTCACTTTATTAAGATTACCTCTTCAGTTTTTAATGATTTGGTGGGCTTTTCAATTTGTTAAATAATGGCAGAACACAATGATTTTGGAAACCTTGCAGAAGATTTAGCTGCAGATTATCTTACCCAAAAAAACTATAAAATTTTGGTCAGAAACTTCCGTTATCAAAAAGCGGAAATCGATATTGTAACCGAATTTGAGGACTTAATCGTCGTCGTAGAAGTGAAAGCTAGAAGTTATGATACGCTCATCGAACCTCAAGAAGCGGTAACAAAAAAGAAAATAAAATCAATTGTTCTTTGCACAGATTTTTTCCTGAGAGAAAGAAACTTAGATAAAGAAGTGCGTTTTGACATTATTACCGTACTTCCGGATCAATCAGGTAAATTACAAATCAACCATATCGAAGATGCTTTTCAATCTTTCGATGCAAATTAAATACAGAAGAAAATGAAGACAGCATTAATTACAGGAGCAACTTCCGGAATTGGAAAAGCCACCGCAGAACTTCTTGCAAAAAATAATTGGCGACTGATTATTTGTGGCCGAAACGCAGAAGTTTTAAGTCAAATGAAAGCCGACCTTTCGGTAACTACTGAAATTTTCACTTTAAATTTTGATATTCGCGAATTTTCCCAAGTCGAAAAAGCCATTAATTTAATTCCCGAAAACTGGAAAAAAATTGATGTTTTAATCAATAATGCCGGAAATGCACACGGAATGGATTCTTTAGAAAATGGAAATATTGATGATTGGGACGCCATGATGGATGGAAATGTGAAAGGAATTCTCTACATTTCAAAACTTTTAATTCCAGGAATGAAAGCGCAAAAATCTGGGCATATTGTAAATATTTCTTCCACCGCCGCAAGACAAACCTACGCAAATGGAGTGGTATATTGCGCTTCAAAAAAAGCAGTAGATGTGATTTCGGAAGGAATGCGATTAGAACTCACAGAATTTGGAATAAAAGTCACCAATCTACAACCAGGATTAACAGAAACCGATTTCTCTAAAGTGCGTTTCAAAGGAGATGAAGAACGTGCGAAAACGGTTTATCAAGGATTTCAAGCTTTAAAACCAACCGATATTGCCGATGCAATTTCCTACTGTATCCACGCTCCGAAACACGTTTGTATTTCAGATTTAACCATTTATCCAAGCGCACAAGCCGAATCCAGAACGGTTTATAAAAATGCTGGATTGTAATTAATTATTCCCTTTAATTTGTTTTTGAAAATGAAAATACTTCACCTCGAAACTTCCTCCAAAAACTGTTCTGTAGCTATTTCTGATGGCGATGAAATTTTATGTGTTTGCGAAGAAATTTCAGAAAATTATAAACAATCAGAAAGCTTACACACCTTTGTTCAGTGGGCTTTAGAAGGTGCAAAAATCACTTTAAATGATTTAGATGCCATTAGTTTAGGAAAAGGACCGGGTTCTTACACGGGATTGCGAATTGGCGCATCTTCTGCGAAAGGTTTTTGCTTCGGGTTACAAATTCCACTCGTCGCTGTAAATTCTTTAGAAACCATGATTCAGCCTTTTTTAAACAAAGAATACGACTTCATCATTCCAATGATTGATGCAAGAAGAATGGAGGTTTATTGCGCCGTTTTTGACGGTAAATCGGGTGAAATCTTGGCTGAAACTGAAGCGAAAATTTTGGAGGAGACTTCTTTTCATCAATTTGAAGGGAAAAAAGTAATCTTCGTTGGTGATGGTGCAATAAAAGCAAAAGAAATACTCCAGATTTCTAACGCAGATTTTGATGGTACAATATTCCCTTCCGCGAAATATTTAATTGAGAAAGCTGTTGCCAAATTTGAAAAAAAAGAATTTGAAGACGTTGCTTACTTTGAACCTTTTTATTTAAAAGATTTTCAGGGAGTGAAGAAAAAGAAATCTCAGTAATTCATTTAAGTTGAGGATCGTGTGGCGATCAATTTCGACGGTTCTAAAATATAAAAAAAGCGAAGATCAATCTTCGCTTTTTAAGTTTTAGAGCTTCCTTTCAACGGATTTTGTAGGTTCCATCTGACTTGCTTTTGGAGATGGTATTTCATTTTTTTCAACACGATTCGGAGGACGTCGCAAAACAGGTTCTGCATTGGGTTCTTTCGGAACAGGAGCGCCGGTTTCTTCCTCTTTCTTGTCTGGAATTCCTGGACCTCTGTTATTCAGTTTATTTCCATGCTCGTCTGTGTTTTCTATGGTAATGTCGCTTTTCAAATATTTCAACATTTCTTTTGCTTTTTCACCCTCAACTGTTCGTGCGTAGTTCAAGGCAATTTGCTCGAGCTGTAAAATCATAATTTCTTTTCCCGCAATTTTCCCCGAGTTAAAAGCATTGAGCAATGCAAACTTCGGAATGAGCGCATCTTTCGGAAATTTTTCTAGAGAAGATTCAATTAAAGTTTTGCTTTCCGTATATTTTTCTTTGGCGTACAAATCAAAAGCTTCTGCATATATTTTTTCAACTTCTTCAGAGGATTTAGCGAAGGTGTTATTTTTCGGATTTTTCACAAATTCCGCGTAAGAAGTGTACGGAAATTCAGTGAGAATCATTTCTTTTGCTCGATCTGCAGCGCTTGGATTTTTTTCATAATTAAAGGCAAAAATTTGATAAAGGGCTTGAAGTTTTAAATCATCTTCTGGTTTAGAATCTACTAAACTATAAAGAGTTTTGGTCGCAAGCGGCGTATCGGAAAAATACGATTCATACATTCTGCCTAAACCTAAACTTGCGGTGTCTCTCGCTTTTTTCAGGGCAAAAATATCTTTTTGATCGGTCGGAATCTTTTCAATATAAAAACCTGGCTCTAATCTTCTTGGATCGGGTGCATTTGCAACTCCCATCGCTTGGCTTTTTAGATCTTCGATCGTGTTGCTTCGTGCAGAGGTTCGCCAATTATCGTTTAACGAGCGGTTTCCCCATAATTGCTTAAAGCTCGCTTCACCCTTTGAAACCGTGCTCAGATTAGCAAAATAAAAGCCTCCTTTGTTGTCTCCAAAATCCTGAAATCCACCGGTATTTCCCGCAAAAAGTGAATTCGCAGAATAATCTCCGGTATCAAATCCTTTGCTGCGTTCTGCTCTTTTTTTCTCTAGTTCTTCCTTGGCTTCTTTGGCTTTAATTCCCTCAATATATCGCGTGAAAAAGGCGATTCTTTCTGTTTCAGGCATGCTTGTCAATGCCAAAATACTGTCATTTTTTTTGATCAAGTAATAATTCTTAGAAACCTCTTTGATGTTTTTTGACTGTTCTGTTAATAGTATTTTTGAAGGTTCGTAATTCATGACAGCCAATGCAGAATCATAGTATGCACCTGCTGCGAGGTAATCGCTGTCTTCAAAATAGGCTTTTCCGATCTCAAAATAATTCAGTCCTCGAATTTGGGGATCAGAAATTTTTTCTTTCAAGGACTGAGCGAAGTACGCTTTAGCTTCCTCTTTTTTTCCGGCTTTATTGGCCATTAAACCCAATGCGTAAAAGAATTCATTTTTTCTTGAAGCGTATGTCCCTTTTTTACTGATTTTTGCTAAATAATCTTTTGCTCCCTCATAATCATCGTCTTTTCCATTAAAGGTTTTAGCAATTTCAATTTGTGATTTTACTTCGAACTCAAAGTTGTTGGCGTTTTTGTATGCGGAAACAAAACTTTCTCTTGCTTCTTCGTTCTTTCCTAAATTGGCCAAAATCTGTCCTCTCAGGAACGCTATTCTACTGCGCAGTTTTCGGTTTTTATTCAGGGTATAAGCATTTTCCAATTCAGCCACCGCATCTTCTTTTTTTCCGGCATGAAGTAGCATTTCGGAATAATAAACACTGAGCAATTTGCGCTGATCCTTTTTGAGTTTTTCTTTTTTCAAATCTGCAAAAACCTCTTCGGCTCTTTTGTAGTCCTCCATTTTTGAATACGCCAAACCTTGGTATATTTTGGCTAAGCGAATTCTTTTATCTTTCGGCATATTCGAAAATATATAATTCAATCCATCCAAAGCTTCCAGTGGTTTATTCTGATAAATCCTTGATTGAACCAATAATATATTTGCGTCGAAAATTTTCTTATTTTTTTCTACACCGCCTTTCATTACAGAATATTTCTCGATAGCTTTTAGTGCTTTTGCTTCCGAAATTTCTAAAATAGTGGCACCCGTTTTTGTCTCAGATGGGTTAGAAAAAGGTGTTCTTCCTTTCCCTGCTCCACTTGCGGCACCCGGAATTCCAGGACCGTTTCCTGAAGATGCAGGATCTTCATTCAATATTTCTACCGAACCCAAATCACTTCCGAGAGGTTGCTCATCGTACGTTAGCAATTGAATATAAGGCGCATAAAAATTATCTTTGTGTGCTTTGTCTCGGTTTTTTAATTCTGTTTCCAGCGCATCTTTGCTGTTAAAAAGCGTATTATAATAGGCAAAAAACCCTTTCATGAAGGTAGAACTATTCTTCTTTTTTTGCGAAGAACAGGAGCTTAGAAGGGTGATTGTGATTAGAAAGAGTATTGTTTTTTTCATTATTTCATAATAACATTTTAATCGGCACTTTAGTATAGTGCATATCGATAAATTTCTTGTAAAAATAATGATTTTTTGTTTTTAGAAGCTACTTATTGAAAATCTTTTAAAACGGAGTACACCAAATGCGTCGGGAATCCCATAATCGTATAATAACTTCCTTGCATTTCTGTGATTTTAGCCATTCCGAGCCATTCCTGTATGCCGTAACTTCCTGCTTTGTCGAAAGGTTTGTAATTTTTGATATAGAAATCGATTTCAGCTTCCGATATTGCGTCAAAGGTTACCTTTGCAAAATCTGTTTTAGAGATGTTTTTTTCTACACTTCTGATGGTAAAAGCGGTATAAACCTGATGCGTTTTTCCTGAAAGTTTCTGCAACATTTCTTTTGCATCCGACTCGTTTTTAGGTTTTCCTAAAATTTGGTTTTCTAAAGCCACAATGGTATCTGCAGTAATTAATACTTCATTTTTCTCTAAAGTTCTAAATGCATCTGCTTTTAATACGGAGAGGTATTCTGCGATTTCTTCAACCTGTAAATTTTCCGGATAAATTTCGTCGCATTCGATGGAAACAACCTCAAAATTAAATCCTAAATTTTGCAGGAGTTCTTTTCTTCGGGGCGAATTGGAGGCTAATAATAGGTTCATGAATAATTTTTAGAATTTGTAAAAATATTTGTTAAGAAGTTAAATGCTTTGTGTGTGATCTTCAATCCATTTTCCCTGAATTTTCATCACCTGTTCAATCACGTCGCGAACTGCGCCTTTTCCACCTTCGATCGGAGAAATGTATTCTGAGATTTCCTTTACTTCCGGAACTGCATTTTTGGGACAAGCAGAGATTCCAGAAATTTTCATAATATTCATATCTGGAAGATCATCTCCCATTGTTAAAATCTCTTCGTTTTTTAAATCATATTTCGACTTAAAATCCTCAAAATCAATCGCTTTATTAGGCGATTTTGCGTAGTAATCTTTGATTCCGAGATAATTGATTCGGTGGCGAACTTCTTCATCATTTCCACCGGTAATTACGCCGATCAAATAATTATTTTTTAGGGCTTTTACAACAGCATAACCATCGAGAACATTCATCACTCTGCACATATTTCCGCCGGGTAAAAGATAAACACTTCCGTCCGTAAAAACACCGTCAACATCGAATACAAAAGCTTTTATATTTTTTAGTTTTGTTTTATAACTCATACATTTTTTTTATAGATTCGTTCATTACTTGGTAAATTTTGAGATGCTCTTCCTCAGTAATTAATGCTTCATGAAGTTGTAGGATCTTTTCATCATTTCGAATTGCGGGTCCAGTTTGTGCTAATTTTGGCTCAATTTTTTCAATTTTTAAAGTTGTTTCTTTAATTAAAGGCAAAAAATAGTCAAATGGAATGTGTTGAGAATCTGAAATTTCTTTGGCCCGTGCAAAAAGATGATTCACAAAATTACAGGCAAAAACTGCAGTTAGATGAATATATTTTCTTTTTTCATAATCGCTTTTCATTACTTTTTCAGAAATTTTTAAAGCTAGATTTTCGAGGATTTGCGAATCAGCTTCATTTTCAGCTTCTACGAAAAAAGGAATCTCTGAATATTGCAGCATTTTGGATTTGGAAAAGGTTTGCAAAGGATAAAAACTGGCCTTTCGATAATTTCCTTCTAAAATTTCTTTTGGTAAAGAACCAGAAGTGTGTGCAACCAAACTATTTTGATTCTTAATATTTTTTGAGATTGCTGCAACTGCATCATCATTCACTGCGATGAAATAGAGTTCTGCGTCTGCCAATTCAGTGGTGGAAAAGGGAATTTCAAATTGTTCGGAAATTTCTTGCAAATCCTTTTCATTTCTACCAAATATTTGAGATATTGGAATGTTTTTTTCCTTAAACATTTTGGCCAAATGATAGGCTACATTTCCGGAACCAAGAATCGCGATCTTCATTGAATTAAATATAAACAAAGATAATTATTTTGTTTTGGACTCAATATTGAAATACTTATTTAACTTTTAATTAAATTTATCATCAAAACACTGAAAGCATCGGAATGAAGATTAATGAAACCGAAATTATCGAGTTGATGTCGAGCGAGAAAACCCGTGAAAAAGGAGTTCGTTCGATGATGGATGCTTATCAGAGTAGGTTGTATTGGCATATCCGGAGATTAATTGTAGATCATGATTTGGCGCAAGATGTTTTACAAGACACCTTTATCAAAGCTTATCAGAATTTTCATCAGTTTAAGCAAGATAGTCAACTTTATACGTGGTTGTACAGAATTGCAACCAATGAATCTTTACAGCAATTGAATAAGCTGAAAAAAATGCAAAAAAGTGAGGAAGGTTCAGACTTTCATCTTCAGAATTTGGTTGCAGAAAATGTTTCAGCAGAGGCCGATGAAATACAAATCTTGCTGCAAAAAGCAATTCAGTCTCTACCAGAAAAACAAAAACTGGTATTTACGCTCAGATATTACGATGATTTACCCTACGAAGAGATTTCAAAAATTGTCGATATGTCGGTTGGAACTTTGAAAACCAATTACCATTACGCCAAACAGAAAGTAGAGGATTATATAAAATTAAACTTCACAGGATAATGTTTTTTCAGTTTTATAACAGCAAAGCTAAGTCTTGGAGAAAATAAAAATTAGCAGATGAAAAATTTAGATATTGAAAAATTGGAACGTCAAAACGTTTACAGAGTTCCCGATCAGTTTTTCGAGGAAATGCAACTCAACGTTTTATCAGAAACGAGGCCCAAAAAAGAAGCGAAAATTATAAAATTGAATTGGGCTTATTCTGCCGCAGCAGCAGTCGCGTTACTTTTCGGAATTACTTTCTTTGTGAATCAACAAGATGCTGATACAGATTTAGTTAGCTCTGAAAAACAAATTGCTAACAATGTTAGTGTCGTTGCAACAGATTCATTACCAGTTGATAACCTTGAAAAACCAACGGTTGTTTCAACACCAAATGCAGAACAGGACTTAACCAATGTTGTCGCTACGAATCAAACAGAAAGTACGGCTCCAGGTGATATTGTTGAGCAGAAGAAAAGTAGTTTGGGAAATCAAGAGAAAATTTCTACTTTCCAAAATAGTGATTCTCAAGTAGATCAAATACTTGCTAATTTTTCCTCCGCTGATTTAGCCGATTTAGGAAAAAATACCGAGCAAGATGTTTATCTGGATTTGTATAACTAAAAATAAAAGGAAGATGAAAAAGATTTTGTATTTGCTGATCATCCTGTTTTTTACCTCATTTAACAGTTTTGTTCAAGCACAGAAATATGATTGGAAAACGATGAAACCAGACCAAAGAAAGGTCATTATACAGAACATGAGTCCACGCGAAAGAAAGACGGTTTTGCAGGAATTTAGAGAAAACATGATGGTTTCATCATTGGCTGTCCCACAAAATACACAAAGCGATTTTAAAACTTTGTATTCTGAATATCAGGAAAAGCAAAACTCCATTAAAAGCAAATTCAAATCTGGCGGTGATTACGAAAACATGAGCGATGAAGAGGCTAAAAAACAGCTCAACGAAAGTTTCGAAGTTGGGCAGCAACTTTTAGACAACCGAAAAATATACGCTGAAAAATTTTTGAAAGTCATCAAACCACAGCAAGTACTTCAAATGTATCATACAGAAGGAAAGATTCGGAACAAAATAATAGAAAAAAAACAAGACGAACCACAAGATCCGAGTTCGCAGCGCAGAAGACCATAATAGTTTATTTTTTTAATGTTTGAGCGACCTCTACAAATTTTTGTAGAGGTCGTTCTTTTTTGGGAAATCCATCGCAAGTCACGGCTCAAATTTTCATCAAAGTCAACTAAAAAACACTAAATTTGCAAACTATCATATAATTAATGAAAAACATAAGAAATTTTTGCATTATTGCACATATTGACCACGGTAAATCTACTTTGGCAGATCGGCTTTTGGAATATACCAATACAGTTACTTCCAGAGAACTGCAGTCTCAGACTTTAGATGATATGGATATTGAGAAAGAACGTGGAATTACCATAAAATCTCACGCCATTCAAATGGATTATGAATTGAATGGAGAAAAATATATCCTCAACTTAATTGATACTCCAGGACACGTCGATTTCTCTTATGAAGTTTCCCGTTCCATCGCAGCTTGTGAAGGTGCGCTTCTCATTGTAGATGCCGCGCAAAGTATTCAGGCTCAAACGATAAGCAATTTATATTTGGCTTTAGAAAACGATTTAACCATCATTCCGATTCTGAATAAAATCGATTTACCTTCTGCGAATCCAGAAGAAGTAACCGATGAAATTATGAACCTTATCGGTTGTGAGTATGAAGACGTTTTACGCGTTTCCGGAAAAACCGGAGAAGGGGTACATGAACTGTTAGAACACATTGTCAACAGAATTCCTGCACCAGTTGGAAATGAAGATGGTCCGCTTCAAGCCTTGATTTTCGACTCTGTTTACAATCCTTTCCGTGGAATTGAAGCGTACTTTAAAGTCGTAAACGGAAGCATTAAAAAAGGACAACGGATCAAATTCATGGCGACGAACAAAATGTACGAAGCCGATGAAGTGGGAACTTTAAAATTAAAACAATTAGCAAAAAAAGAAATTAAAACCGGCGATGTTGGTTACATCATTTCCGGAATTAAAGATGCACGCGAAGTAAAAGTAGGAGATACGATCACCACTTTTGAAAACGGCGCTACTGAACCAATCGACGGATTTGAAGAAGTAAAACCTATGGTTTTCGCCGGAATTTATCCCATCGAATCCGAGGATTTCGAAGAACTGCGTTTCTCTTTAGAAAAACTGCGTTTGAACGATGCTTCTTTGGTTTTCGAGCCAGAAAGTTCGGCTGCACTTGGTTTCGGTTTCCGTTGCGGATTCCTCGGAATGCTGCACATGGAGATCGTTCAGGAAAGACTCGACCGCGAATTTAATATGGATGTGATCACGACCGTTCCAAACGTTTCGTACCACGGTTATACCAAAAAAGATCCGGAGAAAATGATCCTGATCAATAATCCTTCCGAAATGACAGATCCGATGACGATGGATCGCGTTGAAGAGCCCTTCATCAAAGCTTCTATCATTACCAAGTCCGATTATGTGGGTCCTGTAATGACTTTATGTATCGAAAAACGTGGGGAAATTGTGAACCAAAGTTATTTGACTTCAGAACGGGTAGAACTTGTTTTCAATATGCCTTTAGCAGAAGTTGTTTTCGACTTTTATGACCGTTTGAAATCGGTTTCCAAAGGATATGCATCTTTCGATTACCATCCGATCGGTTTCCGCTCTTCAAAATTAGTGAAGATGGATATTTTGATCAATGGCGATATGGTCGATGCACTTTCCTCATTAATTCACGATAGCAACGCGTATTACATCGGAAAAAGAATGTGCGAAAAATTGCGCGAATTGATCCCAAGACAACAGTTTGATATTGCAGTTCAAGCCGCTTTAGGAGCCAAAGTAATTGCAAGAGAAACCATCAAAGCTTTACGAAAAGACGTTACCGCAAAATGTTACGGTGGAGATATTTCCCGTAAACGTAAATTGTTGGAAAAGCAGAAAGAAGGAAAGAAAAAGATGAAGCAAATCGGTAGAGTAGAGGTTCCACAATCGGCATTTATGGCGGTTTTGAAGCTGAATGACTAGAATAATTGGGGCGCCAATCCCGATAGTTATCGGGACCGCCCTCCGTTCCCGCTTTTTTTGTCATTGCGAACAAGGTGATTTAATCCGTTACATTTTTTCGGATTCGAAATAACAAAAAAGAGCTCCACTCAGGTCGGGGCGCAGATTTTCGCTTCTTCAAAGAACATATAAAACAACAAATTCCTGGATTCGTTCAGGAATTTTTTTATTTAATTTCATACACCATTCTCTGCTGTTCAAATAATTTCGGATTTATATATCCTTCAAATTCTTCCGACAAGAAATAATATGTTAATCCTATTCTAAATTTTGTTTTTTCTTTTCCTTGAAAATAATTCACAGAAAAAATAATAACTTCATCAGGATTTAAAATCCAAAATCTTCTGTTAAACATACTGTCACCACAAATAAATGCATTGTCATTCCATATAAGTTGCCACTTGTTATTCTTGTTATGTGCAAAAGTCGCTAAAGACTTCATCTCAGGAAGAATAAGTTTTTTACCAGATATGTTTTTAATAAAAACTGGAAAAGATTTATATGCTTTAATTTTGTTAGTAGAATCAATTACAAAATGCGGAATTGTATCTTTAGGTTTTACTACAATTTCTAAAATATCGTTAGTAAGAGAATCAAACTTAATAGGTTTGGTTGAAAATTGAATCCTATCAAAATCACCTAGAAAATACTTTTTACGCATTTCGTTGAAAACAATTGAATCTTTCTTGTCACTTTCTGTTTTCAAATAAAAATTTGGTGGTGGAGGTGGAGCGGGAAACATTGAATCATAATATTTTATAGGAATCGAATCTTTTATTTTCCCCACATAAATAACTGAAGAACCATATTCATGCACTCCTTCATTAAATTCTTGAAATTTTGTTTCAATTTTAGAATTATTAGTTAAAACAATATCATCCGCAAAAGATTTCTTTTTGCAACTAATCAAAATAATTGAGAATAAGAAGAGTTTCAAGTAATTCATAAGTTAATAAAGATAATGTTTTTTGTATTTTCGTTAAAATTTAAATTGATGAAACTTCTAAGCTCACTTTTCCTTTTCATTTCTTGTTCATTTTTCTCCCAAACCAAACTTCAAACGCCTTTCGAAAAAGGCAATGGAAACCAAACCACCACTTATGCAGAAATGGTGAAATATTACGATGATTTGGCTCAGAATTTCAAAACGATTTCTGTAGAATCTTTCGGAACTGATGATAACGGCGAATCTATGAAAGTCGTGATTTTTAATCCATCAAAAAATAAAGAAGTTCCCGTAATCCTCATCAATAATGGAATTCATCCCGGAGAACCCGATGGAATCGATGCAACCATGATGTTGATGCGCGATTGTGCAACTGGAAAAATTTCGGTCAAAGATTTAAAAATTGTAGCAATGCAAGCCTACAACATTTCGGGAATGTTGCGCCGCGGAAAATTCAGTAGAGCCAACCAAAACGGTCCCGAAGAATACGGTTTCCGAGGAAACACGAGAAATTATGATTTGAATAGAGATTTCATTAAAAATGATACCGAGAATGCGAAAGCTTTTCAAAGTATTTTTCAACATTTCAAACCAATTTATTTTATTGATAATCATGTTTCCAACGGTGCAGATTATCAATATTTGTTCACCTATATTTCTACCAATAAAGAACGTTTGGGAAAAACTTTGGGCAATTATTTTAATGAAAAAATGCAGCCGGAAATTGTGCAGACTTTAGAAAAAAAAGGAATTCTCACCACGCCTTATGTCAATATTCATGGTGATTCTCCCGATGAAGGTTTCCCTACTTTTATGGATTCTCCGCGTTATGCAACAGGTTACACCACGCTTTTTAATACGATGGGAACGGTTGCCGAAACGCACATGCTGAAACCGTACAGAGATCGCGTTCGTGCTACTTATGAAAACATGTTGATCTCCATTAATTATACCGAAAAAAACGCCAAAGAAATTCAAAAATTAATGGTGGAAAGTTTGAAGGATTATCAACCGAAAATGAAATATCCTATTCAATGGAAAGTGGACAGTACCAATTATCAAATGATCGATTTTAAAGGTTTTGAAGCAGGAAAAAAAACAAGTGAAGTTTCTGGCCAACCAAGACTTTTCTACGACAGAAACAAACCATTTACAAGAAAAGTGAAATTTTATAACCAGTATATTTCCACGAAAGAAATTGCAATTCCAACCTATTATGTGATTCCGAAATCCGAAAAAAAAGTCTTGGATTATTTGAAACGGAATAACATTATGGTGAAAGAAATGAAGCAAGATTCCATCATTTTTTCACAACAATATAAGATTTCAGATTTCAAAACGGTCAAAAATCCTTACGAAGGCCATTACATTCATTATGACACTCAAGTAAAAGCTGAAACCAAAAACGTCAACTTTAGAAAAGGAGATTTTTTAGTTTCTACCCAACAAAATGGGGTGAAATATTTGTTAGAAACTTTGGAGCCAGAAGCAGCTGATTCTTTTTTTAACTGGAATTTCTTCGATGCAACGCTCGGACAAAAAGAATATTACTCCGATTACGTTTTCGAAGATACCGCAGCGGATTTATTGAAAAATAATTCGGTTTTGCGCACCGCATTTGAAATGGAGAAAATTGTGAATCCCGATTTTGCAAAAGACGGAAAAGCACAATTGGATTGGGTGTACAAACATTCACCGTACTACGAAGGAAGTGTTGGTTTATATCCGATTTATAGGGTTTTATAATTGGGTGGTCAAAAATTAAAAAAAACCTTTCAAGTTGAAATTGAAAGGTTTTTTTTACATCAAAAAGGAATGTCCGTTTATTTGGGTAACCCTTTTTTGAACGCATAATTTGCATGTTCGATTGCTTTTTTCTCTTTCCAATCCATGTATTTTTTCTTGAATTTCCCTTTCATGAAATTATCGAAGTTTCTTTGAGCCAAAAGGTTCCACAAAGAGTGCGCTTTGACCGCCCAGGATTTATCCCACGCTCTTTGCGAAATTGAAAAACTGCCGTCTAAATACCTCATATAATGCCACCATCCAGTCGGCATAAATAAAGTGTCGCCGTGTTCCAGAATACACTCAATACCTTCAATCCCGTCTAAAGCAGGGAATTTCTCGAAATCTGGATTTGAAATATCATAATCCTCCAAAGCATAAGTGGCAAAAGGGATTTTATAAAGCCGTTCTTTCCACTTGTAATCGAAAAGCAAAACATGTTTTCTCCCATTGAAGTGGGTATGAAAAATATGAGGCATATCAATATCAAAATGAAGAAAAGTTTCAGAACCTTTTCCACCAAAAAACATCGCGGGATATTTATCTAAGAAACCGCCCATTAATTCTTTTGGAGAAATATAATCTTCTAAAAGTTTCGGCGCCGATTTTATAGGGTCAAAAAGGAATATTCTTAAATCAGTTGGTGAGTTTTTTATCAGATCGATATAATCGGTAAACTTCATTTTTGCTGCAGAAGAATTTATCGGTGCAGAAGGGTCAGCTTTTGATGAATCATAAAGCGGAACTTCTACGTCTCCCACTACTTCTTTCATGTAATCCATCGTCCATTTTTCGTAAGCCGGCCATTTTTTTGCCATGTTTCTAAGGATTACCGGTTTGCGTGGCAGCAAATATTTTTGTCGAAAATCTTCTTTCGAAATGTCTTCTACAACCTCGATAGGTGTTAAATAAAGTCCCATGTTACGTAAATGTTAAGGCACAAAATTAGGTAAAAGTATTTTTAACGGGGAAAAAAATAATAGTTTTTATCAATTCCGATCTGTGTATTTGCGCAGTCATGAATCTTACTTCATTCACGCATCTGTAACAATATTTCTAAATTCAATACTAATTTTAAAAAAGACTTCATGAAACATTTTTCTACTTTGATCCTCACGTGCTTCTTTGTAATTATTTCTCACGCCCAAACTGTGGTGACCGGAAAAATCACCGACGCCGATGGACAGGGAATTCCTAGTGCAAGTGTAACGATTGAAGAACAAGGAAAAGATGCGATTATGGCATTTTCTATTTCCAATTCGAAAGGGGAGTATAAGGTTACTTTTACCTCGCCTGATTCAAATGTAGATTTAAAAATCAAAGCCTTTAATCAAAAACCACTTTTCAAATCGATAAAAAATCAGACGCAGAATCTTAATTTTACGATGGAGTCTGATGCGACTGAGATTAAAGAAGTGAAGTTGAAAACCAAAATGATTACTAAAAAAGGCGATACCATTTCATATGATTTAAAAGCTTTTGAAAGCAAAGCCGACCGAACTTTAGCGGATGTGTTGAAGAAAATTCCGGGCATCGATGTGAATACTGATGGAAGCGTTTTGTACCAAGGTGAACCCATCAATAAATTTTATGTCAACGGAAAAGATTTAATGGAAGGTGGTTACGGAACCATCAATAATTCTTTGCCGAAAGATGCGGTACAAAAAGTAGAAGTGATGGAAAATCATCAACCTGTAAAAATTCTTCAGGATAAAGTTCCTTCCGAAAACGCCGCCATTAATGTAAAACTTAAAAACACCGTAACCATGACCGGTCGCGGAGAAGTGGGAACAGGTTTCGGAGAACCTTGGCTTTGGAATGTAAAATTAACGCCCATGTTTTTCGGACAAAAAAACCAATGGGTCATCAATTATAAAACCAATAATAATGGCGAAACCGTAGAAAAAGAAGGCAACATTCTCTCTTTTGGAAACCGGTTCGAAGGAAGGCGTGGAAATGTTTCCCAAAACTCCTGGCTGAATGTTGAAGAAGCGACCACACCCAATCTCCCCGAGAAAAGATATTTGATGAACAGTGTGCATTATTTTTCTGCAAATCTCCTGACCAATCCTTTCAAAAGTAAAGAGTGGGAACTGAAAGCCAACGCAAGTTATACGAACAATGCAGTATCACGAGAATCATACTCGGAAACGACGAGTTTCCTGAATAACGGCGCACAGTATTTAACGAATATTTTCAATAATTTCTATACCGACAAAGCAAAAGGGGAAGTGATTTTTACGAAAAATGCAAAAAAAGGATTTTTCAAAAACGCAACCACCTTTTCTCAATTCTGGAATGCAGATCGTGCAGAAGTGATGAGAAATGATATTTTTGGAAACAGAAACGGAGCAGAAGCAATAGAATCGCCGACTTCATCTTTTCAAAACTCATTAAGTACCATCATTCCATGGAAAGAAAAGCTGGTAAATCTGATGTCGTATGTGAGTTACCAAAGCGATAAACAAACGCTACAGATTTCGCCATCTTCTTATTTAAAATTTAATGATTTGACCAATCCCGGAAATTTTCTTTTTGAAAATACCGATGCTGTTGCGCAAAATCTCAGCATTAAATCTTTAGAAATTAACCATTCTGCAAGCGTTGGATTTTCTCTGAAAAAATGGACTTTCACGCCAGAAGTTGGATTCAATTTTCTTACCGATCAGCTGAACAGTCAATTTTCTACCATCGATGCCGGAATCACTTCACCTTATGGCAGAGATTACGAAAACAATCTAAAATTTACCAACGCGGTTCCTTACGCTTCTTTGGGAATTAATTACAAAGGAGAGGCGTGGTTGCTGTATTCTCAGGTGCCTATTAATTTCAATAATATCAAAGCAGATGATGCGGATAGAAATGTTGCGAAAAAAATAAATAAACTCACCTTCGAACCTTCATTTTTTACACAATATTCTTTTGCCTCTTTTTGGAAATTGAGCGCAAGTGCAAACCTTAATTACAGTTTTGGAGATACGAAAGACAGCTACGCAGGATTTATTTTTACCTCGCCCACTGCTCCCTCGGCAATGTCAGCAAATAACCCGATTCCGGAAACACGCTCTAAATCTGTAGGTTCACGTCTAGAATACAGAAATCCACTGAACAACCTGTTTTTCAATGTGAGTTATCGCTACAGCAAGACCAATAGAAACATCATCGGAAACGCGATCAATAATGGAGCTGGTTTTATTTTAACCAACTTTATCGAGAAGGATAACCAAAGCAATTCGAACACAATGGGTGCCGAAATCGGTAAATATTTTCCTTCTTTTAAAACCAACGCTTCTTTAAATTTCAACAATTCCATTTCAGAATCAGACGCTTTAACCACCGATCAGAACAATGTGGAGTATTTCTTTTTGAATAAAGTGAATTCGCAAAATGCTGGATTCAAGTTTAACAACACTTTTTTCTCTTGGATGAGTGTTGATTATAATCTGTCCTTTAACTGGAGTCACCAAATCAGTAAACTGAATGATTCCCGAAACTCAGGTTTCAACCATAATTTAAGCACCTATTTTTATCCATTGGCAAATCATACCATCGGTTTTACTTGGGATCAGATCAATTCCGGTAATAATTTATCAACGTACCGCAATGCTTTCTACGATTTGTCTTACCAATACACGTGGTCCAAAAAGAAAATCGATTTCGAATTAAAATGGGTAAATATTGCAGACCGAAAAGTATTTGAACGTTTTGCAATCAATGCAACTTCTACTGATTTTACAAAAATGCAGTTGCGCCCAAGTCAAGTGATGTTTACGGTAAAGTTTAATTTTAAATAAGCGAACTTCCCCTTAAAATAAATTCCTGATCAGTTTTGGTCAGGAATTTTTGATTAATTTTTAAAACTCAGATTCATCCGCACTCGGTCCATAACTTCCCGGAACCGGAATTTCATTTAACCGATAGTAAACTCCTAATTGTGCTCGATGATGCGTAATCTGGTTCAATGCATGTCTCATCGCGCTGTATTTGGTGTATTCTGCAAGAATTTTTTCTCCCATATTCATCGACCATTTTCCGCTCAGATCTTCCTCAGTTGTGTGGTCGAAAGTTTCTTTCGTTTTTGCGTAATCTTCTTCGAGTTTCTTTTGTAGTTCCTCTTTTGTAGCCAGAATTGTTGGTTGGTAATCACCGGCTGCAAAATCTAATTTTTCGGTTTTCATTACAATTTCTGGCCAGCCGAAAATTTCGATGACATGGGTTGCAAGTGGCATCAGTTTCATGCTTTTTTCATGCGGTGCATACTCATTTTTTCCCTCGGGAAAAACCGCTAAAAATTTTTTTGTTGTTTGGTATTCGTCCTCAAATTCTTTTTTTAGGTGGGCTAAACTTTCCATATAATTTTGTTTTATTAAAGATAAGAAGGTAGAATTGATTTTTAATAGAAATAAGTAAAAAAATAATTCAAATTATTCTTGAAATTTGTAACAATTATTTTAATTCCATTACTAATTAGAAAATATTTAAAATGAAAAAGATTTTCACCCTCTTATTGTTCTCAGCGTTCATGGGTCTAAATGCACAGGAAACCGCGAACAGGTTTTTTTATGAATTAACATTTAAGCCCAAAAAAGATTCTGCAAAACTCGATAAAGTAATGATGATTCTCGACATTACGAAGGACAAATCGATTTACCGCGATTATACTTTGGTTGCACAGGATTCTATTTTGAAGATTCAGGTGGATCAAATGCAGAAAGCCGGCGTTTTCAAAGACCTCTCGAAAAGCATTACAATGCCGAAATTTTCAGAAAAGGTTTATAAATTTTATCCAGGCATGAAACTTCAGTATGTAGAAAGAATTTCCAGCGGATTTACTCCCATGAATATTGGCTACAACGACGATACCAAATTTGATTGGAAAATTTCTAACGAAAAAGCAAAGATCGGAACCTACAATACCCAAAAAGCCACTACAGAATTTGGCGGCAGAAAATGGAACGCTTGGTTTACTTCAGATATTCCTTTGCAGGATGGTCCTTACAAATTTAACGGACTTCCAGGTTTAATCGTGAAAGTAGAGGATGAAGCTAAAAATTACTCATGGGAACTAAAAGGAAATAAAAAAGTACCCAATTTCAACGAAACAACTTATATCGAAACCATTTCTCCAGGAGGAAGCGGCGGAAAAGTTCAGGAAGTGAGTCGGGAGAAATTCGATAAAACATTCACCGAATTCAAAAAAGATCCTTTTGCCTCCACAAGACCATTACTAAAACCTGAAATGCTTGCTCAAAAAATGCCTGGAAGTGATACGACCATTGGCGATATGGTAAAGCAACAGGAGAAAATGCTCAAAGATTTCTTTAGTGCAAATAACAATCCTATCGAAATTCCGGCAACTCCTGCCAAAGTCAAAAAATAATATTCCTCTCTTATTTTATAATTGTTAAAACCTTGATTCAGCTTTGTTTCAGGGTTTTTTATGAAATTAATCATTTTGCGAGAAATCCTTATTTAGATTAGATTTAAATAACTTATCTTTGCCTAACAAATTTTAAAGAATTGAAGAGCGACATATCTAATAAATTATGCTGTTACCCGAAAGACAAACCGGGAAAAATAGTGGGTTATGAAAACGATGACCTCCGAATGCCTAGTAAAATTATCGAAATGGGACTTTTGCCAGAAACAGCTTTCAAAATTCTTTACCAAGCTCCCTTCAAAGGACCTCTTTATATCGAATTTGGCGACGAAAAAAGCAGAATCGCACTTCGTGAAGAAGAAGCTCGCTTTATTATTGTTGCTCAGCTCACCTAGAAATTTTCTAATCATTCGTAATGGATTAATGAAGAAAAATGCCAGAAACTTCTATCAATAAACAGATTCTTCTTGTCGGAAACCCCAATGTGGGAAAATCTACGGTTTTTAATTTGTTGTGCAACAAAAAGCAAAAAACCGGTAATTACGCGGGAGTTACCGTTGCAAGTTACTCCGGAACCTACGATTACAAAGGCGAATCTATTGAAGTGGTCGATTTACCAGGATCATACAGCGTTTATCCCACTTCTGAGGATGAAGCGATTTTTTCTAAATTTTTAATTGATGAGCAACAGAATTATTCTGGGGTAGTTTATATCCTAGAAGCATTGAGCATCAAAAGAGGATTGCTTCTTTTTCAGCAGATTCAGGATTTAGGAATTCCGATTTTATTGGTCGTTAATCAAATCGATCAAGCCGAAAGAAGAGGAATCAACATTAATCTCGAAGAACTTTCCAAGGAATTAAAAGTCACTGTTTTAAAGTCGAATGCGAAACAAAACCAGGGAATTGAAGAACTTCGGGAAGAAATTTTTAAAAATAAATTTACAAAATCCGAAACCGTTTCTTTCGAAATCCCTTTAGAACAAAAAGGCTTGGTTTTTAAAATTTTGTCAGAAACAAAAGAAGAAAACCAGTATAAAATCTGGACTTTGCTGTCCTCCGAAACGTATATCGGGAAGTTGGAAACGGTAAAAGAGCAGATGAACGATGATCAGGTGAAGTGTCTTGTTCCCAAAAGATTACAAACACAGGAAACCATTCGACGTTACCAAAATATCGATAAAATAATTTCTAAAGTTTTATCGAAAAAAATACAGTTTAAAGAACTTTTGACCGAGAAATTAGACAAAGTTCTCGTGCATCAGTTTTGGGGATATATCATTTTCGGCGCCATTTTATTGTTTATTTTCCAAAGTGTATTCTTTTTGGCAGAATATCCGATGAACTGGATTTCCGATTTTTTCCTTTTGTTATCAACCGCAGCAAACACTTATCTACCAGAAGGACCCATCAATTCTTTAGTTGCCAATGGAATTATTCCCGGCTTAGGTGGAATTATGGTTTTTGCGCCCCAAATCGGAATATTGCTTTACTTTCTTTATTTGCTGGAAGATTCCGGATACATGTCGAGAGTAATTTTTTTAATGGACCGTTTTTTAAAACCTTTTGGCCTCAATGGAAAAAGCATCGTCCCTTTAGTTTCTGGAACAGCTTGTGCGATTCCGGCAATTATGTCCACCAGAAATATAGAAAACGTCAAAGAAAGATTGATTACAATTCTTGTAACACCTTTTATGACGTGTTCTGCGCGACTTCCAGTTTACAGCATTATTATTGGTCTGGTTATTCCCAATAAGTTTTTCGTGGGCATCAGTTACAAAGCATTGGCTTTGATGGCGATGTATTTTGTAGGATTTTTCACTGCTTTAATTGCCTCATTGATCCTCAAAAAAATTATTAAAAGCAAAGGCGCTTCGTTTTTGGTGATGGATTTGCCTTCGTACAAAATGCCGCTTTTCGGATATGATTTCAAAATCGTTCTCGGAAAAGTATGGGAATTTGTAACCGGCGCTGGGAAAATTATTTTCTTATTCAGTATTGTAATTTGGTTTTTCAGTTACATCGGTCCCAAACAAAATGATCAAGAATTTGTTGCAACCAATGTGAAATTAGACCATTCTTACCTTGCAAAAATGGGAAAATCGATAGAACCTGCAATTGCGCCTTTAGGTTACGATTGGAAAATGGGCGTTGGAATTTTAACAAGTTTTGTAGCGAGAGAAGTTTTTGTGGGAACGATGTCAACACTTTATAGTTTAGACGATCAAGCGCCTGAAGGAAAAATTATCGATAAAATGCGGAATGATGTAAAACCAAATGGCGAAAAAGTTTTCAGTTTTGCAACCGGAATCTCTATCTTGTTTTTTTACGCTTTTGCCATGCAATGTGTTTCAACTTTGGCCGTCGTTTATAAAGAAACCAAGTCCTGGAAATGGACAATAGCACAGCTTTTTGGCATGTCGGGATTGGCTTATATTACCTCTTTAATCATCTATCAAATATTAAAATAATGGGGAATTCTCTGATGATTCAGTATTTTATTATTGCAGTAATTGTTCTGTTTGCGGGGTATTCTCTACTTAAAATCATCGCTAGAAATTTCTCTTCCAAAAAACCAAAGAAAGGAGAATTTGGTTGCGATCGAGAATGTGGACATTGACCAACAACTTTTTAATGTTTTAGCAAGTTGAATTTTCTTAGATCAAACATTATGAATTCTTTAACCATCCAATACATTTTCATTGTACTCGTCTTTATTTTTGCAGGATATTTTCTTTATAAAATCATTCGCAAAAATCTTTCTTTGAAAAAATTTAAGAAAAATGATTCGAGTTGTGATAAGGATTGCGGATGTTCTTGAGGCTACTTATAGAAACCGCTCGCTGAATCTGTTTTTTGAAAACAGAAATCTGTTGTAATTTCCGTATTTTTGCAAAACCAACTTATTTAATAAAAATATTTTATGTCTTTAATTAAAAGTATCTCTGGAATTCGCGGAACAATCGGTGGGAAAGCCGATGAAAATCTAACGCCACTCGATGTGGTGAAATTTGCTTCCGCTTTTGGAACCTGGCTTCAGAACAATAAAAATAAAAAAGATTTGACACTTGTTGTCGGTCGCGACGCCAGAATTTCAGGTTTGATGGTTAATTCTTTGGTGACTGCAACTTTGCAAGGTTTAGGAATTCATGTCGTTGATCTCGGACTTTCTACAACTCCAACCGTAGAAATAATGGTGCCGGAACTTAAAGCAGATGGTGGAATTATTCTCACCGCTTCCCACAATCCAAAACAGTGGAATGCGTTGAAATTATTGAACGAAAAAGGTGAATTTATTACCGGTGAAAATGGCGCAGAAGTTTTGGCTTTAGCAGAAAGTGAAGATTTCGATTACGCTGAAGTTGATGAATTAGGAAAATATGAAACCCGAGACGATGCTTTCGATATTCATATTCAACAGATCCTGGATTTGCCAATGGTAGATGCAGAAGCCATTAAAGCGAAAAAATTTAAAGTCGTTGTGGATGCCGTGAATTCTACAGGTGGAATTGCAATTCCGCAGTTACTAGAACAATTAGGTTGTGAAGTAGTGAAATTATATTGCGAACCCAATGGACATTTTCCTCACAATCCAGAGCCTTTGAAGGAGCATTTGGGAGATATTTGCGAACTTATGAAAACCGAGAAAGCAGATGTTGGAATCGTAGTTGATCCCGATGTGGATCGATTGGCTTTAGTTGATGAAAACGGAGAACTTTTCGGCGAAGAATATACGTTGGTTGCCGTTGCAGATTATCTGTTGAAAAATAAAAAAGGAGTTGCCGTTTCTAACCTTTCTTCGAGTCGTGCATTGCGTGATGTAGCGAAGAGCCATGGTTCAGAATATTTTGCGAGTGCAGTTGGCGAAGTGAATGTGGTAACTTTAATGAAAGAAAAAAACGCCGTAATTGGTGGCGAAGGAAATGGCGGAATTATTTATCCAGATCTTCATTATGGCCGTGATTCTTTAGTTGGTGTAGCTTTATTTTTGACGCATTTAGCAAAAGAAAACAAAACCGTTTCTGAACTTCGCGCAACGTATCCAAGTTATTTTATGGGTAAGAAAAAAATTGAACTTACTCCGGATATCGATGTGGATTCACTTTTAACTAAAATGCAAAAAGAGTATCAAAATGAAGAGGTTTCCACTGTTGATGGCGTGAAAATTGATTTTGAAAAGAACTGGGTTCACCTAAGAAAATCGAATACAGAACCGATTATCAGAATTTATACCGAAGCTTTTTCACAGGAAGAAGCTGATCATTTGGGAGATCAGATGATCGAGAAAATAAAAAGTTTGATTTAATTCAGATTTTTATTAATTTTAGTCAAGTTTAATTAAAATAGTTTTTTACGAAGTCTGTAAGATAATTTCATACTTTGTAAAGAAGATTGAGAAAATATATTGGAAGAATTTTTTGAGAATGAACTCGTAACAAAGTTCGAAGAAATGATAGAAAATAGTGAGGAACTCTACTTCGACACCGAAGAATATGAGGACATCATTATTTATTATCTCGAAATGGGCGACATCTCTTTTGCGGAGACTGCAGTAAGATATGCCCTGAATCTTCACCCAGACTCCCTGGAAATAAAAATTAAGAAATTCGAAGTTCTCTTAGAGCTCGAAAACTATACGCTTGCAAAAGAACTTATGGATGAATTGAAAGAATCATCCATGGAAAGTACCGATTTTTTGGTATGTTGTGCAAAATACTACTCCAATCTTGGGAATCCGAGAAGAGCCATCGAATATTGCGAAGCTGCTTTGAAATTGGAGGAAGAAGAAAATTTTCTGCATAATTTCATGGCCGATGAATATGTGAATTTGGAAGATCCATTTACCGCTTTGAAACATTATCAGCTTGCTTTAAGTATTGAGCATAACGATGATTATGCGCTAGAAAATATAATGGTTTGTTATAATTCGCTGCACAGAGGCGAAGATGCTATTGATTTTCTAAACGATTATCTCGATAAATTTTCCTTCTCCGAAACGGGATGGTTAGAGTATGGACAGTTTTATTTCAACCGCAAAAATTATGAAGAAGCCATCAAAGGTTTTGATTATCTTTTGGCAATCAATTCGCAATCTGTAGGAGTTTATGCCAATAAAGCTGCGTGTTATGAAGCGATGGGAGAGTGGTTGAAAGCAGTAGAAGTGTACGAAGAAATGCTCGCTTTAGAATACACCAAGTCTTTTACATTCTACAAAATTGGTTTGTGTTACAAAGAAAACAAACAGCCCGTTTTGGCGCTGAATGCCTTTCAGAAATCGCTGCGAGATGATCCTCAGTTTTATCTTTCGATGATAGAGCAATCTTATATTTATGAGGAAATGGGGAGCGTAAAAGAAGCGATTCATTTTACCAAGGAAGCGGTTTTACTCAACAATATTAACTTGGAGTATCATAAAAGATTGGCTTTTCTCTATATCGCTTCTGGTAATATTGAAGAAAGTGTAGCATGTATAAAAATGGTGGTCGATTTCGAACCTTCAAGATTCTACAATTGGTATGCGTATTCAGAAGTTTTAATGGTGACTGGTGATTACGAAGGTGCGGTTGAAGCTTTAAAAAAAGCAACAAAAATGCACAACCGCGCAGAATTATTCTATCAGTTAAGCAACTGTTATTTTCATCTGAACAATCAAAAAGACGGTCGAAAAGCTCTTGCAGTTGCTTTAGAACTCGATCCAAACCTGTTGGAAGGAATGAAGCAAAAATATCCTTTCATCAAAGAAGAGGCTGAAAAAGTAAAAACGAAAAAGAAATAAAAGGATAAACCAATCTTGATTAGGACGCATCTCTTTGGGTGCGTTCTTTTTTTATAATCGCTGCAATAAGCGATTAAATTTTGATGATTTCCTTACTAATAATCAACAAAAAAGCCTTGTCAAGTAAAATGACAAGGCTTCTTTTGTAGAAGTTTATTTTTTATTTTGCGCTCGTTTTCTCTTTTGAAGGAGTTGTTCCTTCTAGAGCATCTTTTGCTTCATTAAGTTTCAAGAGTACGGTTTCGCCTTCAACCAATTGTTTATTAACCAACATTTCTGCCAGTAAATCCTCAATATATTTCTGGATCGCACGTTTCAGAGGTCGTGCTCCGAAATCTTTGTCCCAACCTTTTTCACCGATGAATTCTTTGGCCTCATCTGTCATTTCTACTTTGAAATTGAGCTTTTCTAATCTTTTGTATAATTTCGCCAATTCCAAATCGATAATTTTCGAGATCGAATCTTTTTCTAAATTATTAAAGATGACGATATCATCAATTCTATTTAAGAATTCTGGCGCAAAAGCTTTTTTCAGCGCATTTTCAATCGTAGTTCTTGCTCGTGCATCGGTATTGGTTTTTTTCGCAATTGTTCCAAAACCAACGCCATCGCCGAAATCTTTTAAATCTCGCGTACCAATATTGGAAGTTAAGATAATGATGGTATTTCTAAAATCTATTTTTCTTCCTAATGAATCGGTGACAAAACCTTCGTCTAAAATTTGCAATAAAATATTGAAAACATCTGGATGTGCCTTTTCAATTTCATCTAAAAGTACTACCGCATAAGGTTTTCTACGAACAGCTTCTGTCAACTGACCTCCTTCTTCATACCCAACATATCCTGGAGGCGCACCTACTAATCGCGAGATTGCAAATTTTTCCATGTATTCACTCATGTCGATTCTGATCAAGGCATCGTCGGAATCGAACAATTCTCTCGCCATCACTTTCGCCAGTTCGGTTTTCCCGACACCGGTTGTTCCCAAGAAAATGAAGGTACCGATCGGTCGGTTCGGATCTTTCAAGCCGGCTCTGTTTCTTTGAATGGCTTTCACCACTTTTTTCACCGCATCTTCCTGTCCGATTACTTTTCCGTTCAGCATTGCGTCCATTTGTGCGAGTTTATCGAGCTCATTTTTCCCCACTTTGGTAACTGGGATTCCGCTCATCATCGATACTACTTCTGCTACACTTTCTTCGGAGACTTCTTCTTTCTTCTCTTTTACATTTTTATCCCAAATTTCTTGTGCGAGATTCAGTTCGATCTGCAATCTTTCTTCTTCATCTTTCAGTTTTCGTGCCTCGAGATAATCTTGCGCTTTAACTGCTTTTTGTTTGGCTTCTTTAATTTCTTCGATGTTTTTTTCGTACTCGATGATTTCACTCGGAACTTTCATGTTCTTAATGTACACTCTAGATCCCGCTTCATCCATCGCATCAATCGCTTTATCGGGCAAAAATCGGTCAGTAATATACCGCGACGTCAAGTTTACGCAAGCCAAGATCGCTTCTTGGGTGTAAGTTACGTTGTGGTGATCTTCATATTTGTCTTTAATTTGATTTAAAATCTGCACCGTTTCTTCCACGGAAGTCGGTTCTACCATGACCTTTTGGAAACGTCTTTCCAACGCTCCATCTTTCTCAATATACTGTCTGTATTCGTCTAAAGTTGTAGCACCAATACATTGAATTTCACCTCTTGCTAAAGCTGGTTTAAACATATTGGAAGCATCTAAACTTCCGGTAGAACTTCCAGCGCCTACAATCGTGTGCAACTCGTCGATGAATAAGATAACATCGCGGCTTTTTTCCAGTTCGGTCATGATTGCCTTCATTCTTTCCTCGAATTGTCCGCGGTATTTTGTTCCGGCAACCAAACTTGCTAAATCTAAAGTGATCACTCGTTTTCCGAAAAGAACGCGCGATACTTTTTTCTGTTGAATTCTTAGCGCCAAACCTTCAGCAATTGCCGATTTACCAACTCCCGGTTCACCGATTAGAAGAGGATTGTTCTTTTTTCTTCTTGATAAAATTTGGGAAACCCGCTCGATTTCTTTTTCGCGGCCAATTACAGGATCCAGCTTCCCATCTCGTGCAAGTGAAGTTAGATCACGTCCGAAATTATCCAAAGTTGGTGTTTTGCTTTTCCCTGTGCCGAGATTTCCCGTGGGTTTGCGCATTTGTCCGAATTCTTCTCTTTCCTCATCGTCATCATAAGCACTCATCTTCGGGTTTTGCCCAGAGTTTTTTAGAATCGTTAGGTATGATTTGCTTACGCTTTCATAATCAATATCATACGAGCTTAAAATGTTGGTGGTAGGATCTTCTGATTTATACAAAATTCCCAACAACAGATGTACGGTATTAATTTCAGTACTTTTGTACTGTCTGCATTCAAGTTCAGACCGTTTTATGGCTTGATCTGCCATTTTGGTAAATGAGATTTTTTCACTTTCTACGGCGAAAGGGTTTAAACTGGTTACAGCTAAGGTTTCGATTTTTCTTTTTATTTGAGTTAAATCTGCTCCCAGAGTATTCAAGATTTCTTTTGCGGAACTTTCTGATTTTATAATACCCAAAAGAAAATGCTCGGTATTCAGAAATTCACTTTGCAGACGTCTTGCTTCATTTTTGCTGTGTTTGAAAACTTGATCCAAACCATTTGAAAATTTATGGTCCATATATTTTGTTTCTTAAATTAAAAATCTATAATGATAATATCAAAGTTACAAATACTTTACCAAAAATAATAAATGACTTTATGGCAGATAAAAATTTGAGTATCTCGTTCAAAATGATTACGTTTGTTTCCCAAAAAAATTACTATGAGTCCTGAAATCACAGACTTTGTCGGTTATGGCGCGTCCTTCTTTGTAGTGTTGAGTTTTGTAATGAAAGACATTAAATCATTGAGAATTGTAAACCTAATTGGGTGTATTTTATTTGTTCTTTATGGTATTTTCAGTGATTATCTGTGGCCAATTATTATTCCAAATGGCGTTTTATGCTTTATTCAAATTTACAATTTGGTGAAAAAGAAGTAAATTTAGGAAATGAAAATTTTAGTAAGTGTATTCAATAATTTAGGTACAGACCAACGCGTAGAAAAAGTTTGCCAAACATTATCTGAAAACGGTTACGAAATAGAACTTCTCGGAAATAATTGGGCCGGTTTACCTCCACTGGAAAGGAATTACCCATTTTCCCGAATAATTTTAAAATCTAAAATTCTTCGCTTCGCTTATGTAGAATTTCAGAGAAAGCTTTATCAGGAATTACTTAAAAAAGCCGATAAAAATACGATTCTGCTTTCCAATGATCTCGATACGCTTTTGCCAAACTATTTAATTTCGAAAAAATTAAATATTCCTCTTGTTTATGACAGCCATGAAATTTTCACCGAAATGCCTGCAATCAACGGAAGGTTTACACAAAAAATTTGGCGTCGCCTAGAACAATGGATCGTTCCTAAACTGAAATATGTGATGACGGCAAGTGAGAGTTATGCCGATTGGTTTCACGAAACCTACCGTATTGAAAGACCCGTCGCAGTACAAAACTTCCCACGAAAAACGGTAAATCCACAAGACTACACAGAATCAAATTCAAAAAAAATTATTCTTTATCAAGGCGTTATAAATCCTTCCAGAGGTTTAGATAAAATGATTCCTGCCATGAAATTTATTGAAAATGCAGAATTTTGGATTGCAGGAGATGGCCCTAGAAAAGAAGAATATTTTCGTTTAACTGAAAGTTTAGGTTTAGCACATAAAATAAAATTTTTAGGAAAATTACCTCCCGAGAAATTAAGAGCGATTACGCCGAAAGCCGATGTAGGTTTAAGCATCGAAGAAAATAACGGACTGAGTTATTTTTATTCCATGCCAAATAAAATCTCAGATTATATTCAATGTCGAGTTCCTGTTGTGGTATCCGATTTCCCCGAAATGCGAAAGGTAGTCGACGTTTTTGAATCTGGAGAAAAAATTGCAGATTATTCTGAACTCGCCGATAAAGTAAACAAAGTGCTGCAGAACGGAAAACTTTTTTATAAAGATTCTTTAAACAATGCTGCAACATGCCTTTGCTGGGAAAAAGAAGAGCCAAAAATACTCGCTCTCTTTCACAAGATCCCTTCATAAATCCTAAGATCGAATTTCTTACCTTTGTACAAAGATTTTTTACTATGACCCTCAAAGAAAAACAGCAGGAAATCGTGCAAGACTTTGCCTTTCTTGAAGATTGGGAACAGAAATACGAATACATTATCGACTTAGGAAAAGAATTGGAAGGTCTTTCGCCAGAAAAAAAGACCGATGCAAACCTGATCAAAGGTTGCCAATCAAAAGTTTGGATCGATGCTGATTTTAAAGACGGCATCTTGTATTTTAATGCAGATTCCGACGGTATTTTGCCGAAAGGAATTATTTCTCTTTTGGTTTCTATTTATAGCGGTCATTCTACCCAGGAAATTCTAGATTCTGATTTTGATTTTATTTCACAGATTGGTTTACAAGAATTTTTATCCCCGTCTAGAGCAAATGGTTTAATGGCAATGACCAAACAGATTAAGTTTTACGCCGTAGCATTTCAGCTAAAAAAATGATCCGTATTTTAGCATATCGTTTTTCTGCCTTTGGTGATGTTGCAATGACTGCACCGGTTTTTCGGGAGGTTCTGGAACAAAATCCTGACTTGGAAATAATTTTGGTCTCCAGAAATAACTTTCGGGATCTCTTTGAAGGCATACCCAATCTTATTTTCAAAGGAATCGACATCGATGATTATAAAGGTTTTTTCGGCATGAGAAAACTCTCCAATGAACTTATAAAAGAATTTAATCCGGATTTTATTGGGGATCTGCATAATGTGATTCGTACCAAAATTTTAGATACCATTTTTAAAAAAAGAGGATTTAAGATTTCGGTTTTAGACAAAGGAAAAGAAGAAAAAGAACAGCTCACCGATATCTGGAAACTAGACAAGAATCCACTTCAACCTACCACAGAAAGATATGCCGATGTATTTCGAGAACTGGGATTTCCAGTTACGCTTTCTCATCAATATAGACCAAAAAGTACAATAAAATCAGGAATAGGTTTTGCGCCTTTTGCGCAGCACCGCGGGAAAATGTTGCCTTTGGAAAAATCTTTTGAGGTGGCAAAACTACTTTCAAAAAAGCACCAAATATTTTTCTTCGGTGGTGGAAAATCCGAAGTTAATACGCTCAATGAATGGGTAAACCAAATTCCCAATACCGAAAATTTTGCAGGAAAACTTACTTTGAAAGAAGAGCTGCAAAAAATTTCAGAACTAGAAACCATGATTTCTATGGATTCTGCCAATATGCATTTAGCGAGTTTGGTAGGAACACGTTGCGTTTCAGTGTGGGGATCAACGCATCATTTTGCGGGATTTTTGGGATATGGACAAAGTATCGATGATATCGTACAAGTGAAAGATCTTACTTGCAGACCTTGCTCCGTTTTTGGTGACAAAGAATGTTATCGTGGCGATTGGGCATGTCTTGAAGAAATTGATATACAAAGTATTATTGACAAAATTTAGAATATAAAAAATCCGTTCATAAAATAATGAACGGATTTTTATTGGTTTCTATTGGTGCCGATTACATAAATTTATTTCCATTTTTCAGGGCTTTCAAATCATGTACATATTCTTTCAGCAGTTGATCATTATCTCGTGGGCAAATCAAAAGTGCTTTGTCGGTATCCACAATAATGTAGTTTTCCAAACCGTCAATAACTACTGCTTTATTTTGGTTTTTCAGTTTGATTAAATTTCCTTTGGCGTTATAAGTTACTGTATGTTTAGATTTTCCGGCATTGTCATTGGTATCTTTTTCTGCATTTTCATAGATAGAATTCCAAGTTCCTAAATCGCTCCAACCTAAATCGGCAGGAATTACATAAACATTTTTCGCTTTCTCTAAAATTCCGTTATCGATCGAAATTTTGTTGACTTGCGGATAAATAAGATCGATACAACGCTCTTCATCTGCAGAATTATAATCGCAACTTTCAAAATTTTGCGACATTTCTGGCAAAT
This sequence comes from Kaistella chaponensis, assembly GCF_900156725.1. Classification (GTDB taxonomy): domain Bacteria; phylum Bacteroidota; class Bacteroidia; order Flavobacteriales; family Weeksellaceae; genus Kaistella; species Kaistella chaponensis. The sequence goes on along the minus strand of NZ_FTOI01000005.1, from coordinate 122,340 downwards.
ATTTCTCAAAAGCAGAAAGAATCGATTTCACATTCCAAATAAAGATTCCTGCATTCCACAGAAAATCACCACTTTCCAGGAAAGTTTTTGCAATCTCTAAATCCGGTTTTTCGGTAAATGTTTTTACCTTAAAATATTCAGAATTCTTTTTTTCAACAAATTGAATGTATCCATAACCTGTATCAGGACGGGTTGGCTGGATTCCTAAAGTAATGAGGTAATCATGTTTTTCCGCTAAATTAAAAGCGAGTTCAGTTTTCTTTAAAAAGATATTTTCCTTCAAAATCAAATGATCTGCCGGAAGAACAATCATATTCGCCTCGTTGTTTTTTGCGGCGATTTTTTTGGCCATATAAATATTGCATGCCGCTGTATTCTTCATCATCGGTTCGCCCACAATATTTTCAGAATTCACTTCAGGCAACTGTTCTGCAGTAAGTGCAATGTATTCTTTATTGGTGATGACATAGATATTCTCTACCGGGACAATTTTTCGAATCCTATCGAAGGTTTGCTGAATCATCGTTCTTCCAGTTCCTAAAATATCTTGAAATTGCTTAGGATATTTTTGAGTGCTCATCGGCCAGAATCTGCTTCCAATTCCTCCTGCCATGATCACGCAGTAATTATTTGATTTTGACATTATTAACTTAATTTTTCGACTCTAGCCAAAGGTTTGAATAAGTATTTTTTGGCCGTGTCTAGATTTAGACAAAGATAGTTTTTTTTTCGTTTTTCCTCAATGATATAAGTGTTTTTCCGATACACAAATTTTTCTCCTAATGATAAATCTTCAATGTAATTACTTTCATCTTCATAATTTTCAATATGGAAATACCGCACCAAATCCGGACTTGCCATAAAGTTCGCTTTCGGGGATTTTGCAAATCTTAATATTATTTGTTTTAAATCATCTGGATAAATGGAGATGCTTTCCAAAAGCATAATGCGAAAAGTATTTTTCCATTCCGCTCCGTGTGCAGAAATTCTTCCACCGAAATTTTCGAACGCCAAGAGATGCGCCAATTCATGTGTTAAAACAAAAAAGAAAAGCGGCGGTTGAAGGGTAGAATTAATGGTGATTTGATGCGACTTATCGGGCATTTTTCGGTAATCTCCTAATTTTGAATTTCTGCCTTTCGTAATTTTAATATGAATAGAATGATCGCCGAACCAGGTTTTAAGATAAGGAAGGGTATTTTCTGGCAAATATTTTTCTAACAGCGAAATCGACATTCTTTATTCCAATTCTTGTAATTATTCGTAAACAGATTTATAAAGACAGCGGAATTCCTGCGTAGAAATTGAGCAGTTTCATACTGAAAAGGTAGTTGTATTTTGCTTGCGCTACAGCTCCTCGTGCGTTTGCGTAATTGTTTCGGGCACTGTTCATGTCGTAAACTGTTGTGCGACCTGCCTCAAAACTTTTTTCTGCAAAATCCAAGGCAAGTTTTGAACTTTTTTCGGTTTCCATTGCTGCAAGATAATTTTCATAGTTCGCTTCTGCATCAAACTGGGATTTCTGCACATTTTGCAAAACTTGCTGTCTCTGTTGCAGTAAAGTATTTCGGGCAATATCTTCGTTTATTTTAGATTGTTGCACCTGAATTTTTGTAATGCCTTTATTAAAAATGGGAATGTTTGCAGACAGTCCTACTTGTTGTCCGAAATTATCTTTGTATTGTTTAAAGAAACCGTTCTGTATAATTTTATTTCCGTTGAGGTCTCTTCCTGCATCGAACAAAGTAAAATAGGAACTTGAAATTCCTGCATTCGCGGTAATTGTAGGCCAAAAAGCAGTACGCGCAACTTCAGTTTGTGCTTCGGAAGATTTTATTCTGCTTTCTGCCGCTTTTATTTGAGGCTGATTTTCGTAGGCTTTGCTGATAATATTTTCAGCAGAAAAAAGCGGTGCGTCTAACTTATTTTCTAGTGGAACCTCCTGAACATCAAAGTTTTTATAGTCAGGAAGTTGCAATAGCATTGCTAAAGCAAACAAACTTCTGTCTGTATTGATTTCGGCAGTTTTTACATTTTGTTTTTCTCGAGCCAATGCCGCGCTTGCTTCTGCTAAAACGGTTTGTGCGGTTGTACCAACTTCGGTGGTTATTTTCGCTCTTTTGTAGAGTTTATCGGCGTTTTCGAGTGCGCTTTGGGAAATTTTAGTAATTTCTCTATTCAGTAAGACCGATAAATATTGTTGCGCAATCTGAAGGGAAATATCGTTTTTTATTTTTTCTACATCAAATTTAGTGGCTTCAACATCAAACTGTATTTTACGTATGTTTTTCTCTAAACTCCCATTGTTATAAAGTAAAATATTCGCACCAACATTGGCATTGTTATTAAAATTGTCATTCCTGCTCGTATTTCCAAAAATGTCTCTTCCCTGTCCAAAAGAGGCATTGTTATTGACACTTGCAGATACAGAAGGAAGATATTGGCGTTTTGCGATTTGTAAAGACTGATCCTGAATTTTGGTGTTTAATTCATTTTGCAAAATTTGCAAATTATTTTCGACCGCGTAATTCACGCACTCCTGAAGCGACCATTTCTTCTGAGAAAATGCAAGAACTGAAAAAAGGCTCAGCAAAAAAAAGGCAGATTTCTTCATGATTAAATTTAATGAATAAGACGTTTAATTGATCAGAATGTTACAAATCCTCCCTTAATTATTTTTTTAGGAATCGATGATTCCGAATTTTTTCATCAAGTAAATCGCGTTCATGCTTTTTGTGACTCCATTTTGAAGTTGATAATTGGTCACCAATTCGCCATCGATGTTTTGGAGTTCAAAACAATAATTTTTGATTTTTGAAGGAAATTGGTCTTCTATTTTTGTTAAATCCAAATCGTGTGTTGCTATGAGACAAGAGAAAAGGGTGTTGCTTTTCATTAATTTTTCCAGAAATAATTCGGAACCAGTCAATTTATCCTGAGAATTAGTGCCTTTCAGAATCTCATCTAAAATAATGAATTGAGGTTCACCTTTTTCTAAATTTTCTACTAATTTCCGAAGACGGAGAATTTCTGCGTTAAAATAAGAAGTTCCGTCGCTAAGAGAATCGCTCGTTCGCATCGATGTGAAAATTTTCATCGGAATAAAACTGAATTTTTGCGCTGCAACAGGACATCCCACCATTGCCAAAACCAAATTTATTCCCACCGTACGCAGAAACGTAGATTTCCCGGTCATATTTGCGCCCGTAATAATTGAAATTTCTGTGTTTTGCGCTATTTCGAAATTATTAGAAACTACTTCCGTTTGAAACAATAAAGGATGAATGAGAGCTTCTGTTTTAAATTTATCGCCATCTTCATTAATTTCTGGCAAAATATAATTTGGGTTTTTGAATGTAAAAATTCCCAAAGAAATTAGAGCCTCAAATTCTGCAAAAGCTTCAAACCAATGCGGTAAATCCTCATCGATGGCGTGAAATTGATTTTCAATTTTAAGCGTAAAATTAAGATTCCATAAAAAGAAATTATTCAGAATTACGCCAATATTACTTTGTCCGCTTTCATAATTCCGAAGCAAGCGAGCCAGTTTTTCAATTTCTTTTCGGGAAGATTTGCTCTTTCCCGATCTGAGTTTATTTTGAAGAGATTGATTTAATTCTTCGGTAAAGTTTTCTTTTTCAATATGGGAAAAAACATTCAAAAACTGCTCATACTGATTTGAATTAAAAGAGAGTTTTTCATTTAATTCCTGCATTTTATCGCGATAAACAAACAGAATAATTCTGGAAATTATTAAAATCCCAGTAAACATCAATCCGATAAATGCTCCAGATATCGAGGAAAATAGAGCTAAAACCAAAGTCAAAATAGTTAAAACAGGAACTGCAATGGTCGCTATTTTTGCTAAAAGTGCATCTTTAAAAACTAAATTCGATTTTTTTGGATGACTAATTTTTCCTTGAATATCCATCGATTTCGCTAAAGTCAGAAAGTGGATATTCCAAGCTGTTTTTTCAGACAATTCTGTTACCGAATTTTGACGCAGAATAATTTCCTCTTTTTTGATATTCAAATCTAAAAGAATGTTTTTGAGTTTCCCTTTACCTAAAGCTGTTTCACCGTAATTAAGGGAACTGAAGAGGGAATTTTTCCCCAGAATATCCAAATCTTTTGCAAAAGGATGCTGATCAATATTTTCCTCAAAATCAAGACCGGTTTCGAATTCTGTTTTGTGGATGATTTCCTCTCCAATGTGAAGATAATTTTGATAAAACAGCAATTCATCCTTTACATTGGAAAGGAAAAATCCTAAAATCAAAAAGAGAAGGGTGAAGAAAATTCCCAAATACAAATGACTTTGCAAACCACTTTCACCGATGAAATATTTCAGAAAAAAATAGACAATAGAAAGGAATACAGCAACGCGGATCCAACCTAAAATGGTTAGCTTTTTCTTTAATTTTTGTAAGGCTTCCTTTTTTTTAGAAAGGAGTTCATGCAATTCTTCCATTCCACTTAATCCTTATTTAATTCACCAATTCTACTCACAATCGGCAACGAAAAAATGCCGCTTGTTTTCAAGTAATGTTCATAGAAAACTTTGGCTTTTTGGGTAAAATCAGGATTCGGACGCTCTTTATTTTTAAAGTAAAATAAATGTCCCAACAATTCGAAATAAGGAATATGATGATTTTTTTCCTTTGCATGAATGATTTCAATAATTTCCTCTGTTGGTTTCGAAGCTAAAGTTTCAAAATCCATTTTGAAGGTATCATTCATATTCGTGTCGAAAACTCTTTGGAGTTCTACAAGATCGCCTTCATTTTTCCCGCCCAAAATCATTTTCGAAACAAATTCTGAAAACTGTTTTACTATTCTGATGATATAATCTTTATCGTGAATCATTTTGTAAATTTTTTATTTTTAAAGTAAATTAGTTTAGTCATGACCATTTTTTAAACCACAAAAGTCACAAAAGTCTTTTTAAAAAAAAGTTTAATAAATCTTGTATTAAAGAAAAAATAAGATCAAAGTCTGTCTTTTTTTCTCTTTAAAATGAAAAAATAACGATTGCTTTTGTAACTTTTGTGGTTTATTTTCTAGCATTATTTTTTATCATGTACTAAAGCAAATTATTGTTGTGCGAATCTAGTTTAAAGGAACTAAGCGAAAAATAGATACGCCAAAATTACAGAGGTAATAATTCCCACTAAATCCGCCAAAAGCATCGCAGTTACGGTATATCTCGTGTTTTTTATTCCAACTGCGCCAAAATAGATGGCAATAACATAGAAAGTGGTGTCGGAACTTCCCTGTAAAACTGCGGCTAATCTTCCCTGAAAACTGTCTGCACCGAAAGTCTGCATCGTATCGACCATCATTCCTCGTGCTCCAGAACCAGAAAGTGGTTTGATCAAAGCGGTTGGTAAACCATCTACAAATCTCGTGTCAAAACCTACGACTTGAGCAACCCATTTCATTCCATCAATCAAAACATCGAAAACGCCGGAAGTTCTTAAAAGAGAAATCGCGATCAGCATTCCTACCAAATAAGGAATGATTTTCACGCAAGTCCAAAATCCTTCTTTTGCACCATCAATAAAGGCATCGAAGACATTTATTTTTTTGTAAAGCGCACCCAAAACAATAGCGAAAAAGATGAGTAAAATAATTCCGTTGCTTAATAATTTGCTGAAATCATCTAAACCTTCTTTGCTCAAATTCACCAAATAAACCACGAGTAAAGCGATAATCGCAGAAATTCCACCCACATAAGCAATTACAACCGGTTGCAATAAATTAATTTTTTGATAAAGCGAAACCACGATCATTGCCGCCAAAGTCGCTGCAAAAGTTGCAATCATACACGGAAGAAAAATATCCGTCGGAGTATGAGAACCCATTGAAGCTCGAATCGCAATAATAGATACCGGAATCAATGTTAAACCTCCTGCATGCAAACACAGAAACATAATTTGGGAATTGCTCGCTCGGTCTTTATCGGGATTTATGGTTTGTAAACTTTCCATCGCTTTTAATCCAAAAGGAGTTGCAGCGTTATCTAAACCCAATAAATTGGCAGAAAAATTAAGCAACATGTGTCCAAAAGCGGGGTGGTTTTTCGGAATTTCCGGGAATAATTTGGAGAAAAATGGCTGAATCATTCTTGATAACAGATTGATACCGCCCGCTTTTTCGGCGATGCTCATAAAACCCATAAAAAGAGTCATAATTCCGATTAATCCCAAACAAATTTTTACAGCAGTTTCCGACGTTCCAATAACGCCATCGGTTTGCTGAACGCGATAAACATTAACTTTCGATTGTGCAGAATCGCTTTTATAATGAATTCTACTTTCAGTAAAATCTTTTTTTGCAAGCAAGTTTTTCTGAATAAATGGGGAAATTTCAGAACTTTTTTTCGTGGCAATTTGTACGGTATCACCACTTTTTCCCACGACCATATCGTTATAAATCGCTTTGTAATTATCGGAAACCAAATATTTTATACTTGCTACCAAAATTGCGACGATAATAAAGGCACTCCAAATTCTGCTCAGAACCATTTTTGAAAATTTTGTTAAAAATAGCTAAAAAGTTTATTTAAAACCATTTCTTCCGAAAAATTCTGGCTTCTTCTCATTTTATTGCCTTCGCTTAAAGTAAAAAATCCTGCACTTTTTAGGTACAGGATTGTTCATTTACACTTTTAAAAAAGATTTATTGCATCGCCAAGAATTCCACACCATCAGGATTTTCGTCTTGGTGTTTATTTTCAAAATGGCGGTGAAAATCGTTGTAGTAATCATTATACTCTTTACTTTTTTTCAATAAAAATTTTCGAACTCCAAAGAAACCTAAACCTATAAATAAGCCTAAACTTCCTGCTATCAATATTCCTGTTTCTTTTTTCATATTAAAGATTGTGAGTGGTAAACTTAGCAAATTGTATTCCTTTAAACCCTAAACTCATTTTAAAGTTTGTTAAAGTTGGGGTGCTAAACATTAATTTTTATTAAAATTGAAAAAATTGAATCCAGTTCTGTGTTTTAGAATGTGGCATTTTACCCTTTCGCCAAAAAATGGTATTTTTGATCAAATCCTTTTCACATGAATTTTAAAACTATTGCGGTAAGTGCAGCCGGATTACTTTTTGCAAATTACACCGCCCAGAAAATGACCCCTAATTTGAAATATCCTGAAACAAAAAAAATAGATCATTTTGATGATTATTTTGGAACAAAAGTAAACGATTCTTACCGCTGGTTGGAAGATGATCGCGCAGAAGACACCAAAGATTGGGTAAATCGGGAAGTTACTTTTACAAAAGATTACCTGGCGAAGATTCCGTTTCGGGAAGAAATTCGCGCGCAATTGAAAGAGATCTGGAATTATGAAAAAATCGGAGCTCCCTTTAAAGAAGGCAATTTTACCTATTTCTATAAAAACGACGGACTTCAAGCGCAATCCGTTTTGTATCGAACAGATCAATCGGGGAAAACCGAAGTTTTCTTAGATCCCAATAAATTTTCCGAAAAAGGAACCACTTCTTTGGCCGGAGTTTCTTTCAATAAAAAAGGAAATCTCGTTGCATATTCGATTTCTGAAGGCGGAAGTGACTGGAACAAAATCATCATCATCGATGCATTGACGAAGAAAGTGATTGATGAAACCATCATTGATGTGAAGTTTTCCGGCGCTTCTTGGAAAGGAGATCAAGGTTTTTTCTACTCGAGTTATGATAAACCAAAAGGATCAGAATTATCTGCCAAAACCGATACACACAAAGTATATTTTCACCAATTAGGAACGAAACAGAGCGCTGATCAACTGATTATTGGTGGTGATGACTTCAAAAGAAGATACATGGGAATCGGCGTTTCTGATGACGAACGTTTCGAGATTTTAAACGCTTCGGAAGCAACCAACGGAAATGAACTGTACATTAAAGATGTACAAAATAAAACCGATTTTCTCCCTATTCAAAAAGGATATGAGTTCAATACAGATTTCGTGGATTCTAAAGGTGATTTTATTTATGCGATGACCGATCAAAATGCCCCGAATATGCGTTTGGTGAAATTTGATATTAAAAATCCTTCCGTTTGGATCGATGTGATTCCGGAAACTGAAAACGTTTTGAATGTTTCTACAGGCGGTGGTTTTATTTTCGCAAAGTATATGAAAGACGCTGTAACTTCTGTAAAACAGTTTAATTACGAAGGCCAATTAATTCGCACCATCGCTCTTCCTGGAGTCGGAACTGCGGGTGGTTTTAGCGGAAAGGAAAAAGAAAAAGAGCTTTATTTCTCTTTCACCAATTATATTACGCCACCTACGATTTATAAATTCAACGCCGATTCTGGAAAGTCGGAAGTTTATCAGAAACCAAAAGTGAAATTCAATCCAGAAAATTTTGTGTCGGAACAAGTTTTCTACACTTCAAAAGACGGAACCAAAATCCCGATGATGATCAACTATAAAAAAGGTTTGAAATTGAACGGAAAAAATCCGACCATCCTTTATTCTTACGGCGGATTTAACGTCAGTTTGCAACCGGCTTTTTCGGTAGTGAATGCAGTCTGGATGGAAAATGGCGGAATCTATGCCGTTCCAAATATCCGCGGTGGTGGAGAATACGGCAAGAAATGGCACGATGCCGGAACCAAAATGCAGAAGAAAAATGTTTTCGATGATTTCATTGCGGCAGGTGAATTTTTACAGAAAAATAAATATACCTCGCCAAAATTCATGGCACTTTCCGGTCGGTCAAATGGCGGACTTTTAGTTGGAGCAACCATGACAATCCGTCCAGATTTGGCGAAAGTTGCTTTTCCGGGTGTTGGTGTTTTAGATATGTTGCGTTACAATAAATTTACGGCAGGAGCAGGTTGGAGCTACGATTACGGAACCGCCGAAGATTCCAAAGAAATGTTCGATTATCTGAAATCTTATTCCCCGGTTCACCAAGTGAAAAAAGGAGTTTGTTATCCTTCCACCATGATCATTACAAGTGATCATGATGATCGCGTTGTTCCGGCGCACTCTTTTAAATTTGGCGCAGAATTGCAGGAAAAACAATCCTGTGGAAATCCGGTTTTGGTGAGAATTGAAACCAATGCAGGTCATGGAGCGGGAAGAAGTACAGAACAAGTGATTGGTGAAAACGCCGATATCTTGAGTTTTGGCTTGTTTGAAATGGGTTTTAAAACTTTGAAGAAATAATTTCAAGCTGAATACTTCAAAAAAAACTTTCTGGATTTTTTCAGAAAGTTTTTTGTTTTTAATGGTCATCGCGAGGAACAGTTTGTCCCGAATTTCGCAAAAGCAATCTCAACATTCCGTTTTCTTTTAAATTGGTGTTTCGTTAATGGATTTCGTTCAAACAAACCAAAATACCATTACAACATCATTTTGTTGCCTACAAAACAGCAGCAGATTAACCATTGAAAAACAAAAACAAAAATTCCTTATTTTTACCACATGAAACAGCAGGAAATATCCCAATTTTATGATGAATTTGTGCAGCGCCAATTGAAGATCGGGGCCAACGAAAGGCTCATCTCTTTATACAAAAGACTTCTCCATTTAGGATTAAAAGAAGATTCCAGAGTTTTGGAGTTAGGTTGTGGCGTCGGAATTTTCACGAAATTATTGGGCAAAAAAATTTCCTCCGGATTGATCGAAGCGGTTGATCTGAGTGAAAAAAGCATCGCGGTATCTCGGGAAGAAATGAAAGCGAAAAAAAATGTTTTCTTGTCAGTCGGCGATGTCGTAAAATACCAACCTCAAAATTCAGATTTCGATTTCATTACTTTAATGGATGTTATTGAACATATTCCGCTGGATCAACATGAACAATTATTCGAAAATTTAAGCCAAATTTGTACAGACACTACTCAGATCGCCCTCAATATTCCGAGTCCGCAATATATTGGATATGTTAAAAAACATCGTCCCGAAACTTTACAGGTAATCGATCAAGAAGTGCATTTGTTTCCTTTGATGCAACATCTCGAGAAAAGCAATTTGGAATTGGTTTATTTTGAAAAATATGGCATTTGGGAAGAGGAAGATTATCATTTTATGGTGATCAGAAAAAAAAGAGATTTCGTTCTCAAACATCTTTCTGACCAAAGAAATCTTTCAGAGAAAATTGCTAAAAAGATCGCGGATCAAATCGACGGACTGAAGTATAAATAATCGGGGAACAACTATTTCAAAAAATAATTCAATAAACCCCTTTTGAATCACTATTTTTGTCGCGATTATAAAAATATGTCAGATATTATCAAACTTTTACCGGATCATGTTGCCAACCAAATCGCTGCTGGTGAAGTGGTGCAACGACCGGCCTCTATTGTAAAAGAATTGATGGAGAACGCGGTAGATGCAGGTGCTACGAAAATAGAACTCATCATTCGCGATGCAGGAAAAAACCTGATCCAAGTCGTAGATAACGGGAGCGGAATGAGCGATACCGATGCGCGCCTCGCTTTTGAAAGACACGCTACCTCAAAAATAAGTACCACCGAAGATATTTTCAGAATTTCTACAAAAGGATTTCGGGGCGAAGCGTTGGCTTCCATCGCGGCAGTTGCTCAGGTGGAACTCAAGACGAAAACGAAAGACGCAAAAGCAGGTACAAATATTTATATTGAAGGCGGTGGTTTTCAGTTTCAGGAGCCGATTCAAACCACGGAAGGTTCTAACTTTCTTGTCAAAAATCTTTTTTACAATGTTCCGGCAAGACGGAAATTTCTTAAAAACAATAATGTAGAATTTCGCCATATTATCGATGAGTTTCAACGCGTTGCTTTGGCGCATGAAAACATCGATTTTGAGCTTTTTCATAATGATGACATTATCTTTCGGGTAAGAAAATCGAGTATTCTGCAAAGAATCGTCGAAATCTTTGGCCGAAAATTGCAACCGCTTTTAGTTCCCATTAATGAAAATTTAGGATGGATCAAACTGGGCGGATTTGCCGCAAAACCAGAAGGAGCTAAAAAAGTTCGGGGCGAACAGTTTTTGTTTGTAAATGGCAGGTATTTTCGCAGCGCTTATTTGAACAAGGCGGTTCAGGAAGCTTTTGAAGGTTTGCTTTTGCCGGGATATATCCCTACTTTTTTTCTGTTTTTAGAATTAGATCCAGAGAAAGTAGATGTCAACATTCATCCTCAAAAAATCGAAGTGAAGTTTGAAGATGAAAATCTTATTTTCGCTTTGATTCGCTCCACCATCAAAAGATCGCTTGGAATTTACAATGTTGCGCCGAGTTTAGATTTCGATAGAGATACTTCAATCGACGCATTCACCCATCAAACCAAAAAGACTGGCGAATATAAAAGTCCAGAAATATTGGTCGACCGAAATTATAATCCTTTCTTGGAAGAAAAGGTTTCGGCGACCGAGAGTGTTGCAATGGGCGAAATGTACCAACAAAATAATTCAGCAGAACCCTCGAAAATTAACCTTTTTGAAGACGAAGATTTTGATGAAGATCTGATGCGGCTACCAAATGGTTATTGGCTTTTTAATAAAGGTGGAAAGACATTGATGCTCGATTTAGGCAGAATGCACCGCTTGGTGGTGAGCGAAAGAAATGGCAAGAAAAAACGCGGCAACGAAAAGCAGACTTTGCTTTTTTCTTTGGAGTATCACATGAATGAAACGGAGAAAAATAAGTTTCGCTCCATCAAGAAATTTTTGCCAGATTTAGGATTCGATATGGTGATTGCCAATGACAACGTTTTGCGAATCGATGCAGTCCCAGAAGGATTAAAAGAAATGCAGGTCATGAGATTCATGGAAGAGCTTTTCGAGATATTAGAATACAGAACGGAAGAAGAATTCCTTCAATTCTACCAAAGCAAGTGGAACAAGATCCAAAGTAAATCTAGATTTGATTTTCTTTATAAAACTGATGCAGAACACGTCATTCGTGATTTTACTGCATTAGGTTTTCCCGATTATTTACCCTCTGGAAAGCGCTGTTTTATCGAAGTTCCGCTGGATGAATTAAAAAATAAATTTTAAAAATATGTTCCCAAGACTCACCCCAATTACCAAAAATATAATCATTATTAATGTTCTGGTTTATTTGGTTTCCAATTTTTGGAATCCACTTTTCATGTACACCGAATTTTCTGCTTATTATATTGGCTCACCATTTTTCAAAGTTTGGCAAATCATTACTCACATGTTTATGCATGCACCTTTAGGACAGGGAATTGGTTTAACGCATATTTTGTTCAACATGTTAACTCTAGTGAGTTTCGGACCGATTTTAGAGCAAGTTCTAAGTCAGAAAAAGTTTATCATTCTCTATTTCGCAAGCGGAATTGGAGCGTATGCTTTAAACTGTCTTTGGAATTTTGTTGAAATTTCGCAACTTGGAGCCAATCCCGAAGACATTTTCCGATCTCCAATGATGGGAGCTTCTGGTGCCATTTTCGGTGTTGTTGCTGCTTTTTCTACGCTTTTTCCAGATTCCAAAATGTCGATTATGTTTATTCCTTATGGCATCAAAGCGAAATATCTCTTGCCCGGAATCATCGTAATCTCGCTTTATTTAGGCTTCAGCGGTTCCATGGGCGGAATTGCGCATTTTGCGCATATTGGAGGTGCGATCGTAGGTTTTGTTCTGGCGCGATACTGGAAAAACAACCAGTTTAGAATTAATTAAAAAGTACATTGGTGAAGATTCTGAAGTTTTTTTTGGTCCTCATACATCTTTTGGTTATTGTTCTTCTCTTGGGAACTTTGCTGAATGATGTTGTACCGCCGAAAACTTTTGCCTGGCTCAATTTACTTTCTCTGGCTTTTCCGGTTTTAATGATTTTCAATGTAGGATGCTGCATTTTTTGGATCATTTTGAGGAAAAAGCGAGCGCTTTTCTTTCTTTTGGTTTCCGCAGTTTTTATTAATCCTGTGAGAAGATGGGTGAATTTTACGGAGAAAGTTTCCGAAAAACCCAATTTAAAGATCGTCACCATGAACATCAAAACCGGAGCGATGGGCAGAGAGAAAATTTATGATTTTCTAAAGAATACAGATGCAGATATCATCATTGGTCAGGAATATGGCACTGAATTTAATGTTCCAGGATATCTTTACCGAACCGATCAATATGAAATTGTCGCTCTAAATTCGAAGACTGAAATGATCAATCAGCAGAAATTAACCACCGTCGGGAATGGCAATTCTTTTTTTGCGGATATCAAGTTTAAAGGAAAAATAATTCGCGTGATCAATGCTTATTTAAATCCTTTTTCCTTTGAAAAAGCCAAGGTAAAACCTACCGAAGATTTAGAAACCAATAAAACCAAAGCGCTTTATATTCTAAAAAGACTCATTCCGACCTTCAAAATTCATCAGCAGGAAGTTTCAGATATCCGAAAAGCCATCGATGATTCCCCATATCCTGTGATTTTGGCAGGCGATTTTAATTCGGTGCCGAATTCTTATGAATACTACACTTTAGGAAAAAATTTAACCGATGCTTTTGTCGCTGTAGGAAGAGGAAGCGCTACGAGTTTTCACGATTATCAATTTCCGATCAGAATCGATTATATTTTTACCTCAAAAGAAATTAAACCCATCAGTTACAAAGTGGACCGTAATGTAAAATTATCGGATCATTTTCCGGTTATTGCAGAATTTAAAATTGATTAAAATGAAAAATTTCATCGTGTTTTCCTTTTTTTTACTCATGGTTTCGTGCGGTAATAAAGAAGTGGTAAGTGAGGCGGTTGTCGAGGAAAATGTCGCCATTCCGCCGTATGATACCATTGCAGTAGATTCTTTTTCTACAGGCGCAATGTCGGTTGATATCGCACGCAAAATTAAAATGTCTTCTGTAGCGTACCAAGATTCTTTACGCGATGTTCTAAAGAAAATGGAAGCTGAGAAATTATTGCAAAAAGAAAAAGAGGAGGTCGAGAAAGCCACAAAAAAAGGGGAAGAAGATCTAAAAAAAGCGGAAGCCTCAAAATTGAAAAAAGAGAAAGACAACGCTTCACCTGAAGTTTCACCTTCTGATAATACGGTAAAGCCTTAAAAAGTGGAGCTTTAATAGTAAACTACAAGTATAACGGCAAGGAGTTGCACGAGACGGGAATGTATGATTTTACGTCGCGAGAGTGAAACATTGGCTCAAAGTCAGGAGAATTTGCGCAGCGGGTTAATTTTTTGAGACAGAAAATGCAGATGAAACCACCAGTAAAAAATTAAAAAATGAAAGTTATTTTTTATATTATTAGTTTTTTGTCAATTTTATTGATATTGGTTACGCCTAAAAGTTTTCATGACGACATGACAGGTTTACTTGATAAAATTGTTTTTATTGGTATACTAATAAATATTATTTTAGGGAGTATAAATAAAATACATTTAAAACAGTACAATTTTTATTTGATTGCTTTGTTTCAATTTATTTATTGTCTAGTAACAATTAGCTATTACGACCACAATGATTCTTATTGGCTAAGAATTGATAGTATTTTTTCACAAAAAGAAAAAATCTTTAATACAGCTTTATTGAGTTCTTTTGGATTTTTATACTTGATTATTGCATTGCTAGTGATTACACTACAGATAAGAAGTTTTATATTAATTTTATATTCCCGTCAAAAATAAAATAACAAACCCTCCGCTGCGCAAAGTCTCCTCACTTTGAGCGAAACTAATCAACCCACTTCATAAAGTCTCCCGACTTGAACAAAGGTGAGAGTAATGATGTGACAGGAAAAGGACTTATAAATATAGAAATAGTAGATAATCCGATGGTGAATGTACCGAAGACCAACGAATTTTGGAAATATAATAGTTATGAGGAGTGAAACATTGGCTCAAAGACAGGAGACTTTGCGCAGCAGGTTAAATATTGATAATAATACGGGTTTAATATCTTCTTATTCAGAATTATTTAATTCTTTATTTAGTGATTTTGATTTTGACTATGAAATAAAAGATTTAGAGGATGATAAATTAAAGCAAAACCTTCAGAAATTGAAAGTTATGCTTGAAGAATACAAAGAGCCATATTCTTTTGATTTTAAAGAAAATTGGGATGACAGTATAATTCTTAATGATTCTAGATGGTTAGAAATTGTAAATTTTGCAAAAAATATTATAAATGATATTAATGAAAATCCCTTGGAATAAACAATTATATTTAACAGTTCTTTTAATGTTGAGTTTTGTTTCTTGTCAAACAAAAAAACTGTATTTTAGTGCGTATAAGGATTTGCCTCTTGAAGAAAAGCAAGAAGTAAATACATATTTAGCTGAAGTTAAACAAGCATATCCAAAAAATGATAATGAAATAATTCTTATGCTAAGCTATGAATGCTTTTTAAAGCAATCAGTAATTATTAACAAGAAAATACAAAAAGAGTTTCCTGAAGTAAAAAATGGCAGTCACTATGGAAAAACTCTTATAATTACTATTGGAAAAGCTTTAAATAAAAATATAGAATTAGAATTCTCAAATGGAAATACAATCAAGATTTCTCCTAAAGAAAAATATGATTATATATCTGTTTGCTATGGAAAGGATTCTAAAGAATGGTACATTGAATATTACGATTACCCCCATTTAAATTTTAGCGAATAAAACCCGCTCCGCAAAATGTACGCACTTTAAGGCATAGCAAATCCTCCACTTCGCAAAGTCTCCCCACTTTTCCGCATATCCTCCAACTTATACCCTCGGTTTCCAACCAAGGGTATTTTTTTTAAAAAAAAAGGGTGTTTTCACTCTTGTGCCATTTCACAATATCAAATAAATTTGAATAATATTAACCCCTAAAAACACAAAACGATGCCATCACAATCAGAAGTAGGTCACGCCAAAAATGTAGCCAACCTACAAAAACTCACAGAACAAGTAACCGTTTTCGCCCTCTACAATCCACCCGTAGAAAACCTTACCGTTGCAAATCTTCAAGCTCTTTACACCACCGCATCTGCAAAATTAACCGAAGTCGAATACCAACGAAACGCCAACAAATACACAATTGCAGTACGCCAAACCACATTCGGAAACCTAAAATCAACCTGCACAAGAATCATCAATCTCCTCAATATTTTAGGATTACCTCCCGGAACACTCGACCAAGCAAAATCCTTAAACCGCTCTATTCAAGGCGGCCAAAAGTCAACAACCAAAACACCAGAAACCCCCGACAACGGACAACCATCACCCATGAACCAAATCTCAACCTCAAGACAATCCTACACCCAAAAAGCCGTCAATTTCGGGATTTTGTTGCAGTTGTTAGAAACCATTCCAACCTACACCCCCAACGAAGACGATCTCAAATTACCCAATCTCACCACCTACCAAGCTTCACTAATGAGTGTCACACAAGCAGTTGACCAAACCGAAGCACAGCTCAACGCAAAATTTATAGAAAGAGACCAAATTTTATATGCAGCCGGAACAGGACTCTACACCATCGCCCAAAACGTTAAAAAATACGTGAAAAGCCTTTACGGAGCCACCTCTCCCGAATACGCAACCATCTCTATAATCAAATTCACTGTCCCAGTTTAATAGTGAAGCAAGCCCATTTTCCATTACACCATCCGTGTTTTATATTCTCGCATCCTAACCGAATATTCCGTTAGGATGTTTTTATACTCTTCCATCATAACACGATATTGGCACACCCAAAAGTTATATTCTTTCCTTTGTAAGTTATATTCTTCCATCTGTAAGTTATATTCTTGCGCATGTAAGTTATATTCTCGCGTCTGTAAGTTATATTCTCGCATCTGTAAGTTATATTCTCGTGTCTGTAAGTTATATTCTTCCATCTGTAAGTTATATTCGTGCGTTTGTAAGTTATATTCTCGTGGATGTAAATTATATTCTTCCATCTGAAAACAATATTCGAGCGTTTGAAACTTATATTTTTACGTTTGTAAATATGATGCTCCCAAAATCAATTCACCCATTGATAAAGCCAAAGAAAAACACAATCCACCTGGCGAAAATTTGAAAAATCCAGCCGCAGACGGTGCAGAAAAAGTAGAAAAAAATGCAGAAAAAGCAAAAGAAGATTTACGAAAAAAATAACAATACCATCCGTTGAAATTCAGCGGATTTTTATTGATTCAATAATAAAAGGGGCTCAATAAATTCGCGGTCGTTGCTTAGTCGCGGGACTTTATTCTGTCCCCCGAGTTTTCCTCTTTGCGACATCCATTCATAAAAAAGATGAGGTTTCGCGGCGTGAACAATTGGTTTTTTCAGCGTAATATTATTGTATCTTTTCGCTTCGTAGTCAGAGTTAACCGCTTTTAAATGGCCATCGAATATGTCGGTAAAGTGGGCCAAATCTTGTGGCGGTTTTGTAAACTCAAAAATCCATTCGTGTGCGCCACTTTCGCCATCTTTCATAAAAACCGGCGCACCTGTAAAATCTGAAACACAAGAATCAGTAATCTCGCAAGCTTTCGTAAGAGCCGTTTCTACATTGTCGATCATCAGTTCTTCACCGAACGCATTAATGAAATGTTTCGTTCTGCCAGAAATTTTTATCCTGAAGGGTTTCAAAGACGTGAATTTTACAGTATCCCCAATTAAGTAGCGCCAAAGTCCGCTGTTGGTCGTAATAACCATAGCATAGTTTTTTCCGATCTCTACATTTTCTAAAGGAATCGCTTCTAAATTTTTGGGATCAAAAGTTTCCATAGGAATAAATTCGTAGAAAATTCCATAATCGAGCATGAGCAACATTTCGTCGCTGCCATACTGATCCTGAATACCAAAAAAACCTTCGGAAGCATTGTAGATTTCGTAATAATTGATGTCTTTCCCAATGATTTTACGGTATTGTTCTTTGTAAGGTTTAAAACTGATTCCCCCGTGAAAGAACACTTCCAAATTAGGCCACAGTTCAGAAATACTTTTGTTGCCAGTTTCGGCCAAAACTCTTTGCAGTAAAACCATCATCCAACTTGGAACACCAGTAAGACTTCCTACATCTTCATTTTTTACTTCAGAGATGATCGCTTTCAGTTTGCTTTCCCACTCCGACATTAAAGAGATTTTTTTGCTTGGTGTGGTAGTGATTTCTACCCAAAAAGGCAGATTCTCAATCATAATTGCCGATAAATCCCCAAATTTGGTATTGTAATTTTTGTAGAGTTCAGAACTTCCGCCCAATCTTAAATTTTTATTGAGAAAGAGCGCGTTATCGGGATGATTATTGGCATAAATAGAAACCAGATCTTTTCCGGCTTTGAAATGGCAATCGGCCAAACTCTCTTCGGAAATGGGAATAAATTTACTTTTCGCATTGGTAGTTCCGGATGATTTCGCGAATTTCCGAATGTAACCTGGCCAAATAACATCTGGTTTTCCCTGTCTTGCCTGTTCAATAAAGGGTTCGAAATCTTCGTAAGTAACGATAGGAATGTTTCTGCGGAAATCATCATAACAAGAGATCGAATTGAACCCGTGAATTTTGCCATAATCCGTGTTTTCTGCCAGAAAAAGCTGCGACAGCAAAACCCCGTTTTGTGTTTCAAGAGGGCGATTCATAAAATTCTGAATCTGATCAATTCGTTGCCGAATAAAATAATTAACTACCGTATTGAAAAGCGCTTTGGTTGCCATATAGACAAATATAATATTTTTCCTATAAAGTGCACGTAGCTTTTGCCAACAAAAAAATTCCGCCTTCTGAAAAGCGGAATTTTTATTTAAACTAAAACTGTCGTTTAGCAATATTCGTTGTAAGCAGCTTGCAGGTTTGCTGCAATTGCTCCTGCCGGATTTCCTTCGATGTGGTGTCTTTCTAGCATGTGAACCAATTCACCGTCTTTGAAAAGTGCGATACATGGTGAACTTGGCGGAAACGGTGCTAAAAATTTTCGTGCTTCGTCGACCGCATCTTTATCATACCCTGCGAAAACAGTTACTAAATGAGCGGGTTTTTTATCGCCTGTTAAAGAAAAAACAGCTCCTGGTCGTGCTGCTCCTGCTGCGCAACCACATACAGAATTAATCATCAAAAGGGTTGTTCCTTCTGTTTTGATGGCGTTATTTACGGCTTCAGGAGTTGTGAGGTCTTGAAAACCTTTATCGGTAAGTTCTGCCTTCATCGGCATTACTAAATCTTCTGGATACATATTAATATTATTTATGGTTTAAAATTTTACTTAATTGTTGCAAAATAATTCGCGTACAAATTTAAATCTTTTTAGAGGAGTACGTTCATCTAAAATATTGATCAAAATCATTCCAAATTTCAATAATGGTCTTTTTGGCAGAAAAAACCCGAAGGCAATCAATGCTTTCGGGTCTAATCAAATCGATATGCAAAAGTTGAATATCCGTTTTTTTAATGATAACGCTAGATCATCATTTTAGAATGAGACTTTAATGATTGCTCATCAAAAGTTCATTATCATTTTAGGAAAGTAATTTTTTTGCCATGTCGGAAATACTTTTTCCGTCGCTCTTTCCAGCAAGTGCTTTGCTTGCCATTCCCATTACTTTTCCTAAATCTTTGGCGCTTTCGGCACCGGTTTGCGAAATTATTTTCTTTATTTCCGACTCTAATTCCTCCGTGGAAAGTTGCTGCGGAAGAAACTTTTCGATGATGGTCGATTGGGCTTGTTCAACTTCAGCGAGATCGCTTCTGTTTTGTGCAGTAAACTGGTCAAAAGAGTCTTTTCGCTGCTTAATCATTCGTTGCAAGATTGCAATTTCCTGTTCGGCAGAAACATCGGCGCCTTTTGCTTCTGTTTTTACTAATAAAATCTGTGATTTCACTGCGCGCAAAGCATCTAGTGCTATTTTATCTTTTGCCCGCATTGCATCTTTGATTGCGTCGCTGATGATTATTTCTAAACTCATAATTTTTTATTTGAGAATTTGATACTTGCTTAATTTGATAATGAAAATTGATGATCACATTTTCAAATGAGCTCGTTATCACATTATTATTAATCTACGTCTTTGTTTAAGAATCTGTTTTCGCGAACCTGCATTTTTCCATCGGTTTCGGTGAGAAAACTGTTGATGGTTTGTGATGATGCATGTTGTCCTTCCAACATGATGTTTTTTCTTTTAAAAGCCGGGATCGTATCGAAATCGTTTTCAGAATCATTAACTTGATATCTGGAATTGAATTCTTTTAATTTATTTCTTCTTTCCAAAGCTTTCTCATTCGGAGTCGTTTTCGTGATAAATGTAAAATCATTTTCAGCTTCGAACTGCGCGAGTTCAGCATTGGTTTCTGTTACAGTTTCCGTTTTGATTTCCTGCACCGTTGTCGGTAATTTTTGAACCGGTTCTTGTTTGATTTCTGCTTTTGGTTGTGGTGTTTCAACTTTGGGCTCCTCAATCGGTTCGTTTACGAAAAAACTGAATTCCATAGCGGTTTCATCCGAAAATGTATTCGTCGTTTGCGATGGTTTTCTTTCGATTGGTTCTTCGATCTCGAAGGTGAAAGACTCTCTTTCTAGTGATTCTGAAGCATCGCTATCGAAAGAAAATAGATTCATTTGATCGTCAACCGGAATATTGAAAGTGCGGTCTTGTTGGTTTTCGTTGTCTTCCAGATCGAAATATTTTACTTCGGCAGGTTGCTCTTTTTGCAACATTGTTGGTCGCTCTGCAGAAGTTGTTTTAAATTCTGGCGTACTGAAATCATCTTCATCATCTAAGATAAAAAGACTTTTTCTATTGAAATCTTCTCTTTTAATTTCCTCTTTCTCCGCTTTTTGTTTGAAAGGAGAAGTTTTGGCAGGTTCCATAGAATCTCCGAGCGCAAATTTTATTTTCTCTGTGGATCCAGCGTGTTTTTTATCTTCATTAGAAAAACCGGTTGCGATCACCAAAACGCTAATTGAATCGCCTAATTCGTCATCTGTTCCGACTCCGAAAATGATATCTGCAGTGTTTCCTGCTTCTTTTTGGATATGATCCATGATCACTCCAATTTCGTCCATGGTTACTTCCTCGGAACCACTTCTGATCAAGAGTAAAACGTTTTTCGCACCTGTAATTTTATTGTCATTTAATAATGGCGAATCCAAGGCTTTTTTAACGGCATCTTCGGCTTTATTTTCACCTGAAGCGATCCCATTTGACATCAATGCTGTTCCTGAATTTGCTAAGACAGATTTTGCATCACGGAAATCGATGTTGACATCAAAATATCCGGTGATTACTTCTGCCATTCCTTTTGCAGCGTTTGTTAAAACTTCATCAGCTTTAGAAAAACCAGATTTGAAGCCTAGATTTCCGAATTGCTGACGTAATTTATCGTTGTTAATGACGATTAAAGAATCGACGTTGTTGCGTAATTTATCGAGACCTGTGTCTGCTTGTTCTAATCTTCTTTTTCCTTCAAAACTGAAAGGGATTGTTACGATTCCTATGGTTAGAATTCCCATATCTTTTGCCACTTTAGCAATAATCGGCGCTGCACCAGTTCCGGTTCCACCACCCATTCCTGCGGTGATAAAAACCATTTTGGTATTTTGTCCGAGAGCAGCTTTTATTTCTTCAATGCTTTCTATTGCTGCTTTTTCGCCAACTTCAGGATCAGCTCCGGCTCCAAGTCCTTCTGTAATCGACATCCCAAGTTGTACTTTATTGGCAACAGGATTATTGTCTAGAGTTTGAGCATCGGTGTTACAAATCACGAAATCTACGCCGTGAATTCCGCGTTCGTACATGTGTTTCAAGGCATTGTTTCCGCCACCGCCAACTCCGATTACTTTTATTATTGAAGAATTTCCTTTTGGCAAATCAAATGAAAATCCTTGGGTGTTTATATTTTCCATAGCTTGTATAATTACTGATTAATAGTTGATAATTTTTAAAATTGACCTTTGATAAAATCATTGATCAATGATCATTCGTGTTTGATGGTTATTCTACTTCTTCAAAGAATTTTTTTACACTTTCCATGATTTTTTGTCCGATCGTGGGTTTGTCTTTTCTTCGATTTGCGGTTTCTGGAACTGCTATTTCTTCGGTTCTAAATTCAGGTGTTTCTACAATTACCTTTGGAGTGTCGATGATTTCCTGTTTTTCTACCACTTCTTCTGGTTGTTCAAGGCCGTTTTTCTTATCACGGATTTTCAAACTTTCCATGAGCAATCCGATTGATGTAGCGTATTCTGGACCTTTTAACTGTTGATTTTTATCGTTTGCTATGTATTCATTTGCAAAACCGATTCTGCTGTCGAAACCAGTGGTATAGTTGGCTAATTGGCGCAGATGACGAAGGTTTGAACCACCGCCAGTTAAAACGATTCCTGCGATGAGTTTTTTCTTCTGTTCAAAGGCGCCGTAAGCTTTAAGCTCCGTATTCACCATTTCTAAAATTTCTTCGACTCTTGCATTCACAACCTGCGCCAAAGTTTTCAGAGAAATTTCTTTATCTGGTCTTCCGTGCAATCCTGGAATGGTTACGAACGTAGAATCTTTTTCTAACTCAGGAACTGCAGATCCGAATTTTACTTTCAGTTGTTCTGCATGTTTTTCAATGATTGAACAGCCTTCTTTGATATCATCGGTAATGATTCCGCCACCGTAAGGAATGACGCAAGTATGACGGATAATATTATCTTTAAAAATAGCAATATCTGTAGTTCCGCCACCAATATCTACGATGGCAACTCCAGCTTCTTTTTCTTCTTTGGTTAAAACAGATTCGGAAGAAGCCAATGGTTCTAAGGTTAAAGCTTCCATCTCTAAACCAGCTTCACGAACGCATCTCGCAATGTTTCTAATACTTCCCATTTGTCCGACCACCACGTGGAAATTCGCTTCCAATCGTTTTCCGTGCATTCCGATGGGTTCCTGAATTTCGCCTTCAGAATCAACTTTATATTCCTGCGGAAGGACGTGAATAATTTCTTCGCCCGGAAGCATCACTAGTTTTTTAACCTGATCTTTCAGTCTTTCGATATCTTCTTCGGTAATATATTGATCAGGATTGTCCCTCATAATATAATCTGAATGTTGAAGAGAGCGAATGTGTTTGCCAGCGATTCCTACGGTAACTTTTCGGATAAGTACGCCGGAACTGGATTGCGCTTCTGCTACTGCGGCTTTTATGGACTGAATAGTTTGGGAAATATTGTTCACAATTCCTTTGTGAACACCCAAACTTTTTGCTTTTCCAACGCCGAGAATTTCAATTTTTCCGTGGGCATTTCTTCTACCGACAATCGTTACAATTTTTGTGGTGCCAATATCTAGGCCTACTGAATACTCGTGTTTTTCCATTTGTATGTCGATTTGATTTCTAATATTTTTTTCAGGTTTTTTTCCGTTGCATTTCTAAATTGTCACTTAGAGATTTTTTTTACTCTATTTTCACTTTCGCTTTGGGTTTAGGCTTCGTAGCGGAAGTTGAGGTTTTTTTTGATTGAGATGCTTTAGGTTTTTCCTTTTCTTTTTTTACTGTTTTTCCTTCTTGCTTTGTTTTAAGCTTTTCCGGTGCTGATTTCGGTTTAGCAGAAGTTGTTTTTGTTTGCTCTGCCTTTTTAGCGGTGTTTTTTTTAACAACCGGCTTTAGTTTTTCTGCTGTGGTCGCTTTTGTGGAGCTGTGTTTTATGGCTTCTTCTTTTTTCTGCGCAAGCAAAGGTAATTTTGCCAACTCCTTATTTCCTACGACAATGATACTGTCATTTTCTTCAAAGTTAGGATTGAGTGTCGTGACAATTTGGTTATCATATTTTACAGAAATTTTGCTGTATTTTTCGCCTTGCTGATAAACCAGATATTTTTCGACAAATGTTTTAAAACCTTTTACTTTCAGATGAATTCGATCTAAATCACCGATTTCAACTTTATAATTTCCCTGACTCGTTATCAAATTGTAGCCGCCTTTTTCTTTGGAGACTCCAATAAAATATTTTTTGCTGAATTCATCATTATCAATTTTATCGACCAATTCTGCCAATTTTTGGTACTCAGATTTTTGAACGTCACCGGTAACCAGCATGCAGGGAAAAGAATAGTTTTTCGAAATCGGGAACTCATTTCCTTTTTCATCCACATAAAAATCTTTTCCGTCTTTGTTTAATCGGAAAGCAGGAACTCTTTGTTTGATATCTAAATTCAGATTTCCATTCAAATTCAAATAGACGTTTGCACTGTCGACCGCAGGAAGTTGATTGAGCTTTTTCTCCAACAGCGGAATATCAATATCGCCCACTCTTTTCGTGGGATTTGAACTTTTCACCAAATCTTTTACATCTTTCTCATCAATAAAATAAACCGGATTTTTGGTTTTGGTCATGTTTACCGTGACTTTTTCCATGGGTTTATTATTGAATCTTTTCAACGAAAAACTCAACAGAAATCCAAAGATGATTACTGTAATTAATATTTTTAATATTCTGAATTTGTTTTTCATTTCTTTTTTTTGAACACGAAGTTCACAAAGGTTTTATAGTTAATTCTTTTATAAGCGAAGTGGCTCTATGAGACACTCTACGCAATTTTCTCTGTGTGCTCTGTGTTTGAATCAGCCATTCAACCATTCTACAATTCCATCATAAAGCGTATCGATATTTCCGGCTCCTACCGTCAATAAAACATCGAAATCTTTATTTTTTATTTTATCAAAAGCTTCATTTAAGGTTGAAATTTCCTTGTTCTCTAATTTTATTTTTTCTAAAAGCCATTTCGAAGTGATGCCTTCAAAATTCTCCTGTAATTCACGCGCCGGATAAATATCGAGCAAGATCAATTCATCTGCTTTATCTAAACTTTCGGCAAAACCATCGGCAAAATCGCGGGTTCTGCTGAATAAATGTGGCTGAAAAACCACCAATAATTTCTTGTGCGGATAAAAAGTTTTAATTGATCCAATTACCGCATTCAATTCTGTTGGATGATGCGCATAATCATCGATATAGATTTTTCCGCTATCGAAATTATGTTTCGTATATCTTCTTTTAATCCCTTTGAAATTGGCAATACCGCTTTTCAAAGTTTCAAAATCAACGCCCAAATTATTTAAAATTGCAATAGCAACCGTTGCATTTTCCACATTATGAATTCCCGGAATTTCCCAAACGAAATCATCAATTTCTTGTGTTGGGGTGTGAAAATCAAAATAAATTTTGTCACCAATTTCTCGGATATTGTCCGAATAAAAATCGGCTTCCTCATTTACGGCATACGTTTTCGCAGCTCTTCCAATCTGAATTCCTTTTCGGATAAAAAGTTGATCACTTTCCGGAACCAAATCTGCAAAATCTCTGAATCCTTTTTCAATCGTTTCTTTGTCGCCGTAAATATCCAAATGATCTGCATCAATCGAAGTTATTGCAGCCCAATTTGGGGAAAGATTGAGGAAGCTTCTGTCGTATTCATCGGCTTCAACCACGGAGATTTCATTTCCATTAAACAAAAAATTCGATTTGAAGTTTTCTGCAATTCCCCCTAAAAAACAGGAGAAAGGAAGGTTTGCTTCTTTACATAAATGCGCAACCAGCGAAGAAGTTGTTGTTTTTCCGTGCGTTCCTGCGATGGCGATGCAATTGGTGTTTTCGGTAATCATTCCGAGGACTTTCGCTCTTTTCAAAACCGTGAAACCATTCTCATTGAAATAGTTGAGAATATCAAGTTTTTTAATTGCAGGCGTATAAATGACGAGCGTATTTTCCCGATCCAGGTTTTTAATTTTATCATTAATACCATCTTCAAAAACAATATCGATTCCCTCTGAAACCAAGACATTGGTCAACTTGGTCACGGTTTTATCGTAACCCAAAACATTTTTTCCCGATTCGTTGAAGTAGCGCGCCAAAGCACTCATTCCGATGCCGCCGATTCCTACAAAGTAGAAGTTTTGATATGTTTCTAAAGATTTCATCTTATGATTGAATGTTTATTAGTTCTAAAATTTTGCTCACTATTTCATTTGTCGCTTTTGGTTTTGCAAAAAATTCCAGATTTGCAGACATTTCTTTTCTTTCGTTTTCATTTTCGCAGATTGCTAATAAAGTGGATAGAAATCTGTCCTTCATTTCGGTGTCTTTTACCATTTTCGCCGCGTCTTTTTCAACTAGAGTCATCGCATTTTTGGTTTGATGATCTTCAGCCGCAAAAGGAAATGGTACTAAAAGCACGGGTTTTTTCGCGACCGCCAATTCCGAAATCGCAATTGCTCCAGCTCTGGAAACAATAACATCTGCGGCGGAGTAGGCTAAAGCCATGTCGGAAATAAATTCTCTGACGAGAATTTGGTTGTTGGTTGTTGATTTTTGGTTGTCTGATTTCCCATCAACCGACAACCGACAACTATCAACAATTTCAGCATAATCTGTTTTCCCAGTTTGCCAAATAAGTTGGTACTCTTTTTCAACGATTTGATTGAAGTTTTCTTTCCAACCGTTGTTTATTGTTCTTGAGCCTAAAGAGCCGCCAACAGAAAGGATGGTGAGTTTTTCTGGGTTTAAACCTAATTTTTCTTTTGCAGATTTTGTTTCAATTAAATCTGTAATAATATTTTTACGAATAGGATTTCCGAGGAAAAAAGTTTTCGTTCCGTGGAAAAATTGCTCCATGTTCGGATAAGCGGTGAAAACTGCTTTTGCTTTTTTAGATAAGAAGATATTTGTTTTTCCCGGCAAAGAATTCTGTTCCTGTACAAAAATAGGAACACCTAATCTCGAAGCCGTATACAAAGCGGGTCCACTTGCAAATCCTCCTGTTCCAATGGCAATATCGGGATTGAATTCTTTGATGGTTTTTCTAGCTTTCATCAAGCTTGAAATGACTTTGAAAGGAAGATTGATGTTTTTCAGCAAATTTCCTCGATCGAATCCAGCGATATTGAGTCCGACAATTTTGTAGCCTGCTTGTGGAACTTTTTCCATCTCCATTTTTCCGTTCGCACCAATGAACAAAAATTCTGCATCCGGAAATCTTTTTTGGATTTCATCGGCAATAGCGATTGCTGGAAAGATGTGTCCACCAGTTCCGCCGCCGCTCATTAAAACGCGAATTGCTTTTGGCTTTTGGCTTTTAGCTTTTTGTTCTAAATTGTTTGACATTATTTCTATTCTTACTTTATGTTTGTAACGCCAGATATTTTGCGATTGTAATCTAAAAATATTCGGTTTTAATTAGATTAATTTCGCAATACATCTACTTTACGCAATATCATTTATTTCTTCAATATTTTGTGTTTTGCCCATTCCTTCTTCATCGTAAACTTGAATTCTTGAACTCACATTTAAAATTATTCCCAATTGGATATAAGTAACCAACATCGAGGTTCCACCGTAACTTATCAAAGGTAAAGGTTGTCCTGTAACCGGAATGAGATTAATGGCGACCGCAATATTTACGGAAAGTTGCATAAAAATCATGATTCCTAAACTCAGCACAAGCAAGCTGCCGAAAAAAGCGGGCATTTTACTGGCAATCATTACAATTCTAATGATCATGATGAGGTAAAGAACGATTAAAAACACCGCCCCAAAAAATCCATATTCTTCGACGATAATGGCAAAAATAAAATCGGAGGCAGATTGTGGAAGCATTTGTTTCAACGCGCTTTTTCCAGGTCCCATTCCGGTAATTCCGCCGTGAACGATGGCTGCTTTTGCCTGCATCACCTGATAATTTTTTGCTTTTAAGGTTTCATCTTCAACATCGGTGGTTTTTTTGGCATTGCTGAAAGTTTCTACACGGCTCATCCAAGTGTGAACACGGTTGCTTCCAATCAAATCGGTTTTTAATGCCAAAAACATAAATAATCCGATCGCGACCGTGGAAATTCCCATGAAGCCTAAAATATATTTTTTGTTCAGTTGTCCGATAACCATTACAGCAAGTGAAACCATTAAAATCATTAAAGCGGTAGAACCGTTATCTTTTGCGACCAATCCAAAAACCAAAAGTACAGGTCCGAAAATATAAAATACATTCTCTATCGGAAGCCGGTCTCTTTTAATTCTTTTGGTTAAATATCTGCAGAGATAAATCACAAGCAGCAAATAGGCGAAAGACGAAGGTTGAAAAGAAATGGGCGTTCCAGGAATTTTTAACCAGCGGGAAGCGGAAGCACCGTCGATTTTCTGTCCTGTAAACATGGTTAAACCTAAAAGCAAAACCATTACTCCCAATAGAATACTGCTGAGTTTACCGATGTGTTCGTATTTGAAAAATCCTACAGATCGCATAATCACTAAACCAAGGAATACGAAAAACATGTGCTTCATTAAGTGCGTCGTCGTAGTTCCATTATTCACGATAAATTCCAAATTTGAACTTGCAGAATAGACGGGAAATACAGAGAAGAACGAGATCAGCAAGATCACGCTCCAAAGTACTTTGTCGCCTTTTAATAGTTCGAATTTGTTTTCTGTTTCCTGCATTTTGTTGGAATCGTTTCTGATTTTATGTTTTGGTGTAGGACGATTTTCGATATGATCCTACTTCATTTTCTATTTTAAAACTTCTTTTTTGAACTGATTTCCTCGGTCTTCGTAATTGTTGAACAAATCGAAACTTGCACAACATGGGGAAAGTAAAACCGTATTCCCTTTTTCAGCTAAAGATTTCGAAACTTTCACGGCTTCTTCCATACTTGATGTGCTGTAAATCAGTTCTGTTTTGTCTTGAAAAAAGTCGATAATTTTCTGGTTGTCAATTCCTAAACAAACAATTGCTTTCACTTTTTTCTTTACCAAATCTTCAATTTCGGTGTAATCATTTCCTTTATCAACGCCACCTACAATCCAAATCGTGGGTTGTTTCATGCTTTCAAGAGCGTAATAAGTTGCGTTGACATTGGTTGCTTTGCTGTCATTAATGAATTTTACCCCATCAATTTCTGTCACTTGTTCCAAACGGTGTTCAACCGCTTGAAAAGTCATCAATGAATTTCGGATGCTTTCATTGCTTATTTTCAAAATTTTTCCGGCGATAGAAGCGGCTAAACTGTTCGCAATGTTGTGATTACCGACCAAAGAAAGCTCTTCGATTTTCATGGAGAACTCGTTCTCCATTTTCACAATCAACTTTCCGTCATTGATAAAACCTCCCTCTTTCATTTTCTCTTTCGTGGAAAAAGGGATCATTTTAGCGTTGATTTCTAATTTTTCGAGCAAGTTGATGCTCATTTCGTCATCCTTATTGTAGATGAAGAAATTATTTTTTTCTTGGTTTTCTGCAATTCTGAATTTCGCCAATGCATATTCCTCATAATTGTAGTTGTATTGATCCAAATGATCCTGACTTAAATTCAACAACAAAGAAATATACGGTCTAAAATTTTGAATATCGTCGAGTTGAAATGAACTTACTTCTAAAACATAGTAGTCGAAATTTTCATCAGCAACTTGTTTGGCAAAACTTTTCCCAATGTTTCCACCAAGACCAACTTTCAGATCATCATTTTTTAAAATATGATAAATGAGAGAAGTCGTCGTGGTTTTTCCGTTGCTTCCGGTGATGGCAATTATTTTAGCATCAGTAAATTGTGAAGCGAACTCAATTTCTGAAGATAATCGGATTCCTTTTTGGTTAATTTTAAAAATAATATCCGCTTTTTTAGGAATCCCGGGAGATTTGATAATCCAATCTGCGGCGAGAATTCTTTCTTCCGAATGTTGCCCTTCTTCGAACTCGATTTCGGCGTCGGTCAAAAGTTTTTTGAAGTCCTCTTTGATCATGCCTTTATCGGACAAGAAAACATCAATGCCTTTTTTCTTCGCCAAATAAGCTGCGCCAAATCCGCTTTCTCCGCCACCTAAAACTACTATTTTCATATTTCGTTTTGTAAAATGTATCAAGTACAGTGTAAAATGTTCTCTCTACGCTTTTTATTTATCTAACTTTTAAGGTAATCAAACAGATTATTGCAAATAAAACGCCCATAATCACCATTCTATTCACAATTTTACTTTCGTGATACCCTTCTTTTTGGTAGTGATGATGCAATGGAGACATTTTAAATAACCTATTGTTTTGGGCATATTCTAACCCATATTTTCTTTTTCTATATTTAAAGACTGCAACCTGTAACATGACAGAAATGTTTTCTATTAAGAAAATTCCGCACAGGACAGGAATCATTAATTCTTTTCGGAGAATTATGGCTAAAACTGCGATAACTCCGCCCAACATTAAACTTCCGGTATCGCCCATAAAAACCTGCGCAGGATAAGTATTGTACCAGAAAAATCCGATCACAGCACCGACCAAAGCGAGCGCAAAAATGGTCGTTTCACCCATATTCGGAAGGAACATTATATTGAGATAGTCGGCAAAAATGATATTCCCCGAAATGTAGGCAAAAAACGAAAGGGTGAGCAAAATGACGACACTTGTTCCTGCAGCGAGACCATCGATTCCATCTGTTATATTCGCACCATTGGAAACTGCAGTCACAATAAAAATTACGATTGGGATAAAAACAATCCAAGACCATTCGTGTGCTTTTTCAGGCGTCATCCAAAATAAAATTCCGCTGTAATCGAACTCGTTATTTTTTACGAAAGGAACGGTAGAAACCGTAGATTTTTCCGTCGGCATAAAGTTTCTTTCTACATTATTCCGATTCACTTCTTTTGCATCTGCATACTTTCTTTTTACGGTAATATCGGGATGAAAATACATGGTAACTCCCACAATTAATCCCAAACCAACTTGTCCGATCACTTTGAATTTTCCGCTGAGTCCGTCTTTGTTTTTCTTTACTTTCTTTAAATAATCATCGATAAATCCGATCGCACCCATCCAAACGACGGAGGTAATCAGCAAAACGATATACACATTAAATATGCGGGTAAATAAGAGCACGGGAATTAAGGTTGCCATAATAATGATCAAACCACCCATTGTTGGTGTGCCTTCTTTTTGTTTCTGACCATCTAAACCCAAATCGCGAACCAATTCGCCCATTTGTTTCTGTCGCAGATAATTGATGATTTTCTTCCCAAAAACCATCGCAATGATTAATGACAATAAGACCGCCATTCCAGCTCGGAAAGAGATAAATTTAAACATGCCAATTCCCGGAATATGAATTCCGTGGGCGATGCAATATTCGTAGAGGTAGTATAACATGCTCTTGTTTTTGGTTTATTTTGACATTAATTTTGCTAATTCCAGTACCGTTTCTTTATCATCAAAATGATGTTTGATCCCATTAATTTCCTGATAATTTTCGTGACCTTTTCCAGCGATCAGGATGATGTCTTTCGGTTCGGAAAATTTAATGGCCATTTTTATCGCTTCTTTTCGGTCGGGAATGGAAGTGTATTTGCTGAAATACTGCGGTTCGACTCCAGCTTCGATTTCTTTAATGATGTCTGCTGGATTTTCTGTCCTCGGATTATCTGAAGTGATGATTGCCAAAGTAGATTTTCTTGTCGCAATTTTTCCCATTTCGGGGCGTTTTGCCTGATCTCTGTCGCCTCCACAACCGAAAACCGTGATTAATCTTTCGTTTTTCGTACGGATTTCGTTGATGGAATCTAATATATTTTCCAACGCATCCGGAGTATGTGCATAATCGATAACGAAGAAAATTCCGCCTTCAGATTTTACGGTTTCAAATCTGCCTTTTACGGTTTTTAATTGAGACATTGCTTTTAAAATATCTTCACTATGAAAACCACTTTCTTCCGTAATTGCATAGGCTAAAAGCAAATTATAGACATTAAATTTTCCGGTTAAAGTCGACCAGAATTCTTTTCCATTAAAGTGGAGAAGCATGCCATTGAAGTCGGTTTCCAACATTTTGCCATGGAAATCTGCCATTGTTTTCAAAGCGTAAGATTTCTTTTTCGCTTTGGTGTTTTGTAGCATGAAGTTTCCGTTTTTGTCATCAATATTGGTGATGGCAATTGCGTCTGAACTTAACTCGTCGAAAAATCTTTTTTTGGTTTTTAAATAGTCCTCAAAAGTTTTGTGATAATCGAGATGATCGTGCGTAATATTGGTAAATCCGGCGATTTTGAAATGCAAACCTTCCGTTCTGTTTTGATGAATTCCGTGGGAAGAAACTTCCATAAAAGCATATTCGCAACCCAATTCTACGGCTTTTGCCAACATTTGATTGATTCGGATAACATCAGGAGTGGTGTGTGTGGAGGGAATTATCTCGTCCCCAATTCGGTATTCCACTGTGGAAATCAAAAGCGATTGAAAACCTAAAATTTTGAAAATATCAAAGAGGAGAGTAGCAACAGAAGTTTTTCCGTTGGTTCCTGTAATGCCGATTAAATTTAATTTCTCTGAAGGATTTCCGTAAAAATTAGAAGCCAACTGACCTAAAGTTTTCGAGCTATCTTTCACTTTAATGTAAGTCACTGCTTCATGCAGAACTTCGGGTAAAATTTCACAAATAATTACTTTCGCACCTTTTTCAATAGAAGAATCGATGAAGGTGTGACCATCGGAAACAGTTCCTTTGATGGCAATATATAGAGAATCCGCCACAGCTTTTCGGCTGTCGAAAATGATTTCTGAAACATCGGGATTTTGATTTCCGATCATTTCTAAAACGGGGATTCTATTTAATAATTCTTGTAAATGCATTTTTTAGTTCTGTAATTGCAGATAAATTCTTTGATTCTTATTAATAATAGTGCCTTCTACTGGAAATTGTTCTTTAATTCTTCCAACCCCTTTGTAATCAACTCGGTATCCTTGGTTTTCCAATTGCGGAATAATATTTTTTCCGATAAGACCTGTTACTTTTGGCATTTGGTTTCTGGTAACTGCTATTTTTACAGAAGGCTCGATCATTTTGCTTAAATCTACCTTGTTGTCGACCAGTAATTCTTGCTCTATATTTTGTGGTGTTTTCAAAAATGTTTTCCCTGCGATTTCTTTAAAAACCGGAGCTGAAACTGTTGCACCATAAAAACCTTTGGAATTATCTGGCTGATTAATCATTACAATACACGTATATTTTGGATTATTTGCGGGATAAAAGCCGGCGAAACTCGCTTGATATTTTGCGGGACCCGGTTTCCAATATTCGAATCTTGCGGTACCTGTTTTCCCCGCCATTTTTAAATTTGGGGTGAAAATACTTTTTGCAGTTCCTTTTTCCACTGCTTTTGTTAAAGCATTGGTCATCATCGTAATTGCTTTTTCAGAAGCCATTTTTTTAACCATGATTTCTGGTTTGGCGGTGAAGAGAACCTGCCCATCTTTCATAATTTTATCGATGAACAAAGGTTTTAGCATGACTCCTTTGTTGGCAAGACCATTATAAAAAGTGGTTAACTGCAACAAATTAAACCGAGAAGAATATCCGTAAGCTAAAGAAGCAAGCGTTGCAGCGTTCCATCTTTTGCTTTCTGGAGTTACAATATAGGGTTTGGTAACGCCGGGAAGTTCGATATCCATTTTATCGAACATTTTCCATCTTTTTAAATGGTCTAAAAATACCTGCGGTTTGTCTGCATAATATTTGGTAATCAGTTTTGCGGAACCAACGTTGCTCGATTTCGCTAAAACATCTGAAATATCGTAAGTTCCGCCGCCGTGACCGTCAGAAATTCTTTGTTTCGCATAAACCCAAATTCCGTTCCCAACATTTACGGTCGTATTTTCATCAATGAAACCATCGTCCATTGCTGCTAAAAGCGAAACTGTTTTGAAAGTCGATCCTGGTTCTGAGGCGTCTTTCATGGCATAATTGTAGGCGTCAACATAAATTCCGGGTTCAGTTCGGCGAAGATTAACCATGGCTTTTACTTTTCCAGTGGCTACTTCCATCACTAAAACACAACCATGATCTGCATCAAATTTGATGAGTTGTTTTTCTAAAGCTGAGCTTGCAATATCTTGAATTCTTAAATCGATGGTCGTGTAAACATCTTGTCCATCAATGGGTTCGTTCACTTTCCAGTAATCGATAGGTTTCCATTGGCTAGAATTGACTCTTTGCTCCAAACGGGTTCCATCTTTTCCGGTTAAATATTTGGAAAAAGCACCTTCTAAACCAGATTGCGATTCTCCATTGTCCATTCCGATTGTTCCTGCTCCGATTTGAGTGGTTGCCAATTCTCTTTTGAATTTTCGGTCGATGATGAATCCCCCTTTATTTTTTCCTTTAATGAAAATCGGGAATTTCCGAATCCGGTCATACTCATCGAAATCTAAACCTTTTGCTAATGCATAATATTGGTTTTTCTCTTTTTTCTGTTGATCAAGTCGATCTCTGAAATAACTTCTGGGTTTGCCAAACATTTGTGACAATGAATCGGTTAACGCACCGATATTGTTGGAGTAAACCGTGTCTTTTATGGTTTTGAAATCGAGATAAACATCGTATCGCATTACGGTCGTGGCAAGAATAGAACCGTCTGCAGCATACAGATTTCCGCGTGCTGCTTTTAAGCTTGCTTCGCGGTAGTTTTTGTTGATATAATCGTCTTTAATTTCCTGAACATTAGTGTTTTGCAAGACAATTATTCTGGCGAGAAAGATCATAAATAAGACAAAGGCAAAACCTGCGAAGAAGTAACCCCATCGTAATGTTTTTGAGCGCTTATTTTCGAATTCATTTTGAACCGCCATCTGTACTGTCTAGTTTTATCAATAATTTGTGAGGATGATTTTCTAAAGATAAGAGGGAATCCTGCACCATTTCTTTTCCTAATTCTGATTCTAATTTAACTTTGATCAATCTGCTTTGAGCGTATGCATTCCGTGATTTATATTCCTCGGTCTGCTCTTTTAGATCATTAACCATTTCTATTTTCTGGCTCACCAAGTGATTGCTGTAGATCATGATCATCATTAATAAAAAGACCAACATAAAATACTTGTAATGGATTTTTACTTCATCGCGATTGAGGAAATTTCCTTTTATAACATCTATAAAAGTGAGTCTTTTCTGCGGGCGATTTGAAGGTCTTTTTGCCATTTTTCAAGATGAATGATAGTGAATCACCAATCAATTATAATTTTATTCCAACACGCATTTTTGCGCTTCTTGCACGGGAGTTTTCTGCGATTTCTTCCTCAGAAGGAATAATTGCTTTGGTTTGAAGAAGATCAAATATTTTTGAAAAATTCCCATAAATATCGCGCGCAGGTTCGCCTTCGAACATTCCGTTTTTCAAAAACCTTTTTACCAAACGGTCTTCTAAGGAATGGTAAGAAATTACGACCAATCTTCCTTGTGGTTTTAAAGTATTGTAAGACTGTACAAGCATTTCTTTTAATACTTCTAATTCTTGGTTTACCTCAATGCGAATTGCCTGAAAAACCTGTGCAAAAAATTTATTTTGCTTGAATTG
The DNA here is from genome assembly GCF_900156725.1 of Kaistella chaponensis. Classification (GTDB taxonomy): domain Bacteria; phylum Bacteroidota; class Bacteroidia; order Flavobacteriales; family Weeksellaceae; genus Kaistella; species Kaistella chaponensis. The sequence goes on along the minus strand of NZ_FTOI01000005.1, from coordinate 87,108 downwards.
TGGAATATAGCTGAAGAGTTTTTTTAAGTCGTCGGTCGTTTCGATTATTTTGGTTTTTCTATGATTGACGATTTCTCTTGCTAATTTTCGGGACTCTCTTAGTTCTCCATAATAATAAAAGATAGAAGCTAATTGTTCTTCTTCATATTCATTAATGATTTTTTTGGCGTCTAAAACCTGCATTACATTCATTCTCATGTCTAAAGGAGCATTCATTCTGGTTGAAAATCCTCGGGAAGCTTCATCAAACTGATGAGAAGAAACTCCCAAATCTGCCAAAACACCATCAACACGAGTGATTCCATAAGCCATCAAAGAATTTTCCAGAAATCTAAAATTTTGGTTAATCAATGTGAATCTGTCATCATCAATTGTATTTTTCAATGCATCTAAATCTTGGTCGAAACTGTAAAGCTTCCCTTTAGGAGAAAGTTTTTTTAAAATTTCACGAGAATGACCGCCGCCGCCGAAAGTTACATCTACATAAATTCCGTCAGGATTCGTCACCAAATCATCTACACTTTTCTTCAATAAAACGGGATTATGATACATCTTTTTTATTATTTCGCGGATTAATTTTCGCTGTCATCAAAACTTATTTCGCCCATCACTTGTTCAGCTAATTTTGCGAAATCCTCTTCGGAAGTGGCGATTACTTTTTCATAAGCATCTTTGTCCCAAATTTCAAAAAGTTCCCCTGCGCTGGTTATCACGATTTCTTTTTTTAGGTCTGCAAAAAGCGTAAGATCTTTAGAAATCTGCAATCTTCCAGCGTTGTCTGGCTCAACAGTTTTTAAACCGGCCGTAAACTGGCGAATAAAATCGGCATTTTTCTTTTGGAATCGATTGAGCTTATTTATTTTTTCCATCAGCTTTTCCCAACCCTTCATCGGATAAACTTCTAGGCAGGATTGAAACACAGAACGCTTTACCACAAAGGAATCACCGCCAAAATCCTCCATCTGCTTTACCAAAGATGAGGGAAGTTTGATGCGACCTTTGTCGTCCATTTTGCATTCGTAAGTGCCGATGAAATTCTTCATTTGGGACAAATTTATATAAAAAATTCTAAAACCTCCCACTTTTTCCCACTTTTTGACTTAATGTTAATAAGTTTTGGATTTTGGCATTAAATAATTGATTGAAAAGCAGTTATGGTTCTGTAATATTTTTTGGAATTTTTACGAAAAAATGATTTTAGATGTTATTAAAAATATTACATTTATTAAAATTTAAACAACCAAATCAATATTGGTGTTAAATTTGTATTTTTGCGACGCTGATAAAGCAATTTTATGAGATTTATTACGAAAAAAGAAAAGAAATTCTCTTTCATTGAAGCTGGAGAAGGGCATCCGTTGATTTTATTACACGGATTGATGGGTGGTTTGAGCAATTTTGACAAAACCGTGAAGTTTTTTTCGGAAAGAGGTTTCAAAGTTTTTGTACCTGTATTGCCAATATACGATCTTCCCGTTTTAAATACCAACTTAACGACGATTGCGAAATATGTCGCAAAATTTATCGAGTCAAAAACAACTGAACCTGTAACCATCGTTGGGAATTCGATGGGAGGTCATGTAGGTTTGATTTTAACTTTGGCGAGACCCGAATTGGTAAAAAATTTGGTGCTCACAGGAAGTTCTGGTCTTTATGAGAGGACTTTTGGGGACAGTTTCCCGAGAAAATCTGATAAAGAATACATTAAAAAGAAAACACAAGAGGTTTTCTTTGATCCTGATATTGCGACCGAAGAATTGGTTGATGAAGTATTTACTCTTGTCAATGACCGCATGAGAGGAATCAAAACAGTTATGCTTGCAAGAAGCGCTATAAAACATAATATGTTAAATGACTTGCCTAAAATTACAGCACCTGTTTGCTTGATTTGGGGAAAGCAAGATAATGTGACGCCACCCGAAGTGGCTATAGATATGAATAAATTTCTACCCAAATCTTCTCTTTATTGGATTGAAAATTGTGGGCATGCAGCAATGATGGAAAAACCCGATGAATTTAATCAGATCTTATATGACTGGTTGCAGGGTTTAGAAAGTTAGTAAAGTGGAAGTTTTAGCTTCCATTTTTTATTTAATAAATTTGAAAAAAAAACAAATGGTTATCAAAACAACGGAATTTGTAAAAAGCAGTGGTAAATGGCAGGAATGTCCGGAACCCAACTTGCCAGAATATGCTTTTATTGGCCGGTCGAATGTGGGGAAATCGTCACTCATCAATGCGATGATGAATCACAAGGATTTGGCAAAAACTTCTCAAACTCCCGGAAAAACACAATTGATTAATCATTTTTTAATCAATGAAAATTGGTATCTTACTGATTTACCAGGTTACGGTTATGCGCGAGTTTCGAAAAGTATGCGAAAGGACTTTGAGAAAATTAATACCAATTATATATTGAACCGACAAAATCTGGTGAACCTTTTTGTTTTGGTTGATTCCCGACATTCTCCACAGCAAATCGATATCGAATTTATAGAATGGTGTGGAGAGAGCGGAATTCCTTTTTCGATCGTTTTTACGAAAGCTGATAAATTAAAACCCAATACTGTCAATGCAAATGTGGAGATATATCGGAATGAGCTTTTGAAAAGTTGGGAAGAATTACCAGACATGTACGTAACTTCAGCAGAAAAGAAAATTGGAGGCGACGAGATTTTGGAGTTTATTACCAAAACCAATGAACTGTTAATTAAAAATAAAGTGAAGTTCGAATGATCGAAGAACGCATCTGGAAAATAAAATCTTTTGAAGAGCTTACCACAAAAGAACTGTACGAAATTTTAAAAATCCGGCAAGAAGTTTTTGTCGTAGAACAAACCTGCTATTATCTTGATGCTGATGGAGCCGATGAACATGCGGTACATGTGTGGGCAGAAAGTGAGGGTCAGATTTTAGCGTACTGCAGAATTTTCGAACCGGGAATAAAATTTACCGAAGCATCCATTGGAAGAGTCCTCACACACCCATCCTACAGAAGTCTTAAATTAGGAAAGATATTGATGAATATTGCGATGAGTACCATCGAAGGAAAATTTCGCACCCCAAATATTAAAATATCTGCGCAGGATTATTTGCTAAAATTTTATTCAGATTTTGGTTTTAGAGCGACCGAAAACAAGTATTTAGAGGATAACATCCCTCACACTGAAATGATTAAATATTCTTAAAATGCACGAAACGCTGTTTGGTGAAAAAATTGGATATTTGAAAATTCTGTCCGAATATGATTTTTATTCAAACGATTATGTGCTTTTTACGTACTTAAATTAGCAATTGTTTAAAAAAGTAACAATATAATTTGTTTAATAAAGATGAATTATATACTTTTACCAAAATCATTTAATTTAAAAGGTTATGAAAAAATTTTTACTTACTGGCTTTGCGCTAGTTTCAATGGCATCTCAAGCACAAACTTGGGTACCACAGGCGACAAAACTACCTACGTCATTTGCTCCTAGAGAAATCGCTATAGTCAATGCAAATGTTGTTTGGACAACAGTTTCAGATGGTAGACCTTTATCACAAGGTGGCGGAACTTATCCTAAAACCTTCACTAAAACGATTGACGGTGGAACAACCTGGACTCCAGGTAATATTACGGGTGCTCCTGCTGCTGCACTTGTTGGTGACATTGCGGCGTTCGATGCAAATACTGCGTGGGTTGTAACTGCACCTTCTGATGGTGGTACAGTCGGAAATGGTGTTTATAAAACAGCGAATGGTGGTACTTCTTGGACAAAGCAAAATGTATTTTCTGCTTCTTCTTTTGGTAACATTGTCTATTTCTGGGATGCAAACATAGGTATCACTGCTGGAGATCCTGTTGGCGGAAAATTTGAAATTTTCAGAACGACAAATGGCGGTACAGCTTGGAGTGCAGTAGTAACTGCTCCATCGCCGAGTTCTTCAACTGAGTATGGTTTAACAGGAGTACGTTATGCTATTGGCGACAATTTGTGGTTTGGTACCACAAAAGGTAGAATTGTTCGTACACAAGATAAAGGACTTACTTGGAACATTTATTTTTCACCAGCTTTAGATTTCGGTAGTGGAGATGCCACTGCTGGTACTGTTGGTTCATCAGCTTCAATGGCTTTCAAAGATTCAAATAATGGTCTTTTAATTACTGTTGATGGCGAAGTAACCGGTCAAACACCTACAGTTTCCCTTTACCCTACTACAGACGGTGGACAAACCTGGAGTCCTAATCCAATTATTCCTAATGGTCCGATGTACTATGGAGACATCACTTATGTTAAAGGAACTCCTAATACTTATGTTTCAACCGGAAATACTACCGCTGATGCTACAAAAACAGGTAGTTCATATTCCACAGATGGTGGTTTAAACTGGATTGCAATTGATAATGGCCAACAAAGAGGTACCGTACAATTCCTTAATTCTACTACAGGGTGGTGTGGTGATTTCGCTGATGCTGCTCAAACAAAGGGAATTTTTAAATTTAGTGGTGATTTAGCTTTAGCAACCAACGAAAATGCAGTGAAGTCTACTTTAAAAGTATTCCCTAACCCAGCAGTTGATGTTGTAAATGTATCTTCAAAAGAAGACATTAAAGCAGTAAGCATCATGGATCTTTCTGGTAAAAGAGTAAAAGCTGTTCAAACTAAAGGTGAAGTGAATGTTTCTTCTTTAACCAAAGGAACTTACATTTTACAAGTATTATACACGAACGGATCTGTAGAAAATACGAAATTGATCAAAAAATAATTTTTATAATGATCGCAATAGAATGGATGAGTTTTTCTCATCCATTTTTTTTTGATCTAAAGTCCTATATGAAATGATTTTCTTAAATTAGCCCTACTAAAATTTTATAAATGAAAAGAATATTTTTATTGCTCACCTTTATGTTGAGCTTTGTACAATTTAAAGCCGACGAAGGAATGTGGCTTTTAATGATGATTAAAAGACTCAATGGCGTTGACATGCAGAAAGATGGTCTTCGACTCACAGCAGAGGAAATTTACTCTATAAACCAATCAAGCCTGAAAGATGCAATTGTTCAGTTTGGTGGTGGTTGTACCGCAGAAATGGTTTCAAAAGAAGGCTTGCTTTTTACCAACCATCATTGTGGTTATGGGTCGATTGCTGCACTTTCTACTCCAGAAAAAGATCATTTAACTAATGGATTCTGGGCCATGAAAAAAAGTGAGGAACTCCCTTCCAAAGGACTTTCTGTAAGATTCTTGGTCAGAATGGATGATGTTTCTAAAAGAATTAATGCCAAATTAAATAACAACATGACTGCTGACGAAAGAAAAGCAATCATCGATGCAGAATACAAAGCCATTCAAACCGAAAATTCCGAGAATGGGAAATATGTGGTAACCGTAAGAGATTTCTTTAATGGTAATGAATTTTATTATTTTGTTTATCAAGATTTCAAAGATGTAAGATTGGTTGGAACTCCACCAAATTCTTTAGGTAAATTCGGTGGCGATACTGACAACTGGGAATGGCCAAGACACACTGTAGATTTTTCTGTCTTCCGTGTATATGCAGACGCAAACGGAAATCCAGCAGAATATTCGCCGAATAATGTCCCAATGACTCCAAAACATGCGCTTCCAATTTCCTTAAAAGGATATCAACCGGGAGATTTTACAATGATCCTCGGTTTTCCAGGGAGAACAAACCGATTCTTGACTTCGTTCGGAATCGAACAAATGGTTAATAAGGACTATCCAGCTTGGGTAGAAGCTTCTAAAATGGCAATGGACGTGATGAAAAAGTTCATGGACAAAGATCAGGCAACTAAATTAGACTATGCATCCCAATATGCTTCTGTTGCAAACTACTGGAAAAACAGACAAGGAACTATCGAAGCCGTAAATAAAAATGGGACCATCGCCGAGAAGAAAGCTTTAGAAGGAAAATATATGGCATGGGCTTTATTGCCAGAAAATCAAGCCATGTATAGTGGAGTTTTAGATGATCTTAAAGCCAACTATCTGCAAATTTCAAACAGAAATGTAGAGCGTAATTATTCGCAAATAATGCAGAGAAATGCCAAATATATTCCGATTTCTTATCAGTTGGGAACGCTATTGAAAACCTATGCAGATCAAGATGATGCCGGTAAAACTGCCATGAAGCAGAAAGTAACCGACGCAATTAACAAAGCGTACGACAAACTTAATGTGAATTTAGAAGGTGAAATGCTCAACTCTTTGGTAAACCTTTATCAACAAAAAGTTAATAAAGATGTTGCATCCCCAACTTTGATGAGTGCAGATGCAAAAAATCTCTCTCTCCAAGCATTCTCTTCTATTTTTGCTAACAAAGAATCTGCTTTGAATTTTGTTAACAATCCTGACCGATTGAAAATCGATGCCGATCCTATGTTTAAATTGGCAAACGGATACATTACCGATCAAAAACTAGAAACTGAGAAATATGCCAAAGTTGATGAAGCTTTTGCTAAAAATACCAGAATGTTTTTAGACGGTTTAAGAAAATCTCAACCAGAGAAAGACTTCTATCCAGATGCAAATTCTACCATGAGAATAACTACTGGGAAAGTTACAACGCTTCCAGAGCGCACCGATAGAAAATATTTCGGCATCAATGAGAAAAATAACTACTATACCGATATTAATGGAATGGTTGCCAAATACAAAAAAGGTGACGAGGAATTTGATTTGCCACAAAGATTATTAGATTTGGTGAAGAAAAAAGATTTCGGACAGTATAAAGACAAAAAAGGATTTATGCCCGTAAATTTCTTGTCAGACAATGATATTACAGGTGGAAACTCTGGTTCTCCGATTATGGATGGATACGGAAGATTGATCGGTCTTGCTTTCGATGGTAACAGCGAAGCACTTAGTGGAGATATTATCTTCGATAAGAAATGGCAGAAAACAATTAACGTAGATATCAGAATGGTTCTTTGGACCATCGAAAAATATGGACAAGCTGGTCACTTAATTAGTGAAATGACTTTGGTGAAATAACTCGCCCGATAAATTTATAAGAAAGACTGCCGAATTTTCAGCAGTCTTTCTTTTTTTGTATCATCCTGCGATAATGGTAATTCAACCCCAATTCAGATGTACCGTTAAAACTTTACCAATCTGAACATAAGAAAACATGAAGATTTTCTTCGTGAAGTTAATTTTGTAGGACTGCAAAACATTTTACTTTCCCAAAACACATTATATTCTTCTGTATTTCCTTATTTAAGATAAAGCTTTTAATTAAATTTAAAAGGCCACGGAATTGATAGCCTTCTCTTCTTTCTTCATTTTTCTCCAATTCCACGGTGATACAGGAGTTTTATCTTTCCACAATCCCACTTTTTTATTTCGAGCTTCAATTTCTAATTGAGCATAAATTTCATCTTTAGAATACTTCTTAAAATGCCAAGCTAAACCAGCTTTTACCAAAGTTTTATTTACATTAATCCCATTAGGAAGAAGGAGTTCTGCAATTAATCTGCCATTGCGGTCCCGTTTTCCATCACCTTTCAAACTTACCATTTTCCCGAAACAAAGCACCGAAATCATATCCTTCGCTTTCGTACCATACGGCTGTTTTTTTTCCGGACAATCGATATGTGCCAAACGAACCGTCTGTTCTTTTCCGTCCATTAGCAGTGAGACGGTATCACCATCTTTGATACCGATGACCTTGTAGGTTTGGCAAAAAGCGAAGGAACAGAAAATTAAAAGAAAGAGGAGGAAGCTTTTTTTCATCATTAAGTAGTATTTAATCCTTTATATAAAAGGAATTCGATCTGAGATTGAGGCACAAAAAAGCGAAGAAATAATCTTCGCTTCTTTTTTAATTATTTAAGTCTGCACGAAGCATTCCCAATTCACCGTAATGCTTTTTGAATTTTGCAATCTTCGGTCCCACTACTGCACTGCAATATGGTTGCGTTGGGTTAACTTCATAGTAACCTTGATGATATTGTTCTGCCGGAAAAAACTCCTCCAACTTTGTAATTTCTGTCACATATTGTCCGTTCCATCTTTCGCTAAGTTCAGATTGTTTCAATGCGTTTTCAGCTTTAGCTTTTTCCGCTTCATCTTTAAAAAAGATCACCGAGCGGTATTGCGTTCCGATATCATTTCCTTGTCTGTTCAGTTGCGTAGGATCATGCAGGAAAAAGAAAACATCCATTAGCTGCTCATACGAAATAAGAGACGGATCATAAGCAATTTGCACCACTTCAGCATGGCCCGTTTCTCCCGTACAAACCTCCTCATAAGTCGGGTTGGCTTTATGTCCGCCAGAATACCCCGAAATCGCAGCATGCACTCCGGTTAATAGATTAAAACAACTTTCTACACACCAAAAACAACCACCACCAAAGGTGATATATTCTAAATTTTGTTGACTCATTTTTTATATTTTAAATTCTTTTTCACCCTCTTCTGCACAAAACAGACCATTTTTTGAAAGAATGAGAAGAATCATTTTTTTTAATTTAAATTTTTCGCTGATTTTACTGATTGAGTAGATTTCAGGAAGTCATAAACCCGCATAGTTTTTAAAATCTACGAGAAAGTATCGTTTCAAAAATTTTTTTACCGATATTTTGAAAGGGATTTAAGAAAACCACGATAGTCACTTATCCCACACCAAAGCACTCGCACCCAGAATGGCGGCATCTGCTTCATCAAGCTCACTGAAGACTAGCCGAACTTTGTTACGAAAAATAGGTAAAAGATTACGCTCCATATGAAGTTTCGTGGGTTTCAGAATAAAATCTCCTGCGTGTATAACGCCACCAAAAAGTAAAATCGCTTCCGGCGAAGAAAACATCACAAAATTGGCTAAAGCTTCCCCCAATTTCTGACCCGTATAACGAAATACTTCAATCGCAGTAGCGTCACCTTTTTTTGCGCATTCAAATACAACCTGTGAGTTGATCTCTGCTTCAGGATATTCGTTTAGCTTCGAATCAGGAAATTCGGCACGCATTTTTTTTGCGGTGATGGTAATTCCCGTTGCCGAAGCATAAGCTTCCAAAGAACCTTCAGAACCAGTACTCCAGTGTTTTCTGCCACCTGGTTTTACAATGGTATGTCCTAGTTCTCCGGCAAAACCATCATGTCCGTAAATCAGTTGTCCGTTGGCTACAATTCCGCTTCCAACACCAGTTCCTAGAGTCATCATGATGAAATCTTTCATTCCTCTCGCCGCACCAAACATCATTTCGCCCAAAGCTGCAGCATTAGCATCGTTGGTCATTTTACAAGGTACTCCAAACTTTTTTGTCATTAATTCGGCAAAAGGAACGATTCCTTTCCAATGAAGATTTGGCGCCTGCTCAATTGTGCCGCTATAGAAATTGGCATTTGGTGCACCCACGCCGATTCCATCAAATTGCTTTTGAGAGCAGTGCTTGTCTATCAATGGGGATACTTCATTATAAAGGGCATCAATAAAATCTTCAACTTTCGGATAATCTTCAGTTTTTAAATGGCCTTTCGCCAGAATTTCTCCACGGTGGTTTACAATTCCATATTTGGTGTTGGTTCCACCGATATCGACACCGAGTGCAACTTGTTTTGATAAATCGATTAAGGACATCTAGTTTTATTTTTAGCCTTTAAAAATACAAAATATTTAAGTAAAAGACCCAAAAAAACTTCCCCGATGCCGAGGAAGTTTTAAATATAATAAGTTGACCTTTTTACGTTGGGATTTCTCCTTTGTATAAAAATGAAATGATTTCTTTATTTACTCTTTCAACCATTTCGCTGAAAAGATAAAAAGACTCTTGTTTGTAAATCACCAAAGGATCTTTTTGTTCGTAAACTGCACCTTGTGACGATTTTCTTAAATCATCCATTTCTCTCAAGTGAAGCTTCCAGTTTTCATCGATGATAGAAAGCGAAATGTTTTTCTCAAAATCGTTGATAAGGGAATCACATTGCGTGTCGTGTGCTTCTTTCAGATCTGTAACAATGGTCATTGTTTTAATTCCATCTGTAAACGGAACCTGAATCATTTTGAACATAGAACCTTGGTTTTGGTAAACGTTTTCGATGATTGGGAATGATTTTTCTTTTAGCAAATTCAGCTTCATTTGGTAATCAGCTGAAGCAGCTTTAAATAATAAGTTTGTTAATTCAGGGACTTGCTTAGTTTTAAATTCGTCTGCCGAAACTGGCGATTCCATTGTAAAGTTTTTGATAATTTCGTATTCAAATTCTTTGAAATCTCCTTCTATTTTTCCTTTGGTTACAATGGATTGTGATACATCGAAAATCATGTTTGAAATATCATATTTCAAGTGATCTCCGAACAATGCGTTCTTTCTTCTTTTGTAGATGACATCGCGCTGTTTGTTCATTACATCATCATACTCCAACAATTTTTTTCTGATTCCGAAGTTGTTTTCCTCTACTTTTTTCTGCGCTCTTTCGATGGATTTAGAAATCATTCCGTGCTGAATTACTTCACCTTCTTTATGACCCATTTTATCCATCATTTTCGCAATTCTTTCCGAACCGAAAAGTCGCATCAAATTATCTTCCAAAGAAACATAGAATTGAGAACTTCCAGGATCTCCTTGTCTTCCGGCACGTCCACGCAATTGTCTGTCAACACGTCTAGAATCGTGTCTTTCGGTTCCGATAATTGCCAATCCGCCGTTTTTCTTAACTTCTCCTTGCAATTTAATATCGGTTCCCCTTCCTGCCATGTTGGTTGCAATGGTTACAACTCCTGGTCCTCCTGCCATTGCTACAATTTCTGCTTCTCTGGCGTGAAGTTTCGCATTCAATACATTATGCTGAATTTTTCTTAATGAAAGCGCTTTTGATAATAATTGAGAGATTTCAACCGAAGTTGTTCCCACTAAAACCGGTCTTCCAACAGCGGTTAATCTTTCGATTTCTTCAATAACTGCATTGTATTTTTCACGATTGGTCTTGTACACCAAATCTTGTCTGTCATCTCGAACAATAGGCTTGTTGGTAGGAATTACCACTACATCCAATTTATAAATTTCCCATAGTTCACCAGCTTCAGTTTCTGCTGTACCCGTCATTCCCGCCAATTTATTGTACATGCGGAAGTAATTTTGAAGAGTAATGGTTGCAAAAGTTTGTGTTGCTGCTTCAATTTTTACGTTTTCTTTTGCTTCAATCGCTTGGTGAAGTCCGTCGGAATAACGTCTCCCTTCCATGATACGACCGGTTTGCTCATCTACGATTTTTACTTCACCGTCAATTACCACATATTCATCATCTTTTTCAAATAAAGTATATGCTTTTAATAATTGGCTTAAAGTGTGAACGCGCTCAGATTTTACTGAAAATTCACTAAATATTTTCTCTTTTGCTTCAAATTCTTCTTCTTTCGATAAATTTTTAGCTTCTATTTCTGCGATTTCAGTACCGATATCATTCAAAACGAAGAAATCTTTGTCTTCATTTCCAGCTGACATATATTCCACCCCTTTATCGGTAAGATCAATTTGATTGTTTTTTTCGTCAATAACGAAATACAAATCTTTGTCAACAATCGGCATATCGCGGTTGTTGTCTGCCATGTATTGCCCTTCAACTTTTTGAAGGAGTGCTTTGTGACCACTTTCAGAAAGAAATTTAATAAGGGGTCGAGATTTTGGTAAACCTCTGTAAGCTTGCAAAAGTTTGAATCCGCCGTCTTTGGTATTTCCGTTGGCGATTAATTTTTTTGCTTCACTAAAAATTCCGGAAACTGTTTTTTTCTGAATTTCAACAATTCTGTCAACAGAAGGTTTTAAAACATCAAATTCTTGGCGATCACCTTGTGGAACTGGTCCTGAAATAATTAATGGTGTTCTTGCATCATCAACCAAAACAGAATCTACCTCATCAACAATCGCAAAGTTTAATTCTCCTTGTACCAATTCTGTTGGAGACGTTACCATGTTATCTCTTAAATAATCGAAACCAAATTCGTTGTTTGTTCCGTACGTAATACTGGAATTATATGCTTTTCTTCGGGCGTCAGAATTCGGTTGGTGCAAATCGATACAATCGATTGTTAAACCATGAAATTGATACAAAGGTCCCATCCAAGCGGAATCTCGTTTCGCCAAATAATCATTTACGGTTACAACGTGAACTCCACGTCCTGGAAGTGCATTGAGGTAAATAGGTAAAGTTCCCACCAAAGTTTTTCCTTCACCGGTCGCCATTTCCGCGATTTTTCCGTTGTGAAGTTCGATTCCTCCGATAAACTGAGTGTCGTAATGAACCATGTCCCATTTAACAGCGGTTCCTGCAGCATCCCAATGGTTGACCCAAATCGCAGTTTCTCCTTCAATGCTTACGAAATCTTTAGTTGAAGCCAATTCACGGTCAAGTTCGGTTGCTTTCACTCGAATTTCTCCGTTCTCTGCTAATCTTCTGGAAGTTTCTTTGATCAAGGCAAAAGCTTCTGGAAGTATTTCTTTCAGAACTTTTTCTTCAATTTGATAGGAGTCTTTTTTTAATTCTTCTATTTTGGTAAAAAGGTTTTCCTTTTCATCAACATCTTTAGAATTTTTGATCTGTTCTTTAGTTTCTTCGATCTGAGCGGTAATGTTTGCAGTTGCAGCTTTTAGTTTAGCCTTAAATTCTGCGGTTTTATCTCTCAAACCATCATCAGAAAGTTGATTTATAGTTGGCTCAACAGCTTTTATTTTACTTACTACTTTTTTTACTTCCTTCAGGTCGGTCACACTTTTGTCCCCCAAGAAACCTTTAAGAATTTTATCTATAAAACCCATATGTTTTAGCTTTGCGCTTAGTGCAAAAGGCAATAAGCAATGTTGCACAAATTGTGCTTATGTTAATGAAAAGGCTTAAAGCGTTTTGCCAAAAGCCGGCTGTTTTTTTTAATATTCATCCTCATTCCAGAGGAAATCATCATCGGTTGGGTAATCGCTCCAAACTTCTTCGATAGACTCATATATTTCCCCTTCATCTTCGATGGCTTGAAGATTTTCTACCACTTCCATTGGTGCACCTGTTCTAATTGCGTAATCAATAAGTTCTGCCTTCGTCATCGGCCAAGGTGCGTCACTTAAATAAGAAGCTAATTCTAATGTCCAATACATATCATATAATTTTTTGCAAAAGTATAAAAATAGGCGACATAAAAAAGGTTTTTGTCGCTGATTTTCAATAAATTTTGATTTTTTATTGTTAATTTAATCACGAACCATTTTTCAAAAACCATTCCACAAATTTTTTTATGCCATTTTGGAAGTGAGTGGTTGGATGATAGCCAATTAATGACCGTGCTTTGGTAATGTCGGCATTGGTTTTTTGTACATCACCGGGTTGTAATGGCAGAATTTTTTTGGTGGCTTTTTTATCTAAATTTTCTTCGATCGTTGCAAGCATCTGATTCAGATTGATGACTTCGTTTTCACCAAGGTTAATAATTTCATACACATTTTGATGGGTTTCTAAATAGTGGATAGATTTTAAAATTCCATCGATAATGTCGTCAATATAGGTATAATCTCTTGCCGTAGAACCGTCGCCATAAAAAGGAATTTCTTGGTGGGAATTAATAAATGTGGTGAATTTAGAGATCGCCAAGTCGGGTCTCTGTCTCGGTCCGTAAACAGTGAAAAACCTTAGATGAACCATGTTAATCCCATACAGATGATGGTAAACGTGACCTAGAATTTCAGTGCATTTTTTTGTTGCTGCATAAGGTGAAATCGGTTCGTCAACTGCATCTAATTCGGAGAAAGGAATTTTACTGTTATTGCCGTAAACACTTGAACTTGAAGCATTCAAGAATTTAGTGATGTTAAACGCTTTGCAAAGTTCCCAAAGATTCATCGTGCCTTTTATATTAACTTCCTGATAAGCCATTGGATCTGCAATTGAAGGACGAACTCCTGCCAAAGCTGCTAAATGAATGATTGCATCAACTTTATGTTTCGTAAAAATTTTCTCTAAACCTTCTTTATCCCGAATATCCTGATAATAAAGGTGATATTTTTTCGAAGAGGTTTCGAAAATAAGTTTTTGAATATCCAACTCTTTTTCGTGGAAAGAAAATTCCAAAGTTTTGCCGATGGATTCTAAAGTATTTTTAATTTTTATTTGGTAATCATAGAAATCATCAAAATTGTCAATGTTAATGACAGAATGTCCGTTTTTCAACAGATGTTGCACCAGATGAGACCCAATAAATCCGCTTCCGCCTGTAACGATATAGTTCATTATGTATTTTTAGAATGCTAAGGTAAGGATTTAATAAAAAAATCTACACTTTTTTAATGGGTACAATTAGGGCATAATAAGAGTTTTTTGAATGCTAATCCAGGCTTTCACGACCTTTGTTGAAAATTAATGAAGGCTCTGCTCGTATTTTTTAACTCAATAAAATAGGAGATATGCAGTTTTGGAAAAGTTGTTTTCATACTTTTGTTTAAAATAATTGCATGATAGATTTCCGAAGACTTATTGTTTTACCAAAAGAGGAAGATGAAGAGGTTACTTTTTCAGAAATACAAGAAGGTGTTTTTTTCAGGGGTCACAATTTGTGGCTTTTGGTCATCTCGATGGGTATTGCCTGTATTGGTTTAAATACGAACAGTTCAGCAGCGGTGATTGGTGCAATGCTTATTTCGCCACTGATGGGACCGATTGTTGGAGCTGCTTTCGGCTTATCGATCGGAAACCGACTTTTGATAAGATTGGGAATTGTCAACTGGATTTTAATGATTGTCATCGCATTATTTTCTTCTACCATGTACTTTCTTATTTCTCCTTTTCATGCAGAGACGGCACAACTTGAAAGTTTTAAAACAGCGACAATTTTCGATTGTTTTCTCGCTTTTTTAGGCGGACTTGCGTGGTTTCTTGGTATTGTGAGAAAAGAAGCCATTAAAGTAATTGCCGGTGTTGCAGTATCTACAGCTTGCATCCCGCCGCTTTGTACTGCGGGTTTTGGCATTGCAAATGGCAACTGGGAGTATTTTTGGGGTGGATTTTATTTCTACCTCATCAATTGTTTTTTTATTGGTGTAGGTTCATTCGTTCTCAGTATTGTTTTGGGTTATCAAAAATATTACCTCAACAAAAATAAATTCAGGAATCTAAAGTCATACATGATGATTGGATTGATTTCGGCTGTCATTCTGATTCCAAGCATTTTACTTACAAAGAAAAAATGGGATCGGGAAAAACTGAAAGAGAGATCCGACCACTATATAAAAAGTATAAAAACAAACCATCCCGAACTTGCCATTATTAGCTACGAATCATTCCAAAATAAAGGAAAGAATTTTTTAAAAGTAACGGTGCTTAATGATAGCATGACCCTGGAAAAAAGCAGATTAAGTGATCATGATAATATGGTGAAAGATATCCATCTGATTTGGCAATATTCACCACGACAGGAAAATAATCAAAATCCGGAAGTGAAAAATCTTCAGACACAGATTTCGGCTTTGCAGGAAGAGATTCAACAAATAAAATCGCAAAATAATCGTAACTGATCTTAAAATTTTATCTTTACCAAAAGTATCAATCACTATGCAGTTTCAAGGGCAAATTTTAAAAATGATCACGCAAAACGCGAAACCCATTCAATACTTTCTCAACCTGTCTTCAGATTTGATCAATATGAATCAGTTGATCGGTAAGAAAATCACCCTCAAACATGTCGGGTACGAATGCGTAAACTGTGGTAATGATGAGAAAATTTACCGCATGGGATTTTGTAAAAGATGCTTTTTCGAAAGTCCGTACGCAAGTGAGACCATTATTCGTCCCGAACTTTCGACCGCACATTTAGGAATCGGCGAAAGGAATCTGGAAGTAGAAGAATCCATTCAGCTTGTGCCACATATTGTCTATCTTGCATATACAGGCGACGTGAAAGTGGGCGTTACAAGAGAAACTCAAATCCCAACAAGATGGATTGATCAGGGTGCAACTTTCGCAATTCCCATTGCAAAAACACAGAATCGGTATGAAGCAGGAATGATCGAAGTGGCTTTGAAAGAACATTTTGCCGATAAAACCAACTGGCGAAAAATGTTAGAAGACGATTATGAAGATGATCTAGATTTAGCTGATTTCCGCGAGAAAGTGCAAGAATATTTCCCAGAGGAATTCAAAAACTATTATTCCATAGACCACGAAATGTGCAAACTGGATTATCCTTATGTCGCGCCAGAAAAAATCAATTCTTTTACCCTGGATAAAAAACCAGAGTTTGAGGGAATTCTACAAGGTATCAAAGGACAATACCTTTCTTTCGAAGGTGGTGATTTTATCAATATTCGTGGGCATGAAGGATATGTGATTGAAATGAAAATCGAGTAATTCTGCAATTTTACCAATTCACTTTACCATCTTTGAGCAGTTCACGATCCTTTGATAAGATTTTTTTTGCATGTACTAAAGAAAATTAAGTTCGATCGTTTCAATTCTCATTTGTAATGGCACAAAATTTTTATACGGATGATCATGAAAAAAAAATACCTTAAAATTTTTTCGATTGTCGCAGGAATCGTACTCCTTCTTTTTATTTTTGCAAATTTTGGATTAAATTTTTGGCTGAAACATCACCTTCCGAATTACATCAAATCTCAGTCAGAATACGTGGTAACGTACAAAACCCTCGATGTTGATCTGGGAACTGGAACTGTTTTTTCTACCGGAATCACCATTAACAATAAAAATCCTGACCGTACGGATAAAATAGGTTTGCAGGGAACGGTCGATACGCTTTCTGTGGCCAGATTAGGTTTTTACGATATGGTTTTCAATAAAACTATTAATATTTCTGATCTTAAACTAGCAAGTCCAAACCTCAATATTATACTCCCAAAATCACGCGATAAAAAAGGGCGCACCAATAAAAATGAATTTGCTTTCAAAAATATCACCATCAACAATGGAAATATTCAGGTTTATCAATCCACCAAACAAAAGGCTTTTTCGGTTCGTGATCTAAATTTAAAGGTAGAAAACCTGCAGATGAATGACGATTCCATGCAAAACAAACTTCCATTTACTTTTGATCACTATACGGTGAATGGGAAAAACTTGTTTGTTCGTCCCGATAATATTTACGCTTTTACCGCAAAATATATGTCCACAAAAGAAGATCAGATCAGTGTCAAAGAATTGGCAGTGATTCCTTTGCTTTCTTATCAAAATTTTAAAAGATTTTATCCTGAAAAAAGAAATCTGTTTGATTTTAAATCTTCTGAAATGGAGTTTAAAAATATCGCACTGAAAGATAATAGAATTAATTTACAGAAAGTTCGTTTTGAAAATCCAGAACTCAAAATGTTCACAACCAATGTAAAATCTCCAGAAAAAAAGAAAAACTTTCCCTACGAAGTGCAACTGGATGATGTTCTCCTTAATAATGCCAAAATAAATATCGTAAAACCAAACGGATCGCCCTTATTTTCCGCCGGAAACCTCACGCTGAATATCAACCAACTGGTCATGAACGAGGAAACTGCAAAAGGCAATATTCCTTTTCAATACAATGATTTTAAAATAGTCGGGAAGCAAATTAATTATGTTTCGAATTCTGAAAATGTAAAAGCTGGTGCAGTTTCAATTTCGCCAAAATGGGCAGATTTTAGAAATCTTTCTGTCAATCCCACTGTTTCAACTTCAGATCAAACTTTGCTCGATTTTACGGTGCAAAATGTTAATTTAAAAATTAAAGAGTGGAATTTCCGAGATCGCAAACTGAAATTCAACATCGAAAATATATTAGTGAACGGACTGAACGGAAAAATTGTTGGTGCAGAACATCCGAAAACTAAAAAGCCAAACTTTGAAGGAGTTTCTTTTCCGCTCATCATTAAAAATGTGAATTTAAAAAATTCAAATCTTACGTATTCGAAAGGCAATCAACCATTAATTTTAAAGGATTTGAATGCAAATGTGCAAAATATCCAATGGGATGAATCGCGCGGTAAAGGGACTGTTCCGTTCACAATAGGTTTTTACAGTCTATCGAGTCGTAATTTTAAGTATGAAACAAAATTCTATCATTTATCTTCCTCATTATTAAAATGGAATAAAAATGCGGCTCAGATTTCTAATTTCGCCATGAAACCAAAAGTTTCCAGAGCACAGTTTATTCGAATGATTCCTACCGAGAAAGATTTGTACACCATTACTGCAAATCAAATTTCGATGAAAGGCAATTGGGATTTTCTTTCTGCGCAACCATTTTTAAAGGCTTCTCAAGTGACTTTAGGCGAAGTGAACGCCAATATTTTCAGAAGTAAAATTCCGAAAGATGATCTCACCGAAAAACCGTTGTATTCAAAATTATTAAGAAGTATTAAATTCCCTTTGCTGATTGAAAATTTGGATCTGAAAAATTCAGTTTTAACTTACGAAGAAGATACCAAAAAGAGTGATGGACCCGGAACACTCACCTTCAATCGATTTAATATGAATGTGAAAAATATCAATTCTGGGAAGATGAAAGGGAATTCTTCGGTGGTTCCGATCGCGATTAATTGTCTTTTTATGAATGCATCGCCTATGAATGTAAAATGGACTTTTAATACAGCAGATTTAACGGACTCGTTTTCGATCTCCGGAAATGTTGGCGATTTACCAGCTGCGAGAATTAACCCTTTTATTGAACCTTACCTGAAAATTCGCGCAACGGGTTTTATCTCTGATCTCCTTTTTAGTTTTAAAGGAAATAGAGAAGGACTCACCGGAAGTTTGAAGATGAAGCATGAAAATTTAAAGATTTCGGTTTTGAAAAAAGATGGTGAGAAAAACACGGTACTTTCGGCGGTGGCAAATATTTTTGTAAAAAGCAATTCTGGTAATTATCCAGAATCTGTTGAAGTAGAAAAAGTGGAGCGCGACAAGACCAAATCTTTTTTCAACTTATTTTGGCGTGGAATTGAGCAAGGATTAAAGAAAACGCTCATCGGTAAAAATGCGCCAAAAACTGAGAAAACGATTAAGGAAACCATCGGTAATACCAAATCTGCATTGGAAGAGAATAAAAAAGTCTTGAAGCAAACAAAACTAGAAGTAGCAGAAAAAACAGGGTTAATCAAAGAGAAAGTTCAACAAACCAAAGAAAAAATAAAGGAAAAAACCGATTTCGAAAAAATATTCAAAAAAAAACCCAGGTCGTAAATACCTGGGTTGGATTATGTTTTATTCAAAGTCATATTCGGGGTTTTCTTCTACCGGAACCTTTCGAAGAAAATTATCAAATTCTTCTCCATTGTGATTGCTTTCTGCGCCATAAGCATCTAGAATCGTAGAAAGTTCACCCTCTTTATCTTCCAATAAATACAAGACTGCGTTGTCATCAGGATTGCTGTCGCCTTCGAAGCGGTAAGATTTTACAATCCTAAGATCTTCAGGTTGATACATTTTTTCGTCTTTCCCCAAAATCATTTGGTGTTGATCATTCATGGTGATTTCTTTCGTAATACCGCGTTGAATCAAAATATTTAGAACTTGGGAGAGTGTTTTTAAGTTATGATTGTCCATGATGTTATATTTAATTAGTAAACGTATCAAATAAAGGACCACGAAAAAAACGAACAACGTAAATAAAACATGATCTCCTCTCATCAGAATAACGCGACGGTTAATTAAACGCTGAACTTAAATATTTAGATGGGTCTTATTTAGATGGGTCTCAACTTCATTTGTGAAACCAAAATGCTGTGTTATAGCAAGAGGATTATTGCTGTGGAAGAAACGCAAAGCGAGGCGTAATTAAAATTTTTATTGATTATAAAAATAAAAAACGCTGCTAATCAAATGATTAACAGCGTTTGAAGTACCTCGGACGGGACTTGAACCCGTACATCCTTACGGACACAGGATTTTAAGTCCTGCGTGTCTACCAATTCCACCACCAAGGCAAAGTGGAGAGCGAAAAACGGGATTCGAACCCGCGACCCCGACCTTGGCAAGGTCGTGCTCTACCAGCTGAGCTATTTTCGCATAGCTAATTTTCTAAAAATTTAATAAAAAATATTTCAAAAAAATCGTGCGGATGAAGGGACTCGAACCCCCACGCCGTGAAGCACCAGATCCTAAGTCTGGCATGGCTACCAATTACATCACATCCGCAAAATGAACTTCTTTCCTTTTTTTGTGAGTGCAAATATAAATACTTTTTCTCTTCTAACCCAATAAATTTTCATTTTTTTTATTTTTTTCAAAATTTTAAAACTCTAGCTTCTCTATCTCTTCTTAATTTCTTACTTTTACACCTTTATATAATCAATTATGGAATTACAAGGAATAGTGAAAAAATTAGGTGAAGTTCAGACTTTTCCGAGCGGTTTTCAGAAAAGAGAAATGGTTGTAGTGACCGAAGAACAATATCCACAACCGATCAGTATCGAGTTTCTTAAGGAAAAAGGAGATCTGCTGAATCAATTGAAGGAAGGTGATAAAGTAAAAGTTTCCATTAATATTGGAGGTAGAGAATGGACTTCTCCTCAAGGTGATGTGAAATATTTTAATTCAATCACAGGTTGGAAAGTAGAAAAAGTAGATTCAAATGATTTCAATGAGCCTACTTCTGCAAAACCAGCAGATTCGCAAAGCACTGCATCTAAAACAGATGTCTTTGCTGAAGAAGATGACGATTTGCCGTTCTAGACTTATTAAGTAAAAAATACATCATAATCCTGCTTTCCAAAAAGCAGGATTTCATTTTGAAAATGATTCTTCTCGATCCTCATATCATTTCTTTTCCAGACCCAGAATCTACTGATTCGGAGAGTGGCTTATTGGCAATTGGAGGCGATTTGTCCGCAGAAAGAATTCATTTTGCGTACCAATTAGGTCTCTTTCCATGGTTTAATCCGGGAGAAGAAATCTTGTGGTGGTGTCCAGATCCACGGTTTGTTCTTTTTCCGAATGTGGTAAAGATTTCCAAATCAATGAGAAAAATTCTGCGCGACGAAGTTTTTAGTTTTACAGAAAATAAATTTTTTCGGGAAGTCATAGAAGAATGTCAGAAAACCTTTAGAAAAGACCAAGACGGAACCTGGATTTCCGATGAACTCATCAATTCTTTTGTTGAACTTCATCATTTAGGAATCGCAAAAAGTATCGAAGTTTGGCAAAATGAAGAATTGGTGGGTGGATTTTATGGAATTCAAATTGGTCATGTTTTCTGTGGCGAAAGTATGTTTGCCAAAGTGAGCAATGCTTCAAAAGCCGGGTTTATTAATTTTATTCAAAACAATAAAGAAAATTTAGAGTTAATTGACTGTCAAATTTTTTCCGAACACTTGGAAAGTTTGGGAGCGAAAATGATTTCTAAAAAAGACTATTTAACAATTTTAAAAAGAAATAATGAATCCTGAAAAAGAAAGATGGGTTTTACTGGTGGTACTTTCCATCATCTGGGGTTCATCATTTATCCTCATCAAAAAATCTCTGGAGCATTTCACTCCTTATGAAGTAGGAGCGTTGCGCGTTTTAATTGCGGGGATTGTTCTTCTCCCTTTGGCAATTCTGAACATCAAAAAATTCCCCAGAAAACATTTGAAGTGGTTAATTATTGCGGCAGTGACGGGAAATTTTATTCCAATGTTTCTTTTTCCGATTGCCGAAACTCAAATCAGCAGCAGTATTGCTGGAATCATCAATTCGATGATGCCCATCTTCGTTATTATTGTGGGAACTCTTTTTTGGAAATTTTCTACCAGTAAAAGACAATTAATTGGCGTTGCAATAAGTTTTTCCGGAGCCTGCATTTTAGCGCTTTCCGGAGGAGAAAGTGGCGAGTTGAAACTTATTCCAATTGTGCTTTTGCTTCTAGCGACTTTGTGTTACGCAATTTCTACTACCACTGTAAAATCAAAGCTTCATGAGATTCCTGCGAAAATTTTGTCGGCTTTTGTTTTTTCTTTCGTATTAATTTTGCCCTCTCTCATCACTTTGGTGTTTTCGGGATTTTTTAATAACCTTCATGCGAATGAGAATCTCTTTGTAGGATTGGGATTTGTGAGTTTACTTTCAATTTTTGGTACTGGTTTGGCGATGATGCTCAATTATCGTCTTCTGAGTATTTCAACCCCATTATTTGCTTCCACAGTAACTTTGTTGATGCCGGTTGTTGCAGTGATTTGGGGGATCTTAGACGGGGAGAAATTAACACCAATGCAAGGTTTAGGAGGTGTTGTAATTTTGGCTGGATTAATTTTCCTGCGAGCAAAACCTCTGGTCACAAAATAAAAAAAACTGCAATGCCCGAAAGCATCACAGTTTGAAATAAATCTAATAAAAAGTAAAAATGAAAGGCGACAAAGATATATTTTGTTTTATTACAATGCAAATTATTCTTTAATAATTTTAAAATTGTTTAAAAACCGTTCACCCTTTTTAATATTTCCCTAAATTAGCGTCATGTTTATCAAAGATTATATCTCCAAAGATTATCCTGCATTTAATTCTAGCGACCGAATTGAGGATGCAAACGAAATCGCAAAAGAGTTTGGTTATTCGCACATTTTTGTTAAAAAGAAAGGCATTTATCAAGGCGCAGTCAGTCAATCTTTTTTAGAAGAAAGTCCAGAAGGTAGTCTCGGTAGTTTGGCGGTGCATTTTGAGAAATTTGCGATTCTAGATGATGGCAATTTATTAGATTCCATCAATCTTTTCCATGCTTTTAATGCAAACGTAATTCCTGTAATTTCTAGGGTCGAAAAATATGTGGGATACCTTTCCTGTGACGATATTTTTAATGAGTTTTCGAAATATCCACTTTTTTCCGAAAATGGAGCAGTGATGATTGTTCAGACCAATGATATGCACTATTCCTTCACCGAAGTCTGCAAAATTGTAGAATCTAATAATGGCAAGATTTATGGGTGTTTTGTGAATCAGATTGGCGAAGATTTTATTCAAATTACCTTGAAAATAAATAGTGAGAATCTCAGTTCTATCGATGAAACTTTCGAGAGATATGGGTACAATGTAGTTCACAAATACTATGATGATGAAAAAGAAGAATTGATGAAAGACCGATTTGGTTTTTTTCAAAAATATCTCGAATTTTAACTAATGAAATGCCATTTCCGTTGGTTGAATGAAAATAAAATGGTGTTGGTTTCCCATCTGACCAATAAAAAAATTAGAATCATCAGATGAAAGTAGCAATCTATTCTCAAAAAAGCGATTTAGATACTTTTCTGTATTTAAGCAAATTTGTGTCTGAACTTGAAAAACGCGGCGTTCAGGCAATTCTTAATGAAGAAATGGCAAATTCGATGCAATTTTCCAAAGAGTTCGAAACTTTTGCGGGCAAAGAAGATTTAAAGGAAAAAAAAGTCGATCTGTTTTTTACTTTCGGCGGCGATGGAACGATCGTAACTTCTCTTCTTTTTATTCAGGATTTAGAAATTCCGGTGGTTGGTGTGAATACCGGTCGGCTCGGGTTTTTGGCAAGTTTTACGAAAGAAGAAATTTTTCTGGAGCTTAATGATATCATTAATGGTAACGTGAAAATCAGCAGAAGATCGGTCATTGAAATCGTTTCGCCTAAAAATGCCTCATTTTTTCCATACGCTTTAAATGATATTACGATTTCCCGAAAGGAAACTACGGCGATGATTACCGTAGAATCCTACATCGATGGTGAATTTCTAAATGTTTTTTGGGGCGATGGTGTTATTATTTCCACACCAACTGGCTCTACAGCGTATTCTTTAAGTTGCGGTGGACCAATTATTACGCCGACCAACCAAAATTTTGTCATCACTCCAATTGCGCCCCATAATTTAAATGTGCGTCCTTTAATTGTGAATGATGATGTAGAAATTCGCCTGAAAGTAGAAAGTCGCGTTCCACAATATTCCCTTTCCTTAGATTCGCGATTAATCCACATGGAAACCGATGTAGAGATTGTTTTAAGGAAAGCGCATTTTCAAATTTTGTTGATTCATCCTAATAATCTCAGTTTTTACGAAACCATTCGCCAAAAATTGCTTTGGGGAAAAGACAAAAGAAACTAACCTTTTTCGCATAAAATCCCTAACTTTACACTTCTAAATTTTTAGTTAAAAATCTTTTAAAATATAAATTATGAGCAGACTTTTTCCGGCAGGTGTTGCCACAGGACAATTGGTTACCGATATTTTTAATCACGCAAAAGAGAACAACTATGCACTTCCAGCAGTGAATGTAATTGGTTCCAGCAATGTAAATGCAGTGCTAGAAACTGCAGCGAAATTGAATGCTCCGGTGATTATTCAGTTTTCTAATGGCGGTGCCGCTTTCAATGCAGGAAAAGGGTTGAGCAACGACGGTCAAAAATCTGCTATCTTAGGCGCAGTTGCCGGTGCAAAACATATTCATACTTTGGCAGAAGCGTACGGAGCAACCGTAATTTTACATACCGATCACTGCGCAAAAAAATTATTGCCTTGGATTGATGGATTGATGGATGCGAACGAAGAGTTTTTCGCACAAACAGGAAAATCCCTTTATTCATCACACATGTTGGATTTATCTGAAGAACCGATCGAAGAAAATTTAGATATTTCTTGCAAATATTTCGAGAGAATGGCGAAAATGGGCATGACCTTAGAAATTGAATTGGGCGTAACTGGTGGTGAAGAAGATGGGGTAGATAATACCGATGTTGATTCTTCTAAATTATACACACAACCCGATGAAGTTGCTTATGCTTACGAAAGACTTAATGCGATTTCTCCAAATTTCACCATTGCTGCTGCTTTTGGAAATGTTCACGGAGTTTACAAACCCGGAAATGTGAAATTGACACCGAAAATTTTAGATAATTCTCAGAAATATGTTCAGGAAAAATTCGGAACAGGTGAAAAACCAGTTAATTTTGTTTTTCACGGTGGATCTGGTTCTTCAGTAGAAGAAATTAGAGAAGCGGTAAGTTACGGAGCCATCAAAATGAATATCGATACTGATCTTCAATTTGCTTATACCGAAGGAATCAGAGATTATATGGTCGAAAAACTAGACTATCTAAAAACACAAGTAGGAAATCCTGAAGGGGACGAAAAACCAAACAAAAAATTCTATGATCCAAGAGTTTGGGTTAGAAAAGGAGAAGAAACTTTTTCTACAAGATTAGAGGAAGCTTTCCGTGATTTAAATAATATCAATACGCTTTAATTATAAATTTTAGATTTTAAATTTTAAATGAGTTACTCGTTTTTAATTTAGAATCTAAAATCTAGAATCTAAAATTAAGAAAAATATGGCATTCGACTGGTTTAAAAGAAAAACGCAAAATATCACCACTTCTACGGAAGACAAAAAAGATGTTCCCAAAGGACTTTGGCATCAAACTCCGACAGGAAAAGTAATCGAGCACGAAGAACTGAAAGCCAATAATTACGTCTCTCCAGAAGATGGTTTCCACGTGAGAATCGGAAGTACAGAATTTTTCTCAATCCTTTTTGATGAAAATAAATATACCGAACTCGATGCGAATGTAGAGAGTGTAGATATGCTGAATTTCAAAGATACCAAGTCGTATGCAGACCGTTTGAAAGAAGTAAAATCGAAAACCAAACTCACCGATTCTATCAGAAATGCAGTTGGAAAAGTGAATAATACCGAAATGGTAATTTCTTGTATGGATTTTAGTTTTATCGGTGGTTCATTAGGATCTGTGATGGGCGAAAAAATCCGTAGAGCAGTCGATTATTGTATCGAACACCGACTTCCTTACATGATTATTTGTCAGTCAGGTGGTGCAAGAATGCAAGAAGCGACTTATTCCTTGATGCAATTGGCGAAAGTACAATCAAAATTAGCTCAACTTTCTGAAGCCGGACTTTTATACATTGCGTATTTGTGCGATCCAACTTTTGGTGGAATTACCGCTTCTTTCGCGATGACTGCAGATATTATCATGGCAGAACCAGGAGCTTTAATCGGTTTTGCGGGACCAAGAGTAATTCGCGAAACCATTGGTAAAGATTTGCCGGAAGGTTTTCAAACTTCAGAATTTTTGCAGGAAAAAGGTTTCGTCGATTTTATTGTAAAAAGAACCGAAATTAAAGACAAAGTTTCTAAAACAGTGAATCTTTTGGTTCACTCTTAAATAACAATTACAAATTCATAAAATCTCACCTCTATGGAGGTGGGATTTCTTTTTTATGAGGAATATTTCAATAATATTTAATGCTTTACGATCCCTTAGTTTCGATAAAATAAAGAAAGTGATGGGATTAACGCTTCCGCATCCTTTATTTTCGATAATGGGTTTTTATGCGATTCTCAGAAGTTTTTCTTTGGCTCAAAAGCATTTTCCGAAAACCCATTCTAACAATGGAATTGGGAACGCATTTCGGCATTCGCTCTGGAATTGTCTTATTTTGATGTACTGTTGCAAAATTTCTTCCCCCCAAAAAGCCTTAGATTATTGCAAAAAAATGACCGATTTGCACGAAGAACTCTTTCCCAATGAACCCCTAGAAACCAAGATGGATTTGCACAATAACCAAGTAGGAATCAATCTTTTCATGGAACTTCTTCCCGGGATTCACCGCCAGTTTTTTGAAACCAGTTTCTTTGTAGAAAAATTGATGCAGAAAACGAAAACCGCAAAAATTTTAGAAAAATTAGAGGATGATTTTGGTGATGAATTGGTTTATTTAAAGGAGTAGTGCCTCTTCAATGATTTCCGATTGTTCAAATATCTTACTTTTTTGATACTTTATATAGTTTTCCGCTATCTGTAATTCCATACAAGTTTCCATCTGATCCATTCAAAACATCACGGAATCTTTCTTTTTGATCTTCTAAAAGCCATTCTTCACCGACTACTTTATTGTTTTCGATCACCAAACGGATTATTTTCTCACCACTTAGACCTCCTAAAAACAGATTGTTTTTCCATTCATTGATGTTTCCCGTGTAGAATGTAATTCCACTCATTGATATTGAAGGATCCCAATAATAAACGGGTTGCTCTGTTCCTTCTTTTTGCTGAATTCCGGCGCTAACTTTCGTACCGCTGTATTCTCTTCCATACGTTACATCGCCCCATCCGTAATTTTTGCCTGGATTGATGAGGTTAACTTCGTCGCCACCTTTTGGACCCATTTCCGCTTCCCAGAGTTGTCCTTTTTCATCTAGCGCCAAACCTTGTGGATTTCGGTGTCCGTATGAATAAATTTCAGGTTTATATTTCGAATTTCCGATAAATGGATTTCCTGGAGCGGTTTTTCCCTCTTTCGTTATTTTTAAAATTTTACCCAAATAAGCCATGGTGTTTTGCGCTAAAGGTCTGGTTTCTATATCTGAACGTTCTCCTGTACTTACATAAAGATGTCCGTCTTTGTCAAAAACCAACCTACTTCCATAATGCAGTTTACCATCATAACTTGGTGTTGCATGAAATATGACCGTAGGATTTTCTATTTTTTTCTCGTCATTTGAAAGTCTTCCTTTTCCAACCGCCGTATTATTTCCGTTCGCTACAGATTCAGAAAAGGTAAAATAGATCATTCTGTTGTTTTTGAAATCGGGATCCAAAGCAACATCTAATAAACCGCCTTGTCCTCTGTCATCAACTTCTGGAAAACCTTCAACCTTAGTGATGGTTTTTCCATCAGCTGAAACAATATTCATATACCCTGATTTTGATGTAATCAGAAACCGGCCATCGGGAAAGTTTACAATTCCCCAAGGTTTTTCTAAGTCTTCATTAATGATGTCAACTTTGTAAGCAGTTTTGGTTTTTACACCTTGTGTTCGGGTTTGACCAGCGAAAGCAGGTTCATATTCAGGTGAATTTTTATCTGCTGTTTCAGGATTTTTGAGCGGAGAATTCTCTGAAACACCAGTCTTTTGTAAGTCGATTTTAGCTGAGTTACCGGTACATGAAATGCACGCAATTAAATTGAAAAGCAAAATAGAAGTTGAAATTAAGGTTTTCATATAAATATTTAATTGTATTACCATCAAAAAACATTCCCCTACGAAAATCTAAATCATTGCTATCGTACAGAAATTTGAATTGATGCACTACTTTAAAGGCAATCACACTGAAAGCAGATTAAGGATCACTACCAAGAACGCCGGATTTTCTGAACGGAATTACCCCGATTTAAATACTCAATGTTCATCATTTACAATCAGGGATTTAAAAAGTATTTCGCAACATTTTTATTTCCGTAATTTTACGCCATGAAATTTCAGCTTCATTCAGAATACAAACCAACCGGCGATCAACCTCAAGCAATTGAAAAGTTGACGGAAGGTTTGAATATTGGCGAAAAATACCAAACCCTTCTCGGAGTTACCGGTTCGGGGAAAACATTTACGGTTGCCAATATTGTACAAAATACTCAAAAACCGACCATTGTTTTGGCGCACAATAAAACATTGGCGGCTCAGCTTTTCGTAGAATTCAAAGAGTTTTTTCCCGAAAATGCCGTTGAATATTTTGTTTCGTACTACGATTATTATCAACCGGAAGCTTTTATCGCTTCTACCAACACTTATATTGAGAAAGACTTATCCATCAATGAAGAAGTAGAGAAATTGCGGCTTTCTGCCATTGCCAGTTTACTTTCCGGAAGACGCGATGTTTTAATTGTTGCTTCGGTTTCCTGTATTTACGGTGTTGGAAATCCCACAGAATTCAACAAATCCTTAATTTCCATTGAGAAAAATCAAAAAATGACGCGAACCAATTTGCTTCATTCTTTGGTTAATGCTTTGTATTCCAGAACGCTGAATGAATTTCAGCGGGGAACATTCCGCGTGAAAGGAGATGTTGTTGATGTTTTTCCGGCATATACCGATAATGCGATTCGGATTCAGTTTTTTGGCGATGAAATTGAAACCATTCAAAGTTTCGATCCTGTTTCTGGAAATGTGATGGATGTTTTTGAGGAGATGCAGATTTATCCCGCAAATCTTTTTGTAACCTCGAAAGAAACGCAGGTAAGTGCCATTCGAGAAATTCAGGATGATTTGGTGAAACAAGTGGATTTCTTTACAGAAATTGAAAAACCTTTCGAAGCAAAACGCCTTCAAGAAAGAACCGAACTCGATTTAGAAATGATGAAAGAACTTGGTTATTGCAGTGGAATCGAAAATTATTCGCGCTATTTTGACGGAAGATTACCCGGTTCCCGACCGTTTTGTTTGTTGGATTATTTTCCGAAAGATTTTTTGATGGTGATTGATGAAAGTCACGTTACCATTCCGCAAGTTCACGCCATGTACGGAGGTGACCGAAGCAGAAAAGAAGTTTTGGTGGAACACGGATTTCGTCTTCCCGCTGCGATGGATAATCGCCCTTTAAAATTCGAAGAGTTTGAAGGCGTACAAAATCAAGTCATTTATGTTTCTGCAACTCCAGCTGATTACGAATTGGAAAAAAGTGGTGGAGAATACATCGAACAGCTTATTCGTCCGACAGGATTATTGGATCCGATTATTGAAGTACGTCCTTCCATCAACCAAATCGATGATCTCATTGAAGAAATTCACAAACGAACAGAAGTTGATGAGCGCGTTTTGGTGACGACTTTAACCAAAAAAATGGCAGAAGAACTCACGAAATATTTCACAAAATTTGGAATCAGAACCCGATATATTCACTCCGATGTAGAAACTTTGGACCGAATTCAGATCATGCAAGATTTACGACTTGGTATTTTTGATGTTCTTGTTGGTGTTAATTTATTGCGAGAAGGATTGGATTTACCGGAGGTTTCTTTAGTGGCTATTTTGGATGCAGATAAAGAGGGAATGTTGAGATCAAGAAGATCGATGACACAAACGGTGGGTCGTGCTGCGAGAAATCTCAACGGAAAAGCGATTATGTATGCCGATAAAATGACCAAATCAATGAAGGCAACGATTGATGAAACCATTTATCGCCGACAAAAACAAATGGAATATAATGAGAAGCATGGCCAAGTTCCAATGGCTTTGAATAAAAAAATATCAGAAGTTTTGGTGGGACGTGCAAAAGATTTCCCGGATGAAAAATATACCCAAAAAGAAATTCTAAAACAGGTTGCGGAACAAAGAAGTACTTATGCAACTGAAGATATCACGAAACTCATTGCTGAAAAACAAAAAGCGATGGAAGCTGCCGCGAAAAATCTTGATTTCATCAAAGCTGCTAAATTGCGCGATGAACTTGCAGTTTTAAAAGCGTAGAGGAATTATTCTAAAACCTAAAAATTTTCTTTTTAGGTTTTTCATTTGAAATTGGTCCCCGAAGTGGGGTTAAAAGATCCATCAAACCATTCATTTTGATTTCATAAATGGTAGAAAGTTGCATTCCTAATTTTCCAGGTGGCATTCCTTCTCGCTGAAACCATTCTAAATAATTAATGGGAAGATCTGCCAAAACAGTTCCTTTATATTTCCCGAAAGGCATCTCGACTTTGCAGATTTCCTGCAGTATATCTGGGTTTAAACCTTCTATCATTATTTCTGTTTTCTCTTAAATGGATAAATCTATTTTCTTTTCGATTTCTTTGGGTTCGGGAAGAATCAACTCGTTTTCATCATCTGCAAACTCATCTCTGTACACCTGAATCAACATGATGGTGATCGAAATAAGTATCGGTCCAAAAATCAATCCCATAAATCCAAATATATTTAATCCGAGAATAATTCCGAAAACGGTATTTAGGGGATGAATGTTTTCTAATTTTTTCAACAGCGTAAAACGCAATAAATTATCGGTGAGTCCCACTACAACTACACAATAGACCGCTAATCCTAAACCTGTTCCTGTATTTCCTGATGCAATCATAAAAATACAAACCGGAAGATAAACA
Source organism: Kaistella chaponensis (assembly GCF_900156725.1). Classification (GTDB taxonomy): domain Bacteria; phylum Bacteroidota; class Bacteroidia; order Flavobacteriales; family Weeksellaceae; genus Kaistella; species Kaistella chaponensis. Next base: position 56,321 of record NZ_FTOI01000005.1, on the reverse strand, counting down.
ATTGCAGCTCCTACAATTGGAATCATCGAAGCAATGACCGTTAAAGCAAACAGTAATATTGCACTTGGTGCATCAAAAATAAGATAACCAATCAGCGCAATAATTCCTTGTCCAATCGCTACTACAGGAATTCCAATTGCATTGGCAATAACCATTTTCTGAATTTTTTCTCCCAATAAATTTACATTCGATTTTTTCAAAGGTGCCGAACTTTTAACAAGTCTTTCAAAAAGTCGAGGTTTTTCCAACATAAAATAAAGGATAAAATACATGGAAGCGATGATGGTAAGTGTATTAAAAGTAGAACTCAAAGCATTGGTGGAGAATTTTCCAGCGGTAGTTTTTAATTGAGTGATGTTTTCTTTGCTTAGAATATCAATTTTTACTTTTTGGTACACGAAATCGTGGATTTTATCAATGAAAATATTGAATTTTCCCATGTACGCATTTGCGTTTCCCAGTTTTTCAACCAGTAAATCTGCGATAAAATAAATAGGCAAAATCAAGACAATCAAAGTTCCAACAATGATAACAAGAGAAGAAACCCAAGGTTTCCAGTTTTTTATTTCCTGCAGATATAGATTGTATTTTCTGGTAATGATATACAACGTAATTGCGCCCAAAATGGAAGGAATAAATAGAGCCAAATTAAAACAAATTAAGCCTCCAAGAATGATAATTACCAACAGCAAAAAAATCTGTTTGATGGTGACCTCACTGATCTGATCTTTAATAGTAGACATATTTTTGATTTTAAAAAAAACAACAGAAATTTCTGTTGTTTTCAAATGTACATATATTTAAATAAGGAGCTCTTTGCCGCGAAATTTATTTATTTAATTCATAAGGTGTTCCACAAAAAGCAGAATACAATGAATATTTTACAGACATGTTAAAGCCCATTGTCAATAAAATTCCGACGCAACAAAGAATAATTCCTGACACCGAAATTAGCCAAGACAAAAGAATCGCACCTAAAAAAATGCCAAAGTTGGAATTGGTAATAGAAAATGATTTTTTTAAGGCATCAATCGCTGTTTTATTTTCAAAAAAGATGATCGGCAAACCAATGAAAGAAGCGATATAAATATAAATTCCGGGTAAAACACACAGATATAATCCGATGGTTGCAAGCAAAGTTACCATTGCGCCATATAGAATCAAATTCATGGTGTTTTGTCTAAATCCGATAAATAAATCTGAAATATCAATCTGTTTTCTGAAATTGTATTTGTGCGCGATATACATTAATCCCGCATTCAAAGGATACAAAAGCGCTCCGAAAACGACGCCCAATAATCCTGTTAAAACGCGACTGCCAATCCCCATATTAGATTGCATTTCCGAAATGGTTTCCATATCAATCGATTCGCCATTTTTTACACTTTCGATAATTTCTTTATAAGCATCTACATTTTCAGAAGATCCTGGCAAAAAAATGGAAAGAATACCATAAGCAATTGCGCCAATCAAAGCATAAAGTAACGTGTAGCCAAATATTCCTTTGTAATTTTCCCACGCATGAGAAATAATCGATCCGACCTCGGTTATTGGAGCTTGACCTTGTCGATCAAATTCACTGAAATTTTCCATAGTTTTAATTTTTAATGTTTCCCAAATTTAAAATTTAAATACGAAAATCATTACAATTAAAATGATATTTAGCCGATTTCTTTATAAATATGTTGGTAAAGTGCATAAACCATTGCATTCCAAAACGGAAAAGTGAGCAGGAAACCGATCCCAAAAAGCAGCAATCCACTTAAGCCGAAAATCAAAGCAACAACACAACCTATTGCGATCATTCCGAAATTTTTCTTCAACGCTTTTATCGTTAAACCGATTCCTTCAAAGGTCTTCACATCCATGAAAAACATAAGTGGAATAGAAAATAGTGTAATCAAAAGCCAGAATATACCGAGTAATAAAAAGGCATTTGCATACGTGAAAATGATGATCCAGAACAGATAGAAACCAAAAAATTTGAAAAAATCAAATCCCAAATAACCCGCAAAAAGATCATTCGTAGAAATAGGTTCCTTCAAATCTATTTTTCTAAAGATTTTGTAAAGCCCCACATTTAGAGGGTTAATCAGAGCTAAAAGGAAAAAGAAAGCCAAACTGAAATTTCTTGCTTGAGGCAATCTCGCAATTTCCTCCATTTTTTTATTGAAGGCAGGAAGATCGGTTCTTACCAAATCGCTGTATTTCGAAAACTCGTCCCAAAGTCCAAAATATTTGAAGAGATAAAAATATCCGATAAAAAATAATGAAAAATAGAGCAAACTGTAGAACAGTTGATAAATTAAAGTTTTATTCCAGTACCAAAACGCGGTTTTCAGAATTTGTTCAATGCCAGATTTTCGTGGATCGTTGTTTTCCATGGCGCAAAAATAATCTTTTAAGTTTAAAAGCTCTTCTTTTTTGATTTTAGTTCCCTCTTTTCCTTATTTTTGTGCTCATGTTTCCTACTTATCACCCAAATTTTGATCTTATGGATGAACTTTCGCTGAAGAAAGTTCCGTTCTTTTTTATGGTCGATTTTTTACTCGAAAAAGTAGAGGTTTTTCTAGAAAATGAGATTGAGGAAGAAAGCTTATTGATTGATTTTCAGAATTTTAAAAATATCAAAACCACGGAAGCGGAAAATGCTGAAATTGAGCTAAAAATACTTTCAGAAAGTGCCGAAATTTATCGCAAAGGGTTTGATTTTGTACAGGAAAACTTACGGCAAGGAAATTCGTATCTTACCAACTACACGGTGAAAACCGAAATCGCCATTAATTTAACTTTGAAAGAAATTTTCTACCATTCCAAAGCGAAATATAAAGTTTGGTACAATGATGAATTTGTTTTCTTCTCGCCGGAAACTTTTGTGGAAATTATCGATGATCAAATTTATACGCATCCAATGAAAGGCACGATCGAGGCTTCTATAGAAAATGCGGTAGAGATTTTGAAAAATGATGTGAAAGAAAAAGCCGAACATTTCACGGTCGTCGATTTGCTCAGAAATGATTTGAGTATGGTTGCAGATGAAGTGCAAGTTGACGAATTTCAAAGAATTGACTTTATAAAAACGCAGCAAAAGGATTTGTATGCGATGAGTTCAAAAATTTCAGGTAAATTGAAACCTGAATTTCAAAATAAAATTGGCACGGTTATGAAAACTTTGCTTCCTGCAGGATCTATTCTCGGTGCGCCAAAACCTAAAACGCTGGAGATAATTGTAGAAGCTGAAAATTACGACAGAGGTTTTTACACCGGAGTTTGTGGTTGGTTTGATGGTGAAAACCTCGATTCCTGCGTCATGATACGATTTATCGAAAAAGAAAACGGAAAATTATTTTTTAAAAGTGGTGGTGGAATCACGCATTTGAGTAAATTTGCCGACGAATACCAAGAAATGAAAAACAAAATTTATGTCCCAATTCATTGAAAGCATTAAAATAGAAGACCAGAAAATATTTCTTGCGGATCTTCATCAAAGCAGGGTCAATAAGACTTTTGAACATTTTGGTAAAGAAGGCTCGGTGAACATTGAGGAGATTTACAAAAACCTGCAACATGACGAAGATGGTCTGTATAAATTGAGAATTACGTACGATTTAGACAGAAAATTTCGCACGCAGATGATTCCTTACGCAATCTCGGAGATCGATAACTTTCTTTTGGTAGAAAATAATAGTTACGACTATTCCTTTAAATTTGAAGACAGAAAAGAGCTGGAGAAAATGAAAACTTTGTCCAAAGCGGACGAAATTATTATTGTGAAAAATAATCACATCACCTGTACCTCTTTTTCCAATCTTTTATTCAAAAAAGGAAAAGACTGGTTTACGCCAACTACTTATTTGTTAAATGGTGTTCAGCGCCAACATTTGTTGAAAAACAAGAAAATTAAAGAAGCAGAGATCACGCCACAAAATTTGAAAGAATACTCTCATTTTCAGATCATTAATTCGATGAATGACTTTGATGATATGTTTATTTACCCGATATCTAAAATTAAAAATTTACCCGAAGATTCAGATTATTTGCATATTTAATAGAGATTAATTCTCGTTAATTTCCTGCCTTCATTTTACCCTTGAAATGCCGATTTTGTAATTACTGAAAAGCCTGAAATGAAAAAAAATAGACTCTCTTTTTCTGTTATTCGACCTTTGAAAATTCTATTTTTTCTGTTAGTTGGAACGCTCCTATTTTCTCAAAATAAAATTTCGGGAACCATTGTCGATGCCAAAACCCAGAAACCAATTAATGGGGTAGAGATTTTCATCAATAACCGTGAAAGTGCAGAACTGACCGCTAAGAATTCAAAGTTTTTAGTTTCTGCAGATTCAGAAATCGCAACCGTTACTTTTATCAAAAAAAACTACAAAACGGTAGTTCTTACCTTCTCCAATGGTCAATATGAAAATTTGGTGATCAAAATGCAGTCCGAAAGAGTCGAACACATTCAGGAAGTGATGATTTCAGGACGGTCTAAGAAAAAATATAAAAATAAAAAAGAAAATCCTGCCTATGCAATTATGCAGGAAGTTTGGAAAAGAAAAAGAACCAACGGACTTGCGAACTATGATGATTATCAGTTCAAAGAATATGAGAAAATTGAGATCGGTCTGAATAACATCGACAGTACTTTCAAACAAAAAAAAATCTTCAATAAGCTAGAGTTCATCTTTGATTATGCAGATTCTGCAAATTTCGACAAGAAACTCAGCCTTCCTGTTTTCTTTAATGAAACTATTTTCCAAACCTACGGCAGAAATAAACCAGATAAGCAGGAAAATAAAATTATTGTAGCCAATAAATTTTCGGGCTTTAATAATAATGAGCGAATGGCTGCCTCCGCAAAAAACCAGTTCAGAGACATCAATCTCTACGATAATACTTTGAATTTTTTTAATATCGGCTTTCCAAGTCCGGTCGGTACAGATGGTTTCAGCAGTTATGATTACGAACTTACCGATTCGCTTTCTGTGAACGGCACAGATTGCTTCAAAATCAAATATTTTCCGCGGAGAAAAGAATTAATCGCTTTCCAAGGGGATTTATTCATATCAAGAGATACGTATAATATTGTGAGAGCCACGCTGAAATCTCCCAATAAACTCAACGTAAATTTTGTCAATGGAATTTATATGGAAATCGAATACGACTCTCCGAACGAGACCGTTTTCCTTCCGAAAAAAACCTACACCGAACTTGAGATGTCTGTTTTTTCGAAGAAAAAAGATTCGAAAAGTATTCTCTTTAAAAGAACAGATCAATACAGCGATTACCTCTTTAACCAAAATTTCTCCGACCAATTATTAAAAGACCGACGACAATCATTAAGCGATGAAGATCTTGTCAAATCCAATGAATTCTGGGAACAAAACAGAGTTGAGCCATTGCAGGAATCGGAGAAGAATGTTTATACCATGGTTGAAGAACTTCATAAGGTTCCGAAATTTGAAAGAATTGTGAAAATCGTCGAAATTGTACAATCCGGATATTTCAATGCTTGGAATGCCATTGATTTTGGGAGCATTTATGCACTGTATGGCTATAATGAAGTAGAAGGTGACCGTGTTCGCGTAGGAGCCAGAACGTATTTCTCGCCAAATGATATGTGGCGAATTGCAGGCTATACTGCGTACGGTTTTAGAGACCGAAAATTCAAATACGGTGTTGAAGGGAAATACATGTTCAATCGGGAAAATCGTGCTACAATCGGTTTCGGGAGCAAATTTGATGTCATGCAACTCGGGGCAAGTTTAATGTACGATGAGGGAATTATGACGCCATCCTACGGATCTTCAGGAATTTTGACATCGGGAAGCAATGCATCTCTGAGTTTTGTAAAGCAAAACAATCTTTTCTTTTCCATGGAGCCGATCAGAAATTTTACCGTGCGTTTGGATGCTTCTTTACAAAATATAATATCAGCAAATCCGGAAAAATTTAATCTCGATTTTTATAAAGATAATACCTTGAAGTCGGGCCTTACTGATTTTCACACGACCTTTAGTTTGGTCTTACAACCGGGCGCAAAATATGTGCAGTATGGTGTTGATCGAACCACGCTGCGAACGCTTGCTCCTACTTTTATCCTCAAATACACGCATGGTTTCGCAAACGTTTTGGAGGGAGATTTTGATTATAACAAATTGCAGTTTCTCTATGCCCAGAAAATTTTGTTAGGAAATTTGGGCAAAACGAATGTCAATTTCGAGGCGGGAAAAAATTTCGATGCAGTTCCACTTGCCATTCAGACCATCATTCCGGGAAACCAGTCTTACTTCTTGGCTTTTAATACTTTTTCATTGTTGAAGTATTACGAATTCGTTGCAGATACGTACACCACGATGAATGTTGAACATCATTTTAATGGAAAACTGATTTCTTACGTTCCTTTGATTAAGAAACTTAAACTTCGCGAACTTATCTTTTTCCGCGGTGCTTACGGAACTTTAAGCGATGCGGCAAAAAATATAAATTTTGATAACAAACGCTACTCCGCTCCTGATCAACAGGTTTATTACGAATATGGTTTCGGCCTAGAAAATATTGGTTTGGGTAATTTTAAAATTTTACGCGTCGATTTCAACTGGCGCGGAAATTATCTCGATCGACCGGAAGTCAGAAAATTCGCGGTTAAATTTGGTATTCAGGTTGTTTTCTAATTACTTTATAAATTCGAAATACCCTTTTAAAACTTCCGCATTTTCGATGGCTGCAGTGTCAATTTCTAGAATTTTTGCTTTTGGCTCTGGTTTGAAGAAATTATCGAGAACCCGCGAAAGCGTATCTTCATCCTCCACTTTGGTATAGGAAAAGCCAAAATGTTTTGCAAGATGTTCCGCGTTTTTATGATGTTTGGTCAGGATAAATTCCTCTAAAGCATTGGTAGAACTTGGTCCCGGAATAATTTTGAAAATGTCTCCACCGCCGTTATTAAATACGATAATTCGCGTGTAAGGTGGTATATAATTATTCCACAAACCGTTAATGTCATAGAAAAAACTCAAATCACCGGTAACCAAAACCGTTTGCTTTGCACTCTTCATGGCGAAACCCATTGCTGTAGAAGTTGAACCATCAATTCCGCTCGTTCCACGGTTGCAATAGGCGGTATGTTTCTGAAAATCAAAAAGCTGTGCATATCGAATTGCAGAGGAATTGCTAAAATGCAAATTAATGTTTTCGGGTAATTTGTAAGAAAGTACTTCGAAAAATTTAAAATCGGAAAAATTTGTTCTCAGGCAATATTCGCTATGTTTAAGATCTCTTTTGTCGCGCAAAACATCCCATAAATTATAATACGGACTTGGCTCCAACGACACAAATTTCAATAATTTTGAAAAGAATTTTTCCGGCGAATTTTTTATTTTTTCGGTGAGCGCAAAGTAGGTATCGGGATGCCAAAATTCATCCACATGCCAATGTTTTTTCGGTTTTGCTTTGCGCAGAAATTGTTTTACTTTTTTTGAAACCACGTTTTGCCCAATGGTAATCAGCAAATCTGGTGCATAAGTCTTGAAATCCTCTTCGGTGAAATTAAAAATATACCGATCGATATGGGCGAAAAATTTATCATGCCTCAAATTGGAAGTCACTTCCTTTAAAACCACTACACTATGATTTTTAACGAGTTGAGACAACTGCATTTCCAGTTCCTCGCTATAATCACGCGTTCCGACTAAAACCAATATTCTTTTCGATGTATTCCATTCTGCAGCAAGGTTGGGCGCAAATTCATCAGATTTTTGCTGAATGGTTTTTTCCACTGCCGGAAAATGCGGAATCTCCGATACCAATTCATACAAAGGTTCTTCTAAAGGAATGTTGATGTGAACCGGACCTTGCTTTTCAAAACAAAGTTCGAGGGCTTTTTTAATTAAAGAGAAATTTTCTTCCTCCGCATTTTCTTCGCCATCTTCCAATAACTGAAAATCTCCGTAAGAATGTTGCTGATACAAATCTTTTTGACGGATCGTTTGACCATCAAAAATATCCACAAAATCAACAGGTCGATCTGCAGTTAAGATTAAAAGCGGCGTATTCGAGTAGAATGCTTCGGTAACTGCGGGATAATAATTGGCAGCAGCAGAACCACTTGTGCAGGTGATTGCTACAGGTTTTTTTGAGCTTTTTGCCATTCCCATTGCAACAAAAGCAGCGCTTCTTTCATCTACAATGCTGTAACAGTTCAATTCCTCCATTTCAGAAAAGTGAACTGCCAATGGCGCATTCCGGGAACCTGGAGAAATTATGATATCGAAAATTCCGTATTCTTTTAAAAGATAGGCTAAAATCTGTATGCTTCGTTTGGAAGAGAATTGTTTCATGTAATAAATTGAGGTACAAATTTACTGATAATTAAAATTTTAACGAATAAATATTTAATGCTGATTCAATAGACCTTATAAAATTTAATGTAAATCAGAATCGCTTTCAAGATAAATACCAAGCTAACGAAATTGCTTTTCTAGCGAGGACGTTCCATTTTGGAATTGATTCCTTTTTGGTTTGGTAATAGAGGTTTTCAGAAACATTCACAAAAAATAGGGGGTTAAGCAAAAAATCTTAATTTAGCAACTCAATTTTAAATCTAACAAAATGAAACAGATCCCAAGTGTGGATTTGCGTGATTTCCTTTCGGGTGACCCGGAACGCAAACAAAAATTTGTAAATGAAATCGGAAAAGCATACGAAGAAATCGGCTTCGTAGCGCTAAAAGGACATTTTCTGGATGAAAAACTGGTCGAGGAATTGTATGAAGAAGTAAAGCAATTCTTTGAACTTCCTGTCGCAACAAAACAGAAATACGAAATCCCCGGAATTGGTGGACAGCGTGGCTACGTCGGTTTTGGTAAAGAAACCGCCAAAGGTTTCAAAAAAGGCGACCTTAAAGAATTCTGGCATTTTGGTCAGTATTTGGAAGAGGGCTCCAAGTATTCGGAAGTTTATCCGGATAATGTAGAAGTGGCGGAAAATCCAAAATTCAACACCGTTGGAAAAGAAGCCTTTAAAATGCTGGAGAAAACTGGGATTTATGTTTTGCGTGCTTTGTCGCTTCATCTGGGTTTAGATGAATTTTATTTCGACCAATTCGTGGGCGAAGGAAATTCTATTTTGAGACCCATTCATTATCCGCCAATTACCTCTGAACCAGACAATGCAGTTCGTGCTGCAGCGCATGGCGACATCAATTTGATTACGCTTTTGATGGGCGCTCAAGGAAAAGGACTTCAGGTCATGAATCATGATGGAGAATGGATCGATGCCATTGCTCAACCCGATGAATTGATGATCAATGTGGGAGATATGCTGTCGAGACTTACCAATAATAAACTGAAATCTACGATTCACCAAGTAGTTAATCCGCCCAGAGAAATGTGGGGAACTTCGCGGTATTCCATTCCGTTTTTTATGCATCCTGTAGGCGAAATGCCATTGAATGCTTTGGAAAATTGTGTAGATGAAAATCATCCGAAATTGTATGAAGATACCACCGCTGGAGATTTTCTTTATGAAAGACTGGTCGAACTCGGTTTGATCAAAATATAAATGAATCTTTTGATGAGTAAAAGAACGGGCATTTTTGTCCGTTTTTTTTGTTTAAAATGCAAAATTTACTTAGAAGTCTGCGATAAATCATTTCTTTTTGCGATCAGATTGTAAGAAACCAATCTAAATCTTTCGTAACTTTAACTACCTAAAAATCAAATGCAGGTCATTTCCTTTTTAGCATTTCCATAAAAATATTAAAAACTAAATATGATGAGTGCTAATACTAAAGATTTACGAAATGTAGTGTTATTGGGTCATTCCGACAGTGGTAAAACTACATTGATTGAAACCATGTTGTACGAAGGAGGGGCGATTAAACGCCGTGGAAGCGTTCAAGGACAAAACACGGTGAGTGATAATACCGATTTGGAACATGAAAAAGGAAAAACGATTTTCTCCCATCAAATGTTCGTTAACTGGCGAGGAAATAAACTAAACATCATTGATACTCCCGGATTTGATGATTTCGTGGGCGAAGTTATTTCTTCATTGAAAGTTGCTGATACCGCATTGATCGTTTTAAATGCAGCAAATGGAGTAGAAGTGGGTACAGAAATCGTTTGGGAATATGTTGAAAAATATGAAACTCCGGCAATTTTTGTGATTAATCAAATGGATCATGCAAAAGCTGATTTTGAAAAAACATTAGAACAAGCCAAGGAAAGATTTGGGTCAAAAGTAGTTCCAATTCAATATCCTTTTAATTCTGGTGCAAATTTCAATGCCATCATTGATGCTTTGCGAATGGTGATGTATGAATTTCCTGCAAATGGTGGGAAACCTGAGAAAAAACCCATTCCAGATAGCGAAATCGACCGAGTCAACGAAATGCACAATGCTTTGGTAGAAATCGCTGCGGAGAATGAAGATGGTTTAATGGAAAAATATTTTGAAGAAGGGTATCTTTCTGAGGAAGAATTGGCAAAAGGAATTACGATTGCCTTAGCGAAACAGCAGTTTTTTCCTGTTTTTGTAACAAGCGGTTTAAAAGATATGGGAAGCGGAAGATTGATGGGATTCATCGATGATATCGCGCCTTCACCAGCAGAAAGACCTGCAAGAAAACTAGAAAATGGCGGTGAAATTTCCTATGATCCGGATGATAAAACAACAATTTTTATTTATAAAACAAGTTCTGAACCGCAAGTTGGAATGGTTTCTTATTTTAAAGTTCTCAGCGGAAAACTAAAACCTGGAGACGAACTCATTAATGCAAATAATGGCGAAACCGAAAGAATTTCCCAATTGTTTATCGCAGAAGGAAAAGAAAGAATTCCTGTGACAGAATTGGTTGCCGGAGATTTGGGCGTTACCGTAAAATTAAAATATGGTCATTCCAATAATACTTTAAATACGAAAGGTTTAGACCGAAAAGTTCGTCCTATGAAGTTCCCGGAAAGCCGTATTAGAAAAGCAATTTCTACCGATTCTGCTTCAGATATGGAAAAATTAGTAACTGCTTTGCACAAAATTGAAGAAGAAGATCCTACTTTAAAAGTGGAGCAATCTGCAGAATTGAGACAGACAATTCTTCACGGTCAAGGTCAACTTCACTTAGATTTGGTGAAACAAAGATTGCAAAAAGAATTTGGCGTAAAAATGAATTTTGACAATCCGCGAATTTCTTACCGGGAAACCATCACGGGAAAAGCTGATGCTGGTTATCGACATAAAAAACAATCAGGAGGTTCCGGACAATTTGGAGAAATTCACATGCGCGTAGAAAATTTCTATGAAGGAATGGAAGATCCAACCGGCGTGAATATCCGCCAAAAAGAAATCGAAGATTTACCATGGGGCGGAAAACTCGCTTTTTATTGGTGCATCGTGGGTGGAGCGATTGATAACCGCTACATCGGAGCCATTAAAAAAGGAATTATGCAACAGATGAAAGAAGGGCCATTAACTGGATCTCACTGTCAAAACATTCGCGTCACGGTTTATGACGGAAAAATGCACAGCGTAGATTCCAATGATATTTCTTTCCAATTGGCAGCTTCTGGAGCTTTTAAAGAAGCTTTTCATGACGCGAAACCTCAACTTTTAGAGCCGATTTATTCTGTAGAAATTCTTTGTCCGGATGAAGATACTGGTGATGTGATGGGAGATTTGCAAACGCGACGAGCAATTATTTCGGGAATGGATTCTGAGGGTCATTACCAGAAAATCCTTGCAGATGTTCCACTTGCGGAAATGCACGATTACGGTTCTACGCTTCGTTCCATTACCGGTGGAAGAGCAAAATTTACCATGAAGTTTTCTGGATATCAATTGGTTCCGGGAAATGTTCAACAGGAATTGGTGAAAAATTATTCTCAGTTGGAAGTAGTTTAGGATAAGAGAAAAGAATAAAGAACAAAGAGCCAAGAACAAAGAGAAAAGAATTATTTGAATTGGTGAACAATAACATTTAAAGTAAAAACCTCGACGAAAGCCGAGGTTTTTTATGTTTTCAAATTGCTTTGAATAGGAATAATCCGCCTATTGATGAGCGGCTTACTGTTTAAATCCCAAAATTATGTTTGCTGTGATCTTCCTTTCCAGCCTTAAAAGCAACAATATTTATTGTTTTTTCTACAATCTTATAGTATATATAAAACTTTTTCGAAACAATGACTTTTAAAACGTTCAGTTCGGAATTTGTAATTTTTCCTATATATGAATTAGTCGTGAGGAGAGCTTCGGTTTTTACTACTTCTTCAATTATTTTTAAAGAATATTCTGCGGATTTGTTATGATCGATCCAATATTCCAGATTAGAAAAATATTCTTTTTCCGCTTCCGGCATCCATATTATCGAGAACATATTTCTCTCGCTTTCTTGTGAACTTCAGAACTGTTTTTACCCAATCCTTGCTCCAATTCTTCCAAACCTTTCTTTATACTTTGCAGATGCTCTGCAGGAATTTCTTCTTGGTCTTCATTTTCAATTTTCACAATTTCTATATCCAAAGAATTAAGCAACTTCTTTAAGGTAACTAAGCTGAAATTTTTTGGGTTTTTGATGGTAATTGTTGTCATAACGATTAAATTGTATTTCAAAATTACATAAAAAAACATTGCTAAGGTTTAAAACTTTAGCAATGCACGTTTTATGTATTTTAATTCTAAGCTTCCTTCAACTGCACCGTAAAATGCCTTAAAATCTCAGATTCCCAAACAATATTATACCCTTTTTGAATTTCTTCTTTTCGTTCATACACATTTTTAATGGCGACTGCAATATAATCCATGTGATTGTTCGTGTACGTTCGGCGCGGAATTGCCAATCGAACCAACTCTAATTTTGGATAACGGTTTTCCCGGGTTTCAGGATCGCGATCAGCCAATAAAGTCCCGATTTCTACAGTTCTAATTCCGGCTTCTTTATAAATTTCGTTCGCCAAAGTTTGCGCCGGATATTGATCTCTCGGAATATTGGGCAAGAATTTCAAAGAATCGATGAAAACTGCGTGTCCACCAATCGGTTTCTGCACGGGAATTCCAAACTCGATTAATCGGTTTCCTAAATATTCTACCTGAGAAATACGGCTTTCCAAATAAGCAAATTCGGTGGCTTCATTCAAACCAACCGCCAAAGCTGCCATATCTCGTCCCGCCATTCCGCCATAAGTAATGAAACCTTCATAAATAATAGTGAAATTAGAAGCGGCTCGGAAAATATTCTCATCATTCAAAGCAATGAATCCACCGATATTCACCAAACCGTCTTTTTTGGAACTCATCGTCATTCCAACTCCGTAAGAAAAAACTTCTTTTGCAATTTCTTTGATAGTTCGGTTTTCCTGACCTTTTTCCCTCATTTTGATGAAGTAAGCATTCTCAGCAAATCGGGCAGAATCAAAATAAATGGGGATTCCGTATCGGTCGGAAAGTTCTTTTACAGCTTTTACGTTCTCTAAAGAAACTGGTTGTCCGCCGGAAGAATTACATGTAATCGTAATTAAACAAAACGGGATTTTTTCTTTCGGATGGCTTTTATAAACTTCTTCGAGTTTTTCTAAATTGATGTTTCCTTTAAACAAATGCGGATTATCTACATCAAAAGCTTCATCAATTGTACAATCGACTGCATGTGCTTTTCTGATTTCGATATGACCTTTTGTGGTGTCGAAATGGGAGTTCCCTGGAATAATATCGCCGTCTTTCACCAAAACTGAAAACAAAACATTTTCCGCCGCTCGTCCTTGATGCGTTGGTAAAAGATATTGATAACCTGAGATTTTTTTCACGGTTTCATGCAACGCTTCAAAACTTCGGGATCCAGCGTAACTTTCGTCACCCGTCATCAAAGCACCCCATTGTTGATCGCTCATTGCGCCAGTTCCGGAGTCGGTTAATAAATCGATAAAAACCTGCGAAGATTTTAAATTAAATAGATTGTAATGGGCGTTTTTCAGCCAGGATTCTCTTTCTTCTTGGGTAGATTGGCGGATTTCTTCCACCATTTTAATTCTAAAAGGTTCAGCGTATGGTAATTTCATTGATGTTGAGATAAAGTTTGAGGATGAGGTTAAGGTGGAAACTGAGTAATTTCCCTATAAATAGATACAATAGTGTTCAGGATGAGATCCTAAACCTAAACCTTAATCTTATTCCGGTGCCTTAAAAACATTGTCATCTGAATGAAAACCTGCGACACCACCACTTACGGCAAATTTCATAGCTTGTGCGGCACTTACGTTTTCTAAAATCGTAATATTAGTAGCCAAAACAAAAACCACCCAACCTGAAACAGCATAGGAATGTGGCAAATAAACAGAAACGTAATTGGGAAAACCTACGGAGGAAAGGTCACTTTGCGTCAAAAATCCAATCCTCCAAATGGCTGGATTTTCTGTGGTTTTGATGAGAACGGGTTTATTGAATTTCTTTTTATCACCCACAAAAGAAGTCATGACATCTTTTAATGAAGTATAAATGAATTTAATTCCCGGAGTATGCTCCAAAAGGTAATCGAAACTGTCGACAACCACTCTTCCAATAATGAATTTGTTTCCCAAATAACCAATTAATGTTGTAGAAATAATGACAATTAAAAAGGTAATTCCTGGGTAGGTTCGCTCTGAAATCGTGGGAATAATATTATCAATACTCGAAACGATGTACCAAATAATCCAAATGGTGAGCGCAAAAGGACCAATAATCAACAAGCCCTGGAAAAAAGATTTTGCCAATGTATTGAGTATTCGGTCATGTTGCTTTCTATTCATCTCGTGAAATTCCGGGGAAGGATTAATTGTATTCGGTAAAAATAGTAAAATTCAGAAGGAAATTGCAGAAAAAATTAGCCGTGTATGGATTCTTTTTTTCCGTAGGATTTTATGATTTCTGCTTCGTAATCCAGCCATTCTTCCCAGCGTTGGTTTACTTTTTCTGGATCGCCCAGTTGTCGCGCAAATTTGATGAATGTGGCGTAATGTCCAGCTTCGGAAATCATGAGTTCTTTGTAAAAAACTTTCAATTCCTCGTCTTTGATATTTTCTGTTAAAACTTTGAATCGTTCGCAACTTCTGGCTTCAATCATGGCCGCAAAAAGCATTCTGTCGATGATGTAATTTTCTCGAGTTCCCTGTACGATGAATTTGAAAAGTTGACCTACATAATCGTCTTTCCGTTCTCTCCCAAAAGTGTAACCTCTTTTTTTAATGATTTCGTGAACCATTTGAAAATGCTCGAGTTCTTCTTGCGCAATTTTTAATAATTCCGTGATGATTTCAGGATATTCCGGAACCATCGTGATAATCGTGATTGCATTGGTCGTCGCTTTTTGTTCACACCAAGCGTGATCGGTCAGGATTTCTTCTAAATTTCCCTCGGCAATATTTGCCCATCTTGGATCGGTCAAAAGTTTTAGTTTAAACATAATTTCTGTTTTTCTGGCGTAAATTTAAGGAATTTAAAAGGGAAAATAAGCGGCAATATTGCAGTTGAAAAATAAGGCTTACGAAAAAGTAATTTTTATGGCATAAAACTTGAATAAAAATTAAAACATTAAAAATTATATTATGAATACCGCATTACTATCAAGAAAAATCGAGCGTTTCGGAGTTTTACTATTAACTTTCTTTTTCAGTGCATTAGCGTTTGCGCAAGAAAAAACAACTCCAACAGTAGATGTTACTACCACGACTACGAAAACTACAACCATTGAAGAATGGTACAGCAATCCTATTTATTGGGTAATTGGAGGTTTAATTTTCATCATTATCATTGCAATTATCGCAAGAGGTAACGGAAAAAGAGATTAAAACTCAGCGGTTATTGCTGAAATTTAAAAAACTGCTTCAATGGATTGAAGCAGTTTTTTTTCGTAAAAACTCGAGTGTTTTCCAGCCTAAAGCATCTATTTTCATTAAAAATTTTGCAATCGCAACGGCAAGAAAAATGTTGATGAGGTAAATGATGATCATTAAAATCCACCACTGAAACCGATCTTTTTGCCCAACAACTAAAAAATAAACGAGGGAAGAACTCATTCCTTGGGCGAAATAAAAGAAGATAGCGTTTTGACCGATATAAGTGAGAAAGTTAGGTTTACTGATTTTCAATCGATTATATAAAGTAAAAAGTATCAGTAGTGAAAAAGATGACCAAAAAATGTACAATAATTTTGGCGGAAATTTCGCCTTATTCATCTTTAAAAACAGGTCTTTCCCTAAATCCCAATAAAGGAAAATGAGAAGAATTCCTAAGGTACCAAATAAAATTGGAATCCATTTTGTCGGGATTTTTTTGCCTTTCAATTGATTTGCCACAAGAAATAATCCTAAGTAAAAAGCCACATAACCAACTTGTCCACTTGGATAAAACTGAGGGAAAATATTAAAAATTAAAGTTAATCCGAAACATAAACCAATAAACAAATTGATATGTTTTGGAAAAAATTTTAAAATTAAAACCCCGAAAACGGTCAAGATATAATAGACTTTTAAGTACCAAAAACTTCCCATCACTACTGGAAAAGTATCGGCATTGGTATAAGAATGAAGATACCAATTTCCCAAATTTTGCCACTGCGGAACATCTGAAATATTAATAGGAACATATTTGCTTCCAAATGTAGAGTAGAAGTTTTTCATCCAATCTAAACCGAAAATATTCAACCCAAAAACCTTAAAGAAATAGTCAAGGAAAAAAAGAAAAGTCACAAAAATCATGAAGGTGATCTGCAGTTTCAACAACCTGTAAAGGGTTTTTTCAATATTATTACCAGAAGTGAGTCCACTCAAAGCAAAAAACAAAGGAACATCAACCAATAAAGACAGAACCCGTAGTTCTGTGGGAATATAAAATTGTCCCGACCAAAAAACGGTGTGAATAAAAATAATGGCAAGTGTGGCGAAACCTTTCGCAAAATCAATGTATAAATCTCTTTTCATAAATTAGGATAAGTAGCTCAAAATTAGATAAATTCTCTTACAGAAAAAATCTAAAATTTATAATTTATAATCTAAAATTATTTTATATCTTTGCACCTCGAATTAACTAACAAAAATTTATAACAATGTTTGCAATTGTAGAAATAGCAGGGCTTCAATACAAAGTTGAGCAAGACCAAAAATTGTTTGTAAACCGTTTGAAAGGAGATATCGGAGGAAAAGTTTCTTTTGATAAAGTCCTTTTAACTGTAAACGGTTCTACAACAATCGGCGCCCCAGCTGTAAGCGGTATCACTGTTGATGCTGAAATCATCAATCACCTGAAAGCTGATAAAGTAATCATCTTCAAAAAGAAAAGAAGAAAAGGATACGAAAAGAAAAACGGTCACAGACAATCTTTAACTCAAATTCAAATCACCGGAATCACTGGTTTCGATGCAAAGAAAGAAGAGAAAAAAGCAGCACCGAAAGCTAAAAAAGAAGCAGTAGTTGCTGAGGAAGCACCAGCTGCTAAAAAAAGCGCTAAAAAAGGAGACGATCTTACTATTATTGAAGGAATCGGACCAAAAGTAGCTGCAATTTTTGTTGAAGCAGGAATTAAATCCTTTGCAGATTTAGCTAAAAAAAGCAAAGAAGAATTAGAAGCAATTCTAGATCCAAACGGCGCAGCTTATGTTGCAATGGATGCTACAACTTGGGCACAACAAGCTCAATTGGCTGCAGACGGAAAAATGGATGAGTTACAAGCTCTGAAAGATGAACTAAACGGCGGAAAATCTTAATCAATATAACCCAAAAACCTTAAAACAAAATGGCACATAAGAAAGGAGTTGGTAGTTCCAAAAATGGTAGAGAATCACATTCCAAAAGATTGGGAGTTAAGATTTTCGGTGGACAAGAAGCTATCGCAGGTAATATCATTGTAAGACAAAGAGGTACCACTCATCATCCTGGCGAAAACGTAGGAATGGGTAAAGACCACACTTTGCACGCTTTGGTAGCTGGAAAAGTAGTTTTTAGAAAAAAAGCAAACGACAGATCTTACGTATCTATCGAACCAAACGCATAATTAAAACGCGTTTTATATATTTAATCCCAGTCTTTTGATTGGGATTTTTTTTTGGGCGGACAATTCGTGCTATCCGCTCATACTCCTCACTCGGTCGCTCCACTGCGTTGCGCTCCCTCGTTGTGGGGTAACCGCTACTATCACGGCCGCAGTTTTCGCATCGAATAAAAGTCGGGTGGTGAGTTGCTTTTTCAGGTTAACATAATTGATTATCTTTAGCGAAAATCTAATATAAACATGAGAAGAAATACCCTTTTATAAATTTCTGCCTTGCTTCTTGTTACCCATCTTTCATTTGTAAATGCACAAGCAAAGCAAACAGAAAACCTTCATCCAATCGTTCAAAATTTTGTCAACGAAGCCCAAAATAATTCTCAATTAGAATTGATGGCGCATGATTTTTTAGACGGAATTGGTCCCAGATTAATCGGAACACCAGAAATGTTGGCCGCCAATAACTGGACTGCAGAAAAAATGAAATCTTGGGGAATTGACGCAGAATTGCAACAATTTGGAACCTGGAAAGGTTGGCAACGCGGAATTACCCATGTTGATATGGTTTATCCGAGAGTGAAAAGTTTGGTCGCCACACAATTAGCATGGAGTCCTTCCACCAAAAAAGCAGTTGAAGCAGAAGTAGCGATCCTGCCAAAAGTTTCTTCAAAAGCAGCCTTCGATCAATGGCTTCCTTCCGCAAAAGGAAAAGTGATTTTGATGGCGCAATACCAAAAAGTAGGGAGATCAGATGAACAGATCAAAGAATTTGCAACACCTGAATTGCTTGAAAAATTAAAATCAGAGAAAGAGCAGGCTTCGAAAGATTTCAAAGAATACATCAAAAATATTGGCTACGATAATACTACTTTGCCCGAAGCTTTAGAAAAAGCCGGAGCGGCCGGAATTGCCATCTCCAACTGGACCGGAATTATGGGAGCCAACAGAATTTTCGGGGCAAAAACCAAGAAAATTCCCATGTTCGACCTTGAACTGGAAGATTACGGAATGTTATACAGAATGGCAGAAAGCGGAATGAAACCGCGCATTCAATTAGAAATTCAATCAAAAACTTTACCTGATTCACCTTCCTTTAATACGATTGGTATCATTAAAGGAAAAGAAAAACCCAACGAATATGTCATTCTTTCTGCGCATTTAGATTCCTGGGACGGAGCTCAAGGAGCAACTGACAACGGAACCGGAGTTTTAACCATGCTCGAAACCATCAGAATTCTAAAAAAATATTATCCCAACAACAAGCGAACTATTATTGTGGGACTTTGGGCAAGTGAAGAACAGGGATTAAACGGTTCCAGAGCTTTTGTGGCGGATCATCCAGAAATTATGAAAGGCGTTCAAGCGGTTTTCAATCAAGACAACGGAACGGGGAGAATTATCGATATTAGCGGGCAAGGTTTCGTAGATTCCTATAAATATATTGGAAAATGGTTGAATGCAGCGCCAAAAAACATAAAAGATCAAGTAAAATCAACTTTTCCAGGATCTCCTGGAGGAGGCGGATCTGATCATGCTTCATTCGTTGCAGCAGGACTTCCGGGATTTTCTTTGAGTGCATTAAACTGGGGATATTTCGGTTATACATGGCATACAACGAAAGATACTTTCGATAAAATTGTGTTCGATGAGGTAAAAAACAACGTCATTCTTACCGCAACTTTAGCCTATATGGCTTCGGAAGATCCGGAATTTACAAGCCGTGAAAAGCGGGAAATGCCGTTTAACGAAAAAGGAGAACTCACAAAATGGCCGGAAGTAAAGCAACCAATCAGAACCAGCAAAGATTATAAATAAGCAGCATTTGAAAACAAGCGCTGAAGCCTGAAACCAAGTCATTTTTATTGGGAAATGACTGATATTTTTAAAGAACCTGAAATATAATTGGTTACAAAAAGGGAATCAAATCAGATCATTTCGCAGTATTTCACTGTTTCTTCCTGAAAGGAAAAAACCGGAACCCATCTTTTGAAGAGCTATAGGTTCCGGTTCTCCACCAGAAATTTGCGGTCTCGAACAAGAAATTTGCGGTCCTAAACTGGAAATTTCCGGTCTAGAATCAAGAATTTGCGGTTCGGAACCGGAAGGATGCGGTCCTGAACCGGAAATTCTCGGTCTCGAACCAGGAATTTGCGGTTCGGAACCAGGAGGATGCGGTCTTGGACCGGAAATTCTCGGTCCTAAACCGGAAATTTGCGGTCTAGAACCAAGAATTTGCGGTTCGGAACCCTAAATTACCACTAAAGAACCGGAAAAATTATCTCCAAGAGGAATTATGGGTCAATTCTACAACAGTTACAGCACCTTTCTAAAAATAAAAATGCTCGGTTGTCGCGGCGTTGTATAGACTATTGTCGATTCAGAAAAGCATCCCAACCTTGCGCATTCAAAGGAATCAACTCATTGCTTCCTCTTGCGATGAGGAAATTTCCCTGCTCCAAATCTACAGCGTGACCAACGATTGTAAAATCGGGGTGGTTTTTAATTTTATCAAAATCTTTCGGAGCAATCGTGAATAATAATTCGTAATCTTCGCCGCCACTCAACGCACACATTACGGGATTTAGATTCAGTTCTTCCGCGGTTGAAATCGTCAAAGAATCCATCGGAACTTTTTCTTCATATAAATGAAAACCAACTTTGCTTTGATCACTCAAATGTAAAATTTCAGAAGACAAACCATCAGAAACATCAATCATAGAAGTAGGTTTAATGTCTAGTTCTTTCAAGGTTTTTTTGATGTCGGTTCTCGCTTCAGGCTTTAATTGTCTTTCTAGAATATAATCGTAACCTTCCATTTCGGGCTGCATATTTGGATTGGCGAGGTACACAGAATGCTCTCTTTCCAGAATTTGTAAACCCATATACGCACCGCCTAAATCTCCGGTGACTACCAAAAGATCATTTGCTTTTGCACCACTTCTTTTAACAATGTTTTCAGGATTTTCTAAACCGATTGCTGTAATGCTCATTACCAAACCAGAGGTCGAACTCGTGGTGTCACCACCAACCAAATCAACTTTGTATCGTTTGCAAGCCAAAGCAATTCCGGCATAAATTTCCTCCAAAGCTTCCACGGGAAAACGATTAGAAATCGCAAGTCCCACCAAAATTTGCGTTGGAGTAGCGTTCATCGCCGCAATATCACTAATATTGGTGACCACCGCTTTGTATCCCAAATGTTTCAAGGGAACATATCCTAAATTAAAATGAACTCCTTCTGCCAAAATATCGGTTGTTAAAACCACCATTTGACCTTCAGGATTAATCACTGCGGCGTCATCACCGATAGAAATTTCTGTTGAAGAATTCTCAAAACTAAAGTTTTCGGTTAAATGTTTGATCAAGCCAAATTCGCCATACGCGGAGATTGGAGTCATTTGTGGGTTTTTATCTTCTAGCATAATAGGTTGTAAATAGTGTGGTTAAAGTTGAATGGTATTTTGAATCTCAACTTATTCTTCCGTTTTTTCAGGACTGTCTTTTTTCCAAGTGAACGTATTTCTTTTGTGAAAAGCTTCCACATTTTCAGGTTTGAAGGGCAAATCTTTCAAATCCTGTCGGGTTAATGTTTTCACGTGTTTTCCTTTAAATTCATTCATCACCTCCAAAATATCATCCGGTGGAGTCGTCGATTTCCGCAACATTATATCAATCCAAACTCCAGTTGCTTCTGCAGTTGCACAATGTGTTCCATCGGGTAAATAAAATTTATGTACAAATTGGTAGATACTTGCATCCTCCGACATTCCGGCGATTTCCAATGAAACAAAAACTGTTTGATCCGCATATATTTCTTTAAAAAAAGAATACCTTTCATGCAAAATTACAGGTCCAATTCCCCAATAACTCAATTCCTTAAGACCCATTTTGTGGGTGTTCATGAATGCCATTCGGGTTTGCGCGCAATACATCACATAAGACGAATTTGCCAAGTGTTTGTTCGCATCAATATCGCTCCATCGAACTTCGAATTTATAATGATAATCTGACATATTTTGATTTATTTTTTTTTGGTCTCTTCCTTTACACGAGGCAATTCCCGCTTCCGCAGAAGCTTGATTTTAGATTTACAAAATTAAGCATTAATCATGGGTTAGAAAAATTGTATTTTTGCAATTCGTAAACAACAAAAGTTATCAAAGGTTTTACGGTATTATTATTTTTAAATGCAAAAAAGGGGAAGGATTACCTTGGTGAACATTGCAAAAAAACTTAGCGCTTTTGCGTGAAATCAAATCAATTTGAAAAAGAAAAAAATAGTCATTGTCGGTGGTGGAGCAGCAGGATTTTTCTGTGCAGCAAACCTCGATGAGAATAAATATTATGTCACGATTTTGGAGCAGAATAGTGATGTTTTGCAGAAAGTAAAAATTTCTGGGGGCGGAAGATGCAACGTTTCGCACGCTTGTTTTGATCCTCGTGAACTGGTTCAGTTTTATCCACGCGGAAACAAAGAGTTGTTGAGTGTTTTCCACCAGTTTCAATCTGGTGATACGATGGGTTGGTTTGAAGAGCGCGGCGTTCCCTTAAAAATTGAAAATGACAACCGAATTTTCCCCGAAAGCAATTCTTCCCAGACGATTATTGACACGATGGTGAATGAAGTTCGAAGAAAGAATTTCGAAGTCAAAACGCAAACGGTGGTTTCAGAAATTGCGAAGGTTGAAGAAACTTATGTTGTTAAAACCTCCACTGGAGAATATGCTGCTGATTTTGTGGTTTTTGCCACCGGAAGTTCCCCGAAATCTCTAAAACTGATTAAAAATTTAGGTCACCAAATTGTTGAAGCTGTTCCCTCGCTTTTTACTTTCAATATTAAAAATGATACGCTGAAAGACTTAATGGGAACCAGTTTTATGCATGCAGAAGTTTCTATTCCCAAGTTAAAAATGGAGGAATCTGGACCGATGTTGATTACACATTGGGGACTTTCGGGACCAGCAATTTTAAAGATTTCTGCCTGGAAAGCTCGGGAATTAGCAGCTTTAAAATATCAGTTTGATATTCATGTCAATTTCTTGGGAATTGATTTGGAAGATGCAGAAACTATTTTCAAAAATTTCCGGGAAGAAAATCCCAAGAAAACCATTGGAAAATCTAAAATATTTGATGTTACAACCCGATTTTGGCATCGAATTCTGTGGCTTTCGAAAGTTGATTTAGAAAAAAATATTTCGAGCATTTCCTCCAAAGAATTGCAGATTATTCTGGGAAATCTCTATAATAATGTGATGAAAGTTTCTGGGAAATCTACGTATAAAGACGAGTTTGTAACTGCAGGTGGTGTAGAATTGAAAGAAATAAATTTCAAAAATATGTCTTCTAAGATTTTAGAAAATTTTTATTTGGCGGGAGAAGTCTTAAATATTGATGCGGTTACCGGTGGTTTCAACTTTCAGGCATGTTGGAGTGAAGGTTGGATTATTGCGCAAGATCTCAATGGAAAATAGCCCAAATCTCATCTGTATCAATAAATATTTTATTACATTTGGAAAATATATTTTTAAAAATGAAAAAATTCTTTTCGGTAATCGTTGTACTTTTATTGCTTAGCGCAAGCTCTTGCCAAACAAGGGTAGTAAGCGTACAAAAACCTTTGCAGGCCAACTCTTTGGATCTTTATCAAAAATATACCATTCTTACTAATGACGCGAAGGTGTATAAAGTAGAGGTGTTGAAACAGACGGATACTGCCATTTATACGAAAAATAAAAAAGGGGAAGAGGTAGTAATTGATAAAAGTAATATCCGCGAAGTTAAAAAGCTAGATTTATTATCATCGATTGCGATTGGTGTTGCAGCAATTGCTGCGGTGATTTTCGTGCCAATTTAAGCTTTGCGTTTTAAAAAAATTCAGAAGGAATTGACTAATTGTTGATTCCTTTTTTTTTGAGTTGAAGCGTAATGTATTGGAATAGAAAAAGCCAAGACTGAGCTTGGCTTTGTAATTTTTTAGAAGAAAGGTTTCGGTTAATCTTTCATTTTTGCAATGACATCAATTCCTCCTTTTGTTTTGTCCCCGATCTTGCAGATGATTTCGGTGTCTAGAGGAAGAAAAACATCCATTCTGGAGCCGAATTTTATAAACCCAAATTCATGGCCGGCTTTTGCAGAATCGCCTTCATTACAGTAAAAAACAATTCTTCGCGCAACGTATCCTGCGATTTGCCTGAAAACAACATTATGATTGGTTAAACTTTTTATGGCAACCGTAGTTCTTTCGTTTTCTGTGGAAGATTTTTCGTGCCATGCAACGAGGTATTTTCCGGGATGGTATTTCTTGTACATGACTTCGCCAGAAACAGGATAGCGACAGATATGAACATTCAGAGGAGACATAAAAATAGAAACCTGAATAACTTTGGTTTGAAGCAATTCATCTTCAAAAACTTCTTTAATCATCACGACTTTACCATCAACAGGAGCGATCACATTTTCGGTGTGATCCTGAATATCTCTTTTTGGAACGCGGAAAAACCAGAATACCAATCCATAAATAATAAGTAACGGAATAACGATGATAAGCGATAAGTTTTTCAAAAAATAAATGGAAAGAACCGCAACTAAAGCGAAAGCTAGACTTGCAACGATGATGGTTCCTTTTGATTCTTTATGTAATTTCATGAGTTTTCTAAATAAATTTTTCTAGAATAAAATATAAATATACGACAGGAGCACAGATGATTAAACTATCGAGACGATCTAAAATTCCACCGTGACCGGGAATGATGTTTCCGGAATCTTTTACGCCGAAGTTTCTCTTCAACTGACTTTCTACCAGATCACCCAACGGTCCAAAGACAGCGACGAGAACTCCTACAACCATCCAGTTCCCACGGAGTTCGGGAAAGTATTTTTCAACAAAAAAACCAAGGATTAAAGTTAAGACAACACCACCTGCAAAACCTTCCCAGGTTTTTTTAGGAGAAATTTTGGGTGCCATTTTATGTTTACCGAAGAATTTTCCCGTAAAATAGGCGAAAGTATCACTGCTCCAAATTAAAATAAAAAGGAAGAACACTTCTAAAGTAAAGGTATTGTCAACGGAAGAAAATTTGGGTAAACCCAGCGCAAATCCAAAAGGAAGCGCGGTGTAAATAACGGTGAAAATTAATTTACCGTTATCATAATAAAGTTCTTTTGAAAATTTAAATAAAGTAATCACTGCAATGACAATGAGTGAAAGCGCCAAAATTTCAGAAAGATTAAAATCAAAATAGAAACCGTGTTGGAAAAATCTTTTTGAAAAACGGTAGAAAACGAAAACGATCAAAGGAAAAACCGCCCACTTCTCCCAGCTTTTTGGGTCGAATTTCATCATCTTCATACATTCCCAAGCTCCTACGAAAAGGAAGAAAGTGATTAAGCCATAAAAAAGATTTTGTTGGGAAACAAGGTTAGGCGAAATCTTGTCAAGCAGTTGCGAACCAATTGAAGTGGTGCAGAAAATCACAAGAAAACCATATAACACTCCTCCGAAAATCCGCTGTACTAAATTTTTATCCAAGATGGTTTGATTATAAGTTAAGAAGTTTTTTCTTCTCACTTTACTGTTTGAAGAAGAAATTAATCTTCGAGCAAAAGTAAGAAAAGTTTTGTATTATCCTTATTTGGGGTATCCAATTTGGAGTTGCTTCCACTGATGGAGGTGAGGTTGCGGATATTTCCGTTCCGTTTGATCTTGCTCATTGCATCATTCAAATTGGTTACAATTTGAGAAACGTTGGCCATTAAAATAATTTTTTGAGGAAGTCTGGACGAGTGGTAATGCAAAATATTGTTATAGGAAAGCATTATTCTACCGTCATAAGCGATTAAATATTCGCAGGTGATGAAAGCACAGTCGTTGAAAAGTTCGAGTTCTTTGGTGTAAGGAACTTTTACGACATCTAAAAAATTCTTTAAATCTTCATCCCAACAGAATACAGATTTGATATCTTCAATTTTCAGAATGTGATTGAGTGTTTGCAGCGCTTCTGCTTCGTCTGCACAATAATTAAAAAATCCGCCGGAATGCGTAAAGAGTTGGGCAAACTTGTAATCAAGGTCAGCATTTTTCAGCTGATCTCCAAGCTTAATCAAATCCTGAGTGTTTTCTTCTTCAGGTTGATTTAATATTTTTCCGACAATTTTCTTGAAAAGACTCAATTTATATTGATTATGCGATCGTTACTGCAAAAATATAAAATATTTGTGTAAACAATCAATTAAATACAAAAATCCTGATTATTTAGTAAAATTAAAATAATCAGGATTGTTTTTCTTACAGCTGAGAACCAGAATCAGGAGCTACAATTACCGCTTCTTCTTCGGGAGTTTCGCCTTTGTGGGTATTTGAGACAGGATGTTCTGTTAATTCAGGATCCCACGCTCGTTGCCCAAAAACTTCTTCTAAATCTTCACGGAAAATAACTTCTTTTTCTAAAAGTTTTGCTGCGAGTGCATCTAATTTGTCTTTATTATCCGCTAAAATCTGCAATGCTCTTGCATATTGAGTTTCAATGATTTTAGAAATTTCCTCATCAATCATTTTTGCAGTTTGCTCAGAGTATGGTTTTCCGAAACTATATTCTGATTGTCCTGTACTGTCGTAGTAAGAAATATTACCGATTTTGTCGTTTAATCCATAGATGGTTACCATGGCTTGAGCTTGCTTCGTAACACGTTCTAAATCTGAAAGTGCACCAGTCGAAATATTTCCGAAAATAGTTTGTTCAGCCGCTCTTCCGCCTAAAGTTGCACATAATTCGTCGGACATCTGTTCAGTCGTCGTCAACTGTCTTTCTTCAGGAAGATACCAAGCTGCACCTAAAGATCGTCCTCTTGGTACAATTGTTACCTTTAATAAAGGAGCTGCATGTTCTACTAACCAAGATATTGTGGCGTGACCAGCTTCATGATAGGCAACTCTTCTTTTTTCTGAGGGTTTGATGGCTTTGTTTTTCTTTTCTAAACCGCCGATGATTCGATCGACAGCGTCTAAGAAATCTTGCGTGGAAACAGCTTCGTGAGAGTTTCTTGCAGCGATTAATGCAGCTTCGTTACAAAGGTTTGCAATATCGGCTCCACTAAATCCTGGAGTTTGTTTCGCTAAGAATTCCCGGTCGATATTTGGTTCCATTTTTATTTTAGCCAAATGCACATCAAAGATTTCTCTTCGTTCATGCAATTCAGGTAAGTCTACATAAATTGATCGGTCAAATCGCCCCGCTCTCATTAATGCTTTATCTAAAATATCGGCTCTGTTGGTTGCTGCCATGATGATTACATTGGTATCGGTTCCAAAACCATCCATTTCTGTAAGCAACTGATTCAGGGTGTTTTCTCTTTCGTCGTTTCCACCTGTCATGTTACCTTTTCCTCTGGCTCTACCAATCGCATCGATTTCGTCAATGAAAATAATCGCCGGAGATTTTGCTTTGGCTTGTGCAAACAAATCACGTACACGAGAAGCTCCAACTCCTACGAACATCTCCACGAAATCTGAACCAGAAAGGGAGAAGAACGGTACTTTTGCTTCACCTGCAACGGCTTTTGCTAAAAGAGTTTTCCCTGTTCCTGGAGGACCAACCAACAATACTCCTTTCGGAATTTTACCACCAAGTTTGGTGTATTTTTCGGAGTTTTTCAAGAAATCTACAACTTCCTGTACTTCTTCTTTTGCACCTTCTAAACCGGCAACATCTTTAAATGAAACCTGTACTTTTTCTTTTTCGTCAAACAGTTTTGCTTTGGATTTACCGATGGAAAATATTTGTCCACCAGCTCCGCCGCCACCGCCACCCATCATTTTGCGGAAAACCACAAAATAAAATAAAGCCATAATTGCAATCCAGAAAATTGCGGTAAAGAGTAATTCTGTCATAGGATTTTTGCCTATTCCATAATCTTTCTTCGTTACAATGGTTGGATTTTCCTGTTTGATCTTTTCAAATCTTTCTAGGAACAATTGTAAATCACCGAAGCTTAAATTGTAATCCGCTTTTGGGGCGAAATCGAATGCCTCGAACGGGCTTTTTTCTTTTGCTTTTTGTTTGCTGGCAATTTCTGCTTTTGCCTCTTTAGTTAAAAATACATCAGCTTTTTCGGTGTCTTTGTAGACTAAAACGTCTTGTATTTTTTCTTGTTGCATTAAAGTATAGAAAGCATCTTCATCAATGGTGTTTGACTCCGAACTACTGTTCATGTTCGTAAAGAAAAAGAGAAGAATGGCTCCAATCACGATGGGGAAAAACCAGTTAAATCCTTTATTATTATTCATATTTTTTCTATAAAAATTTTGACGAAAATATAATTTCGCCAAATATCATTAATTTAAATTCTCTATTTTGGTGATCTTTGCATCTCCCCAAAGTTCCTCAATATCGTAGTATTCACGGGTTTCTCTTTGGAAAACATGCACTACAACCGAGACATAATCGAGCAGAACCCACAAAGCATTTTCATTTCCTTCGACATGCCATGGACGATCTTGCAGGTCATTTCTTACCTTTTTTTCGATATTTCCAGCGATGGCAGAAACTTGCGTGTTAGAATTTCCGCTACAGATGATAAAGGTTTGTGCCACGGAGTTTTCAATCTTTGATAAATCAAAAATTAGGATGTCTTCTCCTTTCGTATCTTGCATTGCCTCTACTATTTTATCAATAAGTAGTTGCTTTTCTGTAATTTTATTCATTAAAAATTTTGTATAATCTGCAAATTTATTGTTTTTTTATTTAATTAGTCTCAAATTTACCCTTTCTAACTCTTAAAGTTTTCTTAATGGCTTCACTTTTATATTTGGATGAGTGTGAATCAACAAATGATGAAATACTCCATTTACTACCTTCTTACCATAATGCTTTAAACGCTGTTTATACTTTTAAACAAACGAAAGGGAAAGGACAGTATGGAAATTCTTGGCAATCATCAGAAAACATGAATGTTGCATTTACCATGGCGGTTCCTTCTCTTCTAATCAAATTACAAGATCATTTATTCAATTTTCATACCGCTTCAATTCTAGCGGATTTTCTTGCCATAATGACAAAAACGGCAGTGGATATAAAGTGGCCAAATGATTTAATCATTAAAAATAAAAAAATTGCAGGATTGCTTACTGAGAAAAAAAAGATCGGTGGGAGTTTTTATTTCATTATCGGTATTGGACTCAATGTCTTGCAGGAAAACTTTGAGAATCTACCAAAAGCGGGTTCCTTACTTACTCAGACGGGTTTTAAATTCAATCTGAATGAATTTACAGAAGCTTTAAATAAATATCTAAGCGATCATCTAACGATAGAAATTTGTGAATTGGAGCTTTTAAGCAAAATAAATGCGCTCTTATTCAGGAAAGATCAAATTTCTGTTTTTGACATCGATCAGGTAAGACAAAATGGCATTATAAGAGAGGTGGACAAAGAGGGTTTCCTTTGGGTAGAATTAGAAAATAAAGGGCTACAAAAGTTTTATCACAAAGAAATTGAATTGCTTTATTGATTGGCTCTCTTAAAATATAAATAGAGTGCAACCGGTCCGAAAATCAGATTTGGCAACCACATTGCAAACAATGGTGACATTGTTTTATTGGCAGAAACCACTTTTAAAGCTTCGAAAGAAAATACAAATACAAAAGCCAAAGCAATTCCGATGGCTAAATTGACACCTAAACCGCCGCGTTTTTTCTGTGAAGATAGTGATAAACCCAAAAAAGTAAGGATGATTACAGACACCGGCATCGAAGTTCTTTGGTGTAATTCATTAAGATAATTGTTGAGATTTCCGTTTCCTTTCTCTTTTTCGCGGTTGATGAATTTGATCAGATCGGGTGTGGTTTTATTTTGACCGAGCAATACATCGGGAAACAATTCTTCTGGTGGATGAATGAAGCTTTTATCCATCGTCGATCCGTTTTCTAATTTTTCGGTTTCATCTTTATTGATGGTTTTTGCGAAAAAATTATTGAGAACAAAAAGTTTTTTGGTGGTGTCCCAATTAAAATCGGTCGCGTTCAGTTGATAGATTAATTTTCTGTTTTTGTCGAATTTTTGATAGATAAATCCAGTGCCGCGTTTTTCTTTCTTGTTATAACTTTTTACGAAGATGTATTCCGTTTTTGATAATTGTGTGGAAACTTCCGAACTTCCAGTGAATTCTTCCCGCGCCATTGTGGTATAAGTGTACGGTTCCAGTTCATTTTTCTTAACATTTGCAAGAGGCAAAACGTAATGATTGAGCAAGAGTGCAAAAATGGCAATCAGCCCAGAAGTCATCAAATAAGGTCTTGCAAAACGGTGAAAACTCGCGCCAGAACTTATAATCGCTACAATCTCGGTGTCATTTGCAATTCTGGAGGTAAAGAAAATCACAGAAATAAATACCAAAATCGACATGAAAGTGATGATCAAATTCACGATCCAGTAAGGATAGAAATTGATAAGGAATTCCGTTACGGTAAATCCGTTTGATTCAATTCTCGGTGCTTTTGCCTGAACATCGATTACCAAAACGATAATAGTTAATAATCCCAACATAAACCCGAAAGTTCCGAGGTATTTTTTGATGATATATAAATCTATTATTTTCATGCAATCTTAAAAGGAGTTAGAGTCTTTGTTTCAAAACCGGAATAATTGAATCTTTCCATTCGTAAAAATCTCCTGCAACGATGTGTTCGCGCGCAACTTTAACCAGATCCAAATAAAATGCAAGGTTATGAATGGAGGCAATCTGTTTTGCCAAATACTCTTTCGCTACAAATAAATGGCGCACATACGCTTTGGAGTATTCTGCATCTACATAACTGGTTCCAAATTCATCTAAAGGAGAAAAATCACTTTCCCACTTTTTGTTTTTCATGTTCATAACGCCTTTCCAAGTGAAAAGCATGGCGTTTCTGGCGTTTCTTGTCGGCATTACACAATCCATCATATCAATTCCGAGACCAATGGTTTCGATGATATTCCAAGGCGTACCAACTCCCATTAAGTATCGTGGTTTGTCAATGGGAAGAATATCGGTTACCTCGTCGGTGATTCGGTACATTTCTTCTTCGGGTTCTCCAACAGAAAGTCCGCCGATTGCATTTCCTACGGCATTTTGTTCAGATATAAATTCTGCGGATTTTTTTCTTAAATCAGAATAGCAAGAACCCTGAACAATCGGGAAAAACGCTTGTTTGTGCCCATATAATTCTGGGTTTTCGGCATTCCATTTAATGCATCTTTTTAACCATCGATGGGTTAGATCCATGGATTTCTTTACTTGTTTGTATTCTGCAGGATATGCAACGCATTCATCAAATGCCATAAAAATATCGGCACCGATTTGTCTTTGGATTTCCATGGAAATTTCGGGGGAAATAAATTGCGTACTTCCATCGATGTGAGATTTAAATTTCACGCCTGCTTCATTGAGTTTTCTCGATTTTGATAAAGAAAAAACCTGATAACCACCGGAATCGGTAAGAATCGGCAAGTCCCAATTCATAAATTTGTGTAATCCACCTGCAGATTGCATAATATCCATTTTTGGACGCAGATTAAGGTGATAGGTGTTTCCTAAAATAATTTGCGCTTTGATATCATCTTTTAATTCTCTTTGATGAACAGTTTTTACAGAAGCTACGGTTCCTACCGGCATGAAAATCGGTGTTTGAATGGTTCCGTGATCAGTAGTGATGGTTCCGGCTCTGGCTTTACCGGTTGACGTTTTGTTGATTTCAAAAAATGTAGACATCATATTATTTGACAAGAGGAGGTGTATTTTTATTTTCTTTTAATTTTTTATCGATATAGTCTTTCGCCGTTGGATCTTTTTCTACAATAATTTCCTGAGCATTGTTCAGAATTTTTTCTAAATCTCCGGTAGCGGCGTAATATTTATAGCTTTCTATAAAGTCTGCGGATTTTATATTTCTTTGTTTCAAGGTCGTTCTTGTTGCGTTTTCCAAATTGCTTCCCGGAACATAGGTGGGGAGTTGGTCGTTCATGGCGAATTCTGCGACAATCTCCGACATTTTATCTTTTGGGATTAAATTTTTGGGTTCATCGATCAACTGCGAGCAGCTCATTAATAAAGAAAAAATAAGGAAAAGATAATGTTTCATAATCTGCCAATAATAGATTTCCACTTTAAATTTAAAACTCCAAAAACGGCTTCGTGAATAATTCCGCCATTCATTTTGCTGGTGCCTAATTCGCGGTTGGTAAAAATAATTGGAACTTCTACAATTTTGAAGCCTTTTTTAAAAGCCCGGAATTTCATTTCAATTTGAAAACCGTACCCTTTTAATTTAATGTCATTTAAATCGATGGTTTCTAAAACTTTTCTGCTGAAACAAACAAATCCCGCCGTAGTGTCATGAATAGGAATCCCTAAAATGGTCCGTACATAAATGGAAGCGAAATAAGAAAGCAAAACTCTTCCCATGGGCCAATTCACCACATTTACCCCTTTGGAATATCTGGAACCGATGCTCATGTCGGCATTTTTGCAGGCTTCAAATAAATGATTGAGATCTTTTGGGTTGTGCGAAAAATCTGCATCCATTTCGAAAATGTAATCGTAATTGTTTTGCAAAGCCCATGCAAATCCATGCAAATATGCTTTTCCTAAACCATCTTTGGTTTTTCTTACACTTAAATGCAGAAAATTCGGATGAATCTTTTGAAGTTTCTTAATGATATCTCCTGTTCCATCTGGCGATGAATCATCAACAACGAGAATATGGTAATCCTCTTCCAGCGCAAAAACCGCGGAAATAATATTTTCTATGTTCTCTTTTTCGTTGTAGGTCGGTATAATGACCAGTTTTTTCATCGATGTAATTAATTCGCAAAGATAAACTTTTCCTGCTTTATTTTATTCAATTTTATTGTGGGGCAGAATTTGATTTTAATGTAGGTAGAAATTGAAATATATTTCTATTTATATGCTTACTTTTGCAAAAAATTTAGATTTGATACGAATTGCACAGCAAAATGATTGGGTGGTCTTCATTATAATTGGCTGTTTATTTCTTTACGTTTTCATGTTGTTTTCCTTGCAGCGAGACTCCTCTGTTAGAGGATTTCTAACGCAAAAATTTTCCGATTCCAGCAATAATTTCTTGAGTTGGACGATCATTAGTGCAGTGTTCTGTTTGGTTTTCGCCACTTTTGTTTCTCACTACATTCCTGTCGTGCCCAAAATTGCTCGTGACTTCACTTTTTTCGGCTATGAACTCAACAAGTTTGGTTTTACCATAACCGTTGTAGCAGCATTTTATTTCATAAAAAATTTGCTGAGTTACTTGTTTTTTGCAGGAACAGGTACGCTGAGAAAATGGGATCTTTTTTGTTTCACTGTCTCCAAATTTTATTTCTGTATTTCAATCATTATGATTGTTTTATGTGTAATGAGCTATTATTTTCCCGATGCAGAATTGCAGAGACTGCCGTTCTATTTCGTGGGACTTTTGTTGATGTTTGTGTTCAAGCAGTTTTATTATTTGTTCCATCAAAATGATATATTGCCTCAAAAATGGTATTATAAATTTTTGTATATTTGCACCCTTCAAATTGTACCCTTTTTGGTACTCTGGAAAGTATTATTCTTTTAAAATTTAATGATGAAAATTAAATCTATATTGGTTTCACAACCAGCGCCTAATGAGTCTTCTCCCTATTTGGAAATAGCAAAAAAGGAGAAAATAAAAATTGATTTCCGCCCATTCATTCATGTTGAAGGTGTTGACGCAAAAGAACTTAGAACGCAGAAAATTGATCTTTCGCAGTTTACCGGAATTATTTTTACCAGCAAGAACGCGGTAGATCATTATTTTCGTCTTGCTGAGGAAATGCGTTTTTCGGTGCCCGATTCAATGAGATACATTTGTCAGTCTGAAGCCATAGCAAACTATCTTCAGAAACATATTATCTACAGAAAACGAAAAATCTCTTTCGGTGAAAAAACGTTCAGTGATTTATTGCCACTTTTCAAAAAATTCCCCACAGAGAAATACCTTCTTCCTGCAGCTGATGTTTTGAGTTCAGATGTGCAGAAAGTGTTGGAAACTGCATCGATCGACTGGACCAGAGCCACCATGTATAAAACAGTATGCAGTGATCTGACCGATGTTTCGATCGACGATTACGACATGTTAGTATTCTTTAGTCCACAAGGTGTTCGCTCTTTAGGAGTTAATTTCCCGGATTTCAAACAAGAAAATA
The DNA here is from genome assembly GCF_900156725.1 of Kaistella chaponensis. Classification (GTDB taxonomy): domain Bacteria; phylum Bacteroidota; class Bacteroidia; order Flavobacteriales; family Weeksellaceae; genus Kaistella; species Kaistella chaponensis. The sequence goes on along the minus strand of NZ_FTOI01000005.1, from coordinate 22,098 downwards.
CCAGAATCGCGGTTTTTGGTGCAACTACAGAGCAAGCTGCAAAAGATGCGAATTTAAGAGTTGATGTAATGGCACCAAGTAAAGAATCACCCTCGATGACGATGGCTATTGAAAAATTTATTCGTAATAACGAAAAATAATTCAAGAGATAATACTATTTAAAGCCGTCTTTTTCCTAGATTAAGATGGCTTTGCTTTTTGTAATACTAAACTTTTAGAACTTTGTACCTCAAAAGATTCATAAAACTCATTTAATTATTCCAACATGAACGCTCCTCAAGCAAAAAAAATAGAAAAGATTCTTGAATCTCATGGCGACAAAAGAGTTGATGATTATTTCTGGATGAAAGAACGAGAAAATCCCGAAGTCACTGCCTATTTGGAGGAAGAAAATGACTACTGTGATTTGATGATGAAGGATACTTCAACGTTTCAGCAGCAGCTTTTCGAAGAAATGAAAGCCAGATATAAGGAAGACGACGAAAGTCTGCCCTATTTTTTCAATGAATATTGGTATATCGTTCGGTTTGAAATTGGCAAAGAATATCCTATTTTTAGTAGAAAATTTCAAAATTTAGACCAAGAAGAACGCATCTTGATCGATGTTAATGTTTTAGCAGAAAACCAAAAATTTTTCGAGATCGGAAGTGTTGCGGTTTCGCCCGATAATAAACTTATGAGTTTTTCCTCCGACAACGTGGGAAGAAGAATTTATACCATCCAGTTCAAAAACTTAGAAACCGGCGAAGTTTATCCAGAGCAAATTCCCAATACGACAGGAAAAGCAGTTTGGGGAAATGATAACGAACACGTTTTCTATATCCGAAAAGATGAAAGTTTGCGCGCTTTTCAGGTTTATCGTCATCAATTGGGAACCGATTCTTCGTTAGATGTTCTTGTTTTTCATGAAGATGATGAGACTTTTGATGTTAATGTTTTTAAAACCAAGTCTTTAGAATATATTTTCATTGGAAGCTCGAGTACCATTTCTGATGAGCACCGATTTATTCCGGCAGATAATGTATTTGCAGAATGGAAAATCATTCAACCCAGAATTGATGATTTGGAATATGCTGTAGAACATTACCAAGATGAGTTTTACATCATTACGAATGCGGACGACGCGACTAATTTTAAAATTGTAACGACGAAAGTTGCCCATCCAGAAATGGAAAATTGGGTGGATTTAATTCCCCATCGCGAAGAAACTTTGTTGGAAGGTTTTGAAATCTTCAACAATTATTTTGTGATCGAAGAACGCACAAAAGGTTTGCTTCATATCAAAGTGATCGAAAATGAAACGGGTAATGCACATTATTTAGAGTTTTCAGATCCTACATATACCGCTTATATTGGGATGAATTTAGAATTTAACACCCAGAAATTGCGTTTTGGATACACTTCTTTAACCAAACCAAATGCTACTTTGGAGTATGATATGAAGGAAAAAACAACCAAAGTTTTAAAAGAACAAGAGGTTTTGGGTGGCAAATTTTTCGCCGAAAATTATATTTCTGAAAGAATTTGGGCACCTTCAAGAGATGGGAAAAATTCAATTCCGATTTCGTTGGTTTATCATAAAAATACAAAAAAATCAGCCGAAACTCCTTTGCTAATTTATGGTTACGGAAGTTACGGACATACTGTTGATGCGAGTTTTTCTAATGTAAGACTTTCGATTTTGGATCGAGGTTTTGTTTATGCAATTGCGCATATTCGAGGCGGAGAATATTTGGGAAGAGAATGGTATGAAGACGGAAAAATGCTTCAGAAAAAAAATACGTTCTATGATTTCATCGATGCTGGAAAATATTTGGTCGCTGAAAATTATACTTCCGAAAAACATCTTTATGCGATGGGAGGAAGTGCAGGTGGACTTTTAATGGGAGCAATCATCAATATGGAACCCGAACTTTTCAACGGAATTGTGGCGCAAGTTCCTTTCGTAGACGTCGTTACAACAATGCTCGACGAGACAATCCCTTTAACAACGGGAGAATTTGACGAGTGGGGAAATCCGAAAAAGAAAAAATATTACGATTACATGAAATCGTATTCGCCTTATGATAATGTAGAAGCGAAAAATTACCCGAATATTCTAATCACAACTGGTTTACACGATTCTCAAGTGCAATATTGGGAACCTGCAAAATGGACGGCGAAACTTCGGGAACTAAAAACCGATAGCAATTTGTTGCTTTTCAAAACAGATATGAGTGCAGGTCACGGTGGTGCAAGCGGAAGATTTGAATCTTTAAAAGAAGACGCTTTGGAATATGCTTTTTTAATGAAATTGGAAAATAAAATTGATGGAAAATAAAACCGATAATCAGCTTTGGGAAGAAGTTGAAGCGTTTTTTGTAAAAAATTTCGATACCGAAAAACATCCACAAATTGATACGCTTTTGTTTTTGATCGGCGTTCAGGAACTCGGAAGCGGACAACAGAAATACTCGAAAGACGATAAGTTGAATATTTTGCATATCGCAGTTTGCCGACTTTTAGAACCTTTCGGATACTATAAATTTTCGAATTACGACGATGATGGTTATCCGCATTTTGAGGAAGTCGAAAAATTGCCAGAATTGAAACCCAATGAGCAGCAAATTTTAATGAAAAAAGCCATTATTCAATATTTCATTGATGAGGAATTGTTATAAAATTTCAATGTAGAGAAAAACAATCCTGTTTTTTTACCGCAAAAGCGACAAAAGATATGTTTGAAAAAATGCAAAAGCTGGCAAAATGTAAACACTTTTTTTGCCAGCTTTTGTTTGAATGTTTTGCTTCTTTTGTCGTTAAAGAGTCAAATTTCTCTCCCGGTTTTTGTAAGTTTTATTTTTTTAAAATTTCCTCTAATTGATTTAATGTTGCTTTAAATCCTTCTTCAAAACCCATTTCTAAGATTGCATTCATCTCTTTTTCTGAGGCAAAATGCAGATTTACGGTTAATTTTACGCCTTCTTCAACACCAGTGAAACCGATGAGCCAATTGGTTGTAGGAAATTCTAAATTTTTTATTCCTTTTTCATCGCAAAAATAATCGCTCCATGCGATGCTTCGATTTGGATTAATTTCCTCGTAATCAATACGTGCGAAATGTTTCTCGTTTTCCGGACTCACCATTGCATAATTCCATGTTCCACCATTTTCAAAATTCATTTTTTGGGTTTCGCATTTCCAGGGTTTTGGCGCCCACCAAGAATCTAGAAGTTCTGAATTTGTAAAATAATTCCACACTTCTTCCCCTTTTGCATCGAATATTTTCATTACAAAAATGGTTGCATGATGCAAATCTGTATTAAAAACGATATTGTTCATTTTATTTAATTTTTATCAAATTTAGTACATAAAAAAAATAAACCTTCTTTTTTACCGTAAAAGCAATAAAAGAAATGATCGGTAAAAAGTATTCCAAAGGTTGGAAAATGTAAAACGTTTATCTTGCCCACTTTTGAAAATCTTAAATTGTAGATAAAGCTTTTGTTTCTTTTGCGGTTAAGTGATGTCGTGTACTATACAAATTTAGAAATTATTATTACTTAATTTTAAACAATTGATATTCATAATTATTTGTTAAATCTTTGGATTTTAAGAAAGTAATAATATTTTTTTTACTTTTATGTTATTGTAATATTCTTAAAAAGAGTAATTTTAACACTTCAAATTAAATTTTCATAATGAATAACAAGTTCATTCCTTTTATATCTGTTTTAATGACGATCTCGATGATTGTCTTCGTGACTTTGCAATTATATTGGATCAAAGAATTGTACTCAGCGTTGAATCAGGATTTTTCAAACAAAGTATATTCTTCTTTGGAATCTACGTCGATGAAAGCACAACAGCTTGAAGTTGACAAATACCTGAACCAATATTATAAGAATTTTGCAAAAAACGTAGTTGACAGCAGTAACCAACCCACGCAAACGTACATTCAACAAAACTCGGAAGCAGGGAATAAAAATACGATCACTTTTCAGAAAAGTATCGTCGAGAATAAAAACATTCCTATTTCGCAAAAAGGAGACAGTCTTACGCTGACCAAATTATATACGGATGAAGGGATTTTGAAGATTAAAAAACCACAGATTAGCTCGGAACCATTAACAGCGCAGTTAAGCAAAGACATCAATAACAACACCTATGCTTTGCGTGAATTTGCTAAATTAAGTGCTTCGAGTTTGCCCGTCGAAAAGCGAGTGGACGGGAAAACGTTGGATTCTATCTTAAATAAAGAATTAAGGTTGAATGGTTTGAATACGAAATTTGGTTTTGCGGTGTTGGATAAAAAAAATGAAGTCACCAAAGTTGTCAACGGTATTTTTAAGTCAGAAAAAGATAAAAGCGAGTACACTTATCCGCTTTTTACAGATAGCAAAGACCGAACACTTTATACTTTGGCGCTTGTTTTTCCCGATAAAAAGTATTCCCTCGCAAAAACTAATTTACCGATGTTGCTTGGAACGATTTTGTCCTTGCTCACGATTTTGGGGATCTATATTATTTCCATCAATTATATGATGAAGCAGAAAAAAATCGCAGAGGTCAAAACCGATTTTATTAATAATATGTCGCATGAATTTAAAACGCCTCTTGCCACGATTTCGGTTGCAACAGATTCATTGGCAAACGATAAAATCGCGACCAATCCAGAGAAAGTGAAGTATTATTCTGCCTTGATCAAGCAAGAAAACCTGCGCATGAAACATCAGGTGGAAAATATTTTGAATATGTCGAAACTGGAGCGTAATGAGGTGAAATTATTTTTAAAGGAAACCGATGTTAGAGCTTTGATCAAAAAGATTACAGAATCTTTCGGCCTAATTGTAGCACAGCGAAAAGGAACGTTGACTCAGGAATTCAATACAGAAAAATACCATTTTAAAATTGATGAATTTCATTTTTCGAATGCGCTCGTTAATCTTTTGGATAATGCCAATAAATATTCAACAGAAGCACCGGAAATTACTGTAAAAACAAGGAATGAAGGCAATTGGTACGTCATTGAAATTGCTGATAAAGGAATGGGAATGGAAACCGATAATAAAGTGCGGATTTTCGAAAAGTTCTTTAGAGAAGAAACAGGTAATATTCACAATGTAAAAGGGCAGGGTTTAGGATTGTCTTATGTGAAAAAAATTATCGAATTGCATAAAGGTCTCATTATTGTTGATTCCCAAAAAAATGTAGGAAGTACATTTACCATAAAATTACCGATGACTCCTAATCATCATAAAGCCTAAAAGAAGTATAACATTAAAAAAGGAAGAAGAAATCTTTAGCCTAAATAAATAAATTTAATCAATTGTATTATGAGTAACAGAATCTTATTAGTAGAAGACGACCAAAGTTTTGGGGCGGTTTTGAAAGATTATTTAACAATAAATAACTTTGAAGTGAACCTGGCTACAGATGGAGAGCAAGGTTTGAAAGAATTTACAGAAAACGAATTCGATATCTGTATTTTCGATGTAATGATGCCAAAAAAAGATGGTTTCAGTTTGGCAGAAGATGTAAAAAGAATCGACAAAAATATACCGATCATTTTTCTCACCGCTAGAAATATGCGCGAAGATATTCTGAAAGGTTATCAGTTAGGAGCCGACGATTATATTACAAAACCTTTTGATACAGAGCTTTTGCTTTATAAAATCAAAGCAATACTACAAAGAAGTGCAGTTTTGGAAGATGAAGAACAGGAACAATTCAAAATCAGCAATATCTTTTTCGATTCCATGTTGCGTCAATTAAGAGTTAATGATAATGAATACAAGCTTTCTCCAAAAGAGAATGAATTGTTGAAATTGCTTTGTATGCACCGAAACGACTTTATGCCAAGAGATTTAGCATTAAGAAAAATCTGGAAGAAGGAAAATTATTTTACTGCAAGAAGTATGGATGTGTATATCGCAAAATTGCGGAAATTACTGAGAGAAGATGATGGTTTAGAAATCATCAATGTTCACGGGGAAGGTTTCCGTTTGCTCGTGAAGAATTAAGAACAGAACTATTTAGATGGCGAAAAGACGCAGTTCTTTAAACCTTCGAAAAAAATAAAGCCGCTCTCTATTTGAAAGTGGCTTTATTTTTTTGTGATTAAAGGGTGTATTATTTTGCTTCGGCACAGAAAACGCGGTATGGAATTAGCCGGGCATCTTTAAATGATCTTTGTACATTGCCGAAATCGGATTTTGCAGTCTGTTTAGAAAGATAACTTCCTGCCATAACTTTATAATTAGGTCGTAGTGAAGCGTCGATTTCTACTTTCATGTTTGGGAATCTTCGGCGGAAATACATTCCCACTTCTCGCGCCTCCTCATTGCTTTTCACTACAGCTAACTGAATTTTGTACCCCATAATTCTTGGGTTTCTTCTGCAAATTTCTGCTCTTGAAAGTTCTCTTTTCGGCACAATTATTTTCGGAATATTCGAGTATGGAGAAGAGTCTGTCCCTTCGCTCCAAGATTTTGTCGGATTATGAGTGATATTGGGATTGCATTTATCCTCTACATTTCCCAGTAAATCATTAATCTTTTTATCCATTGTAATCGATAATGGAGTACCAGAAATGGTATCGATTTTTACAACTTGTTGGGCTTCAATGGTATTAATGGTAAGGAATAAAAAGACAGTGTATATTTTATGGATATATTTCATTTAGCTTTATTTTACGCAAATTTATAACAATTTAAAATTATACCAACATTTGTAATTTAGAACTATTATAAATTAACTTAAATGATAAATTGCAACACCGTTCTCTTCTTAATTTTCTGTTAAATGTGCTATTTTTGCCAAGTTAAAAGTAAACACAACACAATTTACTAACCCAAGATTTATATGATTAGTTGGAGAAAGCATTACAAAAGAGGTCTCATCGCAATATATGTGTTGCTATCGACCAGTGCTTCTATTTACGCGCAAGGAGACGCGAAAAATGGTGAGAAGCTTTTTAAAGCAAACTGTACCGCGTGTCACGCTTTAGATAAGCAATTGGTCGGTCCTGCTTTAGGGGGCGTTGTAGACAGGCTTAAAAAGGAGCAAAACTTAGATACAGATTGGATTCGTAAGTGGGTCAAAGACAATAAAGCACTGCGAGCTTCTGGTGACAAGTACGCCAATGAAGTTTTTGCAAAATTCAACAAAACCGAAATGCTTGCATTTCCTAATCTATCAGATAAGGATATCGATGATATTTTGGAGTATACTACAAATCCACCTGCTCCTGAACCTGCAGCAGACGCTGCAACTGCATCAGATACAAACTCTGTAGCTGCACTGGAAATGGCTCAAAAACAATCCACGAATTCAAAAGTTATTTTGATTTCACTGATTGCGATTGGTGGTTTGCTTTTGTGGTTGCTTTTAAAATTAAGACAGCTTGTAAAACTTCAACAAACAGAGGAATTAGCGGGACTTAATGCGACTAGAGCCGTTTCATTCGGTGATATGTATAGAAAATACAGTTACATTGGAAAAGGGGTCTTGGTAGTTTTAGGAATTTTTGCGGCATACGGAATTTGGAACTGGTTGATGTGGGTTGGTGTTTATAAAGGATACAAACCTGAGCAGCCGATTTATTTCTCTCACAAAATTCACGCAGGGGAAAACAAAATTGATTGTCAACTTTGTCACTCTTCCGCAAAATATGGAAAGGTTTCTGAAGTTCCTTCAATGAATGTTTGTATGAACTGTCACAAAATGATTTCCGAATACAAAGGAAAATACATCGAGCCAGGAAAAGACAAAGCATTCTATGATGGTGAGATTCAAAAAATATATTCTGCTGTTGGTTGGGATCCTGCTTCACAGCAATATACAGGCAAAACACAACCCGTGGAATGGACTAGGATCCATAATATGCCGGATTTCGTATACTTCAATCACGCGCAACACGTTGTAGCAGGAGAAAATGCAATTATAACTTCATTCAATAAGAAAAACCCTGAAGCTAAAATCGATGTGGTTTGTAAAGCATGTCACGGTCAAATTGATACCATGAATGTGGTACAGATGGCAAACGATTTCACAATGGGATGGTGTATCGAATGTCACAGAACTACAGAAGTGGATATGACCAATGGTTATAATAAAGAGTATTTCAAAAATCTACACGATAAATTGAAAAAACAATACGGTTCTGGTACCAAAGTTACAGTGGCTGCGATTGGAGGTCTTGAGTGTGGTAAATGTCATTATTAATAATAAAAAATTAGAAGTATCAATGGCTTCAAATAAAATACAATTCAGAAATATTCACGAACTGAAGGATCCAAGCTTAAACGGTAAGTTGGCCCTAAAAGAATTTCAGAACGAAATTCCGGTGGATGAATTATTAAGAGGCGATCAATCGAATGAGTCTGGAACTTCAAGAAGAAATTTCCTGAAACTTTTGGGATTTTCAACGGCAGCTGTAACTTTAGCAGCTTGTGAAGCTCCAGTAATTAAAACCATTCCTTATGTAGTTAAACCTCACGAAATAATTCCAGGAATTCCTAATTATTACGCGTCTACTTATTTTGATGGTTATGATTTCGCTAGTGTTTTGGTAAAAACCAGAGAAGGAAGACCGATTAAAATTGAGCCGAATCCTATGGCGAATGCGTTGGGTAAAACTAATGCGCGTGCACAAGCGGCGGTTCTTTCTCTTTATGATAATGACAAAGTAAAACAACCGAAACTCAACGGAAAAGATGATACTTTTGATAGTGTTGATGATTTCGTTTTAAAAGGTATATCGCAAGCGCAGGCTGCAGGGAAAAAGATTGTTGTATTGTCACATTCTTTTCCTTCACCAACTTTCAAGAAATTGTTTGCAGATTTCAAAACCAAATACCCTTCTGCAGAGTTAGTAACGTATGATGCGGTTCCGCATTCGGCAGCTTTAGATGCCGCTCAAGAAGTTTTCGGACAAAGAGCATTACCTGTTTATGACTTGTCGAAAACGCAGTTGGTCGTTTCTTTTCAGGCAGATTTCTTAGGAGATTATAATGGTGCTTCGCTAGAAACCAGCTATGGTGCAGCAAGAAAGCCTGGTCCAAATATGTTAAGACACATTCAGATCGAATCGAATTTGTCATTAACTGGAGCCAATGCTGATACAAGGGTTCAATTGAAACCAAGTGCAGTAAATAAAGTTTTAATTGAAGTTTATAATGGTCTTAATGGTGGAAGCGTAAGCAAAGAAGCGGGCGAGATCGTAAAAGAACTTCAGGCGAAAGGAAGCAATGCTGTTGTTTTCGCTGACGGTTCAAAAGGAGCTTTTGTTTTAGCTCATTTAATTAATCAAAAATTAGCATCAAGTGCTTTAACTGGAAAAGCAAATTTCCTTAAAGAATTTGATGGCGCAAAATATAAAGAATTCTTAGGTTGGATGTCTTCAGGACAAGTTGGTGTACTCATCGCTAACAATGTAAATCCAATTTATTCCAGCAATAAAGGAGAAGATTTTAGAAAAGCGCTAGAAAAAGTAGCTTGTGTCGTTGCAATTACCGACAAGAAAAATGAAATGTATAAGGCAGCAAAAGCTGTAATTCCTGTTGCAAATTGGTTAGAATCATGGGGTGATTTTGCGCCGCAAACTGGAGTTTATACTTTAATGCAACCAACCATTCAGAAAATATACAAGTCTAGACAAATCGAAGATTCACTTTTGGTTTGGATGAATGGAAAAGGAAATCCTGCTAATAATTATTACGATTATTTAAAAGCGAATGCAGCTACACTAATTGGTGGAACTACATTTAATAAAGCTCTTTATAATGGGGTGATTGCAGGTGGTAATCCTTCCGGTATTTCTTACGCTGCTGGAAATGCACAGCAAGCAATCACTGAACTGAGCAGTTTTAAATCAGCTGATTTAGAATTAGTTCTTTATACCAAAACTGCAATTGGAGACGGTACTCAAGCAAACAATCCTTGGTTGCAAGAACTTCCAGATCCTATTACAAGATTATCGTGGGATAATTATTTGACCGTTTCTCCAGGAGATGCTGAAAAATTAGGTCTTAACAATGATTTGAATGCGAGAATGCAGTTGGGTGGATCTATTGTTAACGTAACAGTTAATGGCGTTACAATAAAAGATGTTCCTGTATTTGTGCAGCCTGGTCAAGCAGATGGCTCGTTCGGACTTGCACTTGGATATGGTAAAAAAGATTCTGGAAAAGTTGCCGAAACAGGTGTTAATGCTTATCCTTTATTTGATGGCTCTAACTCAATTTTATCAAATGTAAAAATTGAGAAAACTGGTGGCGATCATGAATTTGCAGGAATGCAGCTTCAAAATACTTTGATGGGTCGTTATGAAATTGCTAGAGAAGTTCCTTTGGATACTTTCTTGAATGTAAAATTCGACGACGAAAAATTAGGTTGGAACAAACCTTTAGAATATCATACTATCGGTGGTGCAATGCCTGCAGGTAAAATAGATCTTTGGGATGCTTTTGATGATACCGATGGTCCTCACTTTAATTTATCAGTAGATTTGAATTCTTGTACAGGATGTGGCGCTTGTGTCATCGCTTGTCAAGCTGAAAATAATGTTCCTGTAGTTGGGAAAGCGGAAGTAAGAATGTCTCGAGATATGTTTTGGTTAAGAATTGACCGTTACTACTCAACTGATATCCCTGCGAATGTTGATTTGAATAAAGATGGTAAACTTTCTCAGGAAGAAGCAATCTCGGCAGATCTTGATGTTCCTGGAATGTATGGTCATTTCTTAGACAAGAAAAGCGGTATTTTAAATCATCCTGCGAATAATCCGGATGTGATTTTCCAACCGGTAATGTGTCAACATTGCAACCATGCTCCATGTGAAACAGTTTGTCCAGTTGCGGCAACTTCTCACGGGAAGCAAGGTCAAAATCAGATGGCTTATAACAGATGTATCGGTACAAGATATTGCGCCAATAACTGTCCTTATAAAGTAAGAAGATTCAACTGGTTTACTTACAATTTGAATGATAAATTCGACTTTAATCAAAATAATGATTTAGGAAGAATGGTTCTAAATCCTGATGTTGTTGTAAGAACAAGAGGGGTTATGGAAAAATGTTCGATGTGTATTCAGATGACACAGAACACCATTTTAGAAGCTAAGAAAGAGGGAAGAACAATCAAAGATGGTGAGTTCACCACTGCTTGTGTGAATGCTTGTCCAACCACCGCTTTAAAATTCGGTGATATGAATGACAAAAATTCAGAAATTCGGGCGCTTTTCAGCACCAATAGAAGATATACTTTGTTGGAAGAAATTGGTACAAAACCAAATGTATTCTACCATACCAAAGTAAGAAACAGAAAAGAAAATAACGTTTAAATAATAAATAGGTAAAAAATGTCAGGACATTACGAAGCTCCGATAAGGGAACCTTTAATTATTGGTCATAAGACTTATCACGATATCTCCGAAGATATTGCAAGACCTATCGAGGAACGCGCAGGTAAACTGTGGTGGGTTTCCTTTTGGATCGCCTTAACCTTATTCCTTTACGGGTTTGGGTGTATCGCTTATACAATTGGGACCGGAATCGGTGCATGGGGACTTAATAGAACCAATAACTGGGGATGGGATATTACCAACTTCGTTTGGTGGGTAGGAATCGGTCACGCCGGAACCTTAATCTCCGCAGTATTGTTATTATTTAGACAAAGATGGAGAATGTCTGTTAACCGTTCTGCGGAAGCAATGACAATCTTTGCTGTAGTTCAGGCGGCTATTTTCCCAGTAATTCACATGGGTAGAGTTTGGGTAGGATACTGGGTTTTCCCTTTACCGAACCAATTTGGTTCATTATGGACCAATTTTAACTCGCCTTTACTTTGGGATGTATTTGCAATTTCAACGTATTTCTCCGTATCAACCGTTTTCTGGTTTATGGGATTAATTCCTGACTTTGCAATGATTAGAGACCGGGCAAAAACGCCTTGGACAAAAAGAATTTATACCTTCCTCGCATTTGGGTGGGGTGGTAAAGCAAAACACTGGCAACGTTTCGAAGAACTATCTTTGGTATTAGCTGGTTTAGCAACTCCATTGGTATTCTCAGTACACACCACGGTATCTTTTGACTTTGCAACCTCTGTAATTAAAGGATGGCACTCAACTATTTATCCACCGTATTTCGTTGCAGGAGCAGTTTTCTCTGGATTTGCAATGGTACAAACACTATTGTTAGTTGCGAGAAAAGTGTGTCACCTTGAGGATTACATTACCATGTATCACATCGAAATCATGAATATCGTTATCATCATTACTGGTGGAATGGTAACTGTAGCGTATGGTACAGAGTATTTCATCGGTTGGTATTCAGGTTCAAGATATGAAGATTTTACATACCTTTCTCCGGGTGCAGCAACCGGTCCTTATTGGTGGGCATTCTGGGCATTGATTACTTGTAACTTAATTGTTCCTGCATTATTCTGGTTCAAAAGAGTACGAACTAATATTATGGCAACCTTTATTATCGCCCTAATTATTAACATCGGGATGTGGTTCGAAAGATTTGATATTATCGTTATCAATATTTCCAGAGATTATTTACCAAGTTCATGGACAATGTTTAAGCCAACCATCATTGATGTTGGAGTGTTTCTAGGAACAATAGGATTTTTTGGAGTATTATTTTTATTATACGCAAGAACGTTCCCTGTAATTGCACAGGCTGAGCTGAAAACTATTCTGAAAATATCAGGTGAAACTTATAAAACTAAAGAAGAAGAAGATGAGCACCACTAAAATAGTATTTGGTATTTATGCCGACGATGATGATTTGTTAAACGGTGTACACGCTTTCAACGAAAAAGGAATTGCGATTAACGAGGTGTATACTCCTTTTCCGGTTCACGGTCTTGACAAAGCTTTGGGTTTAAGAAAAACAAGAATTTCAGATGCTGCTTTTATGTACGCAGTCTACGGTTTATGTATAGGAGTTACTGTCACTTGGTACACCATGAACCATGATTGGGCACAGAATATCGGAGGAAAACCTTCATTTGATTGGGGACACAACATGCCTGCATTCGTAGTTCCAATGTTTGAACTTATGGTTTTCTGTGCAGCGCACATGATGTCTCTTACCTTTTTGATTAGAAATAAAATGTATCCAGGTTGTCCACCTCAAAATCCGGATCCACGAACTACAGACGATAAATTTATGATGGAGTTTGTAACCGATAATGTTGATGCAGTAAAACAAATCTTGATCGATACCGGTGTTGAAGAAATAACTGTAAAAGATGCTTAAAATGAAAGAGAATATAATTAAAATTACAGCAATCATAGGATTTGTAGCATTTTCATTAAGTTCTTGCAGCAAAGAAAATCCGCCTTTGGTTTATTTTCCAGATATGTATTTTCCTGTAGCTTATGATCCTTTGATGAAAGCAGATATTGCTTATTCTGATCATGAAAATGAAATTCCAGCATTTGTAAAAAATAATGGTGCAACAGGTTTAGGCCCAGTAAACGGAACGGTTTCTCATGATGTAGATGGAGTTGCAGATGTTGCAATGAATGCTGCGATGACTCCTGATCAATACAATGGAGGTTATGACGAATCAAAATTGATCGTTGCTTCCCCTTTAAATCCTGCAAATCAGAAAAAAGATATTGAAAGAGGAAAAGGTTTATATGAAAAAACTTGTTCAGCTTGCCACGGAACCGCGGGTGACGGACAAGGTCCAATTGTTGTGAGTGGCGCTTATTCAGGTGTTCCTAATTATGCAGATAGACAAATTACTGTGGGCTCTGTACATTATGTATTAACAAATGGTAGAAACTCAATGGGTTCTTACGCAGGTCAGTTAACTCCTGGTGATCGATGGAGAGTTGCTTTGTATATTATGAGTGCTTTCAAGGGAGGAGTAAATCCTGCACCAGCTGCAACTACAGCAATGCCAATGGCAGCAACAACAGTTGATGCAAAACCAGCAGACGCAGCAAATGTAACGACGAGTCCTAAAAAATAAAAAGAAATAAAACATGTATAGTTTTTCACCTAAATTAAGATTATATTCAATCATATTTATCGTTCTGGGATTGGTGCTTTTTGGCGCAGGGTATTTTATGAATCACGGAATGGATGATGCCAGAATTGAACATATGATGGAGGCAGCTCATGCAAGCGGAAATCATGCACCTACCAACTCAAGTCAAATGGTAGGACCACAAGATCACGCAGCACACTTAGAGCATGCAAAGCATCAGATTCACAATCAGCCTTTGGCAGCAATTCATACTGTTTCAGTATTTTTATTCGCTCTTAGCTGTTGTGCATTATTCTTTTATTGTATTCAAAACGCTGCACATGCAGGTTGGTCTATTATAATCTTAAGAGTAATGGAAGCAATCGCTTCTTTTATTCCGTACGCAGGAGCGCTTGTTGTAATCCTAATGATTTTAAATGTAACCCATACCGGTCATATTTTCCATTGGATGGATCCTGAATTGACAACTCCTGGTGATAAGAATTTTGATCCTATTCTTTTTGAAAAGAAAAAGTTTTTAAATATTCCTTTCTATGTTTTCCGAACTTTATTCTATGTAATCGGAGCTTCCTTCTTCGTTTGGAAATTGAAATCGCTTTCTAAAAAAGTAGATGAAACAAAAAGTAGAAAAGTGTATGCAAGTTATTACAGTTGGAGTATTGGCTATATTGCTTTCTTCGGTTTCTGTTCTGCAGCTTGGGCATGGGATTGGTTGATGTCGATTGACCCGCATTGGTATTCTACCATGTATATTTGGTATGCAATGGTAAGTGCATGGGCTTCAGCTTTGGCCGTAATTATCCTAATCAGTGTATATTTAAAGAAAACTGGTGTTCTTCCACAATTTAATGATAACCATTTGCATGATTTAGGGGTATTCTTATTCGCATTAAGTATGCTTTGGACGTATACCTTTTTCGCGCAGTTCATGTTGTATTGGTATGCAAACGTACCAGAAGAGGTTAATTATTTCTTCGGTAGATTCCAATATTACAAAAGTGTGTTCTTTATTATTTTGATTTTGAACTTTTTGCTACCACTTTCAGTAATGGTAAGTTCAAGCATCAAGAGAAATTATAAAGTGGTTTCTATAATGGCAGTAATTGTTATTTGTGGGCAATGGTTGGTTTATTTCAACATGGTAATGCCTGGAACAATTGGACCATTTTGGAAAACGCCAGAAGTATTTTTACTAAATGCAGGTTCTATTTTATTTGGAGCAGGATCGTTTGTTCTCGTCGTGTTAACTACACTTTCCAAATTGCAACTAATTCCAGTAGGAAATCCTTTCCTTAAGGAATCTAAAATTTATGAGTATCCGTTCTAAACGAATCAAAATAGTATTCAAAATCATTATCCCGGCTTTATGTCGGGATTTTTTTTAAATTTGTACAAACCACCTTTTATGAAACGAATATTTTTGTTATTACTCTTTGCATTTTTTCTAATCGCTTGCAAAAAAGATAGCGTTGATGCAACTACAACGCAAACGCTGCAATCTAGTATTAATGATATGACTTCTAGTTTGAATACCCTACAGCAGGTGAAATTCAATGAAGCACTGTATATTCTTAAAACATTTGGTGTTGAAGCTGATACAGATGTCGACGAGTTGAAAGCTTTAGGGAAATTAATCAACGGTAAAAAAGTTCCAGAAGTGTTTAATCTTGCGGATCAGGTTGCCCAAAAAAATGGCATCGATTGGTCAAGTACAGGTCCACCTTCTTTAGGGGAAATGAATATTTTTGGAGATGTTTTAGCGAAAGAAGCTGATCCTAACGATATTTCGGCGAGCTCATTAAATGTTAGTACCATTCCAATGGCATTTGACAGTATTTTGGGTCCGAAATCTTTACAGATTGTCCCACGATTAGTTGATAATTTAGGAAAACCTGTTGCATTTACTGGTGCAGGTTTGGAAGCTATTTTAGAGGTTTTTAGTAACGGTACAAAAATCCTTACTTCAAAAAATTTAATGAGGGATAATAATTTCAAAGGCTTTAATTTGAAATTTTCTTCTTTACCTTCCCAAAAGGTTATCGACAATAAAATTGATATTACGGTTTCAGTGAAAACCACCAAAAAGACCTATAAAATGTCAAAAATTGGTGTTGCTGTAAATCCGAATGCGCTTTCTGTACCCGCAGTAAATCCTACTGATGGTACCGAAAAAGTACCAAATACAACTCCAAATGCAACCGGAGATTCTACTGATCCGCAAACAGCTACACCTGTTCCTCCTGCAGCCGATCCAAAGTCTAGCGTTTCAAAATTCCTGAGCAGCCTGAATTCACAAAATCTAAAAGGAGCCTACGAAACCTCAGATAATCCGAATTGGGGTTCATTTGATAATTTTTCCAATCCGACTTCCGGGTTTGGTGGTGTAAAAAGCATTAATGTGAAAAACATTGCAGCAGGAAGCACAAGTTCGAATTCCTCTAGTGTGAATGCAACGTACGATGTGACTGATAAAAACGGAAAAACCACTTCGCTTCAAGTAACTTTTGGCTTGAAAAATGTAAATGGTGAATGGAAAATTTCTAGCTACAAAATAAATTAAAATGACAAATTCCGAATTAGTTCAGCGACTAGAAGAAACCATAGAAAATATCCCCGATTTCCCGAAACCAGGAATTCAGTTCAAAGATATTACTCCCATTTTTCTTGATCCAAAATTGTATGAGGAAGTCATCGCAGATCTCGCCAATTTCAGTCGTGGGAAAGTTGATGCCGTTTGCGGAATTGAAAGTCGAGGCTACCTTTTTGGGATTGCAATTGCAGTTGCACTAGAAGTTCCCTTTATTTTAATTCGGAAAAAAGGAAAATTACCACCTCCTTTTGTCAGTGAGAAATATGATTTAGAGTATGGTTCCGCAGAAATAGAAATGCGCATAGGACAACTTAAACCGGGGCAAAGAGTTTTGGTACACGATGATTTATTAGCAACAGGCGGAACAACTGAAGCCGCTGCAAAATTAGTAGAAAAACAAGGTGCAAAAGTAGCGCAGTTTAGTTTTTTAATTGGTTTAAAAGACCTTCTTGGAGAACAAAAATTAGCACAATTCAAAGTACCTGTTCATTCAATTTTAGAGTATTAAATTTCTGATTTTCCGCAGACAATTCTCCCAGAGATGATTTCTAATTTGTTTAAAAAATGTTTTTTCAGACATAATTTTGTAAATCGTTCAAAAACAGTTAAATTTGCACTTCAATTTTTACAATAATTATGGCAAAACAGCATACATCGCACACGAACAATAAAGAAATGGAAGGAAAGGAAACTGTTGAAGTTTTCAAAGACTTAGACCGAGGTGCATTAGATACTGAAAGATTCGTAGAAAAGCACGCGAAAACCCTGATGACTATTTTTGGCGCTATGGTTTTGGCCGTTTTGGGATATTTTGCTTACCAACAATTTTACGTAGGACCACGCAATGAGGAAGCCATCATCAGTTATCTCTCTGCTCAGAAAAATTTAGCAGACGGTAAAGATGAATTGGCATTGGGTGGGAAAACTGCTGCAAATCCAGGGTTCTTGGGAACTTACAATGATTATTCAGGAACTAAAGTTGGAAAGCTTTCTGTGTACAATGCAGGTCTTCTTAAGTTTAAAGAAGGAAAATATCAAGAAGCTTACGATTTATTGGATAAATTTTCTTCTGATAATAAAGTTTTAATTGCCTTGAAATACGGCGCAATGGCAGATTGCCAATCAAATCTTAACAAAAATGAGGATGCATTATCACTTTTAGATAAAGCAACCACTGCTTCAGATGATCCTTACACTTCTTATTATTTCACCAGAAAAGCAGGTTTGGTTTCATTGGCATTAAAGAAAAATGCAGAGGCTAAAAAATATTTCACAACCATCGATGAAAAATATCAGGATTACGATAATGGGATGTCTGATTCTTATATCGAAATGGTAAAATATTACTAAAAAAATAAACGATGGCAACTGTAAATCTTTCCGATTACAAACCATTACAAATTAATGATGCCGGTTCTTTTAGAATTGGCATTGTTGTTTCAGAATGGAATGATTTTGTAACGCACAATCTTCGCGATGGTGCCCTAGAAGTCCTCAAAAAAGAGGGCGTCAAAGAAGAAAACATTAAAATCTTTAAAGTTCCAGGGGCTTTTGAGTTGAATTACGCTTCGATGCAGCTGTGTAAAGAAGGGATTTTTGACGCCGTTATTGCCATTGGTTGCGTAATTCGTGGTGAAACTCCACATTTTGATTATGTTTGCTCTGCAGTTGCGCAAGGAATTAAAGACTGTAATATTATGACTGATGTACCTACTATTTTCTGCCTTTTAACAGATGATACAGCGGAACAGTCTATCGCAAGAAGCGGCGGAAATTTGGGCAACAAAGGAATTGAAGCTGCAGTTACAGCTTTGCAAATGATTGATTTTAAAAGAAATTTAAATTCTAAATTGAAGCAAATCGGGTTTTAGGTTGTAGGGGAATACAAATGATTCTAAATTTTGAAAATCCTGATATTGAATAAAAGTCCCGACCTATTTATTTTCTTTCGTGAAAATTTTGGGAATAAATCATTTTATCCAGTCAAAAAGATGCGCATCAGTAATAAATTTTTCAATAGAGATCTGTAAAAAAAAGAAGCATGATGAACACCAATGTTATTAATAATTACGCAAAGCTCAAGTGCTCCATTTTTATTTTACCTTTGGTTCTGCTCCTAGCAATTGTTCTGTTTCTTTACCGCGAAGATTCTTTAAATGCCTATCAATACACACAAATTCAAAAAGATTGCTTCTTTTTTCTCAATCACCATTTAGGTCAATTTCCCAACTTAGAGTATAATCTTACTCAAATTGGTGATGCTTCTATTTTTCTGTCTTTTCTAATTATTTTCGTGGTGTATGCACCTCAAATTTGGGAGGCTTTAATATCGGCTTCCTTAGTTTCTCTATTGTTTTCTAAAATTTTAAAGAATTTTTTTGATGTTCCAAGACCAGCAGTGGTTTACGATAATGATCTTTTTACCATTGTCGGGAAAACAGCTGTTGGATACTCCAGTTTGCCTTCTGGTCATTCGATCACCATCTTTACTTCGCTTACCATATTGCTCTATGCTTTTATGCCCAAAGATTTTAAGCTCAAATTTTTATGGTTTTTTTTCATCGTCGTCTTGGGATTATTTATTGCTTTCTCAAGAGTAGGAGTTGGAGCGCATCATCCACTGGATGTTATTATTGGCAGCATTATCGGATATATTTCTGCAATTATCGGTATTTTTATTAGCAGAAAATATAAAATTTGGCATTGGGTGGGTTACAAAAAATATTATCCAATTTTTATCGTGTTGATTTTGGGAAGTGGCATTTCCATAATCAGTAAGATAGTCAATGATCAATTAGTGATCTATTACTTGGCATTCATTAGTTTATGCGTTTCACTTTATAAAATTGTGTACATCTATGTTAAAAAATAATTTTAAAATTACTCATTTTGTTGTCATTATGAGTTCGCTTCTTTTCATATTATTTCATTATCCTTTTTTTAAATTTGTCTTTAATAATGTAGATTACAAAAGCTTTACCGGCGTTTCTATCATTGTTAGTTTAGTGATCGCAATGTTGGTCGCTAATGCTTTTGCCCTATTCCTGATTTTCTTTTTGTCGCGTTTAGTGGGAAAAATTTTATTGGTACTATTCTTTATTATCAACGCGGTTGCAGTGTACTTTATAAATACATACAGCGTTATCATCGATGAAAGTATGATCGGAAACGTTCTCAATACGAACTATTCCGAATCCAGCAGTTTTTTTTCTATTAAATTGGTTTTGTATGTTGTTTTATTGGGAATTTTACCCAGTATTTTTATCGTTAAAGCCAAAATTATCACTGTAACTGTTAAGAAGTTTTTGGTCTCCATTTCGCTCACTTTATTGTTTCTTTTAACCTTAGCTTTTGCCAATGCTAGCAATTGGTTATGGATCGATAAAAATTCAAAAACATTGGGCGGACTTGCAATGCCGTGGTCGTATGCTGTCAATATTCCTCTGTTTTATATTCATCAATTCAAGAAAAACGAGAAAGAAATATTGTTACCAGATGCCACTATAAAAGATAACCAAAAATCTGTGGTAATCTTGGTGATCGGCGAATCCGCAAGAAGTGAAAATTTTTCTTTATACGGTTACCCAAAAAATACCAATCCGTTACTTTCTAAAATTCCGAACGTTTCTCATTTTAATGCGACTTCCGATGCGACCTACACAACTGCAGGGGTAAAAAGCATTGTGGAACACGAAAATACTGACGAGTTGTATGAAATTCTACCCAATTATTTGTACAGAAATAATGTTGATGTCATTTGGCGTACTACAAACTGGGGAGAACCTCCTGTTCATATCAAAAATTATGAAAACAGAGAAGCTTTAATGCCCAACTGCAAAGGCGATGATTGTGATTATGACGGTATTCTTCTGTCTGGATTGAAAGAACAGATTTTAGCCAGCAAAAAAAACAAAATTTTAATTGTATTGCACACCAGTACAAGTCATGGTCCTACTTATAGTAAGAAATATCCTGCAAAGTTTGAAATTTTCAAACCTGTCTGCAACAGCGTTGAACTGGGAAATTGTTCTCATGCAGAACTTGTCAATGCGTACGACAATACGATTGTTTACACCGATTATCTCTTAGCAAATGTGATAGAGGATTTGAAGCAGCTGCAAGAGTATAAAAGTGCGATGATTTTTGTTTCTGATCATGGCGAGTCTTTAGGCGAAAATAACCTTTATATGCATGGTTTACCGCGAAGTATTGCACCGAAACAACAATACGAGATCCCATTTATCGTTTGGACTTCTGATAACAGTGCGCGACAAATGAAACCCAATAAAATACTTACTCAAAATTATGTCTTTCACAGTGTTTTAAATTTTTTAAACATTCAAAGTCCTATTTATAAGGAGCAAATGAACATATTTAAGTAATCTTAGTTTGGAATGTTTTGTAGAATCTGAAGAAAATCTGATCACAAAACATGAATAGAAGTGTGCCAAATGTTGGATTACTAAAAAGAAAATATGCGCTATCGATAAATTTTTTGTAATTTTAAATTTGATTAATACTTTAAAAAATTCTTTATGAAATGGACCAACGATAGAAGTGGTAATGTTGATGATCGACGCGGCTCCGGTGGAGGAGGCGGAATGTTGGTCGGTGGCGGTTTAGGAACGCTGATTATTGCTGCAATTGTGTTTTTTTTAGGAGGTGATCCTTCTGCAATACTTTCTTCTGGGATGCAAAATTCTGGTCAACAAACAGAACAGCGCGATTTAAGTGCCAATGAATTAAAAGTAAAAGATTTTGTTTCCATGGTTACCGCCGAAACCGAGCAGACTTGGACCAAAATTTTTCAGGAAAACAGAATGCAATATCGTGCTCCAAAAGTGGTGATGTTTGAAAGCGTAACCCAATCTGGTTGTGGAACTGCGCAAGCTGCGATGGGACCTTTTTATTGTCCTGCAGATCAAACTGTTTATATGGATATGAGTTTTTTCCAAGAACTTGAACAAAAATTTGGCGCAAAAGTGACCGAATTTTCTATCGCTTATGTGATGGCACATGAAATCGGGCATCACGTACAAACTTTGTTAGGAACTACTCAAAAAGTAGATCAATTAAGAGGAAGATATTCAGAAGCCGAAATGAACAGGGTTTCTGTAGCTACCGAACTTCAGGCAGATTTTTATGCAGGAGTTTGGGCGCGACAAACCGATAACAGAGAACAAATTTTAGAACCAGGAGACATCGAATCTGCAATTTCTGCGGCAGAAGCTGTTGGTGATGACAATATTCAAAAACGTTCGCAAGGTTATGTAAACCAAGAAGGTTTCACCCACGGAAGTTCGGCACAAAGAAAAGAATGGTTTATGAAAGGGTACAACACCGGAGATATTCGACAAGGGGATACTTTCAATGCCTTGTTGAAATAAACCATCATCACTTTAAAAATTAGAATTCCCGAAATAGACTGCACCCAAAAGTTTAGACAAAATTAAACAATATTATTAAAGGAAAGAGTTCGGTACTGTACCGGGCTCTTTCCTTTTAAATTAAGCCTT